>CAYGXJ010000027.1:0-39272 GCA_964353865.1 uncultured Anaerolineales bacterium | reverse complement strand
CGGAATGGTGACGGTTTCCATGATGTGCTGGATGAGACCCGGGTCGCTCATGCGCGCCACCCCGCCCTGGGCGCGAATGTCGGCCGGCACGCGTTCGAGCGCCATCACCGCGCAGGCCCCTGCCTCTTCCGCGATGCGGGCGTGATCGGGCGTGACCACGTCCATGATCACGCCGCCCTTGAGCATTTGTGCCAGCCCCTTCTTAACGGTGAAGGAGCCTCGTTCCTTGTCCATGACTATTGCTCCTGGTGCGCTTCTGCCGCCCACGCTGCGATTGAGAAGACCGAGGAGTGCCCGAGGAGAACGCGCGGAGAGGGCCGGCAGTGCAGCGCATGATGAAGTCGCGAACCTCGCTGGCTAATTCTACCACGCTGCCTCCGGGCGACTGTATAATCCACGGCATGCTGCCAGATCTGGCGCTCGGCGACGTCGTGCGGATGCGCAAACCGCATCCGTGCGGCAGCAGTGAGTGGAATGTGGTCCGCTTGGGGGCGGATATTGGTTTGACCTGTCGCGGCTGTGGGCGTCGCATCCTCTTGTCGCGTCGCGATCTCGCCAAGCGCATGAAGCACGGGGCAGACCGAGGTTCGCATGAACCCACAGCCTCATAGCGGATTTCCTCGCATTCTGGTTCTCTTCTCGGATACCGGCGGCGGGCACCGCAGCGCGGCCGAAGCCGTTGTCGAAGCGCTTGAAGACGCCCATCCGGGGCAGGCAGCGATGGATATGGTGGATGTCTTCGTCGCCTATGCTCCCTACCCGCTGAACCGGATGCCCAAGTGGTATCCGCGCCTTGTCCGCTGGCCGCAGGCGTGGGAGTTGGGCTACAAGGCCAGCGACGGACACAGCCGGGCGCGGGCCATCACGGCCACCTTTTGGCCGTGGGTTCGCAATGCCGCGCGCCAGTTGGTACGCGAGCATCCTGCGGACCTGGTGGTCAATTTCCATCCGCTGTTCAACGCGCCGGTGTTGCGCGCGCTCGGCAGACGGCGGCCGCCATTCATCACCCAAGTCACCGATCTCGTTTCGACCCATGCGCTGTGGTACCACCGCAGGACCGATTTGTGCCTGGTTCCAACCGAGGAAGCACTCCGGCGCGGGTTGCGCTTCGGGATGCAGGCGGATCGGATGCGGGTGGTTGGCCTTCCAGTGAGCAAGCGCTTCTGTGCACCGGCGGGGGACAAGGCCGAGTTGCGGAGGGAGTTGGGTTGGACGAATGACGTGCCAACGGTACTGCTGGTCGGTGGCGGCGAAGGAATGGGCCCGATCTTCACGACCGCACGTGCCATTGCCGAAAGCAACAAAAATTGCAGCATAGTGGTGGTGGCAGGAAGAAATGTTAGACTTCGAGCGCGCCTAGAAGCAGTGCCGTGGGAGATTCCTACACACATTTACGGATTCGTGAACGAGATGCCCGCCATGATGCGCGCCGCCGACATCCTGGTGACGAAGGCAGGACCTGGCACCATCAGCGAGGCGCTCAACGCCGGATTGCCGATGGTGCTTTACAGCCGCTTGCCGGGTCAAGAAGAGGGCAACGTTCAGTACGTGCAAGACGAGGGTGCGGGGGTGTGGGCGCCCGGCCCGCGCAACGCGGCCCAGGCCGTTGCCCATTGGCTGGAGTCGCCCGAGGAATTGGCGCGCTACGCCGACACTTGTCGGCGCATCGCTCGCCCGACGGCCGCCGTGGATGCAGCCGAGGCCGTGTGGCAAGTGCTGGCTCAGACCTCGATCGCTTCCTTGAAGTCGTAGATCCCATTGCGCAGCGGCCACAGCCGATGGCAGGTGGAACAGCGCAAGCCGCTCGGGTCATGAACTGGGTCGAGTTCCTCCAGGGTTGACCCCCCGCACGCGGGACATTGGAAGAAACCCTTGGCCGTTGTCGACGCGCCGATAGCACGCGCGCGCGCAAAAACGCTTGGCGAGAGCTGCCAGAGACCACCGGTGGTGCCTGCCAATCGATCGAGCGCGACGAGCATGCGCGTGGGCAGCAGGCGCTTCATCCATCCTACGCGGAAGTGCGAGACGGTGACCTGCCGTTCGAGGCGAAACCGGGCCTGGGCAAGCCAGGCACGCACGGCTCGTGGATGAAAATTGAAGTTGAGCAGCGCAAATTCGATCGGCTCGAGGGTGAATGGGCTCCAGGTCTGACGGCGGAGCGCGTAGCGTGCAATGGCTTTGAGGTTTTGTTTGTTGGCGTACTCGAGCAGGAATATGGCCTTCTCGGCAAGCACGCGTCTGATTTCGATCAGCGCCACGGCGGGCTGGGCCAGGTGGTGCAGCGTGCGGATCAGCGTGGCGCCGTCGAACAGCCCGTCGACGAAAGGCAGACGGTAGATATTCGCAGAGACGTAGGCGTAGCGCGGCTCATCGCCGAGACGCTGGCGCGCCTGGGCGAGTTGGGTGCGCGAGTAGTCGAGCAGGAGGATCCGATCGTAGCCGGTGTAGCGGGACGTGTTGCGCCCCGCCCCGGCGCCCAGCTCGAGCAGCAGCCGACCGCCGCGCGGCAGCAGCCTGCGCAGCGTTTGCGCTTCACAGGCGTCCTCGTAGACGCGCTGGCCGCGCTCCCAGAACTCCTCTTGATAGCGAGAGCCTTCGTAGTCGCAGACCGGGGGCAATGAGTTCATCGTCGCGATGATAACGCAAACGAGCCGCTCACGTAAGCGGCTCGTTGCTTTTGGGCGTGATGCACTCTAGGGGATGGTGATCGAGAAGTTGGAGAAGGCCGCTTGCACGCCGCGCTGGATGACTCCCAGACCGATCTTGCCGGAGGTCACAGGTGGGGAGTCGCGAGTGAGGGAGAACTGGCGGCTTTCCAGCAGTCGCTCGTCAATGATCGGCTTGTCAAGGGTCAGTGTCGCGGCGCGAATACCGGCATCGCCATAGATGTCGATCCGGTGCCCATCTTGGGAAGAGACGAAGCGCAGCGTGTTGATTGTGTCACCGCCAAAGAACGGGCCGTCGTCTGAGAAATTGAAAAGCCATGGAGCGGTCCGGCTCACCGGGATGAACTCAACGATGAAGAAGTTGGCGCCGTCGATCGGGGCAGCCGTCCAGGCGAAGGCCAGGAAGTAATCCTGCCCGCGATCGGGAATGTTGTTATCGTTCTTGTCGTCGAAGCGCAGGATGACCGCCATGTAGCGGTCGGTCGGGCCCTTGATCCACTGCCCGTCCACGGTGAAGTCGTAGTCGGTGAGGATGCCGCAATGGGTGCAGACCGAGAAGCACATTGGGGCGATGGTCACGTCGATATCGGCGCAGTCCTTGAAGGGCCCCACCAGCAGCTGATTGTCGCTGATGGCGACGCCATCGAAGACAGACCAGAAGCCCTGGTCCTGCGAGAAGTTGTCGCTAAACGAAGACCCGGAGGCGCCGGGGTTGCCGGTTGTGGCGCCCGGTTCCTGGGTCGAGGCAGGCAGCAGCGGCTGTCCGCCAGCCTGGGCGGTAAGCTGCGCGACCAACGCATCGTTGGTCGCCTGAAGGCTGTCGCCCCCGGTTGTGCTGCCGCCGACGCTGCAGGTTATGGCTGCCAACGCCAGAAGTGAGATCACAAGGATGAATGCACGCGAGCCTGAGGGAGTGCGCGGTGATCTGAACATTCTCCTCCTTAGGGAAGAATATGTGGGTGACGACGATCACGCGATTGGGCAAGACCGAACCGATGGCCTTCGCAACCGTAACATGGCCGGCTGGGGTGCGAAGTGCCGGCAGTGTATCACAGCCTGGGGGCCCGGACAACGCCGGTGCAGGCCGGGCAGGCCGCCGCGCAGCCTGCGAGCCGAGATGGGTGATGTTTCACGTGCAACAGTCCTGGGGGGCTACTCGACAGGCAGATTGAAATAGTTGTAGGTAGCCCGGGAAATGTCGGCCACCAGGCGTGAATCTCGCTCCCACACCATGCCGCCCTCCTTCCACAGGAAAACCGCCAGGACGTAGTCGCCGCCAGGGGTGAATACGACCCCCGCATCGCTCAGCGCCCCCAGCCCCAGGGACTCCTCGGTCCAACCATGCTTGTGGGCGACGCGGGTTCCGTCGGGCACGCCGGCCTCGATCAGCACCCCGATCTTGTTGCGCGAGAGCACGTCCAGCATGCGGCCGCACACTTCGGGCGAAAACTGCTCGGGGAAGACGACCTGCAAGGTGCCGCCGCCCTGGGTGCAGCGGTAGATATCTGCCAGCAGCGACCCGATGTCGGTCGGGGTGGTCTGGATGTACACGTCGGGGCGGGTGTTGAGGTCGCTGCGCTGGTTGGCGGGGGTGGTGAATGTGCGCAGCACCGGAGAACCAGGCCGGTAGTAGCCCGCCAGAAACGTGTTCTCCAGCCCGAGTTGGCGCAGCATCTCGCTAACCTGCAGCGGGCCGCGCACCTCGTCGATCCGCTCCATCAGCCAATCGGCGGGATCGTTGCCCGAGAGGGTGATCATTTCCTCCAGCCAGCGCGCGGCTTCGGGGTCGAGATCCGATCCCAGGTAGCGGTAGACGCCGACCATAATGCCGATCTTGGCCACGCTGGCGGCGGAGAAGGCCACATCCGGCTCGCGCGGCAAGTCCTCCCCGCCCAGTGTGACCATGTGCAACTCGCTGGCGTTGCGTAGGTCGAGCAAGTACAGATCGAGCAAGCCGTCGAACCCATCCACCTGCAGAATCTGCTGGATCATGATTTGCAGCGTGTTAAGCGGCGGGGTGCTGATGCGCCCGGAGTTGAGCAGCAGGTTGATTTGGCGTTGGGAAGGCGAGCGCAGCGCGCTGGCCATTCGTTCTTCTGCCTGGGGCTGGTTGAGCACCGTCCCGGGGGTCCCGCCGGTGAAATTCGGCGTGCCCGGTATCGGCTGGGGTGGCGTCCCAGGTTGATCGTAGCGCGCGGCGATGTCTTCAAGCACGGCTCGCAGTTGGGTCGGCGAGTACTCCGCCTTGAGCGGGACGGTGCTGCTTTGACCTGGCCGCTTCCAGAGGAACTCCCAGAATCCGGGCCAGAACGGCCCTTCTGTGCGATACAGGTCGGCGCTGGCCAGCATCGTTTCGAGATCGAGGGCGAATCCCATGGCCGAAGGTGGGACGAAGAAGACGCTCTCTTGATAGTGCATCTCCAGCGGGGCGCCATACACCTGCACCACGCGTTGACCAGCCTCTTCCGGTGTCAGCCCGCCGACCTGGATGCCCGCCACCTCCAACCCTTGCGGGAAGCGCGCGCGCTGCCGGCTATAAGCCACCAACTCAACAAAGGACAGCGCGACCGCGGTGAGCAATGCGGCGATGGAAAACCAACGAATGACCGACCCCGATGAACGCACAGCGGCCTCCGAACGGCTGGCAAGTATAGCATACGGATTGCGCGCCTCAGCGCGATCAGCGGTCTTGCGTAGGCCGCAACAGGTGGCGCAGAAGGCGGGTGCGCGACGGTGATGGGCGGAGGGCCTCTTTTGATGAAGGACCGGTGCACGCCACCTCACCTCATGGCGGCGCCGGTCGAACACCCACCTGCAGGAAACGGGATAGGCTCAAGGTCGAAAACGGCTCGAGGGCGTTTTTTCTGCGGATCCGGGCAGCGCCTGTTTCGCTATGGAGCACAGTCATACTGTAGTGCCCAATATGAGAAGCGGCAATTAATGTTGACAGGCCCCCAAGGTTCGGTTGAGCGGTCTTTTTGAGGGCGGCGGCTGACCGGAATGCCTAATCCTGCTTAGCTCGTGGGTGGCCAATGAATCGCCTGGAGACTGCCTTGTGGGTTGGGGTACCCCGTTTGGGAACATAGTTTTGACACTCTTGGGGGCTCATGCTATGATGGGTGCACGCTGGGGTGTGTTTTCGTCATTCATTATATTGGGTCTCACCCGGCGGCCGGTCTCATCGCTCTATCGTCATTCCAGAAGTTGTTGTTAACTCGCCTCGCGCCTGTCGCGAGGGATTCGCACCCCTGGGAATGAACCGATGAGTGCGCGTGAGGGCGGCCCGCCGGCCGCCCTCATTCATTTGGAGTGAACTCATGAGCACCGATTTCATTGCACGTCTGATCGGCATGGTCGGTTTTGCGATCGGCGGCCTGTATCTCGGCGTGTCGCTCTCCGTCTTGGCCGAGGCCGGCCCGCGCGAACTGTGGGCCATGGTGTTTGCCCTGGTGGGAGCGTTGCTCGGGCTGGTGGTGACGCCGTTCCTCACCACCCGCCCCATCCGCGGAGCGCGGCGGCTGTTCAGCCGCCTGCCAGCACAGACCCTGGCCGCCGCGCTCATGGGCCTTATCGGTGGGCTGATCGTCGGGGCGCTCGTGTCGCTGCCGCTCTCGCTGCTGCCTCCGCCCTTCGCCAGTTTCCTGCCGCTGGTGAGCGCTGCCCTGTTTGGCTACTTCGGCGTGGCGCTCTTCGTCCTGCGCCAGAACGACGTGTTTGCCTTCCTCAGCCTGCGTTTCTCGGGCGCGAGCCCCGCAGCGGGTGTGGAGGGGCACACCATCCTGCTCGACACGAGCGTGATCATTGATGGGCGCGTGGCCGACGTGGCGGCCACCGGATTCTTGCAGGCGACCCTGCTCGTGCCGCGTTTCGTGCTCAACGAACTCCAATACATTGCCGATTCGGCGGATGCCATGCGCCGCCAGCGGGGACGGCGCGGTCTCGATATCCTCAACCGGCTACAGAAGGATCGCCGCGCACCACTGCGCATCACCGACCTGGATGTTGAAGACGTCCGCTCGGCCGACGAGAAGCTGGTCATCCTGGCCAAGCAACTGCGCTGTCCGATCCTCACCAACGACTACAACTTGAACCGCGTGGCCGAACTGCAAGGTGTCACCGTGCTCAACCTGAATGAGCTCGCCAATGCGTTGCGCGCGGTCTTCCTCCCGGGCGAATCGATCGAGGTGCGCGTGATCCAGGAGGGCAAAGAAACCGGCCAGGGCGTGGGTTACCTTGAAGATGGCACGATGGTTGTGGTAGACGAAGGCCGTCGCCACATCGACCGCACGATTCCAGTCGTCGTCACCAAGGTGCTGCAGACCACGGCCGGGCGCATGATATTCGCTCGCGTCGACAGTTCGGTCGCCTCAGGCAACGCGCACTAACCGGCCCGCGGGGGGCGGCGAGGGGTGGAGCGGTCACGCCGCACATCGCCGGCCGGCGCACACGCAGGGAGACCTCATGGCACTAGTCGTCTACAACAGCCTGACGCGGAAGATGGAACCCTTCGTGCCGCTGGTCGAGGGCCAGGTGCACATATATGTGTGCGGTCCGACCGTCCAGGACTATGCCCACATCGGCCATGCCAAGACCTACATCTCCTTCGACACCATGGTGCGCTACTTTCGCCACCTGGGGCTGCAAGTGCGCTACGTTCAGAACATCACCGACGTCGGGCACCTGCTGGATACCGGGGAGGACCGCATCCTGCGCGGTGCGGCACGCGCCAAACTGGAACCGATGGAACTGGTGGAGCGCTACATGCGCTCTTACTTTGAGGACATGGATGCCCTCGGGGTGGGGCGCCCAGACATTTCGCCGCGCGCTTCGGGTCACATTCCCGAGCAGATCGAGCTGACCAAACGCTTGTTGGAGGCCGGACACGCCTACGAGGTCAATGGCTCGGTCTACTTCGACGTGCGTTCATGGCCGCAGTACGGCAAGCTTTCCGGGCGGCGAATTGAGGAACAAGAAGAGGGAACGCGCGTAGCGGTGCGCGAGGAGAAACACTACCCGGAAGATTTCGCGCTGTGGAAGAAGGCTGAGCCGGGCCACATCTTGCGCTGGCCCTCGCCTTGGGGCTGGGGTTACCCTGGCTGGCACGTCGAATGCTCAGCCATGGCCACCAAGTACCTGGGTGAGACGTTCGACATCCATGGCGGCGGCATCGAGAACATCTTCCCGCACAACGAGTGCGAGATTGCCCAGGCCGAAGCGGCCTTCGGCGCCCCCTTCGCCCGCTATTGGCTGTTGACTGGCTCGCTCACGCTGGACGGGGTCAAGATGAGCAAGAGCCTGGGCAATTTCGTCACCATAAAGGATGTGCTCAAGCAGCATCGTCCGCAGGCCATCCGCTTCTTCACCTTCTCCAGCCACTACCGCAGCCCGGTCGATTACTCGGAAGAGGCGCTGGTCTCCGCCCAGCGTGGGTGGGAACGGCTCGTCGGGCCGTATCTCACCGTGCGCGAGCGGCTTCTCCAATCGGGTCTGCCTGCCGAGCGCAGCACGGCCATCGAGGGCTTCGTGAACGAGACGCGGGCCAACTTTCGCACGGCGATGGACGACGACTTCAACGTGCCCGCCGCGCTGGCGGTGCTTTTCGATTTCGCCAAGGAAGTGAACACGCTGCTGTCGCGCGAGGCGCGTGTGGGGCGGCCCGATCTGGAGTCCATTGAGTCCTTCTACCAGGAGCTGGTGGGCGATGTGCTGGGACTCTTGCCGCAGGCGGCCGCCGCCTCCGCGGACCGGGAGGCCGGACTAATTCGCTTGCTCATCGAGCTGCGCGCCGAAGCACGCCAACGCAAAGACTGGGCGCTCTCGGATTCAATCCGCGACCGGTTGGCGGCTCTGGGCGTGACCCTCGAGGACGGCAAGGACGGCACGATCTGGAAGACCGCCTGAGGCTGCCGGGTCGTCGCGCCCGGGCGCGCGGCGGAGGCGCCACGCTCATGGACCACGAGTGGATCTACGGCAGACACGCCGTACGCGAAGCTCAGCGCGCCGGGCGGCGCACGCCCTACCGCCTGCGTCTCGCGCAAGGCGTGCAACCCAAGGGGATCGTGGCCGAGGTGCTCGAGGCGGCGCGTGAGCGCGGGGTGGCGGTCGAGTTGGTGGAACGCCGCATCCTGGATGCGCTGAGCGACGGCCACCAGGGACTCGCTCTGGAATTCTCCCCCTACCCGTATGTTTCAACTGAAGAGTTTCTCACCGCCTGCGACCGCCAGTCGCCTCCGGCGCTGTACCTGCTGCTCGATCTGATCCAGGATCCACAGAATCTGGGCACGTTATTGCGCACAGCGGAGGCGGCGGGCGTCGACGGAGTGCTGCTGCCTGCCCATCGCGCCGCCGGCGTGACGCCGGCCGTGGTCAATGCCTCTTCTGGCGCGAGCGAGCATCTGCGCATTGTGCGCGCCAACCTGGCCCAGGCCATCCAGGCGCTCAAACAGCGAGATGTGTGGGTGATGGGGCTGGAGGGCGGTCCGGGTGCGCTACCCCTCAACACTGTCGATTTGGCGCGGCCGCTGGCGATTGTGCTGGGCGGCGAGGCGGCCGGGCTACGCCCGCTGGTGCGGAGGGAATGCGACCTGCTGGCCGCCATTCCGATGCACGGCAGAATCGAATCGCTCAATGCCGCCGTGGCGGGTTCCATCGCGCTCTATGCCACCCGCCTCGCCAACCCGCGTGGCGGCAGTGCGGGTGGCGATGCAGATGATTGAGGTGAGGCCATGACCTCCCGCCACCTGAGAGAATTCATCCAGCGGCTCGAACGCGAGGGTCAACTGTTGCGCATCAGCGCACCCGTCTCGCGCGACTTGGAGATCACCGAGATCGTCGATCGCGTGAGCATAGGACCACCCGAGAAGAACAAGGTGCTCTTCGAGAAGGTCAACGGATTCTCGTTTCCCGTGGCCATCAATCTCTTCGGCAGCGCGCAACGCATGGCCTGGGTGCCGGGTGTGGGCCATCGAGGCGAACTCGAGCAATGTCTAAGGAAAGCACCCGACCTGCGCCTGCCGCAGGGCATGGGCGCGCTGCTCGAGCGCGGGACGGAGATACAGGGCGTGCTGCGCGCGATCGCGCCGCGGCCCCAGGTGGTGGGTTGTGCCGCCTGCCGCTGAGCGGGCTTCGTTCGTGCGCGCCATGTTCGCTTCCATCGCGCCGCGCTACGATCTCATAAACCGGCTGATGACCCTTGGCCAGGACCGCGCCTGGCGGCGCGCGGTGGTGCGGCGCGCGGCGCTTGCCGCGGGCCAACGCGTGCTGGACCTTGGCACAGGCACCGGCGACATTGCGCTGGAAGCGCTGCGGCAAGCGCCGGGGATCCTTGCGGTGGGAGCCGACTTCACCCCGGATATGATGCAGGTGGGCCGCGCGCGCGCGGGCGGCGCGCAGGTGGGGTGGGTCATCGCCGACGCGCTGCACCTGCCTTTTGCGCGGGGCAGCTTCGAGGCGGTGACCTCGGGATACCTGCTGCGCAACGTGGCCGATGTGCCGCAGGCGCTGGTCGAGCAGCACCGCGTGCTGCGCAGCCAGGGCCGTGTGGTCTGCCTCGATACCACGCCGCCGCCGCGCAACGTCCTGCGCCCATTCATCCGCTTCCACTTGCACGTGATGATCCCCCTCATGGGGCGGGTCATCACCGGCTCCTCAGCGGCCTATACCTACCTACCGGACTCGACCGAGGCATTCCATTCGGCGGAGAACATAGCCGATCGCCTGCGGGCGGTTGGCTTGCGGGAGGTCGGCTTCGCCCGGCGAATGCTCGGCACGATGGCCATTCACTGGGGAGTAAAATAGAAGCGGGAGGCACCTGCCTCCCGCGGCCAAGCTCATACTCCCGGCCGGGTCAGGCTCAAGCGGTGGATCGGCTGGCTCACCCCGCCCCATTGGAACTTGTACCCCTCGTTGCCGCGCATGAAGTCGAAGGCCTCGCGCCCGTGGCGGATGGACCATTCGATCAGGCGCGCCAGTAAGATCCAGCCGGGTGAGAGCGCGGCGAAACGCGGGGCGATGCCCGAGTTGTAAACCCAGATGCGGTTGAGATAGTCGAAGTTGGCGTACGCGGCGGCCCGGCGGCCGTCGACGGTGAGAAAGGCCAGCTGCAGCCAGCCGGCCGCATGCGCCGCGGCCAGCGACAAGCGAAATTGCTGGACCATCGGCTCACTGAGGAACTTGGCCTTGCGTTCATCTTCGCGCATGAATGCCAAGAAGCTGTCGATTTCCGCCTGGACGTCGGCCTGAGGCCCGACGATGGACCACTCGATGGCCGCCTCATCTGCCTCGCCGCGGCGCAGTTTGCGGCGAACCTCGTGGCGCTGCTTTTTGTCGAGCCGCTCGAGGAAAACCTCCCAGTTATCGGGCAAGGCAATCGATGGGCAGGGCTGCAATTCTTGTGTCTCTTGCCTCCACCCGCGCGTCCCGGCCAAAGCCGGAAGGACGGCGAGAGTTCGCGAGGCGGCGCGCAGGTTGTAGAGATCCATTACGTGCAATTCATCCTCGGGTTGGGCGGACGCAAGATCGAGCAGTCGCTCGCCGAACTTCTCTTCCTGACCCTCGGCAACAATGAGATCCAGGTAATCAGAGATTTCAATGCTGCCCAGCAGCAACCAGGCCTGCCGGCCGGCGTGCAGGGTACGGAAGAAGGGGGCCACGCCCGCCAGTGAACCGGCCTCGCGTGCGGTCACCAGGCGCAGGGCCGCGTCGTTCCATTCGCCGCCGCCGCGCGTGCGCCACCACGTGCGCAGGTATTCATAGCGCAAGAAGGGCATGTTGGCGGCGGACCTCTCGACCAGTGCGTTCCATTCGCCTTCGAGCGAGTCAAACTCCTGATCGGAGGTCAGGCAGTCCAGTTTCATGACGTGGGGCTCCATTCAATAAGCGGAGAGAGGAAAATGGGCTGTCCGCGCGAGTCAGGAGCGGGCAGTTCCATCCTCGCCTGGTGTCGCGAGTGCCTCGAGCGCCGAGCGGGCCGCCTCGCGTTGAGAGGGCTGCCACCCCTCGCTGTCAACCATCTGCCTTAGGTGGGCGAGGACGGACGAACGTTCGGGCGGCCCCAGGCGCGCCCAGGCGCGGCGAATGCGGCTTGGGCGTTGTGAAAACAGCCCGGCCCACATGGCCTCGAGGCTCATTTCGCTCCGTGGTTCGCTCATGGCATGCATCATCGCAGCGGCGGGACTTCTGCCAGTATAATCGATTCGATTCCGGCATCCTCGGTCTCGAGGCGGTGATTGCGCGAGCGTTCTCGTGTCGGTGTGAGCCGCCGCGAGGCGAGGTGCGAAGCGTATCATGGGCAGATATCTGATCCTGACGCACGAGCAAGCGGATTTCGACGCGGTGGCGGCGCTTCTTGCGGCGCGGCTGCTCGAGCCGCAGGCCCAGGCGACTCTGCCGCATCGGCTGAACCGCAACGTGCGCGCGTTCCTCAACTTGTACGGAGAGGATGTGCCGCTGGAGGAGGCGGAGGCGCTCGGCAAGACTCCGGTCGAGAAGGTGACTCTGGTGGATGCGCAAACGCTGCCCTCCGTGCGGGGCGTGGGCCCGCAGACGCGGGTGCATGTCATCGACCACCATCCGCTGCATCGCCCGCTGCCCGAGGCCTGGACCTCCAATTTGACAGACCTGGGCGCCACGACCACGCTGCTGGTCGAAGCGCTGCGCGAGCGCAATGGGGGGCTGACAGTGTCGGCGGCCACGTTACTGCTGCTCGGCGTGTACGAAGACACGGGCTCACTCACCTACCCGGGGACGACGCCGCGGGATGTGCAGGCTGCAGCCTGGCTGCTCGAGCAGGGAGCCAGCCTCGAGGTGGCGGCTGATTTTCTGAATCACCCGTTCTCGCGGGAGCAGCAGGCACTGTACGAACGGCTTCTCGAAGCAGCCCAAACGCACGAGATCCAGGGCCTGCGCGTCGTGGTGAGCACGGCCGAAGCCCCGAGCGACGTGGAGGAGGTCTCCACTCTGGCGCACAAGCTGCGGGACCTGTTCGACCCCGAGGCACTTTTTATTCTGGTCGATCTGCACTCGCACGTTCAACTCGTGGCGCGTTCGACGACCGACCAGATCGACGTGGCGAAGGTCGCGGCGCACTTCGGGGGCGGCGGGCACGGCCGGGCTGCGGCCGCGCTCGTGCGCGGGAAGGCAATAGCCGACATCGCGGCCGACCTCATGCGCGTGCTGCCCGAACACGTGCTTCCCTCGTCGCGCGTCGAATCGATCTATTCGCCCGGCCCGCAGGTCCTCTCGCCGTCGACCACCATTCCCGAAGCGGCCGAGCGGATGCAGCGCTACGGATACGAGGGGTTCCCGGTGGTTCATGAGGGACAGGTGGTGGGCCTGCTTACCCGTCGTGCGGTGGATCGCGCCCTAGCCCACGGCATGAAACGCGCGACCGTGGAAAGCATCATGGAGAGCGGGTCGCACAGCGTGCGCCCGGAAGATTCGATCTTGCACCTGCAGCGGCTGATGGTTGAGCACGGCTGGGGACAGGTGCCGGTGGTGTCGCCGGACGATGGTCATGTCATCGGCATCGTCACGCGTACCGATCTGCTCAAGGCGCTTGTCCCGCAACCTGCCGCGGCGCGCCACACCCTGGGCGAGACGCTGCGCCAGGCCTTGCCGCGGCCGCAATTGGCGCTGGTGCGGGCCATTGCCGTTGTGGCCGACGAAAGCCACGTGCCGGTGTACTTGGTGGGCGGCGTGGTGCGCGACCTGCTGCTTGGCCTGATACCTGCGGACCTCGACCTGGTGGTCGAGGGCGACGCCATTGCCCTGGCGCAGGCGGCGGCCGAGCGCTACGGCGGGCGCGTGCGCGGCCACGACCGGTTCGGCACAGCCAAATGGCTGCTCGGAGAGCGCCGCGCCGCAATGGCCGCCGCGCTTAACCTGACGGCCGAGGAGACAGCCCGTCTGCCGGAGAGCTTCGATCTGGTTTCGGCCCGTGCAGAATTCTATGCGCGTCCCACCGCGCTTCCGGAGGTTGAACGCGGCAGCCTGAAGCTCGATCTGCATCGGCGCGATTTCACGATCAACACGCTGGCCGTCTCGCTCAACGCCGAGCGCTTCGGCGTGCTTTACGACTATTGGGGCGGGCTGCGCGATCTTGAGGAGAAGCGCATCCGTGTCATGCATTCGATCTCCTTCGTCGATGACCCGACGCGCATCCTGCGTGCCATTCGCCTCGAACAACGGCTGGGCTTCGCACTTGAACGACGCACGCGCGAGTTGATCGATCAGGCGCTGCCGCTCCTGGGCCGTGTCAGCGGCGATCGCCTGCGCCATGAGTTGGAAGCCATCTTCGACGAAATGGATCCCGGCAAGAGTCTGGCGCGCCTCGAAGAGTTGGGCGTGCTGGCGGTCATCGACCCCGGGTTGTGCTGGACAGAAGCACAGGCACGATGGGTGTCAGCGGCCGTGGGCCGCATGGCGCAGGCGACGGGCAGCCTGAGGGGGCCCGCCCCCGGCGAGATCTGGCTGGCCGGGTGGATGCATTCATTGCCGGCCGAGGCGGGTGAGCGGGTGATGGCACGCTTGAATCTTCCGCAACGCCGCGCCGAGATGGTGCGCGAGGCCCGCAAGGTGCTGGCAGCCCTTGCCACCACACCGCCCGAGGCACGCGCCAGCCAGGTGGTCCAAAGGCTGGAAGCGTACTCGCTGTCGACTCTTGCGCTGGCCTATGTCGTGGGTGAGCAGGATCTGGCCCGCGCGCACATTGCGCGTTACGTTGAACAACTGCGCCAAGTGCGTCCAATAGCCGATGGCGAAACTCTGCGCGCGCGCCGGCTGCCGCCCGGGCCCACCTACCGGGCCATCCTGCGCGAACTGCGCGCCGCCTGGCTCGACGGCGAAGTGCACAACGCCGCCGAGGAGTCTGCCTGGCTCGAACGCCGGCTGGCCTCAGAGCCCACGGGTGCCGCGGCATGACCCAGGCGACCCCGCTGCACGAGTTCATCATTCGGCCCCTGCGCGAGGAGGAACTTCCAGCACTCGAATGGGATGGCGAATACGCGCACTTCCGGCACCTCTTCCGTCAATCCTTTGAAGAGATGCAGCTCGGGCAAAGAGTCATGCTGGTGGCGACTGCGGCCGGGTCGGGCGCGCTGGCCGGTCAGGTCTTTATCCAATTCATCAGCAGCGACCCGAAGTACGCCGATGGCGCGTCGCGCGGATACCTCTACGCGCTGCGGGTGAAACCCGAGTACCAGAACGGCGGTCTGGGCCGGCAGCTCATCCAGGCGGCCGAAGAGCAGCTGCGCGGGCGCGCGATGCAGGTGTCGACGATCGGTGTGGCCAAAGACAACCTACGCGCGCAGAGGCTGTACGAGCGAATGGGCTATGAAATCGTCGGGGAAGATCCCGGGCGATGGAGCTACGTTGACCATCACGGGCGCCTGCGCGAAGTGAACGAGCCCTCGTGGCTGATGGCCCACGAGTTGTGAGGCGCAGGGTTGGCTCGCGCGCCAAGTCTCCTCAGCAAGACAAACGCTCGGGAGCGACCCGGGCGTTTGCGTTCGTGCCGCATGCTTGGGGATTGTTCAGGCCGAGGCCTTGGGGCTCGAGGCCGTGGCGGGTTCCGGTTCGCTGGGGACGACGATCAGCATGATGATGTACGCCAGCAGGCCGGGCCCGCCCGCCAAAGCGGTCACGACGAACAACAGCCGGACGAGGGTCGGGTCGATATCGAAATACTCACCGAGCCCGCCGCACACGCCGCCGACCATGCGCTGGGTGCGCGAGCGAAAGAGTCGCCGAACGTTCTCAGACATCGCAATCTCTCCTTGAAAGGGTGTCGTGTCAAGGAGATATACGCGCCGGGCGGGGCTTGGTTGCGCCTCCGCCGAGGGGAGGCGAGACTAGCCGGCCGCCCGATCGTCGAGCGCACGGATGTAGGCGGTGGTGAAGGCAAAGGCGCGCTCGAGCACTTCCGCGTCCATCTTGTCGACGGTGTCGGCCACCATGTGCCACCAGGGCGCCTCGCCGTGCGGGCCCCACCCGGAAAGGGTGATGGCCGGAATACGCAGACGGAGTGCGTCGGCCATTTCGGTGTTTCCGCCGCTGACGACGGTCGAGTGGGCCTTCCATTGCGGGTGTTCGCTGGCAACCTGCTGCGCCAGGCGCACCATTTCGGCATCGGCATGGAAGGGGATGAGGATGCCCTCCCGCACCAGCCAGGATGGACCTGCGCACCCCAGCATCTCGAAGGCGATCGTTTTGGGGCGCACCAATTGGCGGGCGTAGTGGCGGAAAAAGTCGATGGCCCCGTAATGTTGCACTTCCTCGCAGCCGGTGAGCGCATACCATACACGTGTGTGCTGCAGGGGCCGCTCCGCGAATTCGTGCGCGAGTGCGAGCACCAGCCCAGCGCCGGAGGCATTGTCGTTGGCGCCGCGGCTGAAGGGAGTCGAATCGGCCTGGAGGCACATCGCCGCCAGCAGCACCGCACCAACCGCGCTGGGAATCGTCGCTGGCCATATCCACCCCCAAGCGGTCATCGTGCCGAGCCCATACAAGAGGACCTGCGCGGCGAACAGAACGAAGGCCGCCGTGGTGAACAAGCGGTAGGCGGCCAGCCAGCGCGCGCTGGAAAAGATGATCGGCGTGCGGTGCGAATCCACATGGCCGATCAGCACCAGGTCCGCGCGGTGTTCTGCGCGTGGTTTCTGCTCAGCCACCGCGTTCTGGCTTGTGCCTTTGGGGACGAGGCGGCGCAGGAGGTTGTCACGGAAGCTGAGTTCCATGAGGTCCGAGAGCAGCGCGATCGCACTGAGCGTAGCCGCGATCCCGGCGGTGAGTCGTCCACCCAGGGGGTAGAGCGCAAAAGATGCAAGCATGAGGGCCGCCGCCAGAAGATGCGGTGTATAGATCGAACGCGCGCTGCGAAAAGAGTCGATGCGCGGCGAAAGCCCGATGCGGGTCAGGCTCTCGGCGCAGTACTGCGTCCCGCGGCGCTCGCCTTCACGAGTGGAGCCGCGTGGGCCGATCTCATCGGCCAGGACGTCTATGTGCTTGAGCCACTCGCTCACGCGGGCGGACAAGATGCCAGGATGGGAGGCCATAGCTTATTCTCCACTCAGGGATTACTTGCGCCACGCAAGAAAGGCGGCGAGCACAAGCAGGTTCTGGTTAAAATCCGTGTGCTCGTGATCGGTCAACTCGAGGTCTACAGCGGCGATGCCCTGCAGTGCGGACCAATCCGCAAACTGGCCGGTGTACTGGCAGCCGGTCTTGATCGGCGGGTAGGGATAGTCGCTGACCGCGGCCAGCGCCTCGGCCAGGCTCACCGAGCGCGAGTAAGGCGTGATGCCCCCAGGCAGAATGCCGAGCGCCGCGCTGTGGACACTGATAATCGCCTCTGGCTTCTCGGCAACGATGAAACGCCGCAGCCAGATGACTTCGGGTTCCGATCCGGGTCCGTCGCCGCCGTTGAGCGGATATCCGCTCCAGCACCCCTCCAGCGGCCACTGCTCGGCCCAATTGGCAGTGCGCCAGTTGCGGTTGAGGTCCACACTGTGCGCATTGCCGCGGCTGTTCGGCCCCCGTCCGCGAGCCAGGCCATCCGGATTGGCCACCCGCAGTAGGTCCAAAGTGTTCTCGGGCGGGATGAGCTGCGGGTGCTGAGACAGATGCGCGATCAGTTCGTCGGCCAAGGCCACCGTATTCCATTCGCTGCCGCCGTGCATGCCAAACACCATCAGCCGTTTGAGCGGCCCACTGCCGAAAGTGAATACCTGCAGGGGCCGCCCCTCAACCGAATGGCCAATGACGCGTGGCGCGGGCGTCGGTGCGAGGCTGGGCGTGGGCGTCGGCGTTTGCGTATCCTGCACGGTGGTCGGTGAGGCAGGCACGGGCGAGG
Organism: uncultured Anaerolineales bacterium; assembly: GCA_964353865.1. Lineage (GTDB taxonomy): Bacteria > Chloroflexota > Anaerolineae > Anaerolineales > RBG-16-64-43 > RBG-16-64-43. Next base: position 21,758 of record CAYGXJ010000027.1, on the reverse strand, counting down.
GGCTGGGCGTGGGTGAGGGTGTCGACGTCGGCAATGGAGTGTGCGTGGCGGTCCGAGTGGGGAGGAGTTGGGGAGTCGCGGAGGAGGTCGCGGTTGGGGCCTTTGCGGCAAAGAAAGCCAGGGTGCCGAATGCCCCGCGCATGAAAGCGAACGCCAGCGCGGCCAAGCCGATCACATTGACGACCCACACCAGCGCCACAATCCGCGAGAGAGTGCGCCAGCGCTGTGGATTCACCGCGGCGGCCTCGCATACTGGAAGTGCGCTGGGACATCGGTCGGCATGATCTATGCCCCCGCCGGCTCGCCAGACGCGCCGCCGGGCTGGCTCTTGCGCGCGCCCGATCGGTCGCTGGCCGGTTCTCCAAGCGCACGCTCGATCGCCTCACGCAACGAACGCACCGCAATCACCTGAATGCCCTTGGGCCAGGCTTCTTCTTGGCGTACGGTGCGCGGCACGAGGATGCGCGCAAAGCCCAGTTGCGCAGCTTCGCGCACGCGGGCGGCAATCTGCGGGACGGCGCGCAGCTCGCCCGAGAGGCCGACTTCTCCCACCAGCGCCAGGTCGGCCGCCACCGGGCGGTCGTTCACCGATGAGGCAATGGCCACCGCCATGGCCAGGTCGGCCGCAGGCTCGTCCACTCGCAGGCCGCCGACGACATTGATGAAGATATCTTGATCGGCGAGATGCATGCCCACCCGCCGGCTGAGCACGGCCGTCACCAGCAGCAAGCGGTAGAGATCCACGCCGTTGGGTGTGCGCCGCGGGTTGCCGAAGGTCGAGGCACTGGTCAGCCCCTGTAATTCGACCAGTAGCGGGCGCGTGCCTTCCATGGTGACGGCGATGGCGGAACCCGGAGCGTGCAGCACGCGCTCGGCGAGGAAAGCCTCCGAGGGATTGGGCACCTCAATCATGCCCGCGCTCTGCATTTCGAATACGCCAACCTCGGAGGTGGCCCCAAAGCGGTTCTTCACCGCGCGCAACAGCCGGAAGCTCTGAAAGCGATCGCCCTCCAGATAAAGGACCGTGTCCACAATGTGCTCGAGCACCCGCGGCCCGGCGATGGCCCCTTCTTTGGTCACGTGACCGATGAGGAATACGGCGATGCCCGAGGACTTGGCCAAGGCCTGCAGCCGGGAGGCGCATTCGCGTACCTGCGAGACCGAACCGGCCGAGGAGGTCAGCTCGGGAAGATAGGCCGTTTGTATCGAATCGATCACCAGCACGCGCGGCGCCACCTGCTCCACGTGGCCGAGGATGGCCTGCAGGTCGGTCTCGGTGAGAAGAAAGAGATCCTCGGGTAGATTGCTGCCGTTGTCACCGACCGGCACCAGGCGTTGGGCGCGCATTTTGATCTGTCGTTCGGATTCCTCGCCGGAAACATACAGCACACGCCCGACGTCGCGGGCCAGGGCGCTCGCCACTTGGAGCAAGAGAGTCGACTTCCCGATTCCCGGATCGCCGCCGACGAGGACAAGCGAGCCGGGCACCACTCCGCCGCCAAGCACGCGAGAGAATTCACCGAGCGGTACGCGCCAGCGTTCCTCCGCATCGCCTTCGATCTCGCGCAGGCGGCGCGGGCGCGAGCCGGAGGAGGCCGCCGCGCGCGCCACACTGTGCGCCGGTTCGGCCGAGATTTGCTCGACCATCGAATTCCAGCTGCCGCAACTGGGGCATCGCCCCAGTCCGCGCGGCGCGGCGTGACCGCATTGCTGGCAGATGAATTGAGTCTTCGACTTGGCCACGTTGGCCTCCTCGGCGGCTCCCGGTCGGCAGCGGGGGTGCGCCTGGGCAAGGATGATTATGGCCCGGGGCAACAAGATCGGCAAGGGCGGCGGCACCCGTTGGTCAGGGCGGGGGTATGTGATAATCGGCACGGGATGTAACTGCGCCCATGCATTCACGTCTAACGAGGGAGCGGATGCTACCACCCACACCGTCGATCGAATCCCTCCGCGCGGGCGACCCGCAGGCGCTGGCGGCGCTGTTCGAGATCCATGCTGACAGAGTGTATGGTCTGGCGTTCGGTTTGCTGCGTGAGCGCCAGGCGGCTGAGGACGTCGTCCAGGAGACTTTCCTTTCGGCGATGACGCACCTGGCCCAATTCGAGGGGCGCTCGTCACTGGGCACCTGGCTGTATCGGGTGGCGTACAACGCCAGCCTGACCCGCCTGCGCGCGAGGCCGAGCGAGCCACTGCCACCGGATGAACCCGAGCCCGGCGAGCCCCCTCTGCCGCGGACGCTGGTCGAGTGGGATCAAACGCCGGAAGAGATGCTGCTCGACGCGGAGGGGCGCCGGCAACTGGAAGCTGCCATTGCCACGCTGCCTGAGACCTTGCGCGCTGCGTTCATCTTGCGTGATGTGGAAGAGATTTCGACCCAGGAGACAGCCGAAAGCCTTGGAATCTCGGAGGGTGCGGTCAAGGTGCGGCTGCATCGAGCTCGTTTGCTGCTGCGCGAGCATTTGGCCGAGTACTTTGGCGCGCGCGCCGCTCAAAAGGAAGGCAAACCATGAATTGCGAAGAACTCATCCGATACCTTTCGGACTACATCGACAACGGGCTGACCGAGAAGCTGCGCGCCGACGCCGAGGAGCATCTGGCCACCTGCCGCAATTGCCACGTCGTGTTGGATACCACGCGCCGGACAATCGTCCTCTTCAAGGAAACCCAGCGCGAGGGTATCCCGGTGGACCGGCGCAGCGCGTTGTTTGGCCAACTCGAGAAGACATTGGCCGCGCGAAGGTCCGGACGCGGCATGCCGTGATGGGACCAGGGAGATACGACGCGCAGGTCGCGATGGCGCGAGGCTTGAACGGCCTCGCGCTATTCATTTTGCCTGGGCTGTAACCTCCCGGCGTCGCCGTCGTCTAACGGGCACAACCAATACAACGAGGAGACAGCCGATGAAGTTCGCAAACGAGTCTGGTATCGATCGAGTGATCCGTATACTGCTGGGAATCGTCATACTGTACCTGGGGTGGGCGGGTGTGGTGACCGGTGGCTGGGGCGTGTTACTCAAGATCGTGGGTTTCGTGCCCTTGCTCACCGGCCTCAGTGGCTGGTGCCCGCTGCATGCCGTTCTCAAGCTGCGCACCAATCGCGCCTAGCCTCGCCGGGTAACTTACTTCGATAGTGGCCGGGACGAGAGTGCATCGCGGCTTTGGTTTCAGAGGTGGCAATGAACAAGGAAGAATTCCTGACCAGGGTGAAGGCTAACCCGCGTCCGGTCGTGGTCGATGTGTGGGCCCCCTGGTGCGCACCCTGCCGGATGATCGCACCGGGATTGCAGCGCTTGACCAAGGTCCGCACCGAGGCTGTGGATGTGTGGAAGGTCAATGCGCATGAAGAACCGGAGTTGGCTCGCGCGCTGGACATGCTTGGGATCCCCACGCTCACCGTCTACCACAACGGCCAGGGAATCTCGCGCCGGATCGGCGCACAGCCGGAGACACAATTGGCCGAGCTCTTCGATGCGGCCCGCGGTGTGCTGCCCAAGGCCAGGCGCGGCCCGGCAGCGTTCGATCGTATACTGCGCTTGGGTGTAGGGACCGTGCTGGCCGGGGTGGGTCTCTCGCTGGACGGAGCCTGGACGTTGATTCCAGTCGGAGCGCTCGTGGCTTTCTGCGCCGTCCAGGATCGCTGTCCGATTTGGAATGCGCTCGTGCCGCGGGCAGGTGAACTGCTCGGAGGCAAGAAGACCAGCCTGCCTTCCAATGGAGAATCGGGGCGATGAGCGGGCCATGGATGACACTGACTGCCGTGGCGCTCTGGGGCGCGCTGCACAGCGCGCTCGCCAGCCCACCGGTCAAGGCGTTCGTTCATGACCGGCTCGGCCTACGCGCCGATCGCTGGTATCGGGTGACATACAACATTTCCGCCGGGCTCACGTTCTTGCCCGTGCTGGCGGTGCTGGCACTCGACCCCGGCAAACTTCTGTATCGTGCGCCGTGGCCGTGGGCGGCGCTGCTTGTGCTCGGGCAACTTGGCGCGGGGATACTGCTCGTCGTCGGCCTCGTGCATACGGATGTGTGGCACTTCATTGGCCTGCGGCAGTTCGGCGAAGCCCAAAGTAGCCAGCGGCAGTTGGTCGTCACGGGTTTGTACCGCTGGGTGCGCCACCCGCTTTACACCGCCGGACTGCTATTCCTCTGGCCGACCCCGCTCATGACATCTAGCCTGCTCGCTCTCAATATCGGATTGACGGCCTACATTCTGATCGGGTTGCGGTTTGAGGAGCGTAGACTTGTCAGCGAGTTCGGCATGGCCTATGAGACATACCGGCGCCAAGTACCTGCCCTCTTGCCGTTTCCCCGACCGGCCTCACCCGCCGACCGTCCGTAACACCAATCAGCCCGGGCGACATCGCATTGTTGTCGTTGTTGCCTTCTTGGCGCGATCGCGGCTGTCCAGGATGTCACCTGCCTGTGTGGCTGAGTCCTACGGCATTGCGCATGCGGAACTGCTGGCGACGCTCGATCTTCCCGCCGACACCTCGCCGATCACGCCCATCAAGCAGCTCGAGTCGGACACTTTCTGGCTGGATGGGTTGCGTACCTGGTTGAAGGAACGAGTGACCCCCTGACAATTCACGCCAAGCGCAGACCCTCTTCACAAGAAATCCACTTGGCGCGGGTAGAGTGACTGTGCACGTAGAAATTGCGCCCGCATTCGCGGTGCGCGAATACAAAACAAAACCAAGGAGAAACAGAAATGAAGAAGTTGATGGTGGTGTCGGCTGCAATGGCCGCCCTGGCGGCGACGATGGTTGGGACGGCTCTGGCTGCGGGCCCGACCCCGCCCGGGACGGGTGGTGCCTGCGATGGCGCAGGGATGGGCGTGGGCCGTGCGCGCGTCACATGGGCCGGTTCGCCGGATGCGGTCGCGCAGTTGCTTGGCATGAAGAGTGAGTCGATCCAGGCCGAGCGGCTGAGCGGCAAATCGATCGTGGCCATCGCGGCGGAAAATGGGATCACCAAGGAGGTGCTCTTGGCCACGATCGTCGAGGCCAAGCAAGAAGCAGTGTCGGCGGCTGTTGCGGCCGGCACGATCACCCAGGAACAGGCGAACCTCATGCTGCAACAAATGGGGACCCGCATCCCGCTCATGGTCGAGCGCACCACGACCGGGCCGGCCTTCGGGCAGCCTGGGGGACGCATGGGCGCCGCCGGTATGGGACGCTGGGGCACCACTCCGTAAGGCTCTTCTGCACGCACACGACAGGGACACGGACACGCCGTGTCCCTGTTTCTTTTTCCGCAAAGCGTGACGGCCACCCGCCGTATAATCACCAGGCGGCCCACTTCCCGCCGCCTCGCCTCGTGGCATACGCCATACTTCACCGCGGCCCGTCGTCGTCCATCTTCCCGGAGGACGCTATTCATGACACAACGTTTCGAATCTCCCGATCAGGTCCGGCAGGCCCTTGGCCAACAGACCTACATCGCCGGCGATGAAATAGCCACGATCACCTACCTGGCCCAGGAATTAGGCAAACCGATTCTGGCTGAAGGCCCGGCAGGGGTCGGGAAGACCGAGTTGGCCAAAGCCGTTGCCGGCGCGCTGGGGAGGGAACTCATCCGCCTGCAGTGCTACGAAGGTCTGGATGAGACCAAAGCGCTCTACGAGTGGGAGTATGCCAAGCAGCTTCTCTACACCCAATTGCTGCGCGACAAGGTGCAAGCCTCTCTGCGCCGGACGAAGACTCTGGGCGAGGCGGCCGACCGGCTGAGCCGCGAGGAAGATGTCTTCTTTTCGATGCGTTTCCTCTTGCAGCGGCCGCTGCTCCGGGCGATCCTCTCGCCGGAGCCGGTGGTATTGCTTGTGGATGAGATCGACCGCGCGGATGCGGAGTTCGAGGCCTTCCTGCTCGAGGTGTTGAGCGATTACCAGGTAAGCGTCCCGGAAGTGGGAACGCTGCGTGCGGTGCATGTGCCGCTGGTGGTGCTCACCAGCAATAACACCCGCGATTTGAGTGAAGCCCTTAAGCGGCGCTGTCTGTATCTCTTCATGGACTACCCCACCCTCGAGCAAGAGCTGCGCGTGGTGCGGCTGAAAGTGCCGGGGCTGGCAGAGGATCTGGCCCGCCAGGCGGTGGAACTGGTGCAGCGCCTGCGTCAGGGCGAGTTGCGCAAAGCGCCCAGCATCAGCGAGACGCTCGACTGGGCCCGTTCGCTGGTAGCGCTCAATGCCAGTGCACTGGATGCCGAGATGCTCGAACGAACACTGACCGTGCTGCTCAAACACGAGGCCGACCTGCGCCGGGCGCAGACTCTGCTTGCCATGCCGCGCCGTGCGCCAGCCTCTGGCGGGGCCGCGGGACACGCTTAGCCCGGGCCGTCGTCGGGAGTCGTGCATGGAAGAACGCATTCTCAGGTTCATCAGCGCGCTGCGTGCCAGTGGTGTGCGCATCAGCCTGGCCGAGAGCGCGGATGGCCTGCGCGCCGTGCGTGCCGCGGGTGTGGGCGACCGAAACCGTTTCCGCGTCTCGCTGCGCGCGGCGCTGATCAAAGAACGCCGCGGGTTGGCGATCTTCGACCAGCTCTTCCCCGTGTTCTTCGACCATGCCGCCGTGCCTTCCCTGCCCGATGTGGCCGGCGATCTCTCCCCTCAGGAAGCAGAACTCTTGGCCGAAGCCCTGCGCCAGTTCAGCGAGTCACTCCGTCGCACTATCGAGCGGCTGCTGCGCGGCGAAACGTTGAGCGATGAGGAATTGGAGCGGCTTGGGCGAGCGGTAGGCCTGCAGCAAGCGGACGATCTGCGCTATCGCGAATGGATGATCGAGCGCATGCGCCGCGCGTTGCGCTTGCGCGAAGTGCACGAGACACTAGCCGAACTTGAGGAGACTCTCCTGCGGCTGGGGCTGCAGAATGGGCGAGTGGGACAAATCCGCGCGCAAATCGAGGCCAGCCAGCGCGCGCTCGAAGGGCAGCTGTTGAGCTACGCCGGGCAACAGTTGGCGGGGAACATGGCGGCGCGCCCGCGGCCAAATGACGTGCAGGTCCTCATGGCGCGGCCCTTCGAGCTACTCAGCGAGGCCGATATGGAGCGCCTGAGGCATGAGGTGCGCCGGCTGGCGGCCGCGCTGCGCAGCACTGTGGCACTGCGCCAGAGACATGCACGCAGCGGCCACCTGGATGCCAAGGCGACGCTGCGCGCTAACCTACGCTACGCCGGCGTGCCGATGGAGCTGCGGCATCGCGATCGGCATCTCAAACCCAAGCTGGTGGTGGTGTGCGACGTGAGCGCCTCGATGCGGCATATCTCCGAGCTCATGCTCAGTCTGCTACATGCGCTGCAAGACCAGGTGCGCAAAACGCACGCCTTCGCTTTCATCGACCGGCTGGAGTACATCTCGCCCGACCTGGCGCGCGGCGAGGCCCACCAGGCCGTGGCGCAGGTACTCGCGCGCATGCCGGCCGGCTACTACAACACCGACCTGGGCAGCAGCCTGGCTGACTTTGACCGCCGCCACCTGGCCCTGCTCGACTCGCGCACGACGTTTATTGTGGTGGGCGATGGACGCAACAACTTCAATGAGCCGCGGCTGGATCTCTTCGACAAGTTTGTGCGGCGCAGCCGGCGCGCATTATGGCTCACCCCGGAGCCGCGCCCGCTGTGGGGCACCGGCGACAGTGACATGCATCGCTATGCGGAGCGATGCGGTGCAGTGTTCGTCGTGACCAACCTTGGAGAGCTGGCCGCCGCCGTGGATCGGCTGCTAGCGGGTGTCTAGCCTCAACCGCTGGCCCATGCGCGAAGTTCGCGCCACGCGATGAGTACGACTCCTCCCGCGCTCAGTGCCGCACCGGCCAACGCCCCCGGCACGCTGCCGGGCACCAGCCAAATGGCCCCCAAGCCGATGGCGAGCACCACCACGACCGCCAGCGCTGCGTGTGCCAGAGCATCGCCAACAGCGAATCGCTGGCCGCGCCGCCAGCCCCAACCCAGGAGGAGCAGAGCCTCAAACGTAAAGCTGAGCGAATTGGCCAGCGCGATTCCCGCTGCCCCGAGCCCGCGTGCAAGGAGCGGGGCCAGCGCCAGGAAGATCGCGAAGTTGAGCAGCGAAGCCGTGAGCGGAGTGCGGGCATCCTGTCGGGCGTAGAAGGTGCGCGCCGCGATCTCGAGCAGCGCGTGGCCGGCCAAACCCACCAGGAACATATGAGCCACGGATGTCACCTGGCGCGTGCCTTCGACATCAAAGCGAAAGACCCACGGAACAAGGGCGGGCAAAAGCAGGCCGAGCGCCACCGCCGTAGGCAGGGTGAAGACCAGGATCAGGCGCACTCCGCGCGCGACCACCAGATTGAAGCCGGCTGAATCGTCGTGGGCAAGCCGCTCGGCCAGGCGTGGCAAGAGCACCGTTCCGATCGCGCTGCCGATGACCGTCTCGGGCACTTGCATGATGACCCACCCATAGACGAGTGCTGAGACCGCTCCGGCGGGCATGTACGACGCCAGGTTGTCGGTGATAACGAATACGAGTTGAATGGCGCCCAGCGTCAGGACGCGCGGACCCATCAGGCGCGCCACGCGCCGCACTCGCTCATCGCGCCAGGTCAGCGACGCCGACCAGCGGAAGCCATAGCGCACCAGCCCGGGGATTTGGATGGCCAAGTGCAACAGCGCCCCAAGGATCACGCCGTACACCATGCCCTGTATCCCAAGACCGAACGCGGGCAGGCGCAGCGGACCGACCTGCCACCCGTGCTCAGGCGCGAGCACCACCACCCCCGCGATGAGACCCACGTTGTAGAGCACAGGTGCAAGTGCCGGAAGCACAAAGTGCTGCCTGGCCTGCAGCCCAGAAATGACCAACCCGCTGACCGAGAAGATCAGCGTCGCGATCAGGTTGAGGCGCATGAGTTGCGCCACCAGGGCCTGCTGGGAGGCCGAGAAGCCAGGGGCCACGCCCAACCGCCAGGCGACGATCGGCTCGGCGGCGAACGCCAATCCAATCGAGAGGACGGCTGTGATCACGAAGGCCCAGTTGGCCACCCGGCTGAACAGGCGCCAGGCGGCGGCACGCCCCTCCTGCTCGAGCGTCTCGGTGAGCACCGGGATGAAGGCCAGCGAGAGCGCGCCGCCGGAGATCAGCGCGAAGAGCAGGTCGGGAGCATTATTGGCCGCATTGAATGCATCCAGTTCGGGGCTCACACCAAACTGGCGCGCGACGAGGAGTTGCCTCGCCAGCCCGATGGCCTTGTCGAGACCGAAGAAGGTTGCGACCAGAAGCGAAGAGCGCGCGAGCGATTTCATTGCGCGGGGCAATGCCGCAGCATGTGCGGGCGGAGCAACGGGAAACAACCCGGATGTGATGAGATCATGGGAGTTCGCCGAGTTCCTGCAGCTTGACGACCGCTGGAGGGAAGCCGGGATGTTTGGCGAGCGCATTGCGCAAGTCGTCGATGGCTGCCTGAGTCTCTCCTAGCGCCAGGCGCGCCATGCCGCGCCAGTACCATGATTCCTCGAGGTCGTCTCGCTGGTTGAGCACCTGATTGGCCAGGTCGATCACCTCTTGGTGACGCCCGCCGTAGAAGTAGGCGAAGTAAGGCCCCGTCTGGTACCACAACATGCGCCACGGCAAGCCAGCGTAACGGGCTTCATCGAAGGCGAGCGTAGCCGGGCCGTAATCGTTCACATTCACCAGGCTCGTGCCCAGGTTGAACCAGGCAAAGGCCAAGTCCTGGCCGGTCAGCAGGCCCGTCTCTCCCCGGGCGCTGTCGATGGCCAGCGCCTGGTTGTAAGCTTCATCCCCGTTGGCGCCCAGAAGCCGAAGGACTTCCTCGTTTCGCTCGGAAGGGTAAACCACGACGTAGATGTAGTTGAACGCGCGCCACCCGGAAAGCATCGTCTCATAGTCCACGGCGTGATCCGGCCCGACGAACGAATCTTGGGCGATGAAGTGTCCCGCCGCATCGTCGTACGCCGTGAGCAGGTTGTAGTGACCCATCCAGCCATACCTCTTCTCGACATCGCTTTCGTTGAAGCCCTTCTCGACGATCGGCGGGAAGCCGGCGGCGATCAGCCGCTTAAGATCGGTGAGCGCGCCCGCAGAGCGGATCACGACCGCGAAGTCGGTGTGGTCCAGAACGTAGCGCGCCAGCTCATAAGGCATCACATTGCGGTCGTTTTGCATCGGCTTGAGCGCGGCGGCCGTATCCACTTGGCTGCCCGTCCAGCCCCAGTAGCGGAGGGTCATCGAGAGTGTGGCCGGACCGCAGTTGTTGAACAGTTGCTTTTCGTAGCGCGGCGGGTCGAGCACAACCCTGGCGGGAAGCGGCGCAAAGGTTGGGCTGGGAGAAGGCGTGGGCGCAACAGCTGTCGCCTGCACTGTTGGGCTCGGCGTGGGCGCAAGAGCGGTGAGCGTCGCACGCGCACTCTCCACAGCTCGCGGGTTCGGTGTGGAGAGTGTGTCTGGTTGCGGGAAAAGGAGCCGGCGGACCTCGGCGCCATAGACATCCAATCGCCATGCCAGACGATCGTGAATGGAGGGGATCTGGTAGGCGATCAGCAGGTCGATAATCAGCAGGCCGATGACCAGCAGCGACAAGAGCCAACGCCGCAGGCGCGGAGAGGAGAACATGCGCGGATTATATCGCCCGGGAGGATGAGAGCTGGATTGCCCAGCGGTGCCGAGACGAAGGGCGGGCTAGGGCGTGGCTCCGATGGACTCCAGCGCCGCGTGTGCCTCGGTCGAACGCGGATTCTGGGCGAGGGCCTCGCGGAAGTCGGCGACCGCCCCCAGGTGATCGCCCTGACCGAAGCGTGCCCAGCCGCGCCAGATGAGTGACTCCTCGAGCTGGGGCGTGCGGCGCAGCGCGGCATCGGCCAGATCGATCACCTCTTGATAGCGCCCCACGTTGTAGTAAGCGCGGTAGGGGCCGAACTGATACCAGATCATGCGCCAAGGGAGGCCCAACGTGCGCGCCTGGTCGAAGGCGGCTGCCGCTTCTGCAAAGCGGTCGAAGTAATTCAGATTCGATCCGAGGTTCCACCAGGCGTAGGCGTTATATGGGTCGGCTCGTGTTTCATCCTGAGCTGTTGCCAGGGCACGCGTGCGATTGCTGCTTTCGTCCGCATCCAAACCGAGCAAGGCCTGCACTTTGGCCTGGTCCTCCGGCGTATAGACCAGGATGTAGAGACGATTGAAACTCTGCCAGTGAACATCCAGTTTCGAGTAAGCGACGGATTGATCGGCCGCAACGAAGGAGTCCTGTGCGATGAACGTCTGAGCGTCGTCGTCGTAACCGGTCAGGAGCAGGTAGTGCCCGGCCCATCCGTATTCCGGGATGTCGGTTCCCTTTTCGACAATCACCGGCAGGCCATTGGCCAGGATGCGCTTGAGCAACCGAATGTCACCGCCGACGCGGAAAGTGGCCTGCAGCCAGCCGGCGTGGGATTGGACGTAGTAGACCATTTCGTCCCAGCGCATGTTCTTGTCGCGGCGGTTGGGCTTGAGGGCCTCGGCGATCGTGTATTGATCACCTTGCCAACCAAACATGTGCAGGGTCATGGCCAGCGTGGCCGGGCCGCAGTTGTTCCAATCCTGCTTCTCCCAGGCAGGTGAGAGCAGCAACGCGGAAGGCCCGGGTTCCGCAAGCTTCACGCTCTCCGCGGTTGGCATCGCCGTGGAGAGGGGCTCGTCGAGCGGCGTGGGCTGCGGAGGGGCCGGAGTCCTCGGTGTGAGGCTGACCCCTGCCGCCTCGCCCGAGGCCGGCGTCGGCAGCACGTCGCCTGGGTAGAGCACGGCGCGTACGCGGGCCAGGGCAATGTCGAGGCGCCAATCGAGCCGGTGCTGCACAGCCGGGACTTGGTATGCCCCTGCGCCGACAGCGAGAACGCCGACAAAGCCGAGAATGAACCAGGGCCACCGCGCGGGCCGAAGTCGGACGGGATGCATGCGCGCGATTTTACCCCACGGGTGTTAGCCGACGAAAGGTCGAGGTTGAGAGAAGTCCGAGCGGGGCGTGTGAGGAGCAGGCTGAATTGCCTGCGCGGCTCAACTAACCTGGGAGGGCCGGCTGGCCGCGGGCTCCTTGGAGGAACGAAGCCCGCCGCAACTGCGCCGGAGTGACCTGCGCCTCGCGCAGATCCGCTTCGCGCAAGTCGGCCAGGCTCAGGTCCGCGCCGGTCAGATCGGCACTGCGCAAATCCGCCCAGCGCAGATCAGCGCCTTGCAAACCTGCGCCGCGCAAATTGGCACGCACAAGCTTGGCGGCGCTCAAGTTGGCCGTGCCGAGTATGGCCGCCTGCAATTGTGCACCGCTCAGGTCGGCCCCGCTCAGGTTGGCGCTGCCCAGATCGGCCCAGCGCAGGTCGGCCTCGGTCAGATCGACTCCAGGCAGCCACAGCGGACCGGGGCGGTTGAGCAGATCGAAGATTTGCGCGCGGCTGAGCTCTGCCATGCTGTTCTTCTCCCCTGCGCACCGGCCAGAGCGGAGAGCGGGGCGCGAGACGACGCGCCCCGCTCGGCACGGCGCAGCAACAGGCTACGGCGTGGACGGCAGGGCCTCGCCGTGGCGCACGCCGAGCATCAGTACGAATGCAACGACGAAGAAGAACGGCGCGATGAGGAAGATGAGATTGTAGTTGTTTCCGGTCCGTTCGATGATCTGGCCATTGGCGATGGGACCGGCGATGGCCGCGACCGTCGAGAACAGGTAATACAACCCGGTCGAGGTGCCCACCTGGTCTTGCCGGGCGGAATCCAGGACCATGGGCAGCGAGTTGACATTGACCAGGGCCCAGGCCATCCCGCCCAGGCCAAGCGCCACGGCGATGACCGCCATCACCGGGACGAAGAAGGCGATGAGCAGGAGCATCGAGAAGATCGCCAGCCCCCACAGGATGGTGCGCCGGCGTCCGACGCGGGCGGCGATGAACCCGCTGGGCAGGGCGAAGATGATGAAGGTGAGGTTGGCTACTCCCATCAGGATCCCCGCCAGGCTGGGCTTGATATGCAGGACGTTCACCCCGTAGAGCGAAAAGAAGGTCTCGATGGCGTTGAAGCCGACAAACCAGCAGAAGATCGCCAGGAGCAGGCGCAGCAGCGAGCCGCGGTTTCCCTGAGGCAGCCGGCGCAGGCGGGTGACCAGGAACAGAATGAAGCCGGCGGCCATCACCAGGTAGCCCAGGCCCTTGACCAGCTCGCCGCGTATCCCCTCCAGCCACCAATTGCCCAGGCCCCACACCAATAGCGAAACCACCAGCAAGATCACGCTGGGCAGCATGTCGCTCAGTTCCTGCGAATCCGCGGCGGTCGCCATGGGTTCGCGCGGTTCGCGGATAGCGAAAAGGACAATCAAGATGGCAATGACAGTCAGCGCCGCACCGAGCCAGAAGGGCAGCCCGGGATTCACATCATAGAGCAGCCCGCCGCCAATGTAGGCCAACACACCGCCCACCCCGCCCATCAGGTTGATGATGCCGTTGGCCTGGCTGCGCAACGGCGACGGGACGAGATCCGGCATGAGGGCGATCACCGGTGTGCGGTACAGCGCCGCGAAGAGCAGCATCACCGCGAGGGCCGCGATGAACTCAGAGAAGGTGCGTGCATTGGGGATGAAAGCGAACGCCACGGCGGCAATCGGCGCGCCGATCAACAGATAAGGCATACGCCGCCCGATGCGTGTGCGCGTGCGGTCGCTGACGACGCCGATCATCGGCTGGATGAAGAGGGCCGCCATGTTGTCTAGGGTCATCAGGAACCCGATCGCCGCAGCCCCCAGCGAAAAGCGGGTTTGCATGATGACCGGAACATAGGTGTTGTAAACGCTCCATAGGATCGACGTGCTGAGGAAGCCGAAGCCAAGGGTGAAGATCTGTCCGTAGTTAAGGCGAGGTTTGGCGTCCATGTGACCTCCCGGGGGGAATTAGCACCTCGGCGCGCCTGTTACCGCCGGGCGTGCCGTGCTGTTGAGTATAGCCCGGGGGCCTGCGCGGGGCAAATCCGCAAGGCGCCGCTCTCGATCGACTCCGAATCAGGGCATCGCGCAGGGTATAATCGCAGCGTGCTGGGCCTCACACTTCCCGACCTGCTCTCGCGTCTCATCACGCTTGTCCTGGCGCTCACCTTTCACGAACTGGCGCACGCGGTGGTCGCCACGCGCCTGGGAGACCCTACCGCAGCCCAACTGGGGCGCGTCAGCCTGAACCCATTGCGCCATCTCGACCCGCTCGGTTCGTTGATGCTGGTGGCCGTGGGCTTCGGCTGGGCCAAGCCCGTGCCGGTCAACCCAAACAATCTGCGCCCCGGTCCACGGGCCGGGATGGGCATCGTCTCGGCGGCGGGTCCGAGCGCCAACTTACTGCTCGCCGCACTGGCGGCGCTGCCCTTCGCGCTGGGCGTTGTCGGGCCGGAATTCGTCCCGCGCACGCGCTTCCTGCCCACGCCGGCTTTCTTCCTCACCCAGTTCGTCATGATCAACATCATTCTGGCCGTCTTCAACCTCCTGCCGTTTGCCCCGCTCGACGGCGAAAAGGTGGTGGGCTCTTTATTGCGCGGGTCGGCCGCACGCACTTTCGACCAACTGCAGCGCTACGGTCCGATGATCCTCATACTCCTGGTCTTTGGCTTGCCACTCGTGGGTATCGACCCCATCTCATGGATTATCCGCGGCGTCGGGCAGGTCCTCTTCTCATGGCTCGCCTCGCGGGGAAGTTGACCCGCAGCCGGCGATGGGACCCACCGCGAAGGTGAACAACGTGACATCTCCTGCCTCTCCCACCGGGAAGGTGACACTCATCGGACTAGGCACGCGCGGCGCCGCGCTCGGGCTGGCCCTGGCCAAGCCGGAGTTAAACTTGCGTGTCGTGGGGTGCGATCGCGACGCGGGCGCCGCCAAGCGCGCGCTCGACAGCGGCGCAGTTCACAAGGTCGAGCGCAATCCGGGGCGGGCGTGCGAGGAATCCGATTTGGTGATACTGGCCGTGCCCTTTCTCGATGTGCGCTTTGTATTGGAAGCCATTGCCCCGGCGCTCAAGGTGGACGCGGTGGTGGTAGAGACCGCACCCCTCAAGACGCCTACCTTCGAGTGGGCGGCCCAGGCCATGCCGCGCGACCGCCATCTCGTCGGCGCCTATCTCATTGCCAGGAGCCCAATCCCCGAACCGCCCACACCGCTCTTCGAGCGCGCGCTGATGATCATCGTGGCCCCGCGCGGATCGGACAGCACTGCACTGGAGTTCACCACGCGCCTGGCGCCGGCCCTGGGGGCCTCGACCTTCTTCGTGGATGCGGATGAATTCGACGGCTTGATGGCCGGGACTCGGCACCTGCCACTCCTACTCTCGCTGGCCTGTTATCGCGCCGTAACCGAGGCGCCGGGATGGCGTGACGGCCAGCGGATCGCCGACGACACGTTTGCCGAAGCCACCTCGCTTCTCACGAGCTTCGATGCGCCGCATGCTGCGGCGGAGCTGGCCGCCAATCGCGAGAATCTTGCGCGCCGCCTTGGCCTCGCCATTGAGCAGCTGGAGGAATTGCGCCGCATCCTGGCGGGCGAGGAAACCCAGACAGCGGATGAGCTGGAGACCTTGCTGCGGGAGGCCATGCAGGGCCGCCGGCGGTGGATGCAGGCCCGGAGCGACCCCTCGCACGATCACGCCGACCAGCAGCCCGAGATGCCCTCGTTGCGCGATAGCTTCGCCCGCATGTTCGGCCTGGGGAAGGACCAGCGGGATATCCTTCGTGCCGCAAAGGACGCTTCGACGGCAAAGAAACCGTGAACCCTGACCGCGAGCTGCCCGAAAACGTCTGCTGCTACATCGTGCAGTGTGCCGACGGCACGCTGTACACGGGTTGGACGGCCGATATCGAGCGACGCGTGCGCGATCACAACGCCGGGCGCGGTGGACGCTACACCCGTGCGCGCCGGCCGGTGAATCTGATCTACACCGAGCCTCAGCCCGATGCACGCGCGGCGCGCCAACGCGAGGCGGCCCTCAAGAGGCTGCGGCGAGAGGCGAAGCTGGCCCTGGCGGGAGCGTCGGATGAACCCTCCGCCAAGTGAGGCGCACGCCGCCCCCCGTCAGTTCATCTATCATCTCCTCCCGCAGGCCGATTGGGACCGGGCGCGTGCGACCGGGGTCTACGCACCCGCCGGGCTGGCGGAGGAGGGATTCATCCATTGTTCAACGATCGCTCAACTGGCCGGCGTCGCAGAGGGCTACTTCGCCGGCCGGGCCGACGTCGTGATCTTGCGCATTGATCCGGCGCGCCTGTCGGCTCCCGTGCGCTACGAGCCGTCGGAACCCGGCCAGCTCTTCCCACACCTGTATGGCACCCTCGAACTCGAGGCGGTCGCGGAGAGCCAGTGCCTGGACTTTGACTCCGAAGGCCGCGCGCTGCTGCCGGCGCAGTGGCAGCCGGCGCCAGAGGCTGGCCGTCCACGGGCTGCCTCGGGCGCCCTCGCGAGAAAGGATGATCATGGCTCATCGCCTGCAATGGATTGACGATGAAATCGCCAACTTGACCTCGAGCGGCCTCTACAACCGCATTCGCACCCTCTCCTCCGCGCAAGGGGCCTACCTCACGGTGGATGGACGGCGGGTGCTCAATTTCTGCTCCAATAACTACCTCGGGCTGGCCAACCATCCTCGGTTGGTGGAGGCGGCGCGCGAGGCCGTGATGCGGTACGGTGTGGGTCCGGCCGCGGTCCGCTCCATCGCCGGCACCACCGACATGCACCTCGAACTCGAGCGGCGCCTGGCCAAATTCAAAGGCGCGCAAGCGACCGTCACTTTTCAGAGCGGGTTCACCGCCAACCTGGGCGCCATTGCCGCCCTGGTCGGAAACGAGGATGTCATCTTCTCGGATGAACTCAACCACGCGAGCATCATCGATGGGTGCCGTCTCTCGGGGGCGAAAGTTGTACGCTATGCGCACGCCCAGGTGGACGACCTGCAGCGCGTTCTTAAGGAGCAACGCACTTCGTTCCGCCGCGCGCTGGTCATCAGCGACGGCGTATTCAGCATGGATGGCGATGTGGCCCCGCTCGCGGACATCGCTGCGGCGGCGCACGATCACGAGGCCATGCTCATGGTGGATGACGCACACGGAGAAGGCGTACTCGGCCGCGGCGGCCGGGGAATCGTCGACCACTTTGGGTTGCACGGCCAGGTGGATGTGGAAGTGGGGACGCTCTCCAAAGCATTCGGCGTGGTGGGCGGGGTGGTGGCCGGTTCGCCATCCCTGGCCGACTGGCTGCGCCAACGCGGCCGGCCTTTCCTCTTCTCCTCGGCCATGACCATCCCGGATGTTGCCGCCTGCCTGGCCGCGATCGATCTGCTCGAGTCGTCAACCGAACTGGTCGATCGATTGTGGGAGAACGCGCGCTTCTTCAAGGGCGAGATGCAGCGTCTGGGATTCGATACCGGCCGCAGCACAACCCCCATTACGCCGATTATGCTGGGTGAGGCACCCCTGGCCCAGGAGTTCAGCCGCAAGCTGTTCGAGGCGGGGGTATTCGCGATGGCCATCGGCTACCCCACCGTGCCCAAGGGCAAGGCGCGCATCCGGGTGATGATCTCGGCCGCGCATGGGCATGACGACCTCGAGAAGGGGTTGGATCTCTTTGCTGGCGTCGGCCGGACGCTGGGCGTGCTGCCGGCATAGCCGCTGGCAACGTGCCCATGGGGCTCGCTTCGGTCTAACCTCCTCAGCAGCGAACGCGCGCGCGAGGCAAGGGGCGCGCGCATACCTCGCGGACCAGACACCCGCAACCAAAGGACAATCGATGGCCCGTTCTGGCGGCGCGACGAGGAGAGGCGGCATTGGCCTCTGGGGCGACGGGGCAACCCGTGGGCGGGTCGGCCTCCGGTGGTCGTGCGAGGCGCGCGCGACCGCTTGGGTTGGCTTGCCGGCGTGATGGAGAAAGCTGCGCGGGTTGAGTTAATGTTGTCGGGCCCGCGTCAGCGGGCCCGACAACAACCACCTTGGAGGGAGAGGGAGGAGAGAAATGCTAACCGCTTTCGCGCTCTCTCTTGTTCAGGTCGATGGGATGATAGCCTGCGGGTTATGAAGACGACAGTGATACGTGTCACGATAGAGACAGATACCCTGGAGGAAAGTCGAATCCTGGCCACAAGTTCGACCTTGAAATTCACGCCCATTCCCGGGCTTGTGCGATCGGCACGCGGTGGTCCGGACCTGCACCGCCCCCTCGAGTGACGAATAGCATGTCTTGCCACCTCAACCTATACAGGATCGCGGCAATTGGCAGATTGTTGCTGAGGGCCATGCCCCCAAAGCCAGCGATTGGACTTGGCAAAAGCCAACAGCCAATACTCCACCCAGCCATTGGCCAAACACACTTGGAGCGCCGTTCCGCCACTTAGGCTGTCACGCCAGCCGGCCCGCAGGGGCGACGCCGAGAGCGGCAACTGCATGGCGAGCATCGGCTCCGGGGTGGGTCGCAGGAAGGGCGTCAAAGCGTGGCGGCGCACCAGACGTAGCCCTGCCTCATAAGCCATCGAAGTGAGAGTGTCGACGGTCGTGAGGTTCGACACATGCCAGCCCTCGGCGAAGCGCGTTTTCCATCGCGCGGCGAGGGCGGCACCTTCATCCTAGTCCGTGAGGAAATCGTCGACCAGGATCAGCCGGCCGCCCTCCGCGAGGCATGCCGCGGCCCGATGCACAAGGCGCGCCACATCCGATGCATGACTGCAGGACTCAATCGCCTAGGTGCCCACAACATTCGGCAGTGGTGCAAGGTCGTAGAAGTCCGCTTCGATCAATTGGCAGCGCTGCGCCAGGTCGCGGCGGCGCGCGGCATGCTTGGCGAGACGTACGTGGGTGGGGCTGATCGTAGTGCCGCATCGCAAGGGCGCGGCCGGTGGCACGAACTCGCGGGGCAGGACAGACTCAGCCGGTGCGCGTGGCCATCACCGCTGGCGATTCATCCCAAACGCCAGGAGGTCGATGGCCACAATCGGGGCACCTAGCTTGAGCCGTCAGGTGGTCGTCGAGGATGAGATAGCCACGGCGCCGGATGAGCAGGCCGTGGCAGTCCGGGCAGTACGTATTTTCCAGATCGTCGACGCGCCCAGGAAGGTTTCCGGCGTAGACAAATCGCAGGCCGGCTTCCTGCCCGATTTCGGCCGCGCGCAGCAGGTCGGCGTGCGTCGTGTTGGGGGCCTCGGTCATGTGGTAATCCTGGTGGAAGGCGCTCACGTGCCACGGGATGTCGGGAGACACGCTCACCAGAAAGCGGGCTGCCTCCCACAACTCCTGAGGGCTGTCGTTGAAGCCCGGCACGAGCAGTGTGACCACCTCCACCCACAAGCCTGCCGCTTGTGCCGCGCGAATCGTTTCCAGGGTGTGGCCGAGAACCCCGCCCAGGCGCCGGTAGGCGCGGTCGCTCATGCTCTTGAGATCCACCTTGTAGCCGGTGAGCCAGGGCCGCAAGTATTCCAAGGCCTCGGGCGTAGCGTTGCCATTGGAGACGAACACGCACTTCAGCCCGGCCTGCGCCGCCTCGCGGAAGACGGCGACGGCCCATTCGCTGGTGATGAGCGGCTCGTTGTACGACGAGGCCACCACCCGTGCACCCAGCCGGAGCGCATGCCGGACGATCTCTTGGGGGGTGATGCGCGCGACGGCAGCTCCGGCTGCCTCGCTGGCTGGGTCGCGCAGCGCCTGGGAGGTGACCCAGTTCTGGCAGTAGGGGCAATGGAAGTCGCAGCCGAGCATGCCGAAGGTGAGCGCGTCGCTGCCTGGATAGATGTGGAAGAAGGGTTTCTTCTCGATCGGATCGCACTGCACACCGGCGACGTAACCCCACGGGACGAACAGCTGCCCCTCTCGGTTGAAGCGCACCTGGCAGATGCCCCGCTGGCCCTCGCGGATGAGACAGCGATGACCGCACGCGGTACAGCGTACGGCGCCCTCGGGCAGGCGTTCGTAGAGGTCCCCTTCACGAGTGAGCGAATCCAGAACGGTCTGCAGGCTGGAGGACATGCGGCTCCTGTGCGCGAGTGGCAAGCGGCGCGGGTGGGGGAAGCAGGGGCGCGAGGCGGGCTTCAGTGGAGCGTGTCGCTACTTCGACGTGCAGGTTTGCAGGCGATTATACCGCGGCGATATAATCGCGCCATGCCCTTCTCCCTGGTGATCCTGGCCGGCGGCCGCGCCACGCGGATGGGTACGAACAAGTGCGTGATGCCGCTGGCCGGCAAGCCGGTTGTCTCCTACATCCTGAACGAGCTTTCGCCCCACGCCGCTGAAGTATTCCTGATCGCCAACGACCCGGCCCCGTTCGCCTCGTTCGCACTACCCATCTACCCCGACGATGTGCGGGGTGTCGGGCCGCTGGGCGGCTTGGCGGCGGCTCTGCGCCGGGCCTCCCAGGAGACAATCGTGCTCACGGCGTGCGACATGCCCTTCATCCGGTGGCGACTGGTCGAATACCTCCTGTCGCTGGCGGGTACAGCGCAGGTCGTTATCCCGCGTGTGCACGGGGAGGCCGAACCGCTGCTCGCGGTGTACAGCCGCGCATGCCTGCCGGCCGTCGAGCGCGCGCTGGATGCAGGCGAACGGCGCATTGTGAGCTTTCTGCCCGCCGTCCAAGTTCACGAAGTGGATGAGGCAAGCCTGCTGGCGGTCGACCCAAGGGGGATGACGTTTTTCAACCTTAATACTCCTGATGACGTGACACGGGCTGAAAATATCGTCCGGGAGGCGATGGGTGACAAATCGCTCAAGCGCCAGTGATCAATATCGGCTGATGGAGGTGAGATTTCTCGATACATTCATATGTGGCGGAGTCTGACGGCAGCCAGCCATCGCCCTCTGCATGCATGTCCACTGACTGCTCGCCCTTCCTCCAAGCACTCATCCCTCAGACTCCGCCCTGCTTTTAACCTCGCGATTCCCGCTCACTTCTCCAAGGAGAGAGACCCATGCCCGCAAAGAAGAAAGTTGTAACCAAGAAACGAACCACCAAGGTCGTGCGCAAGGTCGCCGCGCCGGCGCGCAAAGGCCCCTACAAGCCGATCAAGCTGAAGCTGCTGCGCCCGGTTCCCTCCGACATTGAGATCGCGCAAGCGGTCACGCCCAAGCCGATCACCGCGATCGCTTCTGAAATCGGTATCCGGCCGAGAGAGCTCGAGCTGCACGGCGAGGTCAAGGCCAAGGTCCGGCTCGAGATCCTCGAGCGGCTGATGGGCCGCAAAGACGGTAAGTACATTGACGTGACGGCGATCACCCCCACCCCGCTGGGCGAGGGCAAGAGCACCACCATGATGGGCCTCTCTCAGGCGTTGGGTGTGCACCTGGGCAAGAAGGTGATCACCTGCATCCGCCAACCCAGCCAGGGACCGACCTTCGGCATCAAGGGCGGCGCGGCCGGCGGCGGCTACAGCCAGGTCATCCCGATGGAGGATTTCAATCTGCATCTGACCGGCGACATTCATGCCATCACCGCGGCCAACAACCTGCTGGCGGCGGCCCTGGATGCCCGCATATTCCACGAGAAGGAGCAAGACGACGAGAAGCTCTTCAACGCGTTGTGCCCCAAGGACAAGCAGGGCAAGCGCCGCTTCTCACCCTCGATGATGCGCCGCTTGAAGAAGCTGGGCATCAACAAGACCGACCCCGAGACGCTCAGCTCCGAAGAGCGCTCGCGGTTCGCGCGTCTCGACATTGACCCGGCCAGCATCACCTGGCAGCGCGTGGTGGACACCAACGACCGCTTCCTGCGCCGCATCACGATCGGCCTGGGCCCCGAAGAGAAGGGCATGACCCGCGACACGGGCTTCGATAT
>CAYGXJ010000026.1:0-8302 GCA_964353865.1 uncultured Anaerolineales bacterium | reverse complement strand
CGGTGTCAGCTTGGAAGGCTGATGCCTTGCCACTTGGCGACGCCCGCATACGCTTCGATTCGGCCCTACCGTTCGTGCCGAGAGGCTGTCGGGGTGGGCGGACTTGAACCGCCGACCCCCGCGTCCCAAACGCGGTGCGCTACCAACTGCGCTACACCCCGATAGCGGCGAGTATAATGCCCGCATCGCCCATACGTCAAGCAAAATGACATCAGCGCACTGGTTCGCTGTGAGGCACTCCGTGCGAGCGATTCCCCTGCATGCGTCTGCATCACGCGCGGAAGACCGTGTTCGATGACAGGCAGATCGCACTTGCGCCTTGCCATTCTTGCCGATGTGCATGCCAACCAGCCCGCGCTGGAGGCCGTGCTGGCCGAAGTGACACGCCATCGGGTCGATGGCCTGCTCGTCGCGGGGGATTATGTGGGCGGCCCATTTGCCGACGAGACAATCCTCGCGCTCCGCGCCGCCGCCGAGTGGATGATCCTGGGCAACACGGATATAAATCTTCTGCAGCTGGCGGATGCCCGTGCGCCAGATGTATGGCGTACGCACAAGCAGTACGCGCTCGCACGCTGGATCCTGCGCACAACATCGCCCGAGAGCCTAGCCATCCTGCGCGCCCTTCCCGAACAACTCGTCCTCGAGCCGAGCGCGGGGGCTCACATACGCTTGCTGCATGGCTCTCCCCACAGCCCGTTCGACGGGCTCGACCCGCAGGGTGAACCCGAAGCCGTGCGCCAGACTCTGCATGACCTCAACGAAATGGTCCTGGTCTGCGCCCACACTCACGTTCCGTGGGTGGCGCGGCACCAAGGCAAGCTGGCGCTCAACCCGGGCGCGGTGTGCGGCCCGCTCAACGGCGACACCCGCGCGCAGTATGCGCTGCTTATCCTCGATGGCGACGAATGGCGCGTGGAGCATCATGCAGTGGATTACGATCACCGCGCCGTGCGCAACGCCTTCGCGCACAGCGGCCTGCTGGAAGAAGGCGGGCCGCTTGCGCGCGCCTTCCTGTTGAGCATCGAGACCGGCCAAGATGTCGCGTTGGAGTTCCTGGTACATGCCGGACGTCTAGCGGCGGCGAAGGGTGCGCCGTCGGACGGGACGATCCCGGATGAATACTGGGATCGGGCCGAGCTCACCTTCGGGTGGCCCCAGGGCACGCTGTAGCAGGTACGCTGTCTGCCCGTGTTATCCGGGACTATCTGACAACTCAGACCATCGCGGAGCACCGACCATGGATGACTACGAACTGATGGCACGCTTCTACGACCGGGCCAATGCCGACCTGACCCAGGACCTACCCTTCTGGCTCGGGTTGGCATCCGAACGCAGCGGTCCGGTGCTTGAGCTGGGCTGCGGCAGCGGGCGTGTCCTGCTGCAGCTGGCGCGCGAGGGGCATCGCGCGGTGGGCGTCGATAATTCCGCGGCTATGCTTGCGCGCGCTCAAGCGCGCCTGGCACAGCGCGCCGATCTCGGCCAGCGTGTAACACTCATCGAGCAGGACCTGCGCTCGCTCGCGCTCGAGGAACAGTTCCCTCTCGCGATCATGCCGCTCAACACCTTCGCCCACCTGCTGAGCTACGACGACCAGCGCCTCTGCCTCACGCGCGTTCGCGAGCACCTCGGACCAGGCGGCTGGCTCGCGCTCGATGTCCCCAATGCGGCCGAGGTCTATTCGGCAGGGACCGGCGGCCTCGCTCTCGAGCGGACCATGCGCGACGAGGCCGGCAGCGAGCTGATGGAGTTTTCCATGCTCAGCCTCGACCGCACCGCCCAGCTCGGCCACATCACGTGGATCTACGATGAGGTCGCTCGCGACGGCGCCGTGCACCGCACGCGCATCCCGATGACGCTGCGCTACACCTTCCCGGCGGAGATGCGCGCCCTGCTGGAATTGGCCGGATTGCGCTTGGTGGGGCTCTTTGGAGGATATCAGCGCGAACCGTTCGAGGAGGGCTCGCCGCGCATGCTGGTGCTGGCCGAGCGGCCGGCTCGCGACTGATCAGCGCGCGATGTCTTCGACGTAGTCGACCGCGCCCTCGCAGGCTGGGTCGAGATAGCGAATGACCGAGGTCCACACCAGGGGTTTGCGAAGCCGCCAGGCCTGTTGCAGGGCTTCGTAGAGGCACCCCGGTCCGGCATTATAGTTGACCAGCGTGAAGCGCCACAGGTCTTCATACGTCGAAACCACCGAGGGCAGGCTGCGCGTGGTGTTGCGCACGATGCGGTCGGTCTGCTCGCAACTTGCCATCAGCGTTTCCGCGAAGACCCCCACGCTAAAGTTCACTTGCGAAAGATCAATCCCCATGGGGCACGTAGCGCACTCCGCATTGGCTTGGCTCACTAGTGCCCCGCGCAGTGTGGCTCGCTCGGCCGCTTCCAGGTTGGCGTAGCCGCGATCGCAGATCTTGGATTGCAGCACCAGCGGGCAAAACTGGTGATAGAACGAGTCATTCCATAAGAGGGTGATGTCGGCCCCGTTCTCGGTGAGCTGCCCGAGCCCCACCTCTTCTGCCGTGCGGTAGATGCCCGGCCAGAATTGGCTCTCGCGGGCAAACATGTTCTTCATCAGCATCGCCGGCACGCCGGAAGTCTCGGCAGCTTGCAGAATGACCTCGTCGAACCGGTTCTGCCATTCCTCGACCAACGGCCCGGCCTTCTCCAGGCCGCAGGTGTCCGCGACGCCTCCGGGCTGCAACCCGCCGGAAGGGCATTCGCTCACCTCCACCAGCCCCTGGCGAATGAGCACGCCCGCGAGGAAGGCGTAGGGTTCGCTGGAGGCCAGCGCAGCCACATCCCGCGGAGAAGTGAGCCACTCTGCCGGCCCGCCCACTGGCGGGAAGGTTTCCCAGACTTGCGAACAGCTGGCCAGCGGCGCACCCTTCCACTGGGTGCTGAGCACGTCCACAAACCAGGTATCGGCTTCGGGGATGCCACCCGGCGAATAGATCAGGCGCACCTGGGCTTTGTACTTCTCGCTGCTGTCGCCATAGGTGGAGTTGGCCCAGAACTCGACGGCCACTCCGCGCTCGGTGGTGGGTGATATCGGCAGATCGCACATATCGCCCTGGCAGCTGAAGGGTACGTTGTTGTACTTGCCTTGCAGGCTCAGGATGGATTCATTGGGCAGAGGCTCCTGCGCCGTCAGGCGCAGGCTGGGCACCTGCTCGCACGCCAGACCCGGTGGACCCGAGGGGCAACCCTCCAGGCTGACCCACACCGTGGGTTCAGGCAAGTTGACGGTCACTTCGCGCTCGTCGGGGGTCGAGGCTTGCCACTGCAGATACAACCCGGGGCACAGTGCCAGGTCTTCCCCCTCCGCGGCGGCCAGGCAGGTCTGACTGGCTTTCCAGGTGGTGAAGGTCTCTTCGCCGCAGGCCGTGTAGATTTCGGCACCGGTCGGGAGACCCTCGTGGTCCACCGACAAACGGCAGACCACTTCGTTGTTCAACCAACGGTTGAGCCACCAGTCGTTGCGAACGTACGAAACGAGGATCTTGGTCTGGCGGCGCGGGCCGGGGGTGGGCGTGGGCACAGCCGGCTGCGAAGCCCGCGGGCCGATCGTCGCAGGGCCGGCCGCGAGGAGAAAGAATGCAATGAGAAGCAAAGGAAACGGTGTGAGCCTGCGCATCTTTGTGGCTACCACGATATCACCGGCCTTCGCCCGCTGCAATAGCCCGAACGGCGCGCAAGAAACCCGCACGGCCAAGGCGTGCGGTCAACCGCCGCAACGCTGGAAACCTGCGCGCCTCGCCGGTCATCCACTTCCGCGGATCTCGGGGAGCGCCCTGTCCGCAGCTGGCTGGCTTGGCTGCAGGACAAGTGCCAGAGGCGCAAAGCATGGGTTGGAACCCGGCGCTGCCTGCCGAGGCTCGGCAGGCAGCGCGTCACGCCCTGCCCTGGCTTTCCTCGCCCAGGCGCGCGAAGAATTCCCGGAGGACCTTCAGCCGCTCACGGCCGAGGGCCTTTGCCGACTCGGTATTCAGTCGTTCCGGAATGCGCGCGAGCTTGAATTCAAACTCGTGATGGGCGCTGTGCACTTCGCCCGGCTCCAGCCCATCGCCCCGGCGGAAGCGCGCCGAGGGCTCGCGGTAGAACGGATTCCCGTGCAGCGCCGCGAAGGCAATGGCTCGCGCCGCACCTACGGCACCGATCGCATCCAGTTTGTCGGCGTCGTAGACGACCTTGGCCTCGAGCGACTTTTCGACGTGAGTGGTCTCGCGAAAGCGGTGCGCCAGGATGCACTCCACCACTCGCTCGACTCGCGCCGCCTCCCAGCCCTCGGCCGTCAGCCTCTGGCGCGCGAAATCCGCCGATCGTTCGTGGTGGCCGGAGCGGGCACGCGTGGCGTCGTTCTCCCCCAACGCTGCATCGTGGAGCAACACGGCGGCACGCACGATCTCGAGGTCGGCGCCCTCCGCCTGGGCGATTCGTTGGGCCAGCGCGACCACGCGCAGAACGTGATCGAAATCGTGCACGGCATCCGCGCCGCGGTACCACTCCCGGGCCTGTTCGAGGCTGGGCACCCTAGCCGCCCGCCCGCTGGGCGACGACCACGGCCAGCGCCTGGCCTCCCGCGTGGGAAAGGCTGAGCGCCCACTCGTTGAGCCCCAAGGTTTCCGCCAGCCGCGCGGCTTCGCCACGTAGAAGAAGGCTCGGCTCGCCCTGCGGCCCGCGCTGCACTTCAATATCGCGCCAGCCGACGCGCGTCATGAGGCCTACGCCCAATGCTTTGGAGGCCGCTTCTTTGGCGGCGATGCGCACCGCGAAGGACTCCGTGCGGCCGCGGCAGTCCTCGATCTCACGCGGGGTGAGAACGCGCGCGAGGAAGCGTTCGCCCCAGCGCTCGCGGGCGCGAGCCACCCGATCGCACGGCAAAAGGTCCGCGCCGACTCTCAGCACTGCGTGAGGCTCCTTGGCATAGCTCAGGGGGGAGGCTCGCTGAGCGGGCCGGCAATGCCGATCGCCAAACGATCGGGGTGCAGGTAGCGGCGCGCCGTCTCGAGGATATCTTCGCGGGTGACCGCCGCCACCAGCCCGGGGAAGCGCTGGTAATACTCCAGGCCCAGCTGGAAGAGCTCGATGTTCATCAACGCCGCCGCCAGGCCTTCGTTCGATTCAAGTTGCAGCGGCAGCCGCCCGATCAGGCTGGCCTGGTTGTCCGTCAATTCGACCGCGGTCACTTTGGTCTGCACAAATCGGCCGATCTCGCGCCGGATGAGTTCCAGCGCTCGCTCGATATTGCGCGGGTTGACTCCGGCCATGGCCATCCACGGGCCGGGGCCCAGACCGCCAGCCAGGCTGCTGAAGGCATAGTATGCCAGGCCCTCGTCTTCGCGAACGGCCTCGCCAATTCGCCCGAAGGTCCCGAATCGTCCAAGAATGTTGTTGCCGATCAGCGCCGGAAAGAAATCGGCCGAGGCGCGCGCCGGGCCGGGCACCCCCAGCACCAAGTCGGCCTGTGACTTTCCGGGCAGCGACACGCGCCGTTCGAGAAGCTCTTGCAGGCGCGGCGCCGCAGGCAGCGCTGCACGCACCGGCTGGTTCGGGTTGTGCCAATCGGCGAAGTACTTCTCGATCATCGCCAGCGCACGCCCGCTGTGCACCGCCCCGGCCACCGTCAGAATCATGCCGCGCGGCCCGTAGACCCCGCTGTGGAATTGAACGATCTCCTCCCGGGTGATGGATTGGATGGTCTCCGGCGTGCCGTCTTCATCGTGCGCGTACGGGTGGCCCTCGTAGGCCAGTTCCGCGAAGGCCAGTTGCGCGCGATCGCCCGTGTCCTCCTGGCGGATGGCCAACTGAGTCAGGTATTCGCCGCGCAGTCTTTCGACCTGCTCGGCGGGAAAACTCGGCCGGCGCAGCGCCTCCGCGGCCAGGCTGGTCAGGCTGCCGAAGTCTTCCGCCAAGCCGTGGGCGTAGAAGGTGGTGGTGTGCATGCCCGAGCCGAAGCCAAGTGAGGCGCCCACCGACTCGAGGGCCTCATAGATCTCGTGGAAGCTGCGCTGCTCGGTGCCGCGCATCAGCGAAGAGGAGGTCATACCGGCCAGCCCGGCTTTGGCCGAAGTCTCGTCGAGGCCGCCGGCTCCCAGCGAGCCCTGGATCACCACCGACGGGCTGAGGAAGTTTTCGCGGATGAGGACCGTGATGCCGTTCTCGAGTTCGTGACGCTCGACGCTCGCCGGCCCGGGCAAGGTTTGCGGGTCGAGGCGAGGCAGGTCCACGCGACGTGCGCGGGCGCGCGCCTTGGGGCGCGATGCCCGGCGGGCAGTTTTGCGAGGGCGCACGCGGGGGCGGGATTTGGGCATGGCGGTTCTCCGAGAGCGGCCGGGCGATCAGCCCCCCGGGCTCTCCTGAGTCGGCAGATAGAAGCCCACCGTGCGGTTGCGCCGCGCCAGGTACTTGCGCGCTGCGTGCTGCACGTCGTCGGGCGTGACGGAGTCGAGTTTCTCGATGTAGTTTTCGAACCAATCGTAAGAGGCGAAGATCTCGGCGTAGCCCATCCAGAAGGCTTGGTTGGTCACGGTCTCGCTGCCGTAGGCGAAGATGGCGCGCGCCTGCTTGACGGCCCGCTTGAGCTCGGCCTCCGACACCGGATCGTCCACCACCCGGCGCACTTCGCCATCCAGTGCGGCCAACACCTGCTCGGGCGTCTTGCCTTGGCGCACCGTGGCGGCGATCGAATACAGGTATGGGTCGATGGTGGCGGCCATGCCGCCGCTGACGGAGGCCGCCAGCTCGGTTTCGACCAAAGCCCGATACAGGCGGGAGGTCTTGTTGGAGATGCCGGCGCCGAAAAGGTTGAAGTTGCTCGGGCCGGAGAGCACGCTGTCGAGCACGATGAGCGGAAAGAATTCCGGGTCGGAGGCCGGTGGGACGTGATAGGCCACATCCACGAAGGCTGTCTCCCCGGGGCCCTCGACCGACACGCGCCGCTCGCCGCGCTGGGCCGGTTCGGGGCGGGTGGTCTGCGGCGGTGCGGCCGCAGGCGGCAGGTTCCCGTATAGCTCGCGGATGCGCGCCAGCATCGGCCGCCACTGGAAATCACCGGCCACGGTCAGGATGGCGTTGTTGGGGGTGTAGTAGCGGCGATAGTGGGAGAACAGGTCCTCGCGCGTCATCGAGGCCAGGTCGGCCACGTCGCCGATCACCTCATGGTGATAGGAGTGCACGCGGAATGCCGCGGCCTGCACCTCTTCGGAGAGGCGGAAGGTGGGTTCGTTCTCGTTGCCCTGCCGCTCGGAGATAATCACCGTGCGTTCGGAGGTGACGTCCTTGTTGGCGAACAGACTCTGGGCCATGCGGTCGGCTTCCAGGCGCAACGCCAGGTCCACCCGGTCGGAGGGCAGAGTCTCGTAGTAAGCCGTCCAATCCAGCCAGGTCATGGCGTTCCACATGCCGCCTTCGCGCGAGATGGTGCGGTCCAGAAGCCCCGGCGGAAAGGTGGGGGTGCCTTTGAATTGCATGTGCTCGACCCAATGCGAGACCCCCGTCTGACCGGCGCGTTCGTTGCGCGAGCCCACGCGGTACCAGATCCATACACTGATGATGGGGGCGGTGTGGATTTCTTTCAGCAACACCTGCAATCCGTTGCGCAGACGCGCGCGATGCACCCGACCGCTGCTCATCGGCGTTTCTCTCCGGGAGCTGCTGCAGCCCCCGCGGGCTGACCCTCGAGCGCATCGTTGTAACCGCGGCCCACGCCTCGGTAGTGGAAACCGGCCTGACGCATCTCGCCGGCATCGTAGATGTTGCGGCCGTCCACAATGTTCGGCGCGCGCATGGCCTTACGCAGCCGGGGGAGGTCCAGGTTGCGAAACTCGTTCCATTCGGTGCATACGATGAGCGCCTGGCAGCCTTCGGCCAGCGCATAGGGGTCGGGTTTCATCTCGATCGATGGGGCCAGGCGCGCCGTGCCTTCCATGGCCACCGGGTCGTAGGCGCGCACCTTTGCCCCGCGCTCCTCGAGGAGGCGCGCGATCGAGAGCGCCGGCGCATCACGAATATCGTCGGTGTTGGGCTTGAAGGCCAGCCCCAGCAGGCCAACCGTCGCCCCGTGCAGTTCGCCCACCAGCTCGGCTACCCGGTCGACGATCAGCCGGCGGCGATCGTCATTGATCTCCATCACCGCCGCCAGCAGGTGCGGGTTGCGCCCCTGCACCTGGGCCATGTAGCTGAGCGCCTTCACGTCCTTGGGGAAGCACGAACCGCCGTAGCCCAGGCCGGCATCCAGGAAGTAGCGTCCGATCCGCGGATCGTAGCCCATGCCGGCCGCCACCTCCTTGACATCGGCCCC
>CAYGXJ010000025.1:0-9481 GCA_964353865.1 uncultured Anaerolineales bacterium | reverse complement strand
ATCCCGGCGGCTTCACCGCCTTCGCCCCACCAGCAGTATCCCCATCCGGGGAAAGCGGCCTTCATGGCTCGTTCCACAAACATTCCACTCCAGGCACATTCACCGTTCGGCCCTTCCCGGCGCATATCTGCGACCTAACCGGTACTATGGCCTCGGCTGACTCCTGCTGCCTCAACTTGGCTTCTCGGCCAAGGTTGCCATTTGTCCTGGCTTGGCAACAGGTCTCCCCAGATAAGAGCGCTGGCGGTCCCCCTGGACTGTCGGTCCAGGACAGGGGCACCCCTGCCCGATTTACCGCTGTGCCTCTGGATGGCATGGACTTCGTGGTTTGATGCCCACCCTGGCTCACGGCCTCCTATCGGGTTCGTGCCCCCTGGGACCCGGGGACCAGGGTCCCTCAGGTCGCGGTTTTGCCTCCGGCTTCCTTCAGACCCCGCCTCGCGGCGACGCCCCCTGGCCCGTGCTCAGGGCGGGCTTGCCCTTGGCTACGGTGGGCCTGCACTGTGCGCAGGCACAGGGTGCCATCAACCCCCGAGAAGGACTTCCACCCTCCAAGTCAGCGCCCATGCTGGGCGTACATCAAATCGCCGCGTCGGCTCGACGCGGCGATGCCTTTCCTCGGCCGGCGAAAGACCGGCGGCGATCCGCTCAGTGCAGGAGCGGCATCAGTCCGACCACCAGGTAGTAACCGATGGCCGCCCCGACAATCCATGAGTCAATACGATCGAGCGCGCCGCCGTGGCCGGGCAAGAGGGTGCCCGAGTCCTTGACCCCCACCTCGCGCTTGAGCATGCTGACGGCCAGATCACCGAGCGTGCCCATGGCCCCCAGCAGCGAGCCAATGACCAGGCCGCTCACCAGACCCACGCCGCTGCCTGGCGGCGCGGCGATCTGCCACAGCAGGCTGAGCAGCCCCGAGCCCAGCCCGCCGCCGACGATCGAGGCGGCGTAGCCCTCCCACGTTTTGCGCGGGCTCAGACGCGGGCTCATGGGGTGGCGCCCAAAACGCCGGCCGATGCTGAAGGCCGCCGCGTCGCCGAACCACACCCCGGTCAGCGCCACCAGCAGCCACCACTCCCCGCCCGGCAGCGCGCGCAATGACATGAAGTAGGCGCCAAACCAGCCGAGGTAGACAATCCCAGCGAGGGTCACAGCGAAGTCGGTGGCGGCGCGCGCCGAGCCGCGCTCGTAGGCGCGCAAGTACCAGGCCACGGCGATCAGCACGAGGAGCGTGAGGATCAGGCCGATGTGGTCAAAACCGAAGAAGTGGCGGGCGACGATCAGCGTGAGCGCCCCCCCGGCCACCAGCCAACGCGAGGGAGCCAGCCCCGTGCGGGCGAACAGGTCGGCATACTCGAGCGCGGCCAGCACCACCAAGACGGAGATGATCAGGAGTAGCGGCACACCGCCGTAGGCGATGAGCCCCAGACCGATGGGCAGGAGCAACAAGGCGACCACCAGGCGATCGGGCAGCATACGGTCAGCCACTCGCGGAGGGAGCGACGCGGCCGAAGCGCCGGTCGCGCTGGCTGAATTCCCACAATGCCTGGCGCAATTCTTCTTTGCCGAAGTCAGGCCAATAGACCGGGGTGATGTACCATTCTGAGTAGGCGGCTTGCCAGATGAGGAAATTGCTGATGCGCAGCTCGCCCGAAGTACGGATGATCAGGTCGGGGTCCGGCGTGCCGGTGGTATACAGGTACCGGCCCACCAGCTTCTCGTCGACCGCCTCGGCCGGCACGCCCTCGGCAATCATGCGCTGCACAGCGTGCACGATCTCGTCCCGCCCGCCGTAATTGAAGGCCACGTTCAACGTCAGGCGGCTGTTGTCCTTCGTCAGGTCGATGGCTTCGCGCACCTTGCGCTGCAAGAAGGGGGAGATGCCCTCCAGCCGCCCGATGTGGCGTAACTGCACGCCATTGCGGTGCAGCTCATTCAGCTCGCGGCCAAGCATGTCTTCGAAAATCGAGAGCAGCCCCTGCACCTCCTCTTCCGGCCGGCCCCAATTCTCGGTGGAGAAGGCGTACAGCGTGAGATAGCGGATGCCGAACTCGGCACACGCCTGGATGATGCGGCGCAGGTTCTCGGTGCCGGCGCGGTGACCGGCCAGGCGTGGCAGGTTGCGCGCGGTGGCCCAGCGCCCATTGCCATCCATGATGATCGCGACGTGCTGTGGGATCTTGCCCGGCAGCCCCTCCGGCACCGGCGTGCCGGGGGTCTCCGCGCGGGGGGTCGTCGTGCCCAAGGGTCGCTCCGTGGAGTCCGTGGTTGCGCCGCCGTGGCGCGCCTCAGACCTCCATGATCTCCGTTTCTTTGCGCTTCACGAGGTCGTCCACTTTCTCGACCATCTTGTCGGTCATCTTCTGCAGGTCTTCTTCGCCGCGTTTGAGGTCATCTTCAGAGATGAGTTTCTCTCTTTCGAACTCACGCAGGTCGTTGTGCACGTCACGCCGCACGTTGCGTACGGCTACCCGCGCCTCCTCCGCCCGGTGGTGCGTGGCCTTGACCAATTCGCGGCG
Organism: uncultured Anaerolineales bacterium; assembly: GCA_964353865.1. Lineage (GTDB taxonomy): Bacteria > Chloroflexota > Anaerolineae > Anaerolineales > RBG-16-64-43 > RBG-16-64-43. The sequence continues at coordinate 6,962 of CAYGXJ010000025.1, read as the reverse complement.
CCGCTCTTCGGTGAGAGCGGGAATCATCAGGCGGATGAGCTTGCCGTCATTGCCTGGGGTCAGCCCCAGGTCGGAGGCCAGGATGGCACGCTCGATGTTTTTGAGCGAGCCGGGATCGAACGGCTTGATGGTCAGCAGGCGCGGTTCCGGCGCCGAAATGGTCGCCAGTTGCATGAGCGGGGTGGGTATGTCGTAGTACTCCACTTCCAGCTTCTCGATGAGGGCCGGGCTGGCACGACCGGTGCGCAGCGTGGACAGACTCTCCTCAAGAGTTTTCGTCGCCCCTTTCATCCGCCCCTCAGCCTCGGACAGTGCCTCTTTAACCATGTACAACTCCTGAGCAATGGGCGCGGGAGTCGCGCGAAGCGACCTCCGCGTTCTCCAAGGATAACCCAAAAGGACGAATCCGGTAAACCACTCAGGTGCGTGCACAACGCGGCCGGCCCGAGGAGCAGGGCAGCCGCTCCGCCGGCCTTAATCGGCAGCGATTCGCGTGCCGACGCTTTCGCCGCGCACCGCTCGTTCCAGGCTGCCCGTCTGCCACAAGTCGAGCACCAAGATGGGCAGGTTGTTGTCCATGCACAGCGAGATGGCGGTGCTGTCGATGACGCCCACCCGCCGGTTGAGGGCTTCAATGTAGGTCAGGCGGTCGAAGCGATGAGCGGAGGGAACCTGCTGGGGGTCGGCGTCATAGACGCCATCCACCTTGGTGGCTTTGATCAGGACGCCCGCGCCCACTTCCATGGCCCGCAGCGCGGCCGCCGTGTCAGTCGAAAAGTACGGGTTGCCTGTGCCCCCGCCGAAGATCACCACCCGCCCCTTCTCCAGGTGGCGGATCGCGCGTCGGCGTATGTAGTGCTCGGCCACGGCCCGCATTTCAATCGCCGATTGAACGCGGGTGATGACCTTGTTGCGCTCGAGGGCGTCCATCAGGGCCAGTGCGTTGATGACCGTGGCCACCATGCCCATGGAGTCGGCCGTAGCGCGTTCCATGCCGCGCGCCATACCGCGCGTGCCGCGCCACAGGTTGCCGGCGCCGATGACCACGCCCACCTGCACTCCCAGCTCTTGCACGCCGCGGATGCGCAGGGCCAGGTCGTCGACACAGGCCGGGTCGATGCCGGTGCCCTCGGGCCCGGCCAATGCCTCGCCGCCCAGCTTGAGCAGGATGCGTTCGAATTGCAGAGTCATCCATTCCTCCTCAACGCCAGGGTTGCCGCCGGCCACCTGGCGCCCTACCCGGTGCGCGGCCGATGAGAAAGCGGGTCAGCCTTCCGGCTGACCCGCGCCATGCTATTCGGCGGTTTCTCCAACCTCCCAGCGCGTGAAGCGCCGGATGAGGATGTTTTCTTTGGTGGTGGTGACGGCCTCCTTGAGCAGGTCGCCGACGGTGCGCGTGTCGTCGCGCACGTACGGCTGGCGCAAGAGGCAGGTCTCGGTGTAGAACTTCTCGAGCATACCCTCGGCGATACGATCCCAAACGTTTTCAGGTTTGCCCTCTTCGCGCGCTCGCTCGCGGGCTTTTGCACGCTCGGCTTCCAGTGCCTCGGCCGGCACATCCGCCACGTCGACGTAGCGCGGGTTGGCCGCCGCAACCTGCAGCGCCACTTCGTGGGCAAAGCGGCGGAACTCCTCGGTACGGGCCACGAAGTCGGTTTCGCAATTGACTTCGACCATCACGCCCACCCGCCCGCTGCCGTGGCTATAGAGGTCGAGCACGCCCTGGCGCGCTTCACGATCGGCACGCTTGGCGGCGGCCGCCAATCCCTTCTCGCGCAGGTAGACCACCGCCTTCTCGAAATCGCCCTGCGTCTCAAGCAATGCCTTGCGGCAGTCGAGCACGCCGGCGCCGGTGGCTTCACGCAGTTGCTTGACCTGGGCCGTGCTGATTTGCATGGCGGGGCTCACTTGGCTTCCTCGGGCGCCGCCGGGGCTTCGCCCTCGCGCATCTTGGCCAGGGTGGCCTCGCCCAGCAGTTCCTCATCCTTCGGCTCGGGGGCAGCCTCCTCGGCCGGCTCCTGATCCTTGCGCAGCGCGCGCCCTTCGACCACCGCATCCGCCATCTTGCCGGTCAGCAGGCGAATGGCGCGGATGGCGTCGTCGTTGGAGGGGATGATGTAATCGATACCGCGCGGGTCACAGTTGGTATCCACCAGCGCTACGACCGGGATGCCGAGGATATTGGCCTCGTGGATGGAGGTCGCTTCGCGGAAGACATCGACCACGAAGATGAGCGAAGGCAGCCCATTCATGCGGCGCAGGCCGCCCAGGCGCTGGTTGAGGCGCGCCATGCGCCGGCGCAGCATCAGGCCTTCCTTCTTGGTGATGCGCCCGATGTCGCCGGAGGCTTCCATTTTCTCCAGGCGGTCGAGCTCGTCGAGGCGTTCTTTGATGGTGCGCCAGTTGGTGAGCGTGCCGCCCAGCCAACGGTCGACGACGTAGGGCATCTCGCAGCGCGTGGCTTCGGTCTCGATCGTATCCTGGGCTTGGCGCTTGGTGCCCACGAACAGCAGCGTGCCGCCTGCGGTTACGATGTCGCGCACCATGGCATACGCGGTTGAGAGCGACGACAGCGTTTGCTGCAGGTCGATGATGTGAACGCCGTTGCGTTCGGTGAAGATGTAGGGCTTCATTCTGGGGTGCCACTTCTCGGTGCGATGGCCGAAGTGCACCCCGGCCTCGAGGAGGGATTTCAGCGAGACCAGTGCCATGAGGACTCCTTTGCGTTCAACCTCCGCGGTTTCATCCCCGCTCGCTCGCTCCGCAGCCGCTATCGCTGAGGAGCACGCACGAGCAGGTCCACCGCGTGAGAGATGGCCCTCGGTGAGGGCAGCCCCGTTCGGGGCAGAAATTCTCCCGCCTCTGGGCGGGAGTGATGGGTAGTATACCATGCCCGGCGCAGGCCGTCAAAAGCCGTCACTCCGGCGGCCGGCCTACAGCAGCGAGACCGGGTCCACGTCCAGGCTGCAGTTCTCCGGCAGGTCGGTTGGGATGACCTGCCTCGGGTGCGGTCCGCGCACCATGACCTGCCAGCGATAGCGGCCCGCCTCGCGCTCAAAGAAGCAGGGCGCCGGCCCGACGATCTCGGTTTGGCGATGCTCGCCCGCGGTGATCGCGGCACGCACCGCGCCCGCCAATGCTTCCGCTACCCACTGCGCCTGCTCGCGAGAGTTGGCTGCAACGATCAGGCGTGCCAGGCGGGTGTAGGGCGGGTAGCCGAGCTGCCGCCGCAGGTCGAGTTCGGTGCTGGCGAACCCGTCATAGTCTTGCGCAGACGCCAGCCGAATCGCGTAGTGGTCCGGTTGGAAAGTCTGCAGAATGGCCCGGCCGCCGCGCGGGCTGCGCCCGGCACGGCCGATGACCTGGGTGAGCACTTGAAAGGTGCGTTCGCTGGCGCGATAGTCCGGCAGAAAGAGGCCGACCTCGGCCAGGATGACCCCTACCAGCGTCACGCGCGGCAGGTCGAGACCCTTGGCCACCATTTGCGTTCCGACCAACACATCGGCCCGGCCAGCCGCGAAGTGCTCGAGCAAGATCTCATGCGCGTCCTGAGTGCGCGTGGTGTCCACATCCCAGCGCAAGACACGCGCGTGCGGGAAGTGACGCAGCACTTCTGCCTCCACCCGTTGGGTGCCCACCCCCAGAGGGCGCAGGGCCTCGCTCGAGCAGTTGGGGCAGCGAGATGGAACGCTGCGTTGATAGTTGCAGTGATGGCAGCGCAGGCGCCCGCGTGTCCCATCCTCACCGGCCGCCGGCGCGTCAGCGTGGAAGGTGAGCGGCAGCCCGCAGCGCGGGCAGCTCACCGACTGGCCGCACGAACGGCAAAAGAGCGCCGTGGCCGTGCCACGCCGGTTGAGGAAGAGAATGGCTTGCTGGCCGTGCTCGAGGCACTCGCCGAGGCCCAGAGAAAGCGCCCGGCTGAAGATCGAGCGATTGCCGTCGCGCAGTTCCTGGCGCATGTCCACCACTCGCACCTCGGGCAGTGCCCCTCCCCGCACGCCGGCGAAGGGCACGCGCTCGGGCAGCGCCAGGTAGATCAGGCGCGCCTCCTTCGCGTGGGCAAAGGTCACGACGTCCGGCGTCGCCGATCCGAGCACGCACGGCACATTCAACTGGCGCGCGTACTCGAGGGCTGTATCGCGCGCATGGAAGAAAGGGGCGCGATTCGATTTGTATGACTCGTCGTGCTCCTCGTCGACTACGACCAGCCCCACCCGCGGCAGCGGCGCAAAGAGCGCGCTGCGCGGGCCGAGCATCACGTCGATCAGGCCGGACCGCGCCCGGCGCCAGGTGTCGTAGCGCTCACCATCCGAGAGGCGGCTGTGCATCACGCCCAGCCCGTGCATCACGCGCGCCCCAAAACGCTGCAGTATCTGCGGAGTGAGACCGATTTCCGGGACCAGGACGATGGCTTGCCCGCCGCGGGCGAGCACCTCAGCCACCGCGCGCAAGTAGATTTCTGTCTTGCCTGAACCGGTCACCCCGTGCAAGAGAAAGGCACGCCCGTCGCCTGCCGCCAGCGCCTCGCGAATCCTGGACCAAGCACTTCGTTGTTCCGGCGTGAGTGCGAGCCTCATATCCGCGGCATACGCCCGGCCAGCGAGCGGGTCGCGCCAGACTTCCTGATAGTCCAGGTCCACCAGGCCGGTGTCGGCCAGCAACTTCAGATCGCCCAGTGTACTGCCGCCGTGGGCGTAGACCCAACTGACCTCGACCGAGGTGCGTTCTGCCGCCAGAAACTCAAGCACGCGGGCACGCCGCTCGGCCGCGGCCCGGCTTTGAGCGCGGGCTGTCTGGCGCATGCGCTGCGCCGCTGCGTGGGCCGCCTCGACCGAAACGGCGAGGCGCGCTGTGCGCACATGTTTTGCGTGCACCTCCGGCGGCGGCAGGATGGAGGTGCGCAGCACAGCTCCGTGCTTCACCAGGCGCGCCGCTTCCCGTTCCCACGCGGCGCGAGGGAAGGCGCGCGCCAACTGCCCGCTGCGCAGCGGCCCGCGCTCGGCCAGCAGCGCGATGAGCCGCTTCTGCAATGGGTCCACACCCACAAAGCCCGGGTCGCCGAGCGCGTACAGACTCTGCGCCCTCTGGCCCAGGCCGGGCGGAAGCATCAACTCGAAACACTCTCCGAGCGATGCACCGTATGTCGCGCTGAGCCAGCGGCCAAGGCGGAGTTGGGCGGGAGTCAGCACGGGCTCGCGGTCGAGCAGCCCCTCGACCGGCCGAGTCTCGGCCACCTCCGGCTGATCCACATCGCCCAGAACTACTCCTTGCACGCGCTGACCGGCAAACGGGACGACCACCAGATGGCCCGCTCGCAACTCTTCGGCCAAATCGGGCAGCACATGGTAGTGGAATGTACCAAGCACGCGCGGCAGGTTGACCGACACCTCCACGTAGCGGGTCATGGTGGAGCCCCCGGCGATTCAGCCGGCGCACTCGGGCGCAGCGAGAGGCGCGCGATGCGCCGGCCATCCATCGCCTCAACCCGCAGGCGCATGCCGTGTCCTTCAACCTCATCGCCCAATCGGGCAACCCGGCCGAGCCGCCCGAGCATGTATCCGGCCAGGGTGTCATAGTGGGTATCTTCCAGGTGCAGCCCGAGGGCCTGGTTAACCTCCTCGATGAGCATCAGCCCATCCACCAGCGCGCTGCCGTCTGGCATGCGCTTGACCAGAGGCGGGGTGCGGTCAAAAGCATCCGAGACCTCGCCGACGATTTCTTCGAGCAAGTCCTCTAACGTCACCAGCCCGGCCGTGCCGCCATACTCATCCAAGACGACCGCCAGGTGTTGGCGGCTGGCACGGAAGCGCGCGAGCAAATCCTGCACGCGCAGGCTCTCGGGGACAAACAATGCTTCTCGCATCAGGCCGCGCACGGTGGCCACCTGGCTGGGCCCGTGGCGTGCCCGCATCAGGTCTTTGATGTGGGCGATGCCGATGACCTGATCGGAGGTGCCCTCGTAAACCGGGAACTTGCTGTAGGGATGCAGGATAGCGATGGCGATCAGCTCATCGACGGTGCTCGCCGCCGGAACGGCGACCATCTCGGTGCGCGGGATCATCACCTCACGCACGCGCAGGTCGCCGAAATCGAAAACCGCATGCAGCATGGCCCGTTCGCTGTCCTCCAGCGTGCCGCTGCGTTGGGCCGCTTCGACCAGCAACTTGAGTTCTTGCACCGAGTAGGAGGCCCCGCGGCGGGCTGAGCCGGAAGCGCCGAGCAGCCGCGCCACAAGCCCGGCCGAGCGCTCGAGCAGCCAGACCAGCGGCCGACCGATACGGCTGAGCACTTCCAGCGGGCGCGCGATGCGCACCGCGATGCGCTCCGGGTTGTCGAGGGTGAATGACTTGGGCACGAGCTCGCTGAGCACCACGGCCAGGAAGGTCACCAGCACAAACGCGGTCAGCGCGGAAAGGCTGCGCGCCGCCGTTTGCCCCAGCCCGCGCAGAGGCACACCCAGCACTTGTTCAAGCAAGAAGGCGAAGGCCGGCTCGCCCACCCAGCCCATCCCTAGGCCGGCCATCGTGATGCCGAGCTGGGTGGTGGCGATGTAGCGCTCGGGGTCGCGCAACATGCGGCGGGCGCGCGCTGCATCGCGCACCCCCTGGCGCTCCATTTCCTCCAGGCGCGTGCTGCGCGCACTGATCAGGGCATACTCGGCCATCACGAAGAACGCATTGGCCAGAAGCAGACCGGCGAGGCCCAGCATGTCCATCAGGCTGAAGGCGCTCATCGGGGTCGACTCTCTCGGCCGGGCACGGCCCCGGCCTCCTGCCAGATGACGGCCGCCCCGTAGCCCACCACCGATTCGAGGTCGCCGGTCACCGCGCCCGACGTGGCGTAATGGAGGAGGCTCACGCGGTTGGCACCCAGATCGCGCGCGGCCCACAGCACCGCGGCCACAGCGGCCCGCCCGCAGGCGAACCCGCGGCCTTGCTCTTCGGCGCGCATGACGGCCAGCG
>CAYGXJ010000024.1:0-9548 GCA_964353865.1 uncultured Anaerolineales bacterium | reverse complement strand
ATGCGAGCCTCCGGCGGCCAGACCGCGATGAGCGTGCACTTGGAAAAGGTCGAAGACGGCGTGCTGGTCAAGACCGGCCAACAGGAATGGCTTGGCGTCGCCGCCAGCCTGGGGGTCAGCGCCCTGTTCGGCCTGCGCAGTCCGCTCAATCTGCTTGGGCGCTTGGACGACATCGCCCAAGACATTGCCTCCCTCCAGCTCCAGGAGCGCGTGTGGGACGTCTTGGCGCGCGCCGCCGAAGCCGCGGGCGCAGGGCACGAAATCTCCGAGCGCCTGCGCCGCATCCAATGCGCCTATTGCGGGGTGGCCGTGGCGGTAGGCGAAGCGTCGTGCCCGGCGTGCGGCGCACCCCTGGGGCGCGTTCAGCCGCGCGCCTGCCCGCGCTGCGGGCATGTCGTGGCCGCCGATACGCGCACCTGTCCCAACTGTCAGGCCCTGCTCGCCCCTTGACCGGCCTGCTCAATTGCATATAATCGTAGTTGCAAGGAGTCGCAACTACGATGTCGTGCCACCTGCCCCTTCTCGCAACTCTGCACGCGCAAGGCCTCCGGCGCACGCCTCAGCGCACCGTCATTGTTGAGCAGCTGTGCCACAACCGCGGCCACCTGACCGCGGAGCGCGTCTTCCGGCTGGCCAGCCGCCATCTTCCCGCACTCAACATTGCCACCGTTTACCGCACCCTCGAAACGCTGCGCGCGGCACAGGTGGTTACGGCATTTGTGACGCCCGACGGCCTGACAGAATACGAATTGCGTCGACCCGAGGTGCGCCACCACCACCTGCGTTGCCGACGGTGCGGCGGCGAGTGGGTCCTGCCAGCCCGGCCCGTCGAACGCCTGCGCACCCAGATCGTAAGCGTGCAGCGTTTCCATCCCGACCTCGACCATCTCGTCCTGACGGGACTGTGTGCGAAATGCGCCAGCGGCGGGACTCCCACGCCAAAGAAAGGAGGCTGAGAATGCACTTCCAACCCGCGCCCATGCACCTCCCGGACGGCTTTCTATCGACGCTCGTCTCCCTGGGGCTGTGGGCGGTCTCGATCTTTGCAGTCGGCTTCTCTTTGCGGCGTGTTGGCCGAGAGCTCGACCAGCGCCAAGTGCCCTTGATGGGAGTGCTAGCGGCGGCCGTGTTCGCAGGCCAGATGCTCAATTTCGCCGTAGCAGGTGGCACATCGGGCCATCTCCTCGGCGCCGCATTGGCGACTATTCTCGTCGGTCCGTGGGCAGCCGTCATTGTCATGACCACCGTCGTCAGCATCCAGGCGCTCGTCTTCCAGGACGGCGGGCTGCTGGCGCTCGGGGCCAACCTGTTCAACATGGCCATTATCGGAACAACCGTGTCCTACTTCGTCTACACCAGCATCCGCAAGCTGGCTGGGGAAGAGTCCTGGGGGCTCTTTCTGGGCGGCGTCGCAGCCGCGTGGGCCTCGATCGTTGCGGCGGCACTCGCTTGCGCGCTCGAGCTTGCTGTTTCGGGCACCTCCCCGGCCAACATCGCCGTTCCGGCGATGGGCGGGATCCACATGCTTATCGGCGTCGGAGAAGCGCTCATCACATTCGGCGCGTTGGCATTCCTTTACGCTGCGCGCCGTGATCTCTTCGTGCACACCGCCAAGGCTCCCGCGCCCGGGGTGCCCATCTACCTATTCGGCCTCGCTGTCGCCCTGCTGTTGACGGTCCTCTCACCCGTCGCGTCTGCTCACCCGGACGGGCTGGAATGGGTCGCCGGACAGAACGGTTTCCTGGATGCGGTCCGAGAACCGATCTACCACATCATTCCCGAGTACCTCTTCCCGGGTATCCCGAATAGCGCCCTGGCGACGGTTGCCGCTGGCATCACTGGCGCGCTTCTTGTCTTCGGGGCCGCCGTGGGTGTCGCGCGTCTACAACGCAAGAAAACAGAGACCTCCTGAGCGAGGCGTCCGAATGCCACCAGAGCAGCCAACCCGCCTATCGCGCGTAGCTCGACGCGCTGCGTGAACCCAATGCACGTCCATTACCTCGACCCGCATCGATCACTTGAGAGCCCTGTTCACGCCCTCGACGGGCGGGTCAAGTTCATCCTGACTGTGGCGTTCATTCTGACTGCCTCCCTCACGCCTTACGCCGCCTGGCCTGTCTACATCTTGCTCTTGGCCACGATGTTGTCGGTGGAAATCCTGTCGCGCCTGGGGGTCGGGTACGTGCAGCGCCGGGCCAGCCTGGCCTTGCCCTTTGTGCTGGCCGCGTTGCCTCTGGTCTTCAGTATCCAGGGCACAGACCTCTTCAGCCTGAGACTCGGCTCGTGGACGCCGACCGCCTCCCTCGAGGGACTGGAGCGCTTCCTCAGCGTGGGGCTCAAGTCGTGGCTATCCATTCAGGCGGCCATCGTGCTGACCTCCAGCACATCATTTCCCGACCTCTTGCAGGCCATGCGCGCCGTTCGTCTTCCGCGCCTCTTGGTCGCGATGTTCGGCTTGATGTGGCGGTACCTCTTCGTCCTTGCAGATGAAGCGCTGCGTCTGATGCGTGCACGGGCCGCTCGATCTGGGCGCCCTGCCCTTTCGGCCGGCAGGGCCAGCCGCCGGCCGATGCCGCCCCTCGCATGGCGCGCGCGAGTGGCCGGCGGAATGGCGGGCAACCTGTTCCTGCGCGCCTTCGATCGCAGCGATCGGATCTACGGGGCCATGCTGTCGCGCGGATACGACGGCGAGGTGCGCAGCCTTCCGATTTCGCGGCTCTCTCCTTCCGCATGGCTGACCCTGGCCGGCGGGCTCTCCCTGCTCGCCTTCCTTCTCAGCCTGGGGGCCCTCTTCTGGGGCTAAGCCGGTGCACCACTCCATAGATGTCCGCCACTTGTCGTTCTCATATCCGGACGGGCACCCGGCGCTCGAGGATGTTACTTTTCGCATCGCCCCGGGCGAGAAGGTTGCGCTCGTCGGCCCGAACGGCGCCGGCAAGTCCACGCTTCTGCTCCACCTGAATGGCATTCTCAGCGGCCAGGGCGAGCTCATCATCTGCGGTCACACCCTCAGCCAGGCGACCCTTGGGCCGATTCGCGCGGCCGTCGGAATGGTCTTTCAGGATCCAGACGACCAACTCTTCTCGCCCACCGTTCTGGAAGACGTCGCCTTCGGGCCGATCTACATGGGTTTGAGTGAGACGCAGATTCGCGCAAGGGTGAAAACTGCCCTGGCGTCGATCGGCATGTCCGGCCAGGAGAGCCGGGTTTCGCATCACCTGAGCAATGGCGAGAAGAAGCGGGTGGCCATCGCCTCCGTGCTGTCCATGGAGCCGGAGGTGCTCGTGCTCGACGAACCTACGGCCGGGCTCGATCCGCGCGGACGGCGCAATCTGATCCACCTCCTGCGCGATCTGCCGCAAACAATGTTCGTCTCCACCCACGATTTGCACATGGTGGCCGAGCTGTTGCCGCGCACGATTCTCCTCGATCGAGGCCGGGTCTTCGCCGACGGAGCAACCGCTGCCCTGTTGGCCGACCCGGCCCTGCTTGAGGCGCACGGGCTCGAAGCGCTTTGATCGCCTTGGATGTCACTTGGTGATCGAGAGAGGATGATCTTGCCAGCCCTCGCCGCGTGTGTATAATAATGATTGCGTTCCTTCACCGACCACGCGCACGATAGGATGAGACGATGAGCGAACAGCATACCGAAATAGCGCGCCGCTACTTGGGCAGCGACGCCACGTGGACCTCCGCCGGCCTCGTCCCGGGCAATCGCAAGAGGCTGCCTGCGGCCTCCATCCTCATGGCAGAGACTTCCGCCACGGGCGAACCCCAAGCGCGGGCGGAAGCCCGCTGGCTGATTTGGGAAACGGCCCTCGCCCTCGGTATCGTCCCCGCCTCGATCAACGACCTGTACATGGCTCGCGGCCGCGGCGAGGCCCCATCCACTTTTACCGTGCCGGCCATCAATCTGCGTATGCTCTCCTTCGATGCCGCGCGCGCCGTCTTCCGCGCAGCTCGCGTGCGCCGCGCCGGCTCGATCATCTTCGAGATTGCGCGGTCTGAGATGGGCTACACCGACCAGCGCCCCGCGGAATACGCCGCCTCGGTGTTGGCTGCGGCGATCTGCGAAGGTTGGAGCGGTCCTGTCTTCATCCAAGGCGACCACTTCCAAGTATCGGCAAAGAAGTATGCCTCCGCGCCGGAGGCGGAACTCCAGGCCATTCGAGACCTGATTTCCGAGTCCATCCAGGCAGGCTTCTACAACATCGACATCGACACCTCCACCCTGGTGGATCTCAACCGCTCGACGGTCCACGAGCAGCAGATGCTCAACGCCCACCTGTGCGCGGCGTTCACAGCCTTCATCCGCACCCACCAGCCCAAGGGCCTTGAGATTTCCGTTGGAGGTGAAATCGGAGAGGTCGGCGGGCGCAACAGCACCGAGGAGGAGCTGCGCGCCTACCTGCAGCTCTATGGCGTGGAACTCGACCGCCTGGCCGGCAGCGCGCTCGGGCTGAGCAAGATCAGCATCCAGACCGGCACCTCGCACGGCGGCGTGGTGCTGCCGGACGGCAGCATGGCCCAGGTCGCGGTGGATTTCGGCACGTTGCTGCGCCTCTCGCGCGTCGCGCGCAGCCAGTTCGGCCTGGCGGGTGCCGTGCAACACGGCGCGTCCACCCTGCCCGAGAACGCCTTTCGCAACTTCCCGCAGAACGAGGCCTGCGAGGTCCATCTGGCGACGAACTTCCAGAACATTGCCTTCGATCACCTCCCGGCGGAATTGCGGGAGGAAGTCTTCGCCTGGACCCGTGAACACTGCGCCGATGAACGCAAACCCACCGACACCGATGAGCAATTCATCTACAAGGCGCGCAAGAAGGCCATCGGCCCCTTCAAGGCAAAGATGTGGACCCTGCCCGACGCCGCACGCGCGCTCATCCGCGAAGCCTGGGAGAAGCAGTTTGGATTCCTCTTCGACCAGCTCGGCGTGGGCGGCACGGCGGATGTGGTGGGCACGTATGTCAAACCCGTTGCTTTGCACAAATCAGTTGCCGATTTCGGCGGCAAGGCGAGCGGGCCCGACCAAGCCGCCCGCGACCTCGCCGACTGACCTTTTCCGTCATTCGGCTCCCACGAACCTCAACCCCATGGGCCGCGAAGAGCAAGGCGTGCGAGAGGCGATGCGCTATGCGCTCGTCCCTCGCACGCTCGTCTTTGTGTTCCGCGGCGAGCAGGTTCTCCTGCTGCGCGGGGCGAGCGCCAAGCGGATCTGGCCGGACCGATTCAACGCGATCGGAGGCCATGTGGAACGCGGCGAAGATGTCCTCTCGGCCGCCCGGCGCGAGCTGGAGGAGGAAACGGGACTGCGGGGGCTTGCGCTCGAACTGGCCGGGCTGATGACTGTCGACGTCACTTCCGAGCGCGGCGTGCTGGTGTGCGTCTTTCGCACTACGCTAGCCGGCGACCTCCCCCTGCGCGCCTCCGCCGAGGGGTCGCTCGAGTGGGTCTCGCCCAACGACCTGGCCCGTCTGCCGCACGTGGCGGATCTGCCTGCGCTTGTGGCGCGCCTGGTGGGGCAGCCGGCCGGGGCGATGCCCTTCCTCGCCCGATCGTGGTACGACCCGCAGGGCTCCTTCCACATTCAGTTTGCAGGCGACGGGCCCTGAGCGCGAGTCGGGGCTAGCTTCCGGGGCGTTCGTAGAACACAAGCAGCGTGCTGCCGTATCGGCGTCGGTCCGCCTCTCGCAGCACCGACAGCTCAACCTCCTCGAACTCGCGCGGGTCCAACTGCACGATGGCCTGGCCGTCCGGCACGAGCCAATCCGGCCAGCGATCGAGGTGCTGCAACGCTTCCCGCCACATGCCACGATACTGTGGAGGAGCGATGTAGATCATGTCGAAAGCCGGCACACCGCGACGTTCAAGGTAGCTGAAGGCGTCCGCGCGCACCACCTGCGCACCAGCGCTCAACCCGGTGAGCTTCAAGTTCTCCAGGATAACGCGGATCGCCGCGAGCTCGCGATCCACGAATACCGCTCGCGCTGCACCACGGCTGAGGGCCTCGATGCCTACCGCGCCAGTCCCCGAAAACAAGTCCAAGAGAGAGGCCCCCGCTATCTCGGGGGCCAGGATGTCGAACAAGGCGACCTTCACACGATCAGTTATTGGCCGCGTGGCTGCGCCCGGAACGGCCTTGAGAATCCTGCCCTTGGCCAGGCCCGCCACAACCCGCACGGCTCGCTCCCCGATCCGGCCTACGGCACGGCCGGTTGCCACGCCGGATCGTAATTCGCCGACTTATCCGCGGTGAGTTGAAGCAACCCGCCGCCGACGACGCGCATCTTCCATATGGAGCGCACGCGGTTCGAGTCCATCGCGTCCGCTACGATCCATTGGCTGTCGGGCGAGAAGCGAGCAGTCGACGAGCCCCCCGCACCGACCAGCATCGGATTCTCCACGAAGCCGCGCTTCTCGTATAGGGTCGTCACGACCTGGCCATTGCGCGCGGAATTGATGTACAGAACAAGCCGCCCATCTCGCGACCAGTCTGGGCTGGAATTGGCGCCCTGGCCGCGCGAGTACTGCTGCTTCTCCGTCCCATCCGCAACCATTTCGAATACCGTCGAATCCCCCGTGGAAGGCACAGTCAAGTAGATCAATCGTGTTCCATCCGTCGACCAGCGGGGTTGATAGTCCCGCCCGCCTTCCGCACTCAGGCGCACCCGGTTGTTCCCGTCGACGTCCATGACGAAAATGTGCGGCGCCGCCCCGTCCTGCAGCGAGGTAAACGCGATGCGTTTGCCGTCCGGCGACCAGGCCGGGTCGAAATCGCCTCCGGGCGCGGTGGAAATGGGCGTCACCCCCGAGCCGTCAAGGTTAACCAGGTAGATGGAGGCGTTCTCGTAACGCTGCAGATTGCCTTTGCAGGGCGAAGTGAAGGCCAAGCGCGTTCCGTCTGGGGACCAGTCCGGTTGGCAGGCCCCCTCCGCCAGATCGGTTACTTGCCGCAGGCCGCTGCCGTCGTCGCGCATAACGAAGACTTGCGGTTTGCCCGTGCGCTCAGAGGCGAACGCGATCAGGCTGCCCGCATACTGAGCCTGAGTCGTGGGTGAGGCCGCGGGTGGCTCGGTTTCCACCAGCGGTGCCACGGTTCCAGTTGGCGCCGACTGCGTCGCGCGCCCATCGAGCGTGAGGCTGGCCGCAGGCTGCTGTGTGGGTCGCGTGCCGGGTGGCGAGGGGGTCTCAATGGGTGAAATCGCGCTCGAGGCGCTAGGGGGGAGCGTCGGCAACCCGATCAGCCCCCGCGTCCCGAAGTAGCCGCCAATCCCTACTAGCGCAAGCACCCCCAGAACGATGCCGAAGGTGCAACCCACGCTCCGTCGTTTGCCGCGCGCTTGCGGCGCAGGCGAGGGCCGCCGCGCGATTGTGGCGCCAGCCGGCAGCTTGGACGCCACACGCGTGGCGTCGGCCGGAGCCGCTCCCGCTGCCCCCCCGGCGCTCAGCGCAGCGTGAAGATCGCTCGCCGATCGGAAGCGGTCTTCCACACGGACTTCCAGCCCCTTCTCGATCGCAAGCGCAAGCCACTCGGAGGTCTTGGTGTTACGCGTCCGGACGGGGGTGAGGTTGGCATAGCCCATGGCCCGGTCCAGGCCGTCCTCGGGCATGGCGCCGGTCAACACCTGATAGAGGGTTGCCGCGAGAGCATAGATGTCGGCGCGCGCGTCCACCTGCCCGCCGCCGTATTGTTCGGGGGGCGCAAATCCGGGGGTCATTCCCCTCGGCCCGACGGTGGTGGTCGTGCCGGCCATCTTCGCGAGTCCGAAGTCCACCAAGACCGCCCGACCATCCGAGGTGATGCGGATGTTCGAAGGCTTGATGTCGCGATGCAAGATGGGCCGCCGCTGCGTATGCAGGTAGTTGACCGCTTCGCAGATGTGCTTGCCCCACTCGACGACCTCGGCCTCTTTCAGGGCACCCTGTTGTTCCAGGCGATGGCGCAAGTCCTCGCCGTCGACGAAGTCCATAACCAGGTATTGCCCCTTCTCGGGGATGACGAAGTGGTCGGTCACACGAGGCAGATTGGGATGGCGCAAGGTCGCCAGGATGGTCGCTTCACGCCGGAATTGCCGGGCGTATTCGTCGGTGGTGAAGAGGTTTTCTTTCAGGGCGACCGGGATTCCGAGGTTTTCGTCGATCGCCGCATACACGGCACCCATGCCCCCCTGCCCGAGCACGCGCTCGACACGATAGCGCCCGTTGACCAGGCTCCCAATCTCGAGTGTCATTGCAGTCCTCTAACTCCGGTGTGCGCTGCGTGCCTTCGTGCGCGTTCGGTTGCGGCAACGCGCGCGCTGGGGGCCCCTGACTCGTCTCAGATGTCGAGATTGCGGACGTCGCGGGCGTGAGTCTGGATGAAGCGCCGCCGCGGCGGGACAGCCGAACCCATGAGCATGTCGAATGTGCGATCCGCCTCGGCGGCGTCTTCGACCGTGACCAACAACAGCGTGCGGTGGGTGGGATCCATGGTGGTCTCCCACAACTGCTGGGGATTCATTTCGCCCAGACCCTTGTATCGCTGCATGCTGACCTTGTCCGGGCCGCCCAATTCCTTCACGACGCGGTCACGTTCGGGATCGGAGTAGGTGTAGCGCACGTTGGCCCCGCGGCCCTTGCTTTCGATGCGATAAAGCGGCGGCTGGGCGATGAAGAGGTGGCCCTCCTCCACCAGCGCGGCCATGTAGCGGAAGAAGAAGGTCAAGAGCAGCGTGCGGATATGCGATCCATCCACATCCGCATCGGTCATAATGATGACCCGCCCGTAGCGCAGGCCGCTCACGTCGAACCCCTCGCCGATGCCCGTGCCGAGGGCGGAGACCAACGACCTGATCTCATTGCTGCCGAGGATCTTGTCGAGCCGAGCCCGCTCGGTGTTCATGATCTTGCCGCGCAACGGCAAGATGGCCTGGAAGTGGCGGTCGCGACCCTGTTTGGCGGAACCGCCGGCGCTGTCGCCTTCGACGATATACAACTCGGCCATCCCCGGGTCGCGCTCAGAGCAATCTGCGAGCTTGCCCGGCAGAGTGAGGCTCTCGAGAGCGGACTTACGAATGACCAGATCGCGCGCCTTCTTGGCCGCGTCGCGAGCCCGGGCTGAAGTCAGGCACTTCTCGACGATGGCCCGCGCCTCGCGAGGGTTTTCCTCGAGAAAGGTTCCAAACCCTTCCGCCACCACTTGTTGAACCAGGGTCTGCACCTCGGCGTTCATCAGCTTGACTTTGGTCTGCGATTCGAATTGCGGGTCCGGATGCTTGATCGAGACGATCGCCGTCAGGCCTTCGCGCGTATCGTCACCCGAGAAATTCGGGTCGCTTTCCTTGAGCAGGCCCGCCTTGCGCGCGTAGTCGTTAATCGTGCGGGTCAGCGCGGTGCGCAGCCCCGTAAGATGGGTGCCGCCGTCGACCGTGTTGATGGTATTGGCGAACGAGTACACCGATTCGTTGTAGACATCGGTGTACTGCACAGCGACCTCGATGCCGATGCCGTCCACCTCGCGGTTGACCGCCACCACCGGGTGGACCACCTCCCGATTGCGATTGAGGTAC
>CAYGXJ010000023.1:0-36069 GCA_964353865.1 uncultured Anaerolineales bacterium | reverse complement strand
CTACTGCGGCGGGCCATCGAAGCGGACCGCCTCTTCTCGTCAATCATCCTGTGGGGCCCGCCCGGCAGCGGCAAGACGACCTTGGCGCGCATCATCGCCGGACAGACGCGCAGTGCCTTCGAGAGCCTGGGCGCCGTCTTGGCCGGTCTGCCGGAGCTGCGGCAGGTGATCCTGCGCGCTCGCGAGCGGCAGCGCAGCCTGCGCCAGCGCACGCTCCTTTTTGTGGATGAAGTCCACCGCTGGAACAAGGCCCAGCAGGATGCATTGCTGCCGCTGGTGGAGGACGGCACCTTCGTTTTCATCGGCGCGACAACCGAGAACCCCTTCTTTGAGGTGATCGGCCCGCTGGTCTCGCGCTCCCGCATCTTCGAGCTGCACGCCCTGGCGGAGGAGGACATCCTGCTTCTTCTGCAGCGTGCCCTGGCCGACCGCGAGCACGGCTACGGCGGACGGTCGATCGAGGCAGAGGCGGCTGCCATGCAGCACCTGGCGCGGCTGGCCGGGGGCGATGCGCGCAACGCGCTGAATGCGCTTGAATTGGCTGTTGAATCCACGCCGCCCGATGAGAAGGGCACGCTGCACATCGACCTGACCGTCGCCCAGGAATCGATCCAGCGCCGGGCACTGCTCTACGATCGCGACGGCGATGCGCACTACGATACGATCAGCGCCTTCATCAAATCGGTCCGCGGGGGTGACCCGGACGCGGCCCTCTACTGGCTGGCGCGCATGCTGCACGCGGGCGAGGATCCGCGCTTCATTTTGCGCAGGTTGGTGATCTTGGCGGGCGAGGATATCGGACTGGCCGACCCGCAGGGGCTGGTGGTGGCGGTGGCGGCGGCTCAGGCCTTCGACTACATCGGCCTTCCAGAAGGGATCTATCCGATCGTCGAAGCCACGTTGTACCTGGCGACAGCGCCCAAATCGAACAGCGCGGGCGCGTTCTTCGCTGCACGGGAGACACTTCAGGCCCAGGGCGTCACCGACGTTCCGCGCCATCTGCAAGACAGTTCGCGGGATGCCCAGGCGCTCGGTCACGGCCAGGGCTACCTTTACCCGCATAACCACGCCGGCCATCACGTCGGCCAGCAGTACTTGCCGACGGCGCTGCTCGGGCGCCGCTTCTATGAACCCTCGCCCGAAGGCTACGAGGCTGGCATTCGCGAAAGGCTGGAGAGGTGGCGGGCGGCGCAGGCGAAAGCCTTGGATGAAAACCTGCCACCGGCCGCATCTGGCTTGTCGAAGACCGAATCGAAATGAGGATGAGCCGCGAACGGTTCGAGCAGCTTGTGGCCCAGGAGGAGCAGGACCTCATCGCGCGCATGCCGCGAGGGCTCAAAGAAGACGCGCAGGAGGTGCTGATTGAAATCGCGGACCGACCCTCCGCGGATGAGCTCAAGGAATTCGACCTCGAGCCGGGGGAAACGCTGTACGGCGCCTACCTGGGGGTGCCCCTCGTCGAACGCCGCGCCGACGAGGTGCTCATCGGACCCTCGCGCATCTGGCTGTTCCACGAGCCGTTGACCTCTTCCGGGCGGACCGAGATTGAGGTGCGGCGCCAGATCAGGCGGACTCTGGTCCATGAAGTTGCGCACCATTTCGGCATGAGCGAACAGGAGCTCGAACGGCGCGGTCAGGGGTAGTTCTCCAACAGCGGAAGAGCAGAGCCAGGCCCGTTCCGCCTGCAACCCGCAGTGCAACGTGCGCCACCGCCCACCGACCCGATCCAGGGAGGCATGCAAACCCCATGGCATCAGCCTCAACCGGTTTTCCCCACGATTTCTTCTGGGGCTGCGCGACATCGGCCTATCAAATCGAGGGTGCCGTTGCGGAAGACGGCCGTGCGCCTTCGATCTGGGACACCTTTGCCCATGCCCCCGGGAGGATTGTCGGCAACGACAACGCAGATGTGGCCACTGACCACTATCACCGCTGGCAGGAAGATCTGGACCTGTTGCAGGCCATGGGCGCCAACGCCTACCGTTTCTCGGTCTCCTGGCCAAGGGTGGTGCCTTGGGGCAAAGGAAAGATCAACGCGGCCGGACTGGGTTTCTATGATCGGCTGGTGGATGGGCTCTTGGCACGCGGCATAACGCCCTTCGTCAACCTATTCCATTGGGACTTGCCCCAGGCCGTCCAGGAGCGGGGCGGATGGCCGGCGCGCTCCACCGTTGAGGAATTCGAAGAGTACGCGCGGGCCGTTGCCCATCGTCTGGGCGACCGGGTCAGGTGGTGGATAACTCACAACGAGCCCTTCTTCTCGGGGGTGGGGGGGTACTTTCTGGGCAACTTCGCACCGGGGATTGTGGACCCGGTGGCCGCACTGCATGCTT
This sequence comes from uncultured Anaerolineales bacterium, assembly GCA_964353865.1. Lineage (GTDB taxonomy): Bacteria > Chloroflexota > Anaerolineae > Anaerolineales > RBG-16-64-43 > RBG-16-64-43. The sequence continues at coordinate 33,736 of CAYGXJ010000023.1, read as the reverse complement.
CGCATCACCTGTTGCTTTCCCATGCGCGCGCGGCCCGCGCCATCCGGAGTGAGGCGTGTGGCCAGGCCCAGGTCGGACTGGCCCTCAGTCTGAGCGCCGTGCACCCGGCCTCCTCGAGTGAGGCGGACGTGAAGGCGGCCGACCGGTTTGATGCCTTCACGAATCGCTGGTTCCTCGACCCGGTCATGCGCGGCGAATACCCCGCGGAATTGGCCCAACGCTTCGCGCCGCTCCGAACGCCCATCGAATCCGGCGATATGCAGGAGATACACCAGCCGCTCGACTTCCTCGGGGTGAATTACTACAGCCGGGCCATCGTCCGGCATGACGATTCGACTCCCTTCCTCGAGGCGGCTCAGGTCAAACCTGAACACGGTGAGTTCTCCCTGATGTGGGAAGTCTATCCGCCCGGATTGTTCGAATTGTTGGATCGATTGTGGAGGGAGTACCATCCGCCGCTCCTTCTGGTCACTGAGAACGGCATGCCCCTGGCAGATGTGCCCGATGCCCGCGGCCACGTGGAGGATGCAGAGCGCATCTCCTACCTGTCGCGCCACCTGGCCGAGGTGCAGCGCGCGATGGCCCGCGGCATCCGCGTCGGGGGTTACTTCGTCTGGTCGCTGATGGACAATTTCGAGTGGGCCTTCGGGTACAGCATGCGCTTTGGATTGGTGTATGTGGACTTCGCCAGCCAGAAGAGAACTCCCAAGGCCAGCGCGGAATGGTTCCGCAGGGTCATCCAGCACGGGCTGCCGGAGGGTGGCTCGTGACCACCATCCTTCTCGTTCGCCACGGGGAAACCGACTTTGTCGGGCGGCGCCTCTCGGGGTGGGCGCGAGGCGTGCACCTCAACGCGCGCGGCCGGGAGCAGGCCGCGCAGGTGGCCAAAGCCCTGGGCGGTTTGCCTGTGCGCGCCATTTACAGCTCCCCGCTCGAGCGGGCTCTCGAAACCGCCAAACCGTTGGCCCAGCATCTGGGGTGCCCTGTCCTTCGCCGCCGCGACTTCATTGAGGTCAACTACGGCGAATACACAGGCCGGACTTTCGCTTCGCTGCGAGGCCTTGCTCTTTGGAAGGAGGTGCACCGCCACCCTGCGCGGGTGCGCTTCCCGGGCGGCGAAACGTTCATCGAAGTCCAGCAACGCGTAGCGCGCGCGCTGGAGGGATTGTGCGAAGAGCACCCGCGGCAAATGGTCGCGGCCTTCGCCCATGGTGACGTCATCCGTCTTGGGCTGGCATATTCGCTGGGCATTCCGCTGGATCTCTTCCAGCGGCTGACGGTGTCGCCCGCCTCGATCAGCGCACTTGAATTCGGGCCACGCGGCACACGCCTGATCGCCCTCAATCACGCCGCCGGCTCGCCGCTTCCGACCGTTCTCGTCGCCCGTCGCATGTACTGATGCGAATCCGGAAAGCGCGGATGTTATACTTGCGCCATTCGATTGCAGGGCATCGGCCGCTCCTTCAGGGGTGAGGCCCAGCCCTTCCTGGTGAGAACCATGCCCGGCCTGCGCTTCGACCTCAACCCGGTCACTCATATCACTCTGGGCGCCGTTGGCGAGCCCGGCCAGCGCGTCTTCTACTTGCAGGCGCGCAGCGCCGATCGCTTGCTGACGCTGCTCGTTGAGAAACAACAGGTGGAGATGCTCGGGGTCAGCATCGAGCAATTCCTCCAAGAATTGGCGCGCCGCTTTCCGGCCCTGAGCGAAGCCTCCTGGCGCTACGAGGAATCCGAGATGGCCCTGCAGGAGCCAATCGAGGTGGCCTTCCGGGTTGGCAACCTGGGGCTGGGCTACGACGAAAACGCCGACGTGCTGCTGCTCGTGCTGCGCGAGCAGGGGGAGCAAGATCAAGAAGAAGCCTCGTCGGAAGAGGTCTCAGTGGCGCGGCTGTTTGCCACGCGCGACCAAATGCGCCGCCTGGGGCGTTGGGGTCACGAACTGGCCCAACGCGGGCGGCCGAGGTGCGGCAACTGCGGTCAGCCGATCGACCCCTCCGGCCACTTCTGCCCGCGACGGAATGGCCACAAGCACTGAGGCAGGCCTCAACGCGCCTCGACCCCCACAACCTTCTCAGCCGGCTGGCGAGTTGGAGGCCTTGACTCGCGGCACGATCACCGTGCGCGGGCTGTTCGAGTTCGGGTCCAACTACACCTTCCTGTGCGAGGTGGACCTGGCCGGGGCGGATACCCCGCTGCGCGCGGTCTACAAGCCCGCCCAGGGGGAACAACCGCTGTGGGATTTTGAATCTGGGAGCCTGTCACGCCGCGAAGTTGCGGCCTTCCAGGTGAGCCAGGCGCTGGGATGGGATTTTATCCCGCCGACCGTGCTGCGCCTGGATGGGCCCTATGGCGAAGGATCGCTGCAGGCCTACCGCGATCTCGACCTCGAACAGGACTACTTCAGCTTGCGGGAGACGGCGGCCGAGGACCTACGCCGAGTCGCAGCATTCGACGCTCTGGCGAACAACGCGGACCGAAAGGCCGGGCACCTGGCCCGCGATCGTGAGGGCCATCTGTGGCTCATCGACCACGGGTTGTGTTTCCACGCGGAACCGAAGTTGCGCACCGTCATCTGGGATTTCGCCGGTGAGGAGATTCCTCCGGCGCTGGTTGCCGACATACAGCGGCTCGGCGCACGGCTCAAGGGGGATGCCCTGCTGCGCCAAGACCTCCACGAGCTACTGACCTCACAGGAAGTGGCTGCCCTCGGTCGGCGTGTGCGCAGCCTTGTGCGCCAGCCCCGCTTCCCTGTGCCAGGGCCCGGGCGAAGTGTGCCCTGGCCGATTTGGGTATAGGGGGATTTGACTCACGCGAAGTGATCCGAGGGCAAACGAGATCGTCGCCCGCAGGGCCACGCTCTGATCTTGGCCCGCGCTCACGGTCCGCTGGGCCAGCGACGCTGGCCGCAGGGCCTGCCCCACTCTGCGACTCGCAGGAGCGGCCTCAACCCCCGACGAGAGATGCCCTAGCCCCAACGCCAGAGAAGCAGCCCCCCCACAAATCGCAATCCAGCCGCCAGCAGAACCGCCAATCGGACTCCGGTCCATTCGGCGAGGATGGGGCTGGCCAAGGGGCCAGCCAAAACTCCGATATTGAGGGCCAGGTTGTGGAAAGCCATGGCGGTGGGCAGGTCGTCTTCTGGCGCGCGTTCCATCAGGCGGCTCACCAGCCCGCCGCTGAGCAGCGCGAGGGCCACCCCGCCTGCAGCGGAGGCCATGAGAAAGGGGATAACCCCCTGGCCGTACGAAAGAATCAAGGGATAAAGACTGTAGAGCAAGGCGCCCGCCACGAGCACGCGGTGATTCCCATGCCGGCGGGTGAGGCGTGCGAAGGCCACCGAGGCCAGAAGCATAAACAAGTAGAAGAGCGTGCTGCCCAGGCTGATCAATCCATCGCTGAGCCGCAGCTCGCGCACCCACAAAATCGGGAAGAGCGGCGCCGGGAAGTACTGCACGATATAGAAGGCGAGGTAGGCGAACAGCAGCGGGCCGAATGACGTCTTGAGAATCGAAAAGCGCAGCAAGGCCTCGCCGCGCGCCCGCAGCAAGAACCGCAAGGCCCCTCCCGTGCGGAGAACATCTCCGAAGCGCAAGGAGCCGGGGCGCACTTCGTCGAGCAGCGGCTGTGCCACGCGCGCCGGCGGCTTGCGGCGCGCGTCCTGCGTCACCCGCCCGAGGAAGTAGGTACTCACCCCGCCCCCCACGGCGCCCAAGGCGAAGACCACCCCATAGTTGGAGGGGAAGGCTAGCCGGTCGAGTATCTGGCCGGAGATCAAGGCGGCCGCTGCGGTGACCAACGCCATGATCGCGTTGCGCCGTCCAACGACGTAGCCGCGCCATTCGGGTGGCACAACATCCGCGAACATGGCGTTGAAGGCAATCGCGATGATCGTTCCGGGGATTGAGTAGATCAGCACCACGGCGATCGTGGCCCACACCTGGTAGGCGCGGGGCAGGGCCCAGGGCAGCACGACCAGAGGCAGCAGGAACAGGCGGTTCCACACTGCAGTCACAAACGTGGCGCGGGTGACCGACCGCCGCTCGAGCCACCGCGCGCCGGGCAGGGACAGCCCGAGGTTGACCAGGCCCGGGACCGCGGTCAGCATGGCCAGTTGGTAGGCGCTGGCCCCCAGCCGGGTGGCGTAGACGCTAAGAAAGGCCAGCGTGCTTCCGGCGAGGAAGCCGTAGCCGAAGACGTCGCCGTACAGCGCGCGGAAGTTGGCTCGTTGCCGAGGAGTGGGAGGTGGAAGAGGCGCTGTGCTCATGAGCGGCAGCTATCGGTAGCGCGAGAGGGCGCGCCGGAACTGCCCCAGGTAGCTCGCGCCGAAGAGCAGCAGGTGATTGAGCAGATGATACAGGTTATAGAGATCCAGCCTGTCCCGCCAGCCGGGCACGAGGCTGCGCCCCGCCGCATAGTCCTCAAATACCTGCGCCTCGAAGCCGCCAAAAAGATGCATCATGCCCAGCTCGGCCTCGGCCCAGCCATAGTGTGCCGCCGGGTCGATGAGCACCGGCTCGCCCTGCGCCCCGGTCATGAGATTGCCTGCCCACAAATCGCCGTGAAGAAGGCTGGCAGGTTGCGAGGGGACAAGGTCCGGCAAACGACGGCACACGCTTTCGATGCCCTGCATGTCGTCTGCGCCGATCAGGCTTCGATCGGATGCCCGGCGCCCCAGCGGCAGCAGGCGACAATCCGCGAAGAACTGGAATCCATCGGCCGTGGGCCGGTTGCTCTGCGGTGTGCTGCCGAGGTAGTTGTCGGAATTGAAGCCGAACGCCGCCGCGGTCTTCTGGTGGAGCGCAGCCAACTGCTCCGCGAGCAGGGCCGAAAACCCCTCTCGGGCGGGTGCGCTTTGGATGAATTCGAGAACAATCCAACCCGTTCCGACCCCCAGCAGGTTTGGCACGCGCGGCCCGCCCGACGCTGTTCGCAAGGCCGCCAGGCCCTCTGCCTCGCGGCGAAAGAGGTCGGAGGGGGCGTTGGGATTGAATTTGACCAGTGCCGGCGGACCGTGCTGGGTTTCGAGGCGCATCGCGTGGTTAATGCAACCGCCACCCAGCACGCTCAGGCCGCGCACCGCGCCCCAACCTTGGGCCTCGACGAATTCGGCGACAGCCGGCGGCAATGTCATGGTATGGAAAGCGTATCGAACAGGCCGCGCGTTGAGCGATCGAGCATCTGAAACACCTCTTCGAACGCCCGCTCGCCTCCGTCGTAAGGATCTGGGACGTCGGGCGAGTCAACAGCCTGCGGGTCGAACTCGCGCATCAGGCGCACCTTGCCGCGATCCTTCTCATTGCGGGCCATCCATGTCAGGTGCGACCGATTCTCACGATCCATGGCCAGGATCACCTCGAAGCGGTCGAAATCGGCGACGCGAAACTGACGCGCCCGCCTGTCGAGCGCCACGCCGTGGCGGGCTGCGGTGCGCCGCATGCGCGGGTCGGGCGGCGCGCCCACTTCCCAATTGGCGGTGCCGGCCGAGTCGATTTCGAACTCGGACAAGCGGTTGGCCTGGCGGGCGTGATGCCTGAACAGCGCCTCGGCCATCGGGCTGCGGCAGATGTTGCCCAGGCACACGAACAATACGCGTCGGGGGGTCATTTCAGATCCAATTCGAACCTGAGGATTATACCTTTCGGCATCCCGCGCTTGATGGGGCGCGCCGCGCCGCCCCAGGCGGCCCATGTTTAGAAGTATCGGCCTGAGCTGAACGAGAGATGTAGCCGCCCAGCGTGCGCGGGCGAGTGCCCTTCGGCACGTGTCCATGCTGCAGGCGTGTGCTCCACTGCCCGCGAGCACGCACTCACACCCGCCGCTCCCTCCACGCCTGCATTGCTCGGAGCCTGCCATGCCCAGTTTCAAGTATCTCTCGCCCGAGTGGGCCGCCGAAGCGCTGCGTCGGTTGCGCGCAGAACTGTCGCCGCAGAAGATGAAACACATCACCTCGTCCATGATGACCGTCTACACCCATTGCCCGGACGGCAAAGTGCGTGCGGTGTACTACGCGCTCAAGGAGGGTGCCTTTGAGCAGTTGACCATCGCCGAAGGGGAGCTGCCGCAGGCTGAGTTCGTCATCCAAGGCGACTACGCCACCTTCGCTCAGATCTCGCGCGCCGAGCTCAAGTCGCGCAAAGCGCTGATGTCGGGCAAGCTCGAGCTTAGGGGGAATCTGGTCAAGGCCCTCAGCCTGGCGGTGATCGTGGATCGCCTGAACGAGGTTCTGGCAACCATCCCGACCGATTACTAGCGTGCCCCGGCACGGGTGCGGGCCGATCCGTGGGCAGCCGCGTGTGGCCAGCCCATCCATCCATCACGGTTGTTGAGGATCACACCACCATGGCGACCGATCCCTGCTATATCGACCACCCGGCGCGCGTGCGGGCCATTCAGCGCGAGATGACCCGTCAGGGGGTTGACGTCTATCTGGGCTCGCGCTTGCGAACCATCTCATGGGTCGCGGATGCGTTCTTTCCGTGGCGCACCTACAAGGTCATCCCCCGCGACGGTCTGCCGACGGTGTTCACATTTGTCATTGATGCCGCACGCGCCGCGGATGACTCGTGGCTGGGCGCCGAGCACGTGCTGGGTTATGGCCCGATGGGCGGGCAGGACCAGATCACGCTGCTGGCGAACGAAATCCATCGTTGCCTGCCGGGAGGTAGGGGAGTCATCGGCATCGAGAGCGGCATGGGGACCTATCTGCCGGAGGGGCACATCACTCACCACGAGTATGAAGCGCTGCGAGCGGCCTTTCCCGAGGCGGAACTGCGCAATTCGATCGGCATCCTCGACGAGCTCTCGCGCGTCAAGGATGGCGGCACGCTGAACCGATTCCGCGAAGCCTCGCGTCTGGTGGATATCGGCCAGGCGGCGGTTCTGGATGCCATTCGCGACGGCGGCTATCGCGGCAAGAGTGAGACGGAAGTCGCCGGCATCGCCATCCATGCCATGCGCAAAGCCGGCAGCGAATGGGATTGGACCTTCACCGGCGGGCAGGAGATCGCTTCCGGGCACCGCACCGGTTATGCGGCCGGAGCCTGCACCCCGGCCTCGCGGCGAGTGCTGCAGGCGGGCGAGCCGCTCATGGTGGACGTGCACGCGATGTACCGCCTGGGTCTGGGCGATCACAGCCACAACTACCTGCTGGCTCCTGCGACCGATCGCCAGCGCTGGCACGCCCAGAATTTCGTCGGGCTCATGCGGCGGCTGCTTGAAACCTACCGCGCCGGGCTCTCGCCCTCCGGCCTGGCGGACGAGATGCTCGACTATGCCGAGGAGTGTGGCTTCGCCGAATACATGGTGCCCGGTTTTGAACATGGCATCGGCCTGCTGGGCGACGAGTGGCGGATCGGGACGCATGCCGGGCCCTTCCCGTTTTGGACCGACCCCGACCATGTCTATCAGCCGGGCGAGCTGATCATCTGTGCCGTACAGTACGCGTGCCCGGAAGAGAAGATTGGGTTCCGCTACGAGAACCCGATGCTGCTCAGCGAACGCGGCAACGAGGTATTCTCGAAGTTCCCGCTGGCCATTGAAGAGATCTAGGGCCCGGGAGAAGGGCATAGCACGACTTACACTTGACGCGGCAGCACGGCCCGCGCATAAGTCCTGTGAAAGGTCGACCTGGCCGGCGTGGTTCGCGACTCGTGCTGAGGGGCCGGGTCGCCCGATAGGGCATCCGAAATCACAGCCCGAGCGCGGCACTCTGAGTAGATCGCACGTCGATAATTGAAGAGGCTGCCCCGGATAGGGCAGCCTCTCATTTGTCCGACTGCGAGGTGTGACGAAACGTCAGAGCGCATCCAGTCCGAGGGCCTTGAGCTTGGCGGCGGTGGGTCCGCCCGTGGCGGGATCCCATCCACGAGCGGTGTAGTAGTCGCCAAGCAGCACGTCCATATCGGGCACGTGGCCTTCCTGGCCGCCCTCGGGCAGCGGCTGAAGCAGCAGCCTGGGTAGCTTCTCCTGGGCGCGCGTCCAACCCAGGCGGAGATTGAACAATCGCTTGAGGTTCCAGGCCCGTTCGCCGGCGAGCATCATCTCCTCGAGCGTCCAGGGCTCGCCGGTGGCATCCCGCAGCAGCTCGACGTAGATGGACGGCGGCGTGGCGGCATAGAAGCATGCTACCAGGCTGTTGGAGACCGTGCGCCAATCCTGGTGCCGGGCCACGAAGCCGGCTTTGCCTTCGTCTCGGGAGCGTTCGGTCATGGGCAAGTCAAGTTCGGCCATGGAGTTGCCCATCTCGACCATGAAGTAGTCGCCCTGGTTGTGGCACGCGCCGCGCGGCGAGGTGGCGTAGACAATCGCCATCCCGGTCATGGCCCGCGGATCATGCATCGGCACCTCCAGGTTGGCGACGTGAACGGCAAGATCGGGCTGGCCGAAGTGGGCAGCCAACCCCTTGGCGCCCAGCGCCAGCAGCGCCCCGAATCCCTGCTTGCGAGCCATCTGGTCGAGCAGCGCGAAGCAGGGGGTGGCATCGCCCCAGTGCAGTTCGATGCCCCCGGTATCGGAGGCCGAAATGACCCCGCGGTCAAACAGCAGGTAAGCCAGGGCAATCGTGTTGCCGGCGCTGATCGTGTCCATCCCCAGCGCGTCGCAATGGTTGCCCAGGGCGGAGATGAGTGCCAGGTCGTCGACCAGGAGCTGCGACCCGAACGAGGCGATGGTCTCGTATTCCGGACCCTTGACTTCCCCGCCCGTGGCGTAAGGGCCCTCCTTGATGGTGATGACGCGTCCGCACGAGATGACGCACGCCTGGCAGGCCGAGGTGCCGGTCAAGATGGTCTCCGCCATCGCCGCGCCGCCGATGTTGGAGGTCCCCTCAAAGGTGCCCTGAGTCCAGTAGCGCTGAGGCATGTCTCCCAGCAATTGGCCGTAGTCCGCCACCCCGGACGAGCCCGTGGTGTGCATGACTTGGGTCAGGTTCTCCTCCAAGAGTTGTTTGTTGGCCTCCACGCGGCACTTCTTGTAGGCCTCCGCGTCGGCAAAGTCGATCTTCCCGGTGCCGCGCACCGCGAGGGCCTTGAGGTTCTTCGATCCCATCAGCGTGCCCATGCCGGTGCGCCCGGCCGCGCGCCCGTGATCGGCCAGGATGGCGGCGAAGGGAACACCTCCCTCTCCGGCGATCCCGATGCAGGCCACCCGCGCTTGCGGCTCGTTGACCTCCGCCTTAATCCTGATCTGCGTTTCGTGGGTGTCGGTCGTTCCCCACAGGTGGGAGGCGTCGCGGATCTCGACCTGGCCGTTGTGGATCCACAGGTAGACCGGCCTAGCGGCGCGGCCGGTGATGAGCACGCCGTCGATGCCGGCGAACCGCAGCTCTGGCCCGACGAAACCGCCGATGTTGGATTCGCCCCACAGCCCGGTCTGCGGCGAACGGGCGCAAATCGAAAACCGTCCCGTGGTCGGCCCGCTGGTTCCGGTGAGCGGACCGGTCGACCACAGGAGCGGACTGGCCGGATCGAGCGGGTCGTGCGAGGCCGAGAGCGAATCCCACAGCAGGCGCACTGCCAGACCGCTGCCGCCGATGTACTGGCGGGTGTATGCCGGGTCCACAATGCGAGTCCCGGTTTTCCCGCTGGTCAGGTCAACCACAAGCAGTCGGAAATCCATGGTGCATCTCCTCCGTGGGCCGTCGGCGATCGGCGCCCGGCTAGAAGTCGATCGATCGTCCCTCAAATACGTACTCGAAGAGCTTGCCTACTTCGACATCATCGGGGCTGCGTGTGCTGGTGACGGTGGAGCTGTCATTGCCGGTATTAGAGACAAGCAGCGCCAGTTCAGTCACAAGATTCTCGCGCGTGACGCCGCACTCGCGCAGCGATCGCGGCTGGTCGAGACGAACCTGCAAGTCGCGGATGGCAGCGGCCAGCGCCGCAGCCGCCTGGGTTTCATCCTTGGCTGGCAGGCCCAGCCCGGACGCCAGCAGTCCATAGCGCGTCCCGCTCGTGTCGCCGCGGGCACAGAACTCGATCACGTACGGCAGGCACAGGCTCACCCCTCGGCCGTGGGGAATATGGAAGACCGCCCCCAGCGAGTGCCCCATGCCGTGGGCGAGGGAGGCCATCGAGTTGCCGAAGCCCAGGCCGGCGATGGAGGCCGCGTTGTGCATGCGCAAGCGTGCCTCGGCATCGTGTCCGTCCTTGTAGGCGCGCGGCAGGAACTCGAATACCATCTGCGCTGCTCGCAGGCACAGACCGTCGCTGAAGTCGTTGTGGTAGACGCAGGTGTATCCCTCGACGGCATGGGTCAGCGCGTCCATGCCCGTGTCGGCGGTGATGCGCGGGGGCAAGTCCATGACGAACGAAGGGTCGACGATGGCGATGTCGGGCACTGCCTCGCGGGTGCCCAGTCCCAGTTTGCGGCGCTCGCCGCGATTGGTGAGCACAACAATCCAGGTCGACTCCGAGCCGGTCCCGCTGGTGGTGGGGATGGCCACCAGGCGCGCCTTGCGTCGCAAGTGGAAGTTCTCGATGGGATTGATGCCCTCCGGATCGACCTCGGGCCTTTCATACAAGATCCACATCGCCTTGGCGGCGTCGATGCAGGAACCTCCGCCCAGAGCGACGATCCAATCTGGTCCGAACTGGGTCATCTCGGCGGCGCCGGCGCGGACCGTTTCCAGCGACGGATCGGGTTCGACGCGGTCGAACACGGCCACCTGGAACCCGGCCGACTCGAGGACTCTGCGAACTCGGTCGGCATGGCCCAGTTTGACGAGGACCGCATCGGTGATGATATGAGCGCGTTTCCCTTCCAGCTGTTCGAGGTGATTGAGCGCCTCTTCGCCGTGCACGATCTCCGGGCTCTTAAAGAACCACATAGCCTGTCCCTCCTGAGGGGCTGGGTGGCGAGTCGATGTGCGGGCGCGGCGCACGTACCGGGAGAAGGGCCCGCGCCGGCCGGCCCCGTTCGCGCTCCGCGGCTAGGCGGTCCACTCGGTGGGGACCCGCGTGCAGGCCTCGACCAGCTCCTTGGAGGCCTTGACGCTCTTCATGACCATGGCCATGTTGCCCTTCAGTTTGAGCTGCCCGGTCATCATGCCCTGGATCGGGTCGAGTTGCTTGGTGATTACTTTCTTCCAGTTGGCGACAGGCGCCGTTATGCGGAAGGCCGGCGTCTTGGACGCCTCGTCAGTGACGACGAAGGCTTCGCGGCACTTGCCGTGCCACAGGTCCATGTAGAGGATTGATATCTGCCCGCCGCCCATGTCGGCGGTGAAGTAGAAATCGCCCTCCCAGGTCTTGGCGGCTTCTTCGTAGGCCGGGCTGCGATTGAGTTCCTCCATCAACGCTTTGACCCATTCATCACTCGGGAACTTGAATGCCATGACGGCCTCCTTGGGGGTTGGAATGGTTGCGCTGCTGGGATGAGTGAGCCTCGCCGCGGATGGTCAAGCGGCGATACCGACCAACTTGGCGCAGCGAACGAAATCGAGAACGACGGGGACGTTTCGCATCATGTACACCATGTCACCCTCCACCAGCAGCTTGCGAGTGAGCATGGCCTGCATTGGGTCGATCTCGCCGCGCAAGATCCTCAGGAAATTGGCCAGAGGTGCACGCAGCGTGAACTTACCCCTGGGCGAATCACCCGCCTTCAGCAGTCGCGAGCTGCGGCACTTGCCATGCCACAAATCCAAGTAGAACTGGACGCTTCCCCCGCGGGCTGGATCGCCGGCATCGGGTTGGATGTCGAAGATCAGATCACCTTCCCAGTTCTTGGCCAAGTCCGCATAGCGTGCGTCGCCGTTGAGTACGACTTCAAACGCGTGGAGCCATTCGGCGCTGGGGAAGGGATGTGCCATGGCGACCTCCGGCCGTGATGGATCGAGGTGGGTGGGGTGATGAACCAGTCGCGGCTGGCCTGCTCAGTGGGCCGGGCCGCAGACCCGTGCGCCAATCCGTCGCGATTGGGATGGGCGGCCGGTTCAGATACCAGTCTATAGCAACGAGCGTGGCCGCGCAATAGCGTGCCATCCTCACCCGCGGCAATTATCCGTAACCTGACCACAATTGGGCTTTTATCTGGAGGAATCTGTGGATCCTGTTGACTCGAGATCTGTCTTCGTGCTAGACTGAAATGACCAACCAAACGGTCGGTAGGGAGAGGCGGATGCAAAGAGAAGAGATTCTCGCGGCCGCCGCGCAGATATTCCGCGATAAGGGCTACCACGCCACCTCGATGCAGGACATCGCCGAGGCGGTCCACCTGCAAAAGGGCAGCCTCTACCACCACATACACAGCAAGGAAGAAATCCTCGCCTCGCTCCTCGACCGAGCCTTGGACCTGCTCATCCTCAGCATGCAAGACGTCATGGCCTCCCCGCTCTCGGTGGAGGAGAAACTGCGCTCCGCCATGCGCATGTACGCCGACAACATCGCTGTCCACAGCGACCTGGCGGCCGTGCTGCTGCTCGAGTATCGCAATCTCTCGCCTCGCCTGCGCGCGCGCCACATGGGCCGCCGCGATCGGTTCGAGGCGTTGTGGCGCGAACTCCTGCGCCAGGGGATGCAGCAGGGCGTCTTCCGCACCTCCGACGAAAAACTCGTGGCGCTGGCCATCCTGGGCGTGCAAAACTGGATGCTCACCTGGTACCGCGCCGAGGGGCCGCTCTCGGCCGCCGAACTTTCCAACCGCTTTGCCGATCTCTTCTTGAATGGTCTGCTGACACATGGAGCCAGTCATTGAACGATTCGACCCGGCCGAAGGGATGCGCCTGTATCGTTTTGGAGTGCGCGCCTTCCCCGGTCTTGAATCTAAGGTGCATCTCATTCTCGCGCCAGCGCTCTCGGTGCTGGTGGACACCGGTTCCGGATTCGGCGAAAGCGACGATGACCTGGAGGCGGGCTTGGAGCTGGTCGCCTCGCAATTTGGAGAGGCGTGCCGTCCGCACCAACTCACGCATATTCTGGTCAGCCACGGACACATCGATCATTTTGGCGGGCTGTCGCACCTGAGGGAAAGATGCACGGCGCACGTTGTCCTGCACGAGCTCGATTTGCCGGTTGTGACTCGCTATGCCGAGCGCCTGGAAATCACCGCCGGGTGTCTCGAGGCATTCCTCAGGCGGGCCGGGGCGAGCCAAGCCACGAGCACGGGGCTGCTCGAGATGTACCGCATGACCAAGGGTTTGGTGCGCGGTGCCGCGGTGGATACGGTGGTGGAGGGGGGCCGAGGCGCCATCGGCCCGCTGCACCTCACGCATTACCCCGGACACTGCCCGGGCCTCATGACCGTGCGCGTGGGCGACATCTTGCTGACCTCCGACCTTGTCCTACCGCGCACCTCACCCCACCAATCGCCGGAGGAGCTTGCGCCGTACACCGGGCTGGATCACTATCTCGCCTCCCTGCGGCGGCTGCGCCGCGAACCCGCGCCGCGCCTGGCCTTGGGCGGGCACGAGGAGCCGATGCTCGACGTGAAGGCGCGGATCAAGGAAATCGAGCACCTGCATGCGCAGCGGCTGGCCCAGGTGGTCGAGTTCCTCGAGGGGGAACACACCCTGAGCGAGATCTCATTTGAACTCTTCGGACCCGTGCAGGGCTACCACGTGCTGCTCGCATTGGAGGAGGCGGGCGCGCATACTGAGTTTCTACTCCAGCGCGGATACGTTGACGTGGTCAACGCCAGCGCGCTGGGCGAGAGCATGAGCGGGGCGACGCGCTACCGGCGTTCGCCCACGCGAAGGTGGAGCGGGCTTCCAACTTCGCCCGAGCCGTAGACCGGCAGCCGTCACCTGGCAGGCGTGACAAGGAGGCACTATGTACTCTTTCGAGCCGAGTGAAGAACAACGCATGCTCATCGACGCCATTCACAGGTTCGCCGCCAAGGATCTGCGCGAGGCGGCGCACGAGGCCGATGAGTCCGGCGCTTTCCCCGAGGCGCTGATTGGCAAGGGCTGGGAACTGGGTGTGGTGCAGGCCAGCATTCCGGAGAGCCTGGGCGGGTTCGGCGAACACTCCGCCGTGACGGGTGTGCTGGCGGGCGAGGAACTGGCCTGGGGCGACCTGGCCGGGGCGATGCACATCTTGGCGCCCGGACTTCTGGCGTTCCCCGTGCTTGCGGCGGGCAGCGACGAACAGAAGCAGAAGATCCTGCCGCCGCTGCTGGAGGGCGCCTATCGCGCGGCGACCGCCGCCTGGGTGGAACCCTTCTTCGATTTTGACCCGAGCGAACTGCGCACGACCGCCCGTAAGAAGAGTGACTCGTACGTCCTCGACGGGCACAAGTGCTTTGTGCCCCTGGCCGATCGCGCAGAGCACCTGCTCGTGTTTGCCGCCTTCGAGGGCCGCACCCAGGCCTTCATCGTGCCCCGCACCACCGCCGGCGTGACAGTGCTCGAGCGCGAAGGCAACCTCGGCCTGCGCGCCCTGCCTACCTTCGAGGTGAAGTTCGAAGGCTGCACGCTGCCCGCCGCCGCGCGCCTGGGAGGCGAAGCCGGATTCGACCCGCTGCTCTTGCTCAACGTCACCCGCGTAGCTCTGGCGGGCATGGCTGTCGGCGTGAGCCGTGCGGCGTTCGAGTATGCCCTCAACTATGCCAAGGACCGCGTGCAGTTTGGCGTGCCGATCGCCCAGAAGCAGGCGGTGGCCTTCATGCTGGCCGAGATGGCCACCGAGATCGATGCCACCCGCATGCTGGTATGGGAGGCCGCCTGGACCCTCGACAAGGGTCTGGAGGCCACCCACGCCGCCACGCTGGCCAAGACCGGCGCCGACGATACGACCATGATGGTCACCGACCGTGCGGTGCAGATCCTGGGCGGGCACGGCTACATCCGCGAACATCCGGTGGAGCTGTGGATGCGTAACGGTCGCGGCTTCCCGATGTTCACCGGGTTGGCGATGGTCTGAGAGCCGCTCAGCGCGCCTGCGCTGAAGGAGAGGATGCCATGATCGATTTCGAAATGCCTTCCCCGATTGCCAAGCAGCGCGTCATGCTGCAGACTGTGGCCGAGAACATGATGCGGCCGGTTTCGCGCCAGATGGATGAGCACGAGCACGAGATCCCCTGGGATTACATCAACTTCATGCACGGAGCGATGCGTGCCACCTCGGCCGGGTCGCTGGCCCCGCAGGAGAAGAAGCGCGAGGGGCCGCGCCTGGGCTACCAGATCCTGGCCCACATGATCGAGACCCTCTCCTGGGGTGACGCCGGGCTGTATCTGTGCACCCCGGGCGGCGGGCTGGGCGCCGCGGCGGTCGAGGCCACCGGCACGCCGGAACAAAAGGAACGCTTCCTCAAGCGCTTCCAAGAGGAACTGCCGGTGCTGGGTTGCATGGCGATGACCGAGCCGCAAGCCGGGTCGGATACCTCGTCCATTCGCACCACGGCGGTGCGTGACGGCGACTTCTGGGTGCTCAACGGCGAAAAGATCTTCGTCACGGCGGGCCAGAAATCGCTGGTGGAGACCAAAGGCTTCGTTGTGGTGTGGGCCACCCTGGATGCCTCGGCCGGCCGCGCGGGCATGCGCCCGTTCGTGGTTGAGGCGGGCACGCCGGGCGTGACCGTCACCAAACTCGAGCACAAGCTGGGCATCCGCGCCTCCGACACAGCCTCGGTCGTGCTGCAGGATTGCCGCATTCCATTCGGCAACATCCTGGGCAGCGCTGAAGTGGCGAAAGAAAAGACCTCCGAGACCGGCTTCAAGGGCGCCATGGCCACCTTCGACGCCACCCGGCCGCTGGTCTCGGCCTCGGCCATGGGCATTGCCCGAGCCACGGTCGAACTGGTAAAGGAGTTGCTGGCGCAGCAGGGCATAGCCATCCGCTACCATCTGCCACGCCAGAAGCTGACCCATATCGAGCGCGAGGTGATCGATATGGAAGTCATGCTGCGCAGCGCCTGGCTGCTGGTGCTCAAGGCGGTGTGGATGGCCGACCAGCGCCTGCCCAACTCGTCGGAAGCCTCCATGTCGAAGGTCAAAGCCGGCGACGCGGTCACCAAGATCACCCAGCGCGCGGTGGAACTCCTGGGACCGGTTGCCTACTCACGCAAGTTGCTGCTCGAGAAGTGGTTCCGCGACGCCAAGATCAACGACATCTTCGAGGGAACCGGGCAGATCAACCGCCTGGTCGTCGCGCGGCGTATCCTGGGATACAGCAGCCGCGAGTTGCGCTAAGGGCGGGGCGCGGGCTTGCCCGCGCCTGCGCCATGCCCCCCATAGGGAGGGAGCAATGACCTATACCATTCGTCACGCGGCCGTCATCGGGGCCGGCACGATGGGCGCAGGGCTGGCCGCTCACCTGGCAGGTGCCGGGGTCACGGTCACTCTGCTCGATATCGTGCCGCCGAAGCTCACCCCCGAGGAAGAGAAGAAGGGCCTGACCTTGAAGGACCCGCAGGTGCGCGATCGCTTCGCGCGCACCGGGCTCGAGCGGGCGCTTCAGTCGCGCCCCGCCAGCTTCTACATTCCCGATCTGGCAAACCGCATCCGCATCGGGAACCTCGAGGACGATTTCGACCTGCTCAAGGAGGCGGACTGGATCCTGGAGGCCATCGTCGAGGACTTGAAGATCAAACAGGCTCTGATGGCCCGCCTGGAGACGGTGCGCAAACCGAAGACCATCGTCAGCACGAACACCTCCGGCATCCCGGTTTCGCAGATTGCCCAGGGTCGCTCGGAGGCGTTCCGGCGGCACTTCCTGGGCACGCACTTCTTCAACCCGCCGCGCTATCTGCCGCTCTTGGAGATCATCCCCACCGGCGACACGGCCTCGGAAGTGATCGAGTTCATGCGCGCCTACGGGACCCGCGCGCTGGGGAAGGGGGTGGTGATCGCGAAGGATACGCCCAACTTCATCGCCAACCGGGTCGGGACGATCGGCGGCATCTTCCTCATCGATTACGCATTGCGCCACGGTTACACCATCGATGAGGTGGATGCACTCACCGGCCCGCTGGTGGGCCACCCCAAGACGGGCACCTTCCGCCTGTTCGACCTGGTCGGCATCGACGTGCTGTATCACGTCATCCGCAATCTGCACCCGGCCGTGCCCGAGGATGAACAGCGCGATTTGATGGTCTCCCCGCTGGTGATGGACCTCTTCAGGAAGATGGTCGACAACAACTGGCTGGGCGGCAAGACCAACCAGGGCTTCTACAAAGAGGTGCGCGTCGACGGCAAGAAGGACTTCTGGACCCTCAACCTCAAGACGATGGATTACGAGGCGTCCAGCAAACCACGGTTCGAATCGGTAGGCAAAGCCCGCGAGATCAAACCCCTGGGCGAGCGGCTCAAAGCGCTGCTGGCTGAGAACGACCGCGCGGCCGAGCTGCTGCGCCAGGTGACCTACCATGGGCTGGCCTACGCCTCCAATCGCATCCCCGAGATTGCGGACGACTTGATGGCCGTAGACCTGGCCCTCAAGTGGGGCTTCATGCATGAGGCCGGCCCCTTCGAAACCTGGGATGCGCTGGGGGTGGCCGAGACGGTGGAGAAAATGGAAGCGGCGGGCCACAAGCCGGCGTCGTGGGTGCGCGAGATGCTGGCCGCCGGCTGCCCCGCCTTCTATCAGATGGAAGCGGGTGAGCCGGTGGCGGTGTACAACCTCGCCCAGCGCGGCTACCAGCGCATTGCTGCGGACCCGGGCATCCTGCACCTCGCGCCGCGCAAGAAGGGCGGGGGCGTGATCGAAGAGAACGCCGGGGCCTCGCTGGTGGATATCGGCGACGGGGTGGCATGCCTCGAATTCCACACCAAGATGAATGCGCTCGACACGGATATTTGGGAGTTGATGTCGCGGGCGCTCGACCGCCTGGATGCGGGTGAATTCGAAGGTCTGGTCATCGGCAATGAAGGCGACAACTTCTGCGCGGGGGCCAACATCTTCCTGGTGGCGGTCGGGGCGCAGAACAAGGAATGGGAGCAGCTGGAGAAGGCCATCCGCGGCTTCCAACTGATCAACCAGCGCATCCGCTACTCGACGCGGCCAGTCGCCGTCGCCGTGGCCGGCATGGCACTGGGCGGTGGCTGCGAAATAACCATGGCCTGTCCGAACGCGCTGGCGGCGGCCGAGAGCTATATCGGTCTGGTGGAGGTGGGCGTCGGGCTCATCCCGGCCGGCGGCGGCTGCAAGGAAATGGTGCGGCGCATCCTTTCGCCCGCCATGCGCACCAAGGGCTCCGATCCGCTGGTTTCGCTGCAGCGCATCTTCGAAATGGTCGGCCAGGCCAAGGTGGCGACGAGCGCCGAGGAGGCCCGCGCTTTCGGGTTCCTCTCGCCGGGCGATCGCATGGTGATCAATCGATCGCACCTGCTGGCCGAAGCCAAGCGCGAGGTGCTCTATCGTGCGCTGGAAGGCTACCGGCCGCCCGTCCCGCTCAAGTTGTACGCCGCGGGGCGCGACTCGCTCTCGGGTATGCAGGTAGGGGTGTTCACCTTCAAGGAGAGCGGGTTTATCAGTGAACACGACGCGCTCATCGGCAACCACCTGGCCAACATCCTATGCGGCGGGCCGCTCAGCCAGCCGGCCTGGGTGGATGAGCAGTACTTCCTCGACCTGGAATGCGAAGCCTTCCTCTCGCTGTGCGGGGAAGCCAAGACCCAGGAGCGCATCTGGCACATGCTGCAAACGGGCAAGCCGCTGCGCAACTAGCGAATTCCCTGCCGTCGGGAGGCGGCCGGCGCAGGCCGGCGGCACCGGCGGAGGGTGGAGGTGAGCGATGCCTGCAACGAAAGGAAGTGCTGCAACCCCCAAGCGCGCGACGCGCGCATCCGCGGCGACAGCGCGCAAAGCTGCACCGCGCGCCACGGCCGTGCGAGTCTCGGGCGCAGGGGGACGCGAGGCGGTCATCGTGGCCGCCGTGCGCACGGCCGTGGGGCGCGCCGGGCGCGGTTCGCTGCGCAGCGTGCGGCCGGACGAAATGGCGGCCGCGGTCATCCGCGAAGTGCTGCGCCGAGCAGCGCCGCTGGATCCCTTGGAGATCGACGATGTGCTCATCGGCTGCGCCTTCCCGGAAGGCGAACAGGGCCTGAATATCGGTCGCCTGGCCGCGCTGCGGGCGGGCCTGCCCATCGAGGTCCCGGGTGCCACGGTCAACCGCTTCTGCTCCTCAGGGATGCAGACGATTGCCATGGGTGCGCAGGCCATTCTCTCGGGACTGGCGGAGGTGGTCATCGCCGGCGGATGCGAATCGATGTCAATGGTGCCGATGACCGGCAACAAGTTCAGCCCGAACCCTGAATTTGCGGCCGAATGGCCTGGGGTCTACCTCAACATGGGCCTTACCGCCGAGCGCGTCTCGAAGGAGTACAAGATCTCGCGCGAGGATCAGGACGGCATGGCGCTGCGCAGCCACCAGCGCGCGGCGGCGGCGCAGGATGCCGGCCGCTTCGTCGAGGAGATCATCCCGCTCAAGGTGAACCTGGTCGAAGTGGGCGAGGACGGCAAGCGCAGTGAGCGCAGCTTCACCTTCGAAGCCGATGAGGGGCCGCGTCGCGACACGACGCTGGAGGCGCTGGGCAAGCTCAAGCCGGCCTTCCTGCAAGGCGGGACCGTCACCGCCGGCAACTCGTCGCAAATGTCGGACGGGGCGGCGGCGGTGGTGGTGATGGAAGCTCGCAAGGCCAAGGCCCTCGGCCTGCAGCCGCTGGCGCGCTTCGTCTCGTTCGCCGTGCGGGGGGTGGCGCCCGAATTGATGGGCATTGGCCCGATCGCGGCCGTGCCGCTGGCGCTCAAGAAGGCCGGCTTGATGATCGCGGATATCGATGTGATCGAGCTCAACGAGGCCTTCGCCGCCCAGGGTTTGGCGGTCATACGCACGCTGGGCATGGATCCCGAGAAAGCCAACCCCAATGGTGGCGCGATCGCCCTGGGTCACCCGCTGGGCTGCACGGGCGCGAAGCTGACCACGCAGATCGTGTACGAGATGAAGCGGCGCAAGCTGCGCTACGGGCTGGTGACGATGTGCATTGGCGGCGGAATGGGCGCGGCGGGCGTGTTTGAAAACCTGACCCTCTAGTGCAGGCAGACCATACAAGGAGGCAGCAATGGCAGACCTAACCGCGAAACAGATCATCGAAGGCATGGCCGCCAACTTCCTGCCGGACAAGGCCACCGGCGTCACGGCCGTGGTGCAGTTGAATTTGACCGGCGCGGGCGGCGGCAACTACAATCTGACCCTCGGCGACGGCAAGTGCACGGTGGCTGAAGGCACGGCGCCCACGCCGCGCCTGACCCTGACCTCGAGCGTCGAGGACTTCGCCGGCATTGTCACCGGCAAGCTGGACGGCATGGCCGCCTTTTCGCAAGGCAAGCTTAAGTTGGCGGGCGATCTCGGGCTCTCGATGAAGTTGATGAGCTTCTTCAAGCGCCCATGAGACCTCCTTGGGAGAGGGGGTTCGCGCACCCGGCCGCAAGGCCGGGTGCTGCATTTTCGGCCACGGCCGGCGATCGGCTGCGCCCAAGCTCGCGATACAATCTTGGGTATGGACGTCCAACCTCCACCGCCTTCCCTTCGTGCCGGAGTCGTGGCTTTGCTCGGCCGGCCCAACGTGGGCAAATCCACATTGCTCAACCACCTTCTCGGGCAGAAGATCGCGGCGGTCTCGCCGCGGCTGCAGACCACCCGCCGGCGCCAGCGCGGCATCCTCAGTATGGCGGAAGGCCAAATCGTCTTCGTGGATACGCCCGGCGTGCACCAGCCGCGCACTCGGCTGGGCGAGGGTATGGTGCGGGCCGCGCGCCAGGCGCTGGCCGGAGCGGATGCGCTGCTGGTGGTGGCAGAGGCGGTTCACCCACCGGGTGAGGAAGATCGGTTGGTTTCGGCCTGGGTCGGGGAGAGCGGGCGGGACAAACGTGTCGTGCTGGCACTCAACAAGATCGATCTGGTGCCTGCCGCGGCACGCGAGGCCTCACGCGAGGCCTATCAGGCATTGTTCCCCATGGCGGTCATTCAGGCGACCTCGGCCGCCACCGGCGAGGGATGCCCTGATCTTGTGCGCGCGCTGCTTGCGGCGCTGCCGGAGGGCGCGCCGCTCTACGCCGAGGACGACCTCACCGACCTGAGCGAACGGGATATTGCCGCGGAGCTCATCCGCGAGGCGGCGCTGCTGCACCTGCGCGAGGAGGTTCCGCACGGGGTGGCCGTGCGCATCGACCAGTACAATGAACGCCCGGATGGCTCGGCGTACATCGAGGCGACAATCGTGGTGGAGAAAGAGTCGCACAAGGGAATCGTGATCGGGCGGCGCGGGGGGATGCTGCGCGCACTCGGCACCACGGCGCGTGGGGAGATCGAATCGATGAGCGGGCGACGGGTCTTCCTGCGGCTGCGGGTCAAGGTGCAGCCGGGCTGGCGCGACGACGAGCGGGCACTGCGCGGTTTGGGTTACGACGTGCGCGAGTGATCTGCGGCCGGCGGGGGTCAGGGATGGGGCTCGGCCTCGAGCATGAGCGTGAAAGGGCCGTCATTCTCTAGCTCCACGGCCATGTGCGCCCCGAATTGGCCAAGCTGAGTGGGGATGCCTCGCGCGGCCAAGACCTCGGCGAAGCGGCGCACAAGCGGCTCGGCCGCCTCGGGCGCGGCCGCCCGGGTGAATGATGGCCGACGGCCCTTGCGCGTGTCCGCATACAGCGTGAATTGGGATACGACCAACGCCTGTGCCCCCACCTCGCCTGCGGCGAGGTTTGTCTTTCCCTGCGAGTCCTCAAACAAGCGGAGTTCGGCGCACTTCTCGGCCAGCGACGTGACCTCGGCCTCACCGTCGCCCTGTCCAACCCCCACCAGGATGAGCATCCCACCCTGGATGGCCGCCAGGGTTGTGCCCTCAACCGAAACGCGGGCGTAACGGACGCGTTGCACCACAACACGCATGAGGGTTTGCCGCCTAGGGCAGCCCGAGGGCCTCGTGCACTTCGCGCATCGTCTCGTCGGCGATGCGCCGCGCGCGCTCGGCGCCTTCGCCCAGCACGTCCCACACATGCTGTGGATTGCTGGCCAGCCCAGCCCGGCGCTCGCGGAACGAGGTCAGATGCTGGTTGATGCCCTGCGCCAGGCGGCCTTTGCAGTCGACGCAGCCCAGCGCCGCACTGCGGCAGTCGCGTTCGATCTGGTCCACTTCAGCGGCCGGCGTGAAGGTGCGGTGCAGCGCAAAAACGTTGCACACCTCTGGGCGACCGGGAATGTTCCGGTGCGTTCGCTGCGGATCGGTGACCATGGTCATCACCCGGCGCACGGTCTCCTCGGCGGTGAGCGCCAGTTCGATGTGATTATCGAGGCTCTTGCTCATCTTCTGCTGGCCATCGGTGCCGAGCACCTTGGGGCAGTCGGTGGTCTTCATCTGCGGCTCGATCAGCACCGCTTTGCCGACGCGGTAGTTGAAAGAGCGGACCACCTCGCGCGCGAATTCGAGATGGCTTTCCTGGTCGATGCCAACCGGGACCGCGTCCGACTTGTAGAGGGCGATATCAGCGGTCATCAACACCGGGTAGCCCACCAGCCCGTAGTTGATGTTGTGGGGATGCATGCGGGCTTTCTCTTTGAAGGTGGGCAGGTCGGTGAGCTTCCCCAGCGGCGTGAACATCGAGAGGATGGTGTGCAATTCGGTGACCTGGGGCACGTGGCTCTGAACGAAAACGATTGTCTCCTCCGGTCGAATGCCGGCCGCCAGCCAGTCCAATACCATTTCGGCGGTGTTGGCGCGCAATTCGCCGAACTGGTCGAGCGTGGTGAGCGCGTGCAGGTCGACGATGCAGTAGACGCAGTGATACTCCTCCTGCAACGCGACGTAATTGCGGATGGCGCCCAGGTAGTTCCCCAGGTGCTGGCGGCCGGTGGGCCGGGCGCCAGAAAAGACACGACTCTTCTTGGTCACTTGAGCCTCGCGATGTGAGAGGTGGCGGCGGGCAGGCTGCCGGTCAGCGGCGCTTGATCCGGCGGGCGACGAGCTTCTCTATTTCGCCGGGTTCGGCGTGACGCCCGGTGCGCATCTTCGAGTAGAGCAGCTCGCCCTCCACGCTGACTTCAAACCGGCCCCCATCGGATGGGACAAGGCGCACGCTGGCCAGATCGGCTTCGAAATTCTTGAGCAATTCCACCGTCAGACTGACGGCGCGGTCGGTGTAGTGTCAAACGGCGCAGTAGACGATCTCAACGTTGACCATGGTCAGCTCCGCTGCATAGATTGACCGCGAGTATATCACGCAGGCGTGAGGCAATTGCGAAGCGGAACACGCATCGCTGCGGATCGGCGTGCCAAGGCCGGCGGTGCGCGGGACCGCATGGGATGCTCGAGCCAGGAAACTCGCATTCGATGAGATCCGGCCGCATCCGTGCGTTGGGCATCGGAAACGGGCGTACACCGCACAAGGCCCCTGCCGGATGGTGATCGGCAGGGGCCTTCACTTGCCGGGCGGCCGATTTGGCGCGCCGCGGGGTTGAATGCGCTCCGTTCTGGGGCGAGCGGTGCTATTCCTCGCCCAGCAGCGGGAAGAACAACTGCGGCTTGTGGCGCTCCACGACGGATTCCCCCACCTGAGCCAGTCGCAGCAGCACGTGCTCTTGCCACGGCCGGCCGATGGCCTGGAACCCGATCGGCATGCCTTCGCTGTCGTAGCCGGCCGGGAAGGATATTGCCGGAAGACCGGTGAAGTTGGCCACCGGCGCGAAGCGCATGATCTGGAGCAGCGTCGTCAAGTCCGAGTCCCCATCCGGCAGAGCGTCGGCGGGAATCTTCGGGGCGACGCAGGCGGTGGTCGGCGTAACGATCGCCTCCACATGCTCGAGGGCCGTCATGAAGTTGGCCGTGACCCGCGTGCGTGCGCGTAGCGCCTGCACGTAGTCGCGCGCAGTGAAGGAGCGCGCCAGGGTGAGACTGGTGCGCGTCTCGTAGCTGTATTCCTTCCAGTGCTTCGGCCAGTAGCGTTCCTGGGCGGTGGCCATCTCGGAGGTGATGCTGACAATGTGGCCGACACGCCCCGCCTCGAGTTCGGGGATGACGACCTCCACCACCCGGGCACCGCGCGAGGTCAGCGCCTCGAGCATCTCCTTGCAGGCGGCCACCACCGAGGGTGTTGCGTGTTCAAACCACGGCCAATAGACACCCAGGCGGATGCCGCGCAGGTCTCGCCGTTCGAGTCCCTCGAGCGAAAGGTGAGGCTGGGCGAGCGTGGTGGGGTCGCGCGGGTCGGGGCCCGCCGTCAGGAGATACAGCAAAGCCACGTCGGCCGTGCAGGCGGCGATCGGGCCGAGCTGATCATTACTCCACGTGAGAGGCGCCGAACCAAAGGTACTGGTGCGGCCGAAGGTTGTCTTGAGGCCGACTAACCCGCAGAAGGCGGCCGGGATGCGGATTGAACCGCCGCCATCTGCGCCCAGCGAGGCCGGGCACAGGCCCGCCGCAGTGGCGGAGGCCGGCCCGCTCGAGGAGCCGCCCGTGTAGTGACCCAGGTTGTACGGATTGCGCGCCGTCCCGTTGTGCGGGTTGTGGCCGGTGACGCCGATGCCGATCTCATGCATGTTGGGCTTGCCGATGAGCAGCGCCCCGGCCGCGCGCAGGCGCGCGGCGATGGTTGCATCTTCGTTGGCCGGGCCGGTGCCCATGAAGCGCGTGCCCACCTTGGTGGGGTAGGGCATAAGGTCCATCTCATCCTTAACCGCGATCGGCACGCCGTCCAGGACGCTCAGCGGCCGGCCGCGCTTGTGGCGCAGGGCCGAGGCATTGGCCTGGGTCAGGATGTCGTCGCGGTTGTAGGCGATCATAGCTCGCAGCGGGGGTTCCTGGGCGTTGCTGCGGTGCATGGCATCCAGGACGCGCTCGGCCACTTCCAGCGGGGTGCTCGACTTGGTGCGGTAGGCCTTTGCGTAATCCGCCACCGAGGGGAAGCGCCAGCCGGAGGCTTTGGGTGCCAGGCGCGCCAAAGGCCTCTCACCCAGGTCGCGGGCGGCGGTCTTGCGGGGCTGTTGCTTGGGGTCTACGGAGAATCGCGGAAGGAAGGTGGGCGGCTCGTCAAAGCGCATGGCGCGCAAAGACGTGATGCCCGCCTGCTTGAGCAGATTGCCCAGCAGCAGCCAGCGCGTGGCCGGGCTTTCGATAAGGAATATGAACAAGCGCAATGCGATGCCGGCGAATCTCGGCAGTCGGATTGACTTCAGGTCGTACGTCGACCGGTCGTCCATGCAAGCCTCCTTGGAATGCTGCTCAGCGTCCCCCACGGCGAATGTGGGCCTAGTCCGTGCGGGAACCGGTTGCCATCCCCAGACCCGGCACGGAGAACTCCAAGGATTGTACATGCGAATCGACCGGCAGGTAGGGACGTGCCATGAACAGGTCGCCGCGGGGAAACTGGGAACGCTGTCGATGATGGAGGCGTGCCGGCCCTTGCGTGGTCGCGTGCTGCCCGGCGGCCACACCCGTGGGTCCTCAATCCTCACGCCCCCCGCCAAACGCGTTATGATTCACGGGGTCCAAAGCATGCAAGCAGACTGGGCGTGCACCTCCCCGGATCGCGTTTCGGCCGGTTCATTCGTGCGCTCCTTGTCGGCCGCTCCCGCTCCGCGGAGGTTCTGCATGTCTGCACCTACAAACAAGCGCATCCGCATGAACCGTCTCGACGGGTTGACCGACAGCGGCGCGGCCGTGCGAGCGGCGGTGGAGGGCGGGGCTCGCCGGGCGCGCGCAGGGCTGATGCCGCTCGGCTTGCCTTGTGGACACTAGCCACGGAGCGCCTCACCGAACGCTCCGTTGAGGAAAGGAATCGCGCAGGAACATGGAAGCACGGCTGACCTGGGTCGAGTACTTCTTGCTCGATATGGATGGCACCTTCAACCTGGGCGACCGGTTGCTGCCCGGGTCGTTGCGTTTCGTGGAGGTCCTCAAGAAGCAGAGCAAGGGCTATCTCTTCCTGACCAACAACTCTTCCCGTGTGGCGGGCGATTATGCCGCCAAGATGAGCCGTCTGGGCCTGCCCACGACGGAGCGCGAGGTGTTCACCTCCGGCGAGGCGACGGCCCGCTACCTGCTCGAGCAGGGAACATCGCGCAGGCTATTCGTCGTGGGCACGCCAGCTCTGGAGGAGGAATTCCGCCGCTTCGGGTTCGAGCCGGGGGCCGAGCGCCCGCAGCAGATCGTGCTGGGATTCGATACGACGCTGACGTACGAGAAGCTGTGGCGGCTGTGCGACCTGGTGCGGGAGGGCCTGCCCTACCTGGCCACCCACCCTGATTTCAACTGCCCCACGGAGCATGGCTACATGCCCGACACCGGGGCGATGATTGCTTTTGTGCGCGCCTCCACCGGGCGCGAGCCGGACCTGGTGATCGGCAAACCGAATCGGACAATCGTCGACATGGCAGCTCGCAAACTCGGCGTGCCGATAGAACGCATGGCCATGGTTGGAGACCGGCTGTATACCGACATTGCCCTTGGTCAAACAAGTGGAATCACCACTGTGCTTGTCTTGAGCGGCGAGGCCACCCGTTTGGAGCTTGATCGTTCCTCTTTCAGGCCGGACCATGTTTTCGAAGATCTGGGAGGACTCGCCGATTGGCTCGAGCGCAATGGACGACCGCTCCCAGCCACCTCCCGCTCGCGCGACGAGTAGGCCACAAGACTCCCTTTCGATCCGACCGACGGGTAGCGCTTCGGGGATGGCGTGATCGAGCCAGCAGGACACCGGCAGCTTCAGGGCGCCACTCATGCGCCGGAGACTCAAGATCGGTGGTGCAATGCTCTTCTGTGGATAGGACCGTGCGTCTTAGTGGCGCGAGGAGCGGGCAACGGACGAGGCGTTCGCTGAGACCGATTGATGAAAGCGAAGGGGCTGCCTGTATTGGGCAGCCCCTGTTTGTTCGGACATCCAGACCCGTCGCGGTGGCTCGCGAGCGGGCGGGCATTCAACTGTGCGCTCTACCCAACGCGGGACTCGGGCGAATGCCGTCCGCGCGCGGTCCCACGTCATGCGTGCGAGGCCCTGCTCCTGATCGGCTTCTCAGACTCAGGGAACCACAAAGTCGGTTGTCTTTTCTATGCAACCCCCGGCAAGGCTGTCCTGGGTGCACATCTTCAATGTGAGGCGGGCATTGTGCCCGTGCGGCGGGTCCGCCCCGATCGATGCGGCGATAAAGTAAACCGAGCCCGGCCCCATTGAACTGCCCTGCGGCGGGCAATCATTGGCCGTGCCCAGGTAGGGTGTGTTGTTGGATCCCCCAGGGTAAAGTAAAGCGGTCGTGTCGAGGTCGACGATCTTGATATAGACCGACTCGAAGCCTTCGGTGCCAGTGTTGCCCAGGCGGAAGGTGGCGTACTTGAGCGTAGGGCCACAAAGGTGAACGTTTTCGTAGGCGACCGTGAAATTCAGCATCACCGGGGGCGGCAGCGCCGATTTGATATCGACCCAGAAGGCGACAGAACCCGACCCGCCCAGACCGAAGACAATGCCGTCGCCGCTGCGAATCTTCCAGTATCCCTTGTAGGTCCCGGGAGGGCCGGGAGCGCGCAGCGGAACCGACACATCGACGGTCTGCCCCGTGCCGACCGTGCCGGAGGTAAGTTGAGTGCTGGACGGCCCGTCCATCTGGTCGCCGTGGTCGAACACCAGGGAATACCCCGAGGTCCAGGTGCACGAGCCCGTGTTCTGCAACCGCCAGGTCTTGGTGAATGTTGCGCCAGAGGTGAATTGCGTACCATCGTCCACCGTCACATCCTTAACGAAGGCGGCGCGATTGCAGGGGACGGGCGTGGCGGTGAAGGTGGCGGTTGGCGAGGGCAGAGGCGTGAAGGTGGGAGTGGGCAATGCCGTGGCAGGCGGAGGAGGCGGCTCGGTGGCGACGATCGGCGGCGTGGTCGGCACCAGCGGCCCGACCAGGGTGAGCTGTGCCGCGACGGTCTGCACCGCCGCAGTCTGTGCCAGGTCGACCTGCGCGACCGCGCCGGGGTAGTTGCAGGCGAGCTGGGCCACAAGCGCCAAAACCGCAACGCAAGCCAGGGATCTCACGGTTCTCGGTTGCTGCACCATAGGTAGTCCTCCTCCAAGGAAAGGCAAACCGGGCCCCAAATTGCCGCGCTTCGAGACGGGCAATCATGGCGGGCCGACAGCCAATCATATATCGAAACCCCGCGGAGCACCGGAAGCCCGCGGCGTGCCGTCCCGCCTGCAGCGAGCAAGGGTGAGACGGGTGTCGGTGGCGGTCTACGACGCTATTCGCGCAATCGTGACGCCTTCGCCCCCTTCGGCCTCGCCCGCTTCCTGCACGGAGGAGACGAGCGAGTGGGCGCGCAGCGCCTCGCGGATCGCGGTGCGCAGGCGGCCGGTCCCCTTGCCGTGAATGATGCGGACAAACGGCAAGCGGGCCAGGAACGCGGAATCCAAGTAGCGGTCGAGGTCGATCAGCGCCTCCTCAACCGTCATGCCGCGCAGGTTCAGTTCCATCCCCGGCGGGCGGCGTTCAGGCGCCGGGGGCGTGGGTGGGGCAGAGCGGGCGGGAGGCGTGGCGGCCGGCGCTTCGCGCAGGGCCACATCCCCGAATTCGGCCCGAACGCGCAGCGCGCCCACCATCAGTTCCAAGTTCTCGCCGCTCACCGCGACGACCTTGCCCTGGATCCCGACCGAACGCAGGTGGACCGTATCGCCGACCCGCGGCCGCCGCGCGGGTGCGGTTTCGAAGAGCGCGGGAGCGGGCTTGGCCTCGAGCCGGTCGTCGAGTGCTTTGGCCTCGCTTTCAATGCTTCGCAGCGTGTCGGGGCCGCCCTGGACCACCGACTCATGCGCGCGCCGGCGCAGCCCGCGCAATTCCTCGCGCAAGGCCTGCACTTCGCGCTGGGCCTCGTCGCGCGCAGCATCAATCAACGCCTGGCGTTCATCCTCAATGCGCGCCAGCCGGCGCGAGAGTTTGGTCTCGGTTTCGCTTGCTTCGCGGCGTGCTGCCGTCGCCTGCGAGCGTTCGGTTCGAACGGCCTCGCGATCGCGCTGGATTTGCTCGAGCAGCCGGCTGGCCGCCATGTCCTCAGGAGAGATCATCGACCGTGCCCGGTCGAGTATTTCATCGGCCAACCCGAGACGCGCGGCGATCGCCAAGGCGTTCGATTGCCCTGGGACGCCGAGGGCGATGCGGTAGGTGGGCAGCAGTGTGCGCGGGTCGAACTCCACGCTGGCGTTCACCACTCCCGGCGTGGCATGGGCAAAGGCCTTGAGCTCCGGGTAGTGGGTGGCGACCAGGGTCGGGATGCCGCTCGAGACCAGGCGAATGAGAATGGCGCGCGCCAGGGCCGAGCCCTCGGTGGGATCGGTGCCGGCCCCGAGTTCGTCGAGAATCACGAGCGATCGGGGCGTGGCCCGCTCGAGAATGCGGATGACCTGAGTGATGTGAGAGGAGAAAGTGGACAGCGATTGCTGAATCGACTGTTCGTCGCCGATGTCGGCGAAGACGCTGTCGAACACGGCCAGGCTCGAGCCAGAGGCCGCGGGAACGTGCAGTCCGCATTGGCACATCAGCGCCAGCAAGCCGGCGGTTTTCAAAGCCACGGTCTTGCCGCCGGTGTTCGGGCCGGTGATGACAATGGCCCCGACTCCCGCCTGCAACTCGAGGTCAATCGGCACGACCGAGGCCGGGTCGAGCAGCGGATGGCGCGCAGCGCTCAGGCTGAGCGTACCTGGGGCGAGCCCTGGCGCGCTTCCTGCCTGCGCACCTGCCGGCCTCGCATCCGGCGGGGTCTGCGCCGGTGGCGCGGCCGCCAACACCGGCTCGTTCGCGCCGATCGCGTCGGCGTAGCGTGCGCGGGCGAGGATCAAGTCGAGTTCGGCCAGGGCGGCGACCGTGGCCTGCAGCGCCTCCGCAGCGCGGCCGACCTGCGACGAGAGCTCCGCCAGGATGCGGCGGATCTCTTCCTTCTCGAGAAGTTGTTGTTCCTTCCAGCGATTGTTGAGTTCGACCGTGACCAGGGGCTCGATAAAGAGCGTGGCGCCGCTCGCGGATTGATCGTGGACAATTCCCCGCACCCGGCCTTTGAACTCGGCGCGCAGCGGAACGACGTAGCGCCCCTCGCGCTGGGTGATGATCTGCTCCTGCAGGTGGCTCGCATGTTCGGAGAGCACGCGCTGCAACCGCCCCAGCAGGCGATCGTGCGCTCGGCGCAGTTCCGCGCGGATCGCGGCCAATCGTTCCGACGCGCCGTCGCGCACTTCGCCGTCGTCATCCAGGGTTCGGTCAATGGCGTCGATCAACTCCGGCATTTCATGCAGCCCGGCGGCCTCGAGGGTAAGTGCGGGATATTCCTCGCCCGCGCGACGAATGAGGCGCCCCAGCGTGCGGCCGGCGACCACGGTCTGGCGAATCGCCAGCAGCTCCTCGGGTTGCAGGGTCGAGCCTCGCGCGGCGGCCGTCACGGCCGCGCGCACATCGCGCGCCCCGCCCACCGAGACTTCCCCGCGTGTTGCCAGCAGGCGCCGGGCTTCCGTCGTTTGGCGCTGCCAAAGAGCGACGGTCTCAATCTCGGAGGAGGGAAGCGACTCGAGCGCCCGCGCGCGGCCCGCCGAGAAGGAAGTGAAGTCGGCCAGACGTGCAAGCACCAGCGGCAGTTCGAGGGTCCGGATCGATTTCGAATCCATCGGGGTTTGGAGAGAGATTCAGAAGAGCAGGGCGGTGAGGCCGCCCATCAAGAGGCCCAACACGGCGCCACCGACGACGTCCGACAGGTAATGCACACCCATGGCCACGCGCGCCAGCGCCACCAGCGGTGCCCACAGGGCAAGCGCCGCCGCCAGCCACGGCGGGCCAATGTGCAAGGCAACCACCCCGAGCATCACCATCCGCGCCGCATGGCCCGAGGGAAACGAGTGGGGATCGGTGGCGCGGTAGAGCTTGCCCCACTCGCCGGCCGGCCGCCGGCGGCGGACGGCCACCTTGAGCGCCATGACGACCACGGCCGTTGCCGCGATGGCCAGGAACATCACGGAGGTGCGCCACTTCCACAGGTTGGTCCCGGTCCACCACACAACGGCCAGCGCCGCTCCCCAGAACCAACTGTCGCCCGAATGGGCCAGGAGGATGGCCAAAGCCCGCGTCAGGCCCGGTTTTTCGGCAATGCGTAAACGTGCGGTCCAGCGCCGATCGAAACCAAGCAGCGCGCTGAACCGGCCTGGGGTCTCGGCGTCGGTCGGGCGGGGTGAGGTGGGCTGGGAATCGGTCATGAGCGGATGGCCGTGCAGGCTGCAGCGGGCCTGCCCAGGTGCAGCCGCCCTCCGCGCATCAGCCTGGTCAACGTGCGGCGCGCCTTTCGAGATCCGCGCGAACCAGCTCGTATTGAAACGGCTTGTCGACATCCATCGCGACTTCGGCAAAGGGTGAGAGCATCACGCGTCCCTTGAGATGCAGCCGCTGGCTGACCATCCGCTCGGCCTTGGCCACCGACACTCGCCTCAGCAGGAGCAAGAGCAGCAGGTCGTAGCCCAGTAGGGCGGCCTGTTTGAGAGCGCTCTTGCGGGAGGCAATCAGCCGCTGCCACAGATCAGCGTTCTGCGTGGCCGTTGCCAGGCGCACCATATTCAGATCGCCGCCGCACACATTCGCGTCGCTGAGGCGCACGTAGCTGCGCTTCGAACCCGGGTAGCGCTCCTCCATGACGCGCCTTTCGACAACCGAGTAGTACAAGTCGTGATCCGTCTGCAGGGCGGTGGTCACGGTCCAATCCACCATGGCGGAGGTGATGGCGGGGATGTCGGCGCTGGCCAGCAGGATGTGGGCCGACGGTTGCCGCTGTTGCTGAACGGCATGCATCCCGTTGAGGATGTTCTCGAGCATGCTCGGTCCGTCGGGCAGGAAGTGCACCGGGCGCGAGGTCACAAGACGCGTGTCGGGCGGGAGCCCGACCACGAACAGGCTCCCGATGTGCGGTGACCCATCCAGCGCATCCACCACCCATTGGACCATCGGCTTGCCGGCGATGGGCAGGAGCGCTTTCGGCTTGCCGCCGGTCACCGAGTAGATCAGGTCATTTGGGCCGGGAGTCCCACCTGCAAGAACGACTGCGTCGACAACGGTAGCCATGAGTCCTCCGCATGCGGCTGGCCGCAGGTCCCTGGAGTCGCCGGGCCGGGTGTGGATTTGTCGGTGGGTGTTGGGATCGCCCTTGGGCAGCCAGTGGGCCGTATGATAATCCAGGCGCACAGTCGCGACAAGACGGACGAGGTGCGCGAAACCGGGTGGCCAGGATATCAGGAAACGGGCCGGAAACTGACCCGAGAATCGGCCTGCCGACGAGGTTCCAATCTCGCTTCGGCTGCGCCCCAATCAGGCAGGTGGCGCCGCGGGGTCTGCCGTGAGGCGACCAAGTCACCGGCCGCTAGGCCAGGGCTTGGACTTGAGGTTCGAGTTTGAGTTCGGCGATCATCGCGGCCAGCTCCTCGCGCGTAAGCGGGCGCCCCTTGCCGGCCACGGCCACCAGCGCCGCCTCCATCATGTTCGTGCCGAAGGAGCGCCCCTCCAGCACGGGGGTCGTGGTCATGAGGTAGCTCACCCCGGCCGCGCGGAAGGCCTGGACGTCGTCGGTCGTGGTGGTGTTGGTGCAAATGACTTTGCCATCCAGGCGGTCCGGCATGTGGCGCTTGATGTAATGACAATCCCCGGCGATGACCGAGGCCCAGGCATACCACTGGGCGTATTTCGGGACCCGCTTCTCCTGCTTTTCCCCGATCGGGTAAACCCACTCAAAGGGCAACCGGCCGGCGATCGGCATGAGCACTGCCGCCAATCGCTTGAGTGCGCCGAGCGAGCGCAAAGGGATCGGGATGCTCAGGGCGAACATCAGGTCGCCGAAGACGCATTCATAGCCGGCTTCGACAAAGGAAACGCTCATTCCCCACCGGTCGCCGCCGCCGGTCATCAGGCAGCGCTTGGGGTTGATCTTGTCGCCGATCTTCTCTTCCAGCACTTGCGCGGAGCGGCGCTCGAGAGTGTTTTTGAGGCCGGCGCCGTCGACCACCGGGGTCTTCTTCACGTCCCGCACGAGCGGCTGAACCGAGTAAAGCGGATACCACTTCGTGTCGACCATGAGCCCCAGATCCGCCCCGCCCACACCGAACGCGTCCACTTTGCCGTCCAGGTCGCGGTAGAGTTGCGCGGCTTTGGCCATATCGCCGTCGGTGCCGACGCGCTCAATGGACACCCTTTGCCCCAGGAGGGTGATCTCAACGGCTTTGTCGCGCTTGGAAGAGCCAATGCTGATGCTGACGGCGCGTTTCATGGTGCCTCCTCGGCGGGTTGCAGCGTCGTATCCCGAGCTGTGACATGACCGGCGCATTGACCGGTCTCGGTTCGTGATCGCCTATCGGGGTTGATCTCCCCTTCGTCGGCCGGACCCCCGCGCGCTGTTGCGCGCGCTTGTGCGGGGGTAGATTCTACTCGCCTCAGCGGAATCTCGTTGCCTGCCTGGCGCCGGAGTTGTCGCGCGCCATCCGTCCGGGCTGCAAGGGGCGCAGGTGTCAGCGCGCCGAGTGCGCAGCTGAGGCCCGCCCCGCCGGAGGAACCTCGTGAGGACCTGGCTCATGGCCCTCAAAACGGCGCAATTCCGGCGTCCACCAGGCTACGCTGCCGGCTGCCACAAGACAGCCCAGGCCTCCCACGACGACGGAAATCACTGGTCCGACCCAGCGCGCAAGCAGCCCAGCTTCGACTTCGCCCAATTGTGGCCCTCCAGCGAAGAAGAGCATATTCCAGCTCACCATGCGCCCGCGCATCGCGTCCGGCGTGAGCAACTGGCGTACCGTTGAACGAATCACCATGCTCACCATGTCGG
>CAYGXJ010000022.1:0-3667 GCA_964353865.1 uncultured Anaerolineales bacterium | reverse complement strand
ATCGACATCCGCTTGTCCCGTCGGCCGGCAGTCCTTGTCCCTGTCGTCTGGAAGCCCGGTCCAGTAGTTGTTCCACCACACATCGAACACGCCTGGGTACTCGCCGGCCACGGTCCACGTGCCCAGCTTGTCCTCCGGCGTCGGTTCTTCCGTGGTGGCGGCCTCCTCCGGCGTCTCGTCGGCGCCAGGCGTGACGCGGCCCGCAGCGGCTGTCTGCGCGGCCGCGGCCGCCGCGGTGAGGGCCACGCGCGTCGCCTGGCGCTTGCGCTCCTGACGCTCCTGGTTGCGTTTGATGAGCGGGATGATCACCTCGCGCAGGAAGGCGACCGGCCCGGGCCCAACTTTGCGCGCGAGCATCTCGAACCCCTTCTCATACAGCTTGCTCTTCTCGCGCTGCACCTTCGCCTGCACCACCTGGCGCGCAAGCTCCGGCGCCACTCGCACAACCGTCGTCGGCACCTCCTCGACAACGAACTGGACCGAGCGCCCAGTGAAGTTCATCACCCCGGCCACCCGCCGCCCGAGCCAATCGCCAAAGCGCCGGATGCCTGACGGGCGCCAGCGGGCACGCGCGGCTTCCAAGGCATCGCGCTGCGCGCGCAGCGCCGCAGTCTTGGTCTCCATGTCCTTCCATAACGCCTTGACCACAGGATGGTCCGCGGCATACCCGGAGCGGATGAGCGCCTCGCCGACGTCGGCGTAATAGATCTCGTAGGCGGTGAGCAGCGACTGGACCTCGTTCAGCGATTTCTTCTGCATGGCCAGCGAGGCCAGGCGCGGCACACCGGCCGCCATTGGCTCTTCGAACATCTCGGGCATCAGGCTCATCTGGCCGGCATACATCAGAAGCAGCGCCTCATCCAGCGAGTCCTCGCTCGAGGCGAGCGGCATGTTGCACCCCGGGAGCAAGCCAACCAGCAGCCCCAGGACCAGCCAGCTGCGCACGGCGATCGGAGGTAGATGCTTCATTGCGCTACTCCTCCGCCCCAAGCGCCAGCACCTGCACGTAGAGCACCCGGCCATCCTTCATCCCGAACATGATCTCGTCGGCGTAGTAGATCTCACCCCCCGCCACAAGTTCCTCCTCCAGCGGCACGACAAAGTAGTAGTCGATCTGTGCCGAGGCGAGCACCTCCGCGAGGGTCATAAATGCGGCGAATTGGTCCGGCCGGTAGGGCACCGGCACGATCTCTCCGCTCACCGCCTGGATGGCGCGTTCGCGCTGCAATTCGCCATCCACAAAATCGACCTCCAGGCCTTCGCCGTAGTAGGTCCAGGTTTCGGCGCGCACCGGCTCGCCAGCCTCTTCATAGAAGAGGAGCGTGAAGGCCTGCGGAACTCCGTGGTCGCGGATTGCCAACGCATGATCCTCGCCCAGCGGATAGGGCGAGCGCGCCGGGGCCTGAGGCGCAGCCTTGCTCACCCGGCGTACCGAATGCGCCAGCGCACCGCGCGCGGTAAGCACAAGCCCGGCCGTGCCGATGGCCGTCACGGCCAGTGCGGTCGCGGCCGCCAAGACAAGCCAGACTGGCCAGCGGCGAACACCCTGGCGGGGGTTCTTGGACGAATACTTCCACAAGCTCATGGCGCCTCCCAGGGTTGAGAAGCCTCCGGCTCAGCGACAGTTCGGCGCATCTACTCGCGCGCCTCGCCGATGCCGAAGAAGTAGATCGTTGCCGCATCGGTCGCGCCCAGCGGCTGCACGCGCAAGGTGTGCACCGCGAGCGGGAGATCGGAGGCCTGCAGGTAGTTGAGAAAGACCTGGCCGGCCTGCGGCCCGCTGCCCTTGATCGAGCCGCGCCAGATCTGCTCGCCGTCAAGCAGCACTCGCACCTCGCCGTCGCCCGGCAGCCCCCAGAACTGGACGCCGATGGCGGTGGTCGGCCCGCTCGAGCGAGCCTCCACCCAGTAGTCCGAACCATAGCGCACCGTCAGCCACTCGTTGCCGCGCCAGCAG
This sequence comes from uncultured Anaerolineales bacterium, assembly GCA_964353865.1. Taxonomy (GTDB): domain Bacteria; phylum Chloroflexota; class Anaerolineae; order Anaerolineales; family RBG-16-64-43; genus RBG-16-64-43. The sequence continues at coordinate 1,710 of CAYGXJ010000022.1, read as the reverse complement.
TCGCCGCCGCACTGCGCCGTGAGGGCGATCTCCGGCGGCGCGGCACGGTAGTCGGTGTTGGCATAGGCGATAGAACCGGGCGGGACAGTGAACGTACGCGCGTCGCCCGTCAGCAGATCAACCCGCGGTCCTCCTGCAAGGGCCGAGGTTGGGCCGGGGGTTGAACTCACCACCCCGGCCAGCATCCCATACGCCAGGACATTGTCAAAGGCAACGAGTGCCTGTTGCCCGGCAGCGGCTTGCGCGATCAGCCCGACCGTCCCCGACCCAAGCGCGCCCTCCGTGAGGCGGGTCAGTTCCTGACCGTTGGCATACACCGCAATCTGCAATCCCGCAGCGCTGATCCACAGGTTGTTGGCGGCGCCCGCCTGGCGGATCGCCGGGGAGGCGGTCCACGGCATGAGGAGTTCGTTTGTGCCGTCACGCAACATACCCAGGGTGTACTGGCCGTCTCGCGAAATCAGCAGGTAATAGAAGTTGGATGGATCGGTGTATCGAAACGCCAGCCCGCCCACGCTGTCCGGCTCGACCAATCGCACGCTCGCGGCGAGAGTGGTGTCGCTGAGCGGCGCACCCTGCACGCTGACGATCGCCGGTCCCCCATCGGCACGCAAATGGTATTCGCCCGCCTCGACCCATGCCTCGCGCGGGCCGGCCCGCTCGACGGGCCACGGGCCACTGTCGACCTCGAACGGATTGCGCAGCGCGAAGCTGCCTCCCACCTCAACCTCTATGATGTACGTGTAATCGCCCGGCGCGAAATTGTCGTATCCGTCGTTGATCGCCCGGGCAAGATGCTGTCGGCGGACAAAGGAATGCGGACCAGGCGGCAGGTTCTCAATGACACCGGTCCAGGCTCGGCAGGATGCGCTGCCTTCCTGACGGTCTCGCCGGGCAAGTTGGGCGAGGTCAATATCCCGGCCGTCGAGCACAAAGTTGAGAGTGAACGCGGCCCAGTTGGCCTCCAGCGCCGTTGCATCTTTGGCGCACCAGCCAAAGCTGATCATCGCCGGCTGGTCAACCGGGAAGCGCGCCTGGTAGGTGAAGGTGCCGGGTTTGGAGGTATCCCACGATCCCGTGGCGACGTTGGCCAGGTTGACTACGTTCGAGTCTGTTGGCGGATCGTCCGGCCGGATGATGAGTGCCGGGGTTGTGGGCGTGGCGTTCGCGGTCGGTGGAGGCGAGGTGGAAGGCCGCTCAATGGCCAGTGCCGGCTGCGATACGGCGGCTGAGCTTGACATTTCATGATCGCGCGGCGCCGCGAGAACCAAGACCAGAACCAGCGCCGTGAGCAGCCCCAGCCCCGAGAGCAGCCCGCATCCTATCGCCATCCACATAGGCGGGATCGACCGCCTCGGCAGGTGCGGCGCGGCGGGCGCAGCCGTACCCGGCGGCGCGTCAGCCGGTACGCCGCGTGCCACCCACGCACTCCCATCCCACCACAGCCACTCGCCGCGCCGCGCGCCCGGCGACCATGAGCCATAGAGCGGGTCGTTGAACGCCAGCCGGCCGAACTCGGCGGTGTACGTCGTTTCGCTCAACGCGCCAGTCCGATACGCTGTGCGCAGCGCTTCGGCCCGGTCTTCGGCCTCGGCCATGCGGCTGACGAGGGCCGGTGTGCCGCATCGCGCGCACGCCGGCAGGCTATCGTGGAGTTCGGTGCCGCAGCCGGCGCATCTCATGGCAGCCTCGTGAATGTCAGGAGGGCCC
>CAYGXJ010000021.1:0-2689 GCA_964353865.1 uncultured Anaerolineales bacterium | reverse complement strand
GCCGCTCACGCCCCGAGCAGATGGGCAGCGCCCGGTCGGAGCGCATTTGCAGGCCCTCGTTGAGCGATGTTACTGCGCGGTGGTCGAAGGTGTAGGGCGCACCCTTTTCCTTTTGCGCCCAGAGTAGCGTCTCGTGCGCGTTGGTGAACCGCACGCCGCGAAGATTTGGCATGGGGTTGGTCTTGACCCACACCACGCCATTGAGAATCCAGAAGCCGAGGTCCATGAGGATCGCCCCGACCCGATAGATGTTGTGATACGAACCGATGACCCACAACGTGCCGCTGCGCTTGAGCACCCGCCGGCAGGCGCCCAGCCACGCCCGGGTGAACTGGTCGTAAGCCGCGAGGTCCGGGGACTGGTCCCAGGCATCCGCTACGGCCTCCACTCGCGTGTTATTGGGGCGCCACAATTCCTGGCGCAGCTGCAAGTTGCAGGGGGGGTCGGCGAAGACCAGGCCGACGGATGCTGCGGGCAGTTGCGGGAGCAGGTCGAGGCAATCGTCCGGTAACACCTGATCGAGCGGCAAGCCGGGCGGGGGAGGGGCTTGGCGGCGGGCGGCCGGGCTCATGCACGGCCTCGCGCCGCACGCCGGGGGAATCTACGGCAAGCAGGAGCCACGGGCGCGGCCACGTTACCCGCCGCCGATGCCTTTGAGCAGGGAGCCCACACCATAGGCCACGGCGCCCGCCAGGCCTCCGACGACGAGCATTTCGAACCCGCTGCGCAAGGGGTTGAGGCGGGTGACGAGGACCTTCGCCGCGCCCAGCCCGAAGAGCGCGAGCACCGACATGCCGAGCGAGACGAAAAACCTCGCCTGCACGGGGATGGGGACGAATAGCCCGACCAGATAGATCAGGAGCGGCACTGCGCCGGCCACGACGAACGAGACGAAGGTGGCCAGGGCGCTCACCAGCGGCTTGCGTTCGTCCGGCATGAGGCCCAACTCTTCCACCATCATCGCGTCGACCCACAACTTCGGGTCGCGTGATTTGATCTCCACCATACGCGCCACGTCCTCACTCGAGTATCCTTGCTGGCGGTAGAGCTCGTAAAGCTCGGCCTTTTCGCCCTCTGGGTAGTGCTCCACCTCCCAGGCCTCGCGCTGGCGTTCGCGGTCGTAGTATTCCTTCTCGCTCTTGGATGAAAGATAGGCACCGGTGGCCATCGAGAAACCGTCGGCGAATTGGTTGGCCAGCCCGAGGATGAGGACAACATGCGCACCCAGATCGGCCCCCGCCACCCCGCTCACCACGGCAAAGGTGGTGATGATGCCATCCAGCCCGCCGTAGACCATGTCGCCGATGTACTGATGGCTGGCGCCGCCATGCCGTTCCTGGGCCGCCTGGGCGATGCGCGCGGGATCGTGGGCCGAGGCGGACAGCCTGGCATCGCGGCGGGCGAATCCCTGGCGGGCGTCTTCTAGTCGTTTCGAAATGCTCATCGTCCCTCAGCCTGGGTACCGGGCTTGTCCGGCGCGCCGGTCGCTATAGGTTGAAGCGGATGGTGAGGACATCGCCGTCCCTCACCGGATAATCCTTGCCCTCCAAGCGCAGTTTGCCCTTGGCGCGCGCTTCGGCCATGCCGCCCAGTGCGGTCAGATCGTCGTAGTGCACGACCTCGGCGCGGATGAAGCCCTTGAGCATGTCGGTGTGAATCTCCCCGGCGGCCTCGGGGGCCAGCGCGCCGCGGCGCACGGTCCAGGCACGGACCTCATCCTCGCCGACGGTGAAGAACGACAGCAGCCCGAGCAGATCGTTGGAGAGGCGAATGACGCGGTTGAGGCTCGGTTCGCTGATGCCGTATTCCCCGAGGAAGACTTGGGCCTCCTCCGCCGGAAGCTGCGCAATTTCCATTTCGATCTTACCCTGCAGCCCGACGAAGGCTATATGGGGATTCGTGCCGGGGGACTCGGGCGGCGACTGGCCTTCGCCCAGGTTCCACACCACCAAGAGCGGTTTCTGGGTGAGCAGGCCAAAGCCCGAGAGCGCGCGCCCTTCGTCAGGGGAGAGGTCCAGATCGCGCAGCGGCTGTTCGGCCGCGAGAGTCGTGTTCAGGCGCTCGAAGAACTCGAGATCGCGCGTGGCCTGCGCCTTATCGCGTGCGCCGCCCTTGCGCATTTCGTCGCGCAAGCGTTCGATCTTGCGCTCGACGGAAATCTGATCGTTGAGCAGGAGCTCGGCTTGCATGGCGCTCAGGTCGCGCAGCGGGTCGAGGCTGCCTGCGGGGTGCGGTACGGCTTCATCGTCGAAGCAGCGCACTACGAGCAGCAGCCCGTCCATCTGGCGCAATTCGGCGAGGAGTGAGCCGGAGAGCTCGCCTTTGCCGGAGCCCGCCTCCAGCCCGGCGATGTCGGCATAGGTGACCTGGGCGTAGACCGTCTTCTCCGGCTTGAAGAGGGCCGCGAGTTCTTCCACGCGCGGGTCGGGCACGCTCACCACGCCGGTGTGCACCTCGAAACGTCCGCCGCCGATCATGCTGCCGGTCGGCGCATGGCCCCGGGTGAGCGCGTTGAAGATGGTTGTCTTGCCGGATTGGGGCAGGCCGAGAATGCCGAGACGCATGTGTTGTCCTTGACCCTGAGGGGAGGCTAGCGTATACTCACAGCGCACGCCGAAGTGGCGGAACTGGCAGACGCGCACGACTCAAAATCGTGTTCCCTTGCGGGAATGAGGGTTCAATTCCCTCC
>CAYGXJ010000020.1:0-2667 GCA_964353865.1 uncultured Anaerolineales bacterium | reverse complement strand
AAGAAAGTCAGCCCGGTGAGCAGGGCGCCCGCGACAAAGAGCGACAGGATGAGCCCGATCATGCGCCCCAGCCCGGCCAGACGGACGGCGGTCGTCATGTCGGAGGGGTTCGCGGCCGGCGCCGGGAATCCCCCCAGGCTGAAGGCCGCTTTCAGCGTGCGCTGGGTGAAGCTGAGCTGGCTCGCGTCGCGCGCAAACCAGCAGTTACTGGATACCGTTGAGGGCGCGGCGCCGGGCAGCGCCAGTCCGGCCAGCGCGCCGCTGGCCGAGGGCGCCAGGTAGCAGTCGACCACCTGCCCGGTAAGATCCGGGGTCGTGACCTGGGTCCATGTCGATGCGATCACCAGCAGGGCGACAACGGCCAGGGCCGGCCAGTACGGCCGGAAGTAACGCCCAAAGCGGGCCAGCGTCCGGCTGACGTTCTCAGGTTTGAGAGCTTCTTGCTCAAGCATGCGGGCGCGGTGCGGCCCGCCTCCCATCGGTCCCATCATGGGGTGTGTCTCCTCTGGCTCGCTAAGCGGGTGCGGCGGCGGGGCTCAGGGTGCCCTGCCCGGCCGGCGCCTCGCCCACGAGCTGCGAGTTGTAAATTTCTGCGTAAACGGCGCTCTCTTCCATCAACTCCGCATGCGTCCCGCGGGCGACGATCTCGCCACGCTCCAGCACCAGGATTTGATCGGCGTTGACCACGGTCGAGATGCGCTGAGCAATGACGAAGCTAGTGCGCCCGCGCATGAGATGGTTGAGAGCCTGTTGGATCTGAGCTTCGGTGGCCATATCGACGCTGGAGGTTGAGTCGTCGAGGATGAGGATGCGCGGCTCCAGGAGCAGTGCGCGGGCGATGGCGATGCGCTGCTTCTGCCCGCCCGAGAGTGTCACCCCGCGCTCACCGACCGGCGTGTCGTAGCCCTGGGGAAAGGCGCTGATGAAGTCGTGCGCCGCCGCGGCTCGCGCCGCCGCGGTAACCTGCGCCTGCGAGGCCTCCGGCCGGCCGAAGGCAATATTGTCGCGGACGGTGCCGGTGAAGAGAGTCGTATCTTGGAGCACAATGCCGATTTGCGCGCGCAGCGACTCGAGCGTGACCGAGCGCAGGTCGTGGCCGTCGATGGTGATGTGGCCCTCGCTGGGATCGTAGAAGCGCGGCAACAGGTTGATGATGGTCGTCTTGCCCGAGCCGGTGGCGCCCAGCAGGGCGATGGTCTGGCCCGGGAGCGCCTCGAAGCTCACCTCTTTCAGGACCGGATCGCCGCCGCCGAAATAGCGGAAGGTCACGCGCTCGAATTGCACGCGACCCTCCACCGCCGGGAGCGGTCGCGCATCGGGCGCATCGCGCACGTCGCTCTGCGCGTCGAGGATCTCGACAATACGATGCGCCGAGGCTGCGGCCTGGCCCATCTGAGTGATGATCATGCCGAACATGGCAATCGGCAGGAAGAGGTACATCAGGTACAGGCTGAACTCCTGCCACTCCCCCAGGGTCAGGGTCCCGCCGATAATCTGTTGCCCGCCGTAGAAGAGAATCGCGGCCTGACCCAGGTTGGCGATGAAGAAGACCAGCGGGAAGAGGAAGGTGAACAGACGCGCCACGCCGATGGCCTGGTTCATCAGCCCTCCGGCCTGGTCCTGGAATTTGGCCTGCTCTTCGCGCTCACGGGCAAAGGCTTTGACCACGCGGATGCCAGCCAGATTCTCCTGCAGGGTGGTATTGAGCGCCGAGAGGCGCGCCTGCACGCGAGAGAAGAGCGGCTGGCTAAGCCCGGCAAAGATGCCAAACATGATCATGGCGATCGGCAGAATCGGTAGGACCACAAAGGCCAAGCGCAGGTTGGTGGTGAAGAGGATGAGCAGCGTGCCCACGATCAAGACGACGGCACTCACCAACTGCACCACGCCCTGGCCGATGAAGATGCGGACTTTCTCCACGTCGTCGGTGGCGCGGATCATGAGTTGCCCGGTCTGGTTGCGGTCGTGATAGGAGAACGACAGGCGCTGGATCTTGGCAAACAGATCGTTGCGCAACTCGAAAGCCACGTTCTGCGAATTGCGCTCCGCCCAGTAGACCTGCAGGAAGGAGAACACGCCGCGCAGCGCGGCAAAGCCCAGGATCGAAAGGGCCGCGGTGAGCAGGGCCGAGGGCGCCTCGGCCTGACGCTGGGTCATCTCGGCCATCAGCTGGTCGAGCGTCCAGCCGGCCGGCAGACCCAGTGCAGCCAGGATCTTGGGCAGCGCCATGGGCAGGATGGCTGCCGGCACACGGGCCAGGTTCGAGAGCGCGCTTTGCGCGATGACACCCGAGCTCACGGCGTCAATGATGTTGCGCACCATGCGCGGCACGGCCAGCTGTGAGAGCGAGGCCACGACGAGAAACAGGTAGGGCAGGGCCGCCTGGCGCGGGTAGCGCGTCAGGTAACGGACGAGGCGTCCCAGGCTCTTCATCTCAATACCGGAGCGGCCGCGGTGTGCACGTTGGGTGGATCGTTTATTCATTCCGTCAGTCCTTGTCGGATAGGAGGTTGCGCGAAAGAATGGGGTCAGGCGTGTGTGAGGCGCGGCCGTGCAGAGACGGCTGTCGGCGAGGCGTCCCGCTCGCCGCGCGCAGTACTCGTTTCAACTGCCTGGCGCAGGGCGGTGAGGCCCGAAAGCAGGTCCGCGCGTTTGGTGGGCGGCAGG
>CAYGXJ010000019.1:0-2140 GCA_964353865.1 uncultured Anaerolineales bacterium | reverse complement strand
GGAACTCACCCAGGGCGTGCATCGCCTGCCGGAGGAGATCGACCGCGAGATCGCGCGACTCAAACTCGAGGGCATGAAAGTCGCCATCGACACACTGACCGACTCGCAGCGCAAGTACCTGGCCTCCTGGCAGGAAGGCACCTAGGCGCACGCGTCTCTCCACGGCCGCGGTCTTTCAGCGGGTGATGGGCGCATTCCTCCCGAAGCGGGTCTCAACACCGGGTATCTGCGCGGTCTCGTCGGTGAATCTGCGTTTGCCAGAGAGAGCAGACCATCCAAAGTAGGACTGTAGACTCCACCGGCGTGCCAAACAAGTGGTGGGTGCTGGTCGCGATCGGCGTCGGCACCTTCATGTCGGCCCTCGACGGCAGCGTGGTCAACGTCGTGCTGCCGGTCGTGGCGCGGGCCTTTGGCGCGGGCCTGGCCACCATCGAATGGGTGGTCACGGTCTACCTCCTGGTCGTGAGCGGGCTCCTGCTTTCCTTCGGCCGGCTGGGGGACCTGCGCGGGCATAAGCGCCTCTACCTGGCAGGCTTCGGTCTCTTCCTCGGCGGCTCGGTGCTCTGCGGCCTTGCCCGCTCGGCCAACATGCTTGTCCTCTTCCGCGGGCTGCAGGCGCTTGGCGCCGCCATGCTGTTTGCTAACTCGCCCGCTATTCTCACCAAGTCCTTCTCACGCGAGGAGCGCGGGCGCGCGCCCGGCCAGCAGGCCACCATGACCTACCTCGGTCTCACGGTGGGTCCGTCGCTGGGCGGATTTCTCGCCGAACGCTTCTCGTGGCGCGCAGTCTTCTACATCAACGTGCCGATTGTGATCGCAGCCATCGTTCTCGCGTGGCGTTGCATTCCCGCCGATTCGATTCATACCGAGGATGAGCGTTTCGATCCGGCGGGCGCGTTGCTCTTCACCACGGGCCTGGTGATGCTGCTGCTCGCGCTCAACCAGGGGCCGGCCTGGGGTTGGGGATCGCCGTGGACTCTCGCCCTCGCGGCGGCTGCGCTTGTGGTGCTGGCGGCATTCCTGCGCGTCGAGGGCCGCTCGCTCTCCCCGATGCTCGACCTGGGGCTCTTCCGCAATCGCACCTTCTCGGCGTCGGTTGCGAGCGCCACTCTCAACTACATTTGCGTATATAGCCTGATCTTCCTCATGCCCTTCTACCTGCAGCAGGGGCGCGGCCTCTCCCCGACCGAGGCCGGAGGCTTGCTTACGGCGCAGCCGATCATCATGGCCATCGTCGCCCCGCTCTCCGGCTCGCTCTCCGACCGCATGCCGGCCTGGGTGCCGAGCACCTTGGGCATGCTCATCCTGGCGGTGGGCGCGTGGCTGCTCTCGGCGCTGGGTCCGTCCGCCTCGATGCTGCAGGTAGCCTTCGGGCTGGGGATTGCGGGGTTAGGCATCGGTCTATTTGTCTCGCCCAACAGCAATGCGCTGATGAGCAGCGCGCCGATGGCGCGCCAGGGCATCAGCGCGGGTGTCTTGGCGACGGCGCGCAACGTGGGCATGGTCCTCGGCGTTGGCTTGGCCGGGGCCATCTTCTCGACCGTGCTGGCGCGAGGCGAGGCCGCCGGCCTCGCGCTGCCTGTCTTCCCGGCGATTGCGGCGAGTTTCCGCGTGGCAGCCGTTGTCGCCCTCCTGGGCGGTCTGACCTCGGCCGTGCGCGGCCGGCCGCGGTCCGCCGCCACGCCTTCCCCGCACTAGAGTCGTCGTATCCTCATCAGGAATTGGGTCGGCTGTACTCCATTCGCCGAGTCGCGGGACCACCATGATTCGAAATCGACCAGCGCCACCCTTCGGCCGGACCCAGTGCGACGCCGAGAATCCGCATGTCCTCCGTGCTAGAATCCACACTGTCTCATGCAAGAACCTGCGCGGCTGATGCGCACGGCGTCCCGATGCGTGAGACCGCGCATGCGGGTGCCAGGGGTCGTATTCAATCGAGCCGTCCCTGGCGCAGGGCAGTGCTTGGCTGATGCAGCTCCATCGAAGACGGAGGTCACGGTGAGACGATTATGGGTGCTCCCTCTTGCAGGATTCGCAGGTTTGATCCTGGCTGCGTGCGGCGGACGCCCGACCGTCCCGGCGGTCACGCCCATCCCCACCTTTGCGCGTGAGGTTGCCTCGCCGACCGCCGTGCCACTCG
>CAYGXJ010000018.1:0-48547 GCA_964353865.1 uncultured Anaerolineales bacterium | reverse complement strand
TTAGGCTTGCCACGGCGAGCCTCTTCGATCTCGATTACACGTGGGGTGTCGGCCTCTGGGAGTGGGGAGCGAAGCTCCCCACTCCCAGAGAAAAGAATCACCCCTCCCCATCAATGGGGAGGGGGCAGGGGGTGGGGCGCGTTGGCGTCGCTCGCTGCCGGGCTAGGCCCCGAGCCAAACGCGGTGGATCGGCGCACCCTTCGCCCACCCAATTGTGTGTGTGGGCTACCCGGGGCTGTGGGCGGCGGATTCCTCCTCGCGCAGCGTGCGGCGCAGCACTTTGCCCACCAGCGTTTTGGGCAGGTCCGCGCGGAACAGAACTCGCTTGGGCACCTTGTAAGGCGCCAGGTTCTGCCGGCAGTAGGCAATGATCTCCTCCGCGCTGGCGCTCTCGCCCTCCTTGAGTGCCACTACGGCCACAACTTCCTCACCCTTCTCCGGCACCGGCATGCCCAAGGCGGCGGCCTCGCGCACCTTGGGATGCGCGTAGAGCACTTCCTCGATTTCGCGCGGATAGATGTTGTAGCCGCCGGCGCCGAGGATCATATCTTTCTTGCGATCGACGATCTGGAAGAAGCCGTCAGCATCCATAATGGCCAGATCGCCCGTGTGCAGCCACGGGCCGCCGCCCTGAGGATCGGGACGCAAAACATTTGCCGTTTCCGCCGGCTGGTTCCAGTAGCCGCGCATCACCTGCGGCCCCCGAACGCACAGCTCGCCGATCTCGCCGGGCTGCAGCACGCGCTCGCCGATATCGGCGTCCACGATGCGAGCCTCGGTGTCGGGCCAGGGAATGCCGATGGTGCCCAGACGGTTTTCGCCGTAAGCGGTGTTGCTATGCGTGATCGGCGATGATTCACTCAGCCCAAAGCCTTCGATGAGCCGCGCGCCGGTGAGCTCGCTGAAGCGCTTTTGCACTTCCGCCGGCAGGGGCGCGGCGCCGCTGTTGCACACCTTGAGCGAGCGCAGGTTGAAGCGGCCTACCTGCGGGTGGTTGATGATGGCCGCATACATCGCCGGCACACCCGGGTAGAAGGTTGGGCGGTAGGTTCGGATGGTCTTGAGGATGTCGGTCACGTCGCGCGGATCGGGCACCAGAACAGCGGTGCCGGCGCGCAGCGCGCCGGGGTTCATGCAGCAGGTCATGCCATAACTGTGGAAGAGTGGCAAGGCGGTCAGCGTGGCATCCTGCGCCTCGGCCGCATTGACCCACACCAGCACCTGGTGGGCGTTGACCAGGATGTTGCAGTGGGTGAGCTCGGCTCCCTTGGAGAGGCCAGTGGTGCCGCCGGTGTACATGAGCACGGCCGTGTCGTCCAGGCTGACCGGCACCGGCTTCGGTTTTGGCGAGCCGCGACCAAGGATGTCCATGAACCACGATGCTCCCGATTCACCCTTCAGGCTGAGACGGTGGCCGCGCTTCTTCTCCAAGAGCAGGGTGAAGATCAGGCGCAGCAGCGGCGGGAAGTAATCCTTGATGCGCGCAACGACGATGTGCCGCAGCGCGGTCTCGCCTCGGATCTGGCGAAGGATGGGGTAAGTGGAGCTGAGCGTGACAATGACCGCGGCGCCGGAATCCCGCAACTGGTGTCGCAGCTCGCGCGCCGTGTAGATCGGGTTGCACGGGACGACGATGGCGCCGGCGCGCAGCGCACCGTAGAAGGCGATGATGAATTGTGGGCAATTGGGCAAATGCACCGCCACGCGGTCGCCTTTGCGCACGCCGAGATCCTGCAACGCCGCCGCGAAGCGATCGACTGCGGTGTCATGTTCGCGGTAGGTGATGCGCCGCCCCTTGAAGATCATCGCCGAGACGTCCGGGCAGCGGCGCGCCGTCTCGGCCAAGGCCTGCGGCAGCGTCGTCTGAGGATATTCGAGATGAGGCGAAACGTGGCTTTCGTAGAAGCGGAGCCAGGGTTTGGGCGAAGTCATGGCTGCCTCCTGGTCACGAACGCTCGACGGCTCGTTCGCTCACGGGAACTGGCGCAGGATCAGCGGGAGGAAAAGGCTGCGCACAGTGGCGGTGAAGTCCGACGCCAATTCGGATGTGTCGCCAAGGGCATCGGTCGCTGTTGCGGTGAGGTGAGAGTATGCCAGGCCGGAAACCGTCAGCGTCCATGCACCACCCGCGCTGGCGACCGTTGTTCCAAGGAACCGTTCGGCGCCAGTATTGGCCGTGTTGGCGCCGAACACTTCGACCGTGCAACTGGCGCACGCCGTGCCCGAAATCAGCACCGACCCGAGGCTCGTGGAGGAAATAGCCGGCCTCTCGATCCCGTTGTTCGAACCCGGCGAGAGGTAGATCTCCTCCAATGCGTTGGCGAAGATGCGGTTGCGCGTGATGGTGATGGCGCTTGAATTGATTGAGCCCAGGCTGACCCCATCCCACTGGTTGTTGGTGATGACGTTGTCGGGACCGACGGTATGCCCAGAGGTCCAATCGGTGAAATACACTCCGTTGCGCGCGTTCGGGAGGGAGTGCGTGGAGGTGCGATCAGTTCCAATCCAATTGCCGCGGATTGTGACGGTTGTGGTCGTGTCCTCCCTAATGTCGACCCCGCTGCCATCATTGCCCGAGATGACGTTGCCTTCTGCGAGCAAGTCGCCCCCGATGACCACGTTCGACGCGCCGCTGCTGGCCCCGACCCCCCCGGAGCCGTTCGGCATGGCAGCCAGCCCGGTCACGTCCACGCCAACCAGATTGCCGGCCACGGTCACGTTGGAGACATCGGTTCCAGCGATAGTGACGCCGTAATTCACGTTGCCCGAAATCACATTGCCGGCACCGGCGGTGTCTCCACCGATGGTCGTGTTGTCGCCCCCATAGACTTCGATGCCATGCATCCCATTTGGGACCGCGACCGTCCCTGTGGCGTCGGTGCCGATGAGATTGCCGAGGATGGAATTGTCATCCGTGCCCGAGTCGTCGATACGCAGACCACTGGCACCGTTGCCCGAGATGACATTGCCCTCAGCCGTCGCCGTGCCACCTATGGTGTTGGCGTGCGCGCCGTTCCTTATCGCAACTCCCCGGGACGTGTTCGGGTTCGGGATCACGCCGTCGTACTTGAGACCGATATAGTTGCCGGTGACCACGTTCATGGTAGCGAGCGAGCCGGTGATGTGCACGCCGTATTCCGAGTTCCCTGAGATCAAATTGCGCTCTCCCACGCTGTGCCCGCCGATAGTATTGGAGGCCGAGTCGGTGATGCATACGCCGCTGTCGCCGTTGGGTATCGCAAGACCGCCGATGATGTTGAGGCCGATGTAGTTCCCCGAAATGGTGTTGCTGGCCGTGGGCTGATCGATCCCGTAAATCATCACCCCGCACATGGTATTCCCGGAGATGACGTTGCGCTCGCCGGCCGTGTCGCCGCCGACCGTGTTTCCGGTGGCGCCACCGTAGATTCGCACGCCGTGCATCAAGTTGGCAATCACGTTGGAGGCAGCGCCATTGGTGCCAATGCGGTTCCCGGAGACGACGTTCCTCGTTGTGCCGGCAGCGTGGATTTCCACCCCCGACCAGTCGTTGCCGGAGATGATATTGCGCTCGGCTGCCGTGTCGCCGCCGACCACATTGTCTGTTGCCCCGCGTCCGATGTATATGCCGTTCTTATGGTTGTGGGATGGGGATGACGTCGCGTTCCAATTCACTCCCAAGTGATTGCCCCGGATAGTGTTATCTGTCACCGTGACCAGGGTGGCGTCGAGGACAATCGCGTTCTCGTCGAATCCGTAGATCGATAGTCCATGGACGGTGCTGTTGGAAGCGGAGATGACAAGGCCATTGTTCCAGGGAGGATTGATGGGAAGCCCGCTTCCGTCGATTTGGATCATCAGCTGCGCGACTCCGATATCGGTCGCCTCGCTGGCGCCAGCTTGCGAATAGCCATCGACAAACACGGGGTCGATGATCCAGGGCAGAGGGCCGCTGGTGAGGGCAATAGTCTGAACCCCGGGGCCGGGAATGTCGAATTCAACAATGTCGTACCCGATCGATAGATTGGCCTGGTTGATTGCCCATCGCAAGGACCCCACTCCCATATCGTCGGTGTTGACGACGGTGTAGGTCTGGGAGTCGTAGGGTAGCGCGCGCAGCGACAGCGATGCCAGGAGTGCGATTGCGAGAACTAGGCGGGCGAGCGGCTTCATTGTGCCTCCTCAAGTGCAACTGTGGCTGCCCTGGGCTGCAATGCGCCGGAGGCGTCGACGACGGGAATACCAAGTCAGGAGCACCCATCGGAGCGCTTTGGGCGGCACAGGGCAAGTTCGGGTTGGTGAGAAGGGAGCGTGCGGTAGATCCCCCGGGTGTGGGCGGCAACGGATGTCAGATCCCCAACGTCGGGCGGACACACGGCGATTGGAATGGGAAGGGAGGGCAAACTCCCGGTCCCAAGTATATGCAACACGTCATTGTGCGCAACTGACGAGGGGAGAGGCTTCGGCGTCTGAGAATACTGTTTGAGGGGGATGTTGCCAAGTCCGGCGTACGCCCGGGCGCGTGCACGTGGTAGATCACATCTGTGGCATGAGGCGTGGTCACACCCGTTCGCTGTGAACGACAAGACTCGCAATCTTCCAAGGTGCGGATGGGCGAGCGAGCCGGCCGCCGCCCTTCCGGCCAACTTGCGTGGTGAGCCGGTCGCTGCTATTCTCTTCGATTGCGGCGCCAACCTGTGAGAGGAGGAAGGATGAAGCCCAAGACCCTAGACCTGCGCAAGAAGTACAAAGAGCTTTATTCACCCCCGGCGAAGAAAGTGGTGGAAGTGAAGGTTCCACGCCTCAAGTTCATCATGCTGGATGGAGAAATCGAACCAGGCAAGACGCCCACTATCTCCGACAGCTTCGGCCAGGCGATGATGGCGATGTATGGCGTGGCCTATACGCTCAAGTTCACCTCGAAGCTGCGCGAGCGCAACCCGATCGACTACCCGGTGATGGCGATGGAAGGGCTGTGGTGGGTGAAGTCCGGGAACTGGAGCTTTCAATCGAAGGAGCCGTGGAGCTACACGCTGCTGATGATGCTCCCGGCGCATATCACCCCGGCCATGTTCCGCCAAGGTGTGCAACAGGTGCTGGCCAAACGAGGCGAGAACCCGGCTCTGGCCAAGGTCCGGCTGGAATCGTTCGCCGAGGGGCGCTGCATCCAGATCATGCACGTCGGCCCGTATGCCGATGAGCCGCGGACGCTGGCGCTGATGGATGAGTACATACGTGCGCACGGGCTGCGCTTCCGCGGCATGCATCACGAGATCTATATGGGGGACCCGCGGCGGGCGAAACCAGAGAGGTTGAAGACTATCCTGCGTCATGCGGTTGAGCGGATCGGGTAGGGGGCAGAGCGCAAGCGGTTCGAGGCACGTACACGGCCCGAGTTGGGGCGGTGCGGGCTGCGCCTCTCGAGCGGGGGCGACGAGCCAGAAGCCTGTGATCGTCATTCCCGCGGGATCCTGGCGGGAATCCACTGGATCTACGCGAATGGGACACGCCGCACTTGAGAATCACTTGGACCCCGCCTTGAGCACGCGGGGACGACATTCCCCTTCCAGGGCAACCCCAGGTCGCCGCTTTCCCGGGGAAGAAGTGCCTCTGTGATTCGGTGATGATCCCCGGGATCGTCCCGCCGTTCCATTGCGCTTCGGGTTTTTGTTCGTCGAGTGGGCGACAGGCCGGGGTCGCGGCCCGTCGCCCACGAAAAAGGAGGGGAACCCTAGGCCGCGAAGTACTCGGTTGCAGAATCTTGGAGCAGCACGATTAGACCGTAGACCCCCAGGATTGTCCCCAGAGGGAAGGCCACCAGACTGAGGCCGGAAATCACGATCGAAAGGATGCGTCCCCACGTCTTGCGCGCGAGGAGACCCGCCCCGGCGACAATGCCGGGCAGGCCGAGCACTGCCAGCAGGCCACCCACGCTTGCTGCGACGATGCCCAGCACACGTTCGACCATCACGTCGCCCACGGCCGTGCCGATGCCCACCAGGAAGACAGCCAAAATGGAAGCTATCAGCAAGTAGATCAGGTTAGTCCCAATGAGCAGCCAGCCGAGCACTGGAACATGAATCTCGAGTTGGGATTTGGTGAAGGTGTTCATGTGTCTCTGTCCTTATCCTAGATGAGCCCGAGTGGCCGTCCACAATCGTACATACGCGTTGAAGGGCGGCCGGTTGCGTCTGACGGCTGCGATCCGATATCTTGGGCCGTGGGTCGCCGCGTGCAGTGACCCCGGTCATCCATAAAAGCATACCCCGCCGGCAGAAGATTCGCGTGGTGGTTTTGGAGGAGTGGCGCATCCTCCTTTTGTGCGATCTGGAATCGACCGGTTTGCAGCGCCTTGGAAGGCCGATGTGCAGCGTGGCGAATCACTCCCAAAAGGGGCGGAAAGAGAAACCGACCTGGATACAAGAATCCGGACCGGTTCGATTGTGGCAGGGTGCTGCAAGCCGAGGGTCTGTGGTTGCCGATGCGGCGCCTCAGCCGCCGCCTTCGAAGGTCACCTCGGCGCTCATCCCCGCGCGCATGCCCTGCGGTTGCGTGTCCAGGTCGATGACGGTCTTGTAGACCACGTCGCCTCCCAGCGTGGTGGCCCCCGGCGCGATCGCTGCGACCCGGCCGTCCAGCTCCTGGCCAAGCGCCTCGATATACACCCGGACGCCTTGGCCCACGGAGACCTTGGTGACATCGAGCTCGCTCAGGTCGGTGGTCTCCACACGCAGCCGGCTGAGGTCGCTGACGACGACCATGATCGTCCCCGGCACCGCGTTTTCTCCCGGCACGGCGCTCACCAGGGCGATGGTGCCTGCAAACGGGGCTGCCAATCTGGTGGCCTCGAGCGCAGAGCGTGCCGAGGCGACGTTTCGCCGCGCCAATTCCAGGAGCGCAATCGAGCTACCGAAAACTTCGGGCGGCGTGGCTTCGCCGGTCAGTGCCGCCAAGAAGGCGCGCGCCTCGTTCAACGTGGCGCCCGCCAATTCATAGTCAGCGCGTGCCGCTTCGGTGTCAATGCGCGGTTCCGCGACATAGGATGCGCCCGTCTGGCTGTTGATACGGGTGAACTTCTCTGGTAGATACACCTCGCGGTACTGCTTCGTGGCGTACGCCAGGTTGGCCTCGGCCCGCGCCAGCAACTTCTCGGCCTCGGCGATCTTCTTCTTCTGATCCTCGGTCGGCGAGGGTCCGCTGTCCGCCTTGGCGGCCGCAAGAGCCGTCTGGGCTTCCGATTGGCGCTCTTCCCAATACAACACCCCGGGCGTCACGTAGTACTCGAGCTTGTTGCGGGCCTTCTCGAGGTCGGCCTCCGCCGCAGCCACCGCTTGGCGGGCGCGCGCCGCGGCCGCCGGCGAGGTGAGGTCCGCCAGGTCACTCTCGGCCCGCGCAAGATCCCTCTGGGCGGCTGCATCGTCCAATTCGATCAAGACCTCTCCTGCTTGGACGGTGCCGCCCAATTCAACGTTGACCTTGGTTACCAGACCGGTGCCTAGAAACGACAGGCGCGCCTCCTGTGCGGCGACGACGATGCCGGAGGCGGTCACGCCCGCGCGATCAACTGCGGGCGGCGCTGTTGCGCCGCCAAGGACGACGGTCGGCAGCGGCTGGCTCGATGCGCCTGCGCCGCCGCTGCATGCCGTGAGGACAACCGCTGGGAGCAAGAGAACCATCGTTGAGTATTTCATGTCTCACCCGGAGGCTTTCTGGGCTCCGTTCTCGGCAACCAGGCCGTCGCGCAGTGTGACGACGCGGCGCGCGTACTTGATGACTCGCGGGTCGTGCGTGGCGAAGACGAAGGTCACACCGGTCTCCTTGTTGAGACGGGTCATGGTTTCCATCACCAACTGGCCGTTGGGCGTGTCGAGGTTGGCCGTGGGTTCATCGGCTAGGATGAGCTTGGGCTTGATCGAGAGGGCGCGGGCGATCGCCACGCGTTGCTGTTCGCCGCCGCTAAGCTGGTCCGGCCGGTTGCGTGCGCGGTCCGCCAGTCCCACCGCCTCGAGCAACTCCGTCACCCGCGCCTGGCGCTCCTTGGCCGAGTGGCCGTTGAGCAGCAGCGGCATCTCGATGTTCTCGAAGGCGGTCAGGGTCGGGATCAGGGCGAAGAACTGGAAGATGAAACCGATCGTCCCGCGGCGCATGTCGGCGCGCTGGTTGCGATTGAGCTGGGTCACGTCGCGTCCGTTGATATAGACCTTGCCCGCGGAGGGCTGGTCCAGACACCCAATGAGCTGCAACAGGGTGGTCTTGCCCGACCCGGAGGGACCGACGAGCGCGGTGAATTCCCCGCCCTCGATGGAGAGGCTGACCCCGCGCAGAGCCTGGGTCTCGACTTTGCCGATCTTGTAGACGCGGGTGACGTTCTCGACCTTTGCAACTTCCATGGGAGTGCTCCTTTCACCTATCGCTCGGCGCGCAGCGCCGCGACCGGTTCCATGCGCGAGGCCAGCACGGCTGGGTAAACGCCAGCCAGCAGCGTGACGATGAACGACATCAGTGTCAAACGGACGGTGTCCTGGATGGTAAGCTGGGTATAGATCCTCTCGCGGAAGAGCATCCCCGTGAATCCGAATTTCTCAATGTCCAGGGGGAGACCGAAGCGCGTGAAGTAGGCTATGGCGAGGCCCCCGATCGCCAGCCCGAGCAGTATCCCGCCCACGGCCAGCAATCCGGATTCCGTCAGGAAGATGGTCATCACTCGACGCCCCCGCATGCCGATGGCCGAGAGGATGCCAATCTCGCGCGTGCGCTCGTACACCGACATGACCTGGGTGTTGACGATCACCGTGGCGGCGATGCCCAGCACAATAAGGTAGAAGATGCCCATGTAGCTGGAGGCTAGCTGCTCTGTCTGAACCAGCAGCTCGTTCATGTCTCGCCAGGTCAACACCTCGTAGCCAGGTGCATTCAGCGCCGCGATCACGGCTTCGGTCTGGGAGGTGTCCCTCAGCAGGACGAAGATCGCACTCGCGCGGTTCTCGGCGCCGGTGAACGCCTGAGCCTTGGCCAGCGGCAGAAAAACCGTCAGGCCGTCGAACCCGCTGGACCCCGTGTTGTAGACGCCCCGGACGGTGAACGGTTGTTCGTCGACCTCCCCGTTGGACGTGTTCACGGACAGGCTGATCTGGTCGCCCACCGCAAGGCCGAGACGGTGGGCTAGGGACCAGCCGATGAGCACTTCCTCCCGGTCCTCGGGAGTCAAGAAGTTCCCTTCCAGGATCCCATCCCGAAAGGGCGCGTTGGCCTCCGACAAGGGGTCGATGCCAACGACGCGCACGCCGGACGATTCGTCCCGCGTCGTGACGAACCCGCTGGCATACAACCGCGGCGTGGCCACCGCCACCGCCCCGATCGAGGCGATCCGTGCCGCGACCTGATCAGGGCCCTCGATCAAGCTCTCCCATTTGAGGCTGGTCTTGGTCTCATCGTAGTCTGCTGACCGCACCTGCAAGTGACCCGATTGCAGATGGATGGCCAATTCGATGGCGTCGCCGTATTCCCCCTGGATGACGGAGGCCATCAGCAGCAGGAGGGCCAGCGCCATCCCCATAGCCAGGGCGGAGAAGAACGTTCGCCGTCGGTTGCGCCCCAGGTTGCGAAAGGCCAGTTTCAGTAATTGGATCATGGTGGACCTCACACGTAGTGTAGCGCTTCGGCCGGATCGCGCTGCGCTGCCTCACGGGCGGGGACAACCGCCGCCAGGGCGGCGATGATGGCCACCGTCAGCCCGCGGCTCAGCAATTTGCCGATGCCCCAGCTTGGGTAGATCTTGTCGGTGATCAGAGCCGTATAGCTGGTCATGCCGGAGAACGAAGTGAAGTCCAACCCCACCGCCCGCATCATCCCGTTGAACGCCAGCCCAAGCACGATCCCCAAGGCCACGCCGACCACGCCGATCAGCGTCCCCTCCAGGATGAAGAGCAGGGAGATCTGCCGCGGTTTGAGGCCCATGGCGCCCAGCACGCCGATCTCGCGCGTGCGCTCGTACACCGCCATCAGCAACAGGTTGAGGATCCCGATACCGGCGATGCCCAGGATGATCACGCTGAAGATGTCCATCGCCCGGCCCTTGGAGGCCAGGGCGTACTGCAACTCCGGATAGCTGTCCTCGAAGGAGGCCAGTTCATGGCCAGGGAGCGCGGGGGAGAGTCTGTTGATCAATTGCCTTTCGCCGCCCACTCGAGCCAGGAAGACGGCCACTTCGGTCGACTGCCCGGGAAGATCGTAAAGCGTCTGCGCCTCTGCGAGCGAGATGTAGACGTTGATCTTCTCGATGTCGACCATGCCCAGGTCGTAGATCCCGATCACGGTCATCGTCCGTTGGCGCAGCTGCTCGTGAGCCGACCGCCCGGACAGGGAGATGCGATCGCCCACCGTCACGTTCATGGCTTCGGCCAAGCCTTTGCCAATGAAGACCGCATCGCCGTCGGTGGCGGTGAGCGAGCGGCCGGCAACAACATTCTGCCCGGCCAGATTGACCTGCTGCTCGACCTCCGGCTCGATGGCGGTGATGCCCACGGCAAAGGCACCCTCGCGGC
Organism: uncultured Anaerolineales bacterium; assembly: GCA_964353865.1. GTDB lineage: Bacteria > Chloroflexota > Anaerolineae > Anaerolineales > RBG-16-64-43 > RBG-16-64-43. The sequence continues at coordinate 38,024 of CAYGXJ010000018.1, read as the reverse complement.
TGCTGGCCAATCCGCCGGTGTTGATGCGGCGGGAGGCGGCCACCACGCCCGGTTCGGCGCGCACCACTTCCAGGACCTTGGCGTCATCCGCAAGTGGAAGGAGCGGCTTCTGCCCAGCGCTCTCTCGGTAGCCCGGAGCATGCACCTGAATGTTGCCGCCCAGGACTTTGATCGCATTGCCATAGATTGCCTGGTTGAAGCCGTCGACCAGGCCATCGTACATCATCATCAGCGAAAGGCCGAAGCCCATGGCCGAGACGATGATGAGGGTGCGGCGACGGTGCCGCCACACGTTGCGCCAGGCAAGGCGAAGGTAGAGCATCATCGCAAGTGCTCCTCTCTCGGTCCGGACCATTCCGTGGAGCGAACCCGGATGGTCCTAATCCACTTCAGGACAGCAATCATTCTACTCCCGCAGCGCACGTCTCAGGACATGGTTTTCGCAGACGCGAGGCAGAGAAATGTCATGACTCGAATGCGGTCCTTTCCCAGGACGGTTGGGACGGCCTACGCCTGCCCGAGGGAAAACAAAAACCGCCGGACGGCGGTTGGGCTGTGCCCCCTGAGGGGCCTGCGGCCCGATGGCGATTGGGATTTCTGCCAGGGAAGCCGATCGATTGCTTCTGGACGTCATGCGTCAGAAGAGGTGCCCCCACGGGGATTCGAACCCCGGTTTAGGCCTTGAAAGGGCCGCGTCCTGGTCCTCTAGACGATGGGGGCAGGCACCTGCGAAGGGCAATTCTAACATGCGGTGACGCCTCTTGCCATTGGACCAACGCGCGATTTGCCGTGACGCCGCATTCCTGTTGGAGGGGACGGATCGTGTGACGCGTGCCCGACGGGCCGCATCGCGTGGGCGTCGGTGCTAAAAGCTCGGCTACCCTTCTGCCACGTGGGTGAGGTACTCGATCTCGCTCTCGAATAGTACTCGCAGCGGGCGGGGCTCGGCGGCACGGCGCAGGCAGCTGGCTGGCTCGTCATGCAATTCCGCCAGCGGCGCGAGCGAGACAAGCCCCGCCTCATCGAAAGTGAGTGGATGCAAGATGCAGTGGAATGGCTTGAGGCGCCAGGGGTCTAGCCCGGCCGCCTCGCCGGCCACCTGTAGCGCACACTTTGAATCTGGGCGCAGGAAAATGCACTCCTGGCCGCCGTAGTGGGCCGAGTTGGGAACCACAAGGGCGGCAATGACCTCGCCGCTCGGCATGCCCGGCTCGGCCTCGCGTTCGGAGGTGAACCACTGCGCCGGGTCGCGGCGGTCGGCGAGCATCCACGGCGCGATCAGATCCGCATGGGCGCGCAGATCCTGTGCCTCGAACGGGTCGAGCCACACGCCGTGCAGGCAGCATGCGCCCCCGCACGCAGGCCAGTCGCAGCGCTCCAGCGGCTCAACCGCCTCGAGGCGCTGGCTCAACTCGAATGCACGCGAGAAGTGAAGGATGGTCATCGCCTCTTCTTTGTGGGCGCGCGAGGCGCCGTGCGCGAGGCGGGCCGGGCCTGCGGGAAAAGTAGCGGGCGCAGGTACTGCCCGGTATAAGATGTGCCCACCGCGGCCACCTGCTCGGGGGTCCCTTCGGCTACGAGCCTGCCACCTTTGTCGCCGCCCTCCGGTCCCAGGTCGATGATGTGGTCCGCCATACGCAGAATGTCGAGGTTATGCTCGATGACCACGACCGAGTGGCCCTCCTCCACCAGCCGCTCGAGCACCGGGATCAGGCGCTGAACATCTACCGCATGCAATCCCACCGTCGGTTCGTCGAGCACGTAGAGCGTGTGCCCGGCCGGACGCCGCGCCAATTCGCGCGCCAGCTTGATGCGCTGCGCCTCTCCGCCCGAAAGTGTCACCGCGGATTGACCGAGACGGATATAGCCCAGGCCCACGTCGCGCAACGTGTCGAGCTTGCGCAACATGTTGGGGAAGGCTGCGAACAGCTCGCGTGATTCATCCGCCGTCTGGTCCAGCACATCGGCAATGCTCTTCTCCTTAAAGAACACCTGCAGCGTCTCACGGTTGAAGCGCGTGCCGCCGCATACCTCGCACGGAACATAAACGTCGGGCAGGAACTGCATTGACACCTGGATCTGACCCTGGCCCTGGCAAGCCTCGCAGCGACCGCCGCGCACGTTGAAAGAAAACCGCCCCGGCCGGTAGCCGCGCACGCGCGCGGCAGGCAGCGTCGCGAAGAGCTCGCGGATTTCGCTGTACAGGCCGATGTAGGTGGCCGGGTTCGAACGCGGCGTGCGACCGATCGGCGACTGGTCGATGTGGATCACCTTCTCGATCGCCTGCGCCCCATCGATGCGTTCGGCGGCGGCGAACTCGCCGGGACGTGCCCCGGCCACCAGCCCGGCGTAGATCACGTCGATCAGCAGGGTGGACTTGCCCGAGCCGGAAACCCCGGTGAGGCAGACGAGCTTTCCGAGTGGAATGCGCACGGTGAGATTCTTGAGGTTGTTGGCGCGCGCGCCTACGATCGTCAAAGTCTGCCCGTTGCCGGGTCGGCGTGCGTGCGGCGTCGGGGCGTTCAGTTTCCCGGCGAGCCATTGCCCGGTGAGTGACTTCGGCTGGCGGGCCAGGCTTTCGGGCGTACCCTCCCCGACCACCTCGCCGCCCAGGGGACCAGCCCCGGGGCCGAGGTCGACCACATAATCGGCCGAGCGGATGGTGGCCTCATCGTGTTCGACGACCAATACGCTATTGCCCAAATCACGCAGGCGCGCCAGACTTGCCAGCAGCCGACCCGTATCGCGCGGGTGCAAGCCCACCGACGGTTCATCGAGTACGTACAACACACCGCTCAGCCGCGAGCCGATCTGGGTGGCCATGCGGATGCGCTGGGCTTCGCCGCCTGAGAGGCTGGCGGCGGTGCGCTGCAAGGTGAGGTAGTCAAGGCCCACCTCTTCGAGGAACTGCAGCCGGCCGCGGATCTCCGTCAGGATCGGCGCGAGGATGCGCTGTTGGCGCGCGGTCGCAAACAGCGAACCGGTATCCTCCGCCAGGGTGGTGATCCACTGACGCAGATGGGCGGTGGTCCATCCGCAGACGGTGATGATATTGCGTCCGTCGATGGTCACGGCCAGCGCCTCGGCGCGCAGGCGCTGCCCACCGCAGGCTTCGCAGGTGCGCTCGCTCATCAACGCTTCGATCTTCTCGCGCACGGCCGCCGAGCCGGTTTCACGGTAGCGGCGATTGAGCGCCGGCACCAGCCCCGCGAAGGGGGTGTCGAAAGAACCGCTCCGCCCTTGTCCGGTGCGGAAACTCACCCGCACCTTCTTCTCGCCGGTACCGTAGAGAATGAGCTGCAGCGTCGCCTCACCCAATTGCGCCACCGGTTGATCCAGGTCGAACCCCTCTGCCTCGGCCAAGGCCTCGATGAGGGCGAGCAGCCCGCGCGGGCTGCGATCGCTGCCGGCCAGCTCGAGCGCCGCAGAGGCGCCCTCGCTGAGCGGCAGGCTGCGATCGGGGATGACGCGCTCGAGATCAATCTCCAGGCGAGTGCCCAGGCCCTGGCACTCCGGGCAGGCCCCCTGTGGCGAATTAAAGGAGAAGGTGGAAGGCTCAATCGCCGGCAGGTTGGTGCCGTCCGCTGGGCAGGCGAAATGCTCTGAATAGGTCGTTTCCTGCGGAGGGTCGGGGCGCAGGTCCTGCAATGTGAGATAGCCCCGCCCGACGCGCAGCGCGGTCTCGATCGAATCGGTCAAGCGCGTCTCAAAGTCGGCCCGTTCGGCGGGCGTTGCCTCCGCCGTCGGAATCACCAAGCGGTCGACGACCGCCTCCACGGTGTGGGCGCGATGCGCATCGAGTTCGACCTCCGCCTCGACGTCATACAGCATCCCGTCGAGGCGCATGCGCACGAATCCCGACTGGCGGATTTCCTCGATGGCGGCGTGATGGACCCCTTTGCGTGCGCGCACGAGCGGTGCAAGGAGCACGAAGCGCGTCCCGGCGGGCAATGCCGCCACTGCCGCCACGATCTCCTGGGCCGATTGGCGCTGGACCTCGCGTCCGCAGACCGGGCAGTGCGGGGTCCCCAGACGGGCAAACAGGAGGCGCAGGAAGTCGTAGATTTCGGTGAGCGTGCCCACGGTCGAGCGCGGGTTGGCCGACACGCCGCGCTGGTCAATGGCCACCGCGGGCGAAAGGCCCTCGATCAGGTCGACCTCCGGCTTGCGCAGCTGGCCAAGAAACTGACGGGCGTAGGTCGAAAGCGATTCGACGTACCGCCGCTGCCCCTCGGCGAAGAGGGTGTCGAAGGCCAGCGACGACTTGCCGGACCCCGAGAGGCCGGTGATGACCACCAGCTTGTTGCGCGGCAGGCTCAGGCTGATGTTCTTCAGGTTGTGTTCGCGTGCGCCGACGATGCGGATGAAATCGATGCTCATGTGCGCCTCGGGGCGAATCGACCTTTTATTATAGCGCCGCGAAGGTCACGATTCGAGATCCGAAGCCCAGGGGTAGGCGAGAGAGTCTGCCTTGGGGAGGCGCCATTCAAGAGAAGGCGGAGGGTGTCGCGGAGGAGGCATCCCGGCTTTGGACGATGCTTCCCAACGCCCACAGTGCCCCCAGCAGCGCGATGAGCGCCACGACTTGTGGGGCGCGAAAGGCGCCGCCCCACAGCACACTATCGCCGCGAAACGCCTCGAGTATCAGGCGAGCGCTGGCAGCCATCGCCATCCAGGTGAAGAAGAGACCGCCAGGAGCACGTGTGGATGGGCCCGCGGCCGGGTCGTGCGGCGATGCGGAGGGCACCTTCTTTGCGGAGCGCTCGATCAGCAGCCAGATACCAAGCGCGGCCAACAGCTCGTAGGCCTGGCTGGGATGCCGCCATTCATCCCACAGAAAGATCGACCAGGGGAGCCGCGCCGGGGCGCCGTAGGCCGATCCGCTGGCCAGACTGCCCGCCGAGAGCGCCATCATCACGACGGCCATCCCCGGGGCCAGCACGTCCAAAAGGACCAAGAGTGGGATGGGCTGGCTTCGTCGCGCCCAGCGGCGGAGGAGAACCGCTCCGGCTGACAGTCCGGCCAGCGCGGCGACTTCGAGGTTCATAGTCGCCGCGCTGGGTGAAAGCAGGCCGAGCGGGTTGGCGAGGTAGGCCTGCAGATGCTGGGCAGCATACGCGAGGCGCCCGGTGAGGATCGCGCTTGCCACTACGACAAGGACAAAGGTAAGAATCCTGTCGCCGTTCTGGCCTCGCATGTGTGCATGGCGTTCGATGCGGCCGGTAGCCAGCCACACTCCGGCAAGAAGCAGGAGCACCGAGGTTTGGATGACGGCTGGCCCGAGCTGCAGTGTGGGGAACACTAGTCGGCCTCTGCCAGCAGGTCGTTCACAATGGATTCGATCACGGCACCGGCGAGCGGCCCGCCTACAACTACCTGGCGGATGATGCCGCGCGTATCAATGAAGAGAGTCGTGGGTAACGCACGGATGCGATACGAGGTCTGCGCGCTGCCGTTGTCATCGAACAACACAGGCAGCGTGAGGCCGAGCTCCTCGGTGAATCGCAGCGCAGCCTGGCGCGTATCCTGGCTTGTGGCGTTAACGGCCAGGATGGTCAGCCCTCTCGCGGCCAAGTCCTGATGGATGCGTTCGAGAGCCGGCATCTCTGCCTGGCAGGGCGGGCACCACGAAGCCCAGAAGTTGAGCACGACGACCCGGCCGCGGTAGCTCGATAGCGCATGCAACGTGCCGTCGGAATCGGGAAGGACGAGCTCGGGCGCGCTGAACCCCTGACCCGGGCTGGGGGGCGGTCTGCCGCCTTGCGGCACGCCAGGGCTTGCTGAGAGCGCGATCCAGGCAACGCCCGCCAAGGCAACCAGTGCCTGGACAAAAGTCCAACGTCGCGGGTGCGAGGCCAAATGCATCATCGTTTGCTGGAGGGTTCGTGAGGGAGGCGAAACGCGGCGGATTGTATCACGCGGATGGACTATAATCCTCGCCGTTATGACCTCGGCGCTTGTTCTGCTTGCGCTCATCATCCTCGCGCTCGCGTTGTTCATGGTTTCGGGGCGCGTGCGGCCGGACCTGGCGGCGTTGCTGACCCTGATCGCGCTCGGCCTCGCCGGCTTGGTGACGCCGGCCCAGGCCTACTCCGGGTTCTCCGCCACGGCCACCATCACCATCCTGGCCGTGTTCATCATCTCCGAAGGATTACAGCAAACCGGCATCACGCTCGCGCTGGGCCGTTTGCTGCTGCGTGTCAGCGGTGATTCGGAGCAGCGGGCGGTGCTCATCACCGTTCTGGCGGCAGCCGCACTCTCGCTGTTCATGAACAACATTGCTGCGGCAGGAGTTCTCCTGCCTGCGGTCATCAGCCTCTCGCGCCAGACGCGCATTCCCCCATCGCGCCTGCTCATGCCGCTCGCCTTTGGAACGATCCTGGGCGGGATGGCCACGCTGCTCACCACGGCCAACATCATCGTCGGCGGCGTGCTGCGTGATGCCGGACTCGCGCCCTTCGGCTTGCTCGACTTCCTGCCGATTGGCGTGCCGATTGTGGCAGCCGGAACGCTCTACCTGGTCTTCGCCGGACGCCACCTCTTGCCGCGGCGCTACCCGGCCGGCCAATCGGCTCGGTCGATTCAATTGCGCCGCGAACTCGAGCAGACCTACGGGGTGGGATCCACGCTGTGCGAGATCGAAGTGCGCCGCGGCTCGGCCATGGCGGGGCTCAGTCTGCGCGAAGGTGGGTGGGCCAGGCGATTGGGTGTGACCGTGGTCGGCCTCTCACGCCACCAGCACGTGATCGCGGCGCCCTCGCGCGACGAACGCGTGGACGAAGGCGACATCGTCTTTGCCCAGGGCTGCCCGCCCACCGAGGTGCTCAACGAGTATGGGCTTGCCCTGCTCAGCGAGCCGGCCGCTCCGCTGCGGCTGACAGACGAGGTCACGGTTCTGGGCGAGCTGCTGGTCTCTCCACGAGCCTCCGTCATTGGCAAGACGCTGCGCGAGATTCACTTTCGCGAGAAATACGAAGTCAACGTGATTGCGATCTGGCGGCGCGGCGAAGCGGTGCACCGCGACCTGCCGGATCTTCCGCTGCGCGCGGGTGATGCGCTGCTGGTGCAGGGCGCGGCGGCGCGGCTGCGCTTGCTGCGCGAGGAGCGTGATTACGTGCTGCTCGAGGAGGATGCGGAGGCCGTGCTGCGCCCGGCGAAATCGCGTCTGGCCGGGGTGATTGCTTTCATCACGCTGGGTGTTGCGGCGACCGGCGTCATGCCCGTCTCGCTGGCTGCGCTGAGCGGGGCGGCGCTCATGCTGGTCACTGGCTGCCTGAGCATGGATGATGCCTACCGCGCGGTGGAATGGAAAGCGGTGTTTGTCATCGCCGGCATCTGGCCTCTGGGCATCGCCATGACCACCTCCGGCTTGGCCGAGCGAGTCGCGGGCTGGCTGCTGCCTGCGCTGGGCGGGGCGGGCCCGCTGGTTGCGGCCGGTGTCTTGATGCTGGCCGCCACCGTGCTCAACCAGCTGATGGGCGGGCAGACCGCGGTGCCGATCGTTCTCGCGCCCATCGCGCTGGCCATTGCACCCAGCGTGGGCGCCGACCCGCGTGCCATGGCGATGGCTGTGGCTCTCGGCTCCTCGCTGGCCTTCCTCACGCCCATTGGCCATCCAGTCAATACGCTGGTGATGGGTTCTGGCGGGTACAACGTGCGCGACTACCTGCGGGTGGGCGCGCCGCTGACACTGATTGTCTTCGGCGTGGCGCTGCTTGGCCTGTACTTCATCTGGGCCCTGCGATGAGTGCAGCCTTCAGTTTTGAAGTGGTGGCGCGTTGCGGCCGCGCGCGCGCAGGCATCCTGCACACCCCGCACGGCGACCTGCTCACGCCGGTGTTCGCCCCCGTAGGAACGCAGGCGACGGTCAAGGCGCTCACGCCGGCCCAATTACAGGAGCTCGGCGCCACGCTTGTTCTGGCCAACACCTACCACCTGTACCTGCGCCCGGGCGAAGCGGTCGTTGCGGATTTGGGCGGCCTGCACTCGTTCATGCAGTGGCCGCACCCGATGCTCACTGATTCCGGCGGCTATCAGGTGTTCTCGTTGAGCTCCATACGCCGCGTGGACGACGACGGGGTGACGTTTAGGTCACACCTGGATGGCTCGCCGCACCGTCTGACACCCGAAGATTCCATCCGCATTCAAGAAGGCCTTGGCGCCGATATCATCATGGCCCTCGACGAATGCCCGGCGCCCTACAACCGCGCCGTCAATGAGGCGGCGATGCGCCGCACGCACGCCTGGGCCGAACGCTGCCGAGTGGCGCACCGCCGCGAGGACCAGGCGTTGTTCGGGATTGTCCAGGGAGGCGTGTTCGCGGACCTGCGCGAGCAATCAGCGGAATACCTCGGCCGCCTCGCTTTCCCGGGCTACGGCATCGGCGGGCTTTCCGTCGGGGAAACCAAGCCCGAAACCTACCAGATGCTCGAGGTGGTGGACCGCATTCTGCCGGAGGACAAGCCGCGGTATCTCATGGGGGTTGGCACGCCGGAGGACTTGGTGGCTGGTGTGGCGCGCGGGGTGGACCTCTTCGACTGCGTTCTGCCCACACGCCTGGCGCGGCATCACGCGGCCATGACCCGCACCGGCCGGCTGAACATGCTCACCGCCAGGTTCGCCCGCGATGCGGGCCCCATCGATGCCACGTGCCGTTGTTATACCTGCACCCATTTCAGCCGTGCCTACCTGCGCCATTTGATTCAAAGCCGCGAGATTCTCGCGGCGACCCTGCTCTCAATTCACAATCTCACCCTGCTGATTGCGCTGATGAGTGAGATGCGCGACCGCATTCTCGACGGCCGATTCAGCCCCGCCCGCTTTCGCGAAACCGGCGGAGTGGCCAAGGCGTAGCCGGACTCGCCTGTCCCCAGATCTTCCACGATGGAGCCGCGCAGCGCATGACCAACTTTCAAGCGATCATTCTCGGAATTGTCCAGGGCCTCACCGAATTCCTGCCGGTATCGAGTTCGGCCCATCTGGTCCTGGTGCCCTGGCTGGCCGGCTGGACATTCGAACCGCAGGCCGCGTTTGCCTTCGACGTCCTGGTGCAATTGGGCACGCTGCTCGCGGTCATCATCTACTTCTGGCGCGACCTGTGGCAATTGTTGAAGACCGGCGTGAGCAGTGTGATCCACTGGGATTTCAGCCAGCCGGAGGCCCGCATGGCCTGGCTGCTCGTCCTCGCCACGCTCCCGGCGGCGGCATCAGGGGCGCTGCTGCGCGACCTGGTCAGCCAGGCGTTCTCGGAGCCGATGGCTGTTGCAGGGTTTCTGCTCGCGACGGCGGCCTTCCTGCTGCTGGCTGAGAGCCGCACAGCCGCGGCGCGGGGCCTGACCGGTCTGGCCTGGGTTGATGCCGTGGTCATCGGCATCGCCCAGGCGTTCGCGTTGTTCCCGGGTATCTCGCGCTCCGGTGCGACCATCGGGGCCGGGTTGCTGCGCGGGCTTGAGCGTCGGTCGGCGGCGCGCTTCTCATTCATCATGTCGGTGCCGATCATGCTGGGAGCGGGGGCCTTCGAGGCGCGGCATCTGCTCGGCAGGTCGACTCTTGCCGAACTGATTGTGCCGATCGCGCTGGGCTTCCTGGCTTCAGCAATTGTGGGCTTTCTCGCCATCCGCTGGCTGCTCGGCTACCTTGCTCGGCGGTCGTTGCGCGTGTTCTCACTGTATTGCGCGATAGTGGGTGTAGCCACGCTGGTCATCGGGATGGTTCGATGATCGGAAGCCGAGCGGCACTGGCTGCCTGGCGCACACTCGTGGCGGCCGGGCTGGCCTCGGCGATTGCGACCGGGTGTTCCACTGCCACGCCCGCGCCCACCCCGGCTGCCGAACCGCTCGTTGTGTTGGCCACTGCCGAAGCCTACTCGAGCGTCTTGCGGCTACGCCTGGGGTTTCTCGCGCAGGCGGGGCAGATCGCGGATCTCCAGATTCGTTTGGTAGCCGAAGAAGAAATCCAAAGCGCCATCGGTGCCGACGCGGCGCAGCTTGCCTTTGTGGTGGGGGAACCCGACCCTCAGGGGTGGGCCGCGCCGATCGCGAGCGTGCCGATTCGTCTGGTTGCCAACGCCGCCAATCCGCTCGCGGAAATCGATGAAGAAGATCTGCGCAGCATCTTCGCCGGCAACCTCACTGATTGGCAAGAGATCGGCGCGCCGGCACACGCTGTGCGCGTGATCGCCCAGGAGTCGCAATTCGAGACTGCCCGCGCATTTCAGCGAGATACGTTGGGCGGTGGGCAAATTGGGGGCGGAGCGATCGTCGCGCCGTCGGGCTGGGCGATGGCGCAAGCCGTGGGCGATGACCCGGGTGCGATCGGCTACCTCATGTGCAACGATTTGACCTCGCGAATTCGACCGCTGCACATCGCCGGCGAGGGGCAACCTCTATCGCGCGAGGCGAGCGCGCGGCTCTTCGCCATGGCGCTGCATGCACCCACGGGGGTTGCGCTCGAATTCCTGTTGTGGGCACAAAGCCCGTCGGGTCAGCAGACTGTACTCGCGAATTGCAGCCCGTGAGGCGCGAGTCGCCCGGCCGGGCAGCATTCGCTTGAGGCCGAGCGAACGAATGTCGCGGGGCTGCACCGCGCGCACTGAGACACCGAGCTCGCTTCTACCCCCAAATTCCGGTGATGAATGGATTCGACCGCCGCTCACGGCCGATCGTGGTCTCGGGACCATGACCGGAATAGACGAGGGTCGAGTCGGGCAGGGGGAGCAGACGGTTGCGGATGCTGTCCATCAGCGTTGCGTAATCGCCGCCCGGAAGATCGGTGCGCCCGATGCTGCCGGCGAAGAGAACGTCGCCGCTGAACAGCCAACCGTGCGCGGATTCGAGCAGGCCCACGTGGCCCGGCGTGTGGCCTGGCAGGTGCAGCACCTCGAAATCCAGGGCGCCGCAGTGAAGATGCATGCCGTCTTCGAACGCCGGTCCGGGCGGTGGCAGCGGCTCGAGGTCCAGGCCGAAGAAAGAGGCCCCGCCGTCGACCGACCATAGCGGCAGATCGGCCGGGTGCAGGTAGATGGGCGCCGGGTGACGTGCGACGAGCGCGGCGCATCCGCCGACGTGGTCGAAATGAGCGTGGGTCACGAGGATGGAAGTGAGAGCCAGCGAGCGTTGGGTGATCTTGTCGGCCAGGCGCTCGCCTTCCCAGGCCGGATCGATGACGACGCACTCCCGGCTCTTGGGATCGAAAACGAGGAAGCAGTTTGTTTGAACCGGGCCAAGAGCAAGGACAACGACCTGCGGGGTGGGTTCGGGGTTCATGAGGCCGCCTTGCGCGCCGGTCTGTGCCCCAGCCAGGCGCCGAGCACCAACACCCCGCCGACCAGGAGCGCGGCGATGCCCAGCGCAACCGCCGAGGATTGGGTGAGGCCGAGGGGTGAAGTTGAGTGCATCAGAAGCGCCCTGGCAAGGATGGTGCGCGAGGTCACCTCGCCGCCTTGTTGCGGAACGAGTTCCAGGCGTACGAACAAAGTGGCATCGAGGTCTCCCGTGTGCAGCGGGGCGGCGCGCCACGTGTAGCTCGCGCGACCTCCGGCCGGCAGCGGTTCGAGGATTTCACCGTTCGGGTCGAGCGCCAGGTCGCTGGTCTGAATCCGGGCTGCCGCGACCAGGTTAGATCCGGGCGGCAAGCCCGCCGTCTCGTGTGAATCGCCCTCGGGCGCGAGCAGAGCGGTCACTTGGGTCTGCGCCCCCATGCGCAGCCCGCGCGGCGCGCGCAGGAGCAGGTTGAGGGTCGGCCCGCTGGCCGCGCTCCCCGCCGGGTGAGCCGGCAGGAGTTGGTCGAGCCGGCCGAGAGGTATCCTTTCAAGAGGAGCCGGCAGCGGCCACAAGGCCCAGCATACGAGCAGCAGCCCGGCTGCGAGCAGCGGTGCACCGAGCCACAGCCCCACGGGCGATGATCGTCGTCGCGGACTCACGCGGCGATTATACCCGCGGCCAATTGTGACCTCCCGCTGCCTGTGCTAAACTCGCTGCCATCCATTGGAGGAGGCGCATGAACTATCCCCCCGAGCCGTTCCGCATCAAGATGGTCGAGCCGCTGCGACGCGTGACGCAAGAGGATCGGGAGCACGCATTGCACGAGGCCGGCTTCAACGTCTTTGCCCTGCGCGCGGAAGACGTCTACATCGATTTGCTGACCGACTCAGGGACGGGTGCAATGAGCGACCGCCAGTGGGGCGCGGCTCTCACCGGCGACGAATCCTATGCCGGCGCGCGATCGTTCTTCCACCTGGCCGACGCGATGCGCGAGGTCTTCGGCTTCCGGCACTTCGTGCCCACGCACCAGGGCCGAGCGGCCGAGAACATCCTGTGCGCCGTCCTGCTGCGCCCCGGGCAACACGTGCCGAGCAACATGCACTTTGATACGACTCAAGCCAATGTCCTGGCCCGCGATGGCATTCCCGAGAACCTGGTGGTTGCCCAGGCGGCCGATCCGCGTAGCCGCGACCCATTCAAGGGCAACATGGATTTGGTCCGGCTGGAGGAGTTCATCGGGCGGGTGGGGGCCAGCAACATCCCCTTCGGCATGATCACCATCACCAACAACGCCGGCGGTGGGCAGCCGGTGTCGCTCGAAAACTTGCGCGGGGTCAGCGCGATTTATCGGCGCCACGCCATTCCCTTCTATATAGATGCCTGCCGCTACGCCGAAAACGCGTTCTTCATTCGCGAGCGGGAGGCCGGGCAGCAGGGGCGTTCGCTGCGCGATATCGTGCGTGAGGTCTTCGCCCTGGCCGACGGCGCGACCATGTCGGCCAAGAAGGATGCGCTGGTCAACATCGGCGGGTTCCTGGCGATGAATGACGATGAGGTGTTCCAGCGCGTGTGCAACGAACTGATCCTGCGCGAAGGCTTTCCCACTTACGGTGGGCTGGCGGGTCGCGATCTGGAGGCCATGGCGGTGGGTTTGCTGGAGGGGCTCGACGAGGACTACCTGACCTACCGTATCGGGCAGACGCGCTACCTGGGCGAGCGATTGCTGGAGGCGGGCATCCCCATCGTCGAGCCGCCGGGCGGACATGCCATCTACCTGGATGCCGGTGCGCTCCTGCCTCACATCCCCCATGCTGAATTCCCCGGGCAGGCGCTGTGCGTCGAGCTGTATCGCGAGGGCGGAATCCGCGGGGTCGAAATCGGCTCGACCATGTTTGCCCGGCGGGATGCGCATACCGGCAAGATGCGCTACCCCGAGCTCGAGCTGGTGCGGCTGGCGCTTCCGCGGCGGGTTTACACTCAGGCGCACATGGACTACGTGGTCGATGTAGCGGCTCGCGTGCGTGCGGGTCGCGAGGCGTTGCGCGGGCTGCGCCTCACCTATGCGCCGCCGTTGCTGCGCCACTTCACCTGCCGCTTCGAGCCGCTGTAGGGGGCGAGGTGCGCCTCTTTTCAGCGGAGGCGCTTGTCATTGCGAGCCCGGGTGTATGCGGCGAAGCAATCCTGGAGCCTCTCTGACGTTGTCTCCATCACTACTTGAGCAGCTCTTAGATTGCCACGTCCCACCGCCCCGCTGCGCGGGGCAGCGCTCCTCGCAATGACAATTGGACAGACATCCAATCCGCGATGAAAATGGGGCGCCCCCGTGAGGGAGCGCCCCGTGTCTTCATTCAAACTGCTTGTCATCGGCAGTTAGTGCGAACGGCGCCTCACCCGGTGCCGAATTGGCGATCGCCAGCGTCGCCCAGGCCGGGGACGATGTAGCCCACCTCATTGAGATGATCATCGACCGCCGCCAGATGGATCGGGATATCCGGGTGTGCCTGTTGCATGCGGTCGATGCCTTCCGGGGCGCCGATCAGGCCGACGAACTTGATCCTCTTAACGCCCCAGTTCTTGAGGATAGCGGCCGTGGCCACCGCCGATCCGCCGGTGGCCAGCATCGGGTCGAGGATCAGGCACACCGAAACGCGCGGCTCGAGGGGCAGTTTGTTGTAGTACTGTACCGGCTTGAGCGTCTTCTCGTCGCGGTAGATGCCGATGTGCCACACTTCCGCGCCGGGCAGCATTTCCCACACGCCTTCCACCATCCCCAGGCCCGCGCGCAAGATGGGGATCAGACCGATCTTCTCAACGACGTCGCGGCAGGACGCTATGCCCATCGGGGTCTCGACCTCGAGGGGTGCCGTAGCCAAATCTGCCGTGGCCTCGTAGATCAGCAGCAGTGAGATCTCGTGGATGAGTTCGCGGAACTTCTTAGGCTCCGTGCGCTTGTCACGCAGGCGGGCCAGTTTGGCGGCCACGAGCGGGTGCGGTGAGGGGAAGACCATGGTCATCGACAGCTCCTGCCGAGAGGGGGTGAGAGCCACGCGGCGGCGCGCGAGCGCATACAACTGTGTGTATTATACCGGTGCGAGGCACCGCGGAGTATAATCGCCCACATGAGCGAGACGACGCGTGTCGTTTCTGCTAAACCCTCCACCGACGATATGACCGACCCGGCGCTGCGGCCGCGCACGTTGGCGGAGGTCATCGGGCAGGCGCGTCTCAAAGAGAATCTGAGCATCCTCATCGGCGCGGCGCGCGAACGCGGCGACCCCCTCGACCATGTGATGTTCTACGGCCCGCCCGGCCTGGGCAAGACCACCCTGGCCTACGTGCTGGCGCGCGAGATGGGCGTGAACATCCGCATCACCTCCGGGCCGGCCATCGAACGGGCGGGCGACCTGGCGGCGATCCTCACCAACCTCAAGGCGTCCGACGTCCTATTCATCGACGAAATCCACCGGCTGGGGCGGGTCGTGGAGGAAGTGCTCTACCCGGCGATGGAGGACTTCGCCCTCGACATCGTGCTCGGCAAAGGCCCGAGCGCACATACTCTTCGCCTGCGGTTGCCGCGCTTCACGGTGGTGGGCGCCACCACACGCCTGGCGCTGGTGAGCGCGCCGCTGCGGGCGCGCTTCGGCGCCGTCTTCCGCCTGGACTATTATGACTTGCCGGCGCTGGTGGAGATCTCGCGCCGCGGCGCCGAGCGGCTGGCGGTGCCGATTGATGAGGGCGGGGTGAACGAGATTGCCCGCCGTTCGCGAGGCACGCCGCGAGTGGCCTTGCGCCTCTTGAAGCGCGTGCGCGATTACGCCCAGGTGCGCGCCGACGGGGTGGTGACCGAGGCGGTGGCCGCGCGGGCGCTGGAGATCCTCAACGTGGACGGGCTCGGTCTCGACGACATCGACCGCCGCGTGCTGCAAACGATCATCGAGAAGTACTCCGGCGGGCCGGTAGGGTTGGCGACCATTGCGGCTTCCATCAGCGAAGAGCCGGATACGATCATGGACGTATACGAGCCCTACCTTCTGCAACTCGGTTTCCTCGACCGCACGCCCCAGGGCCGGGTGGCCACGCGCCGCGCCTACGAGCACTTGAGCATTCCCTACCCCGACGAAGGCCAAGCCAAGCTGCTGTAATCCGGGCGGGCGCGATCGATGCCAGGCCAAGCCGTGGGCCCGACCGCAGCCGAGCGCAGCGCCTGCGGCACGCGACGAGGTTCGCAGAGCATGAACGACCTGACATCGCTGGCCAAGGTCTTGCTCGCGCTGGGGCTTGTCCTGGCGGCTGTGGGCGGTGGCCTGTGGTTGCTCGGGCGCTCGGGCGTGCCGCTCGGCCGCTTGCCGGGCGACCTGCGCTTCGCCATCGGCGGCGTGAGCTGCATTGTGCCCCTGGCAACATCCATCGTGGTTTCGCTCGTGTTTACGATTGTGCTCAATCTCATTGTGCGATTGCGCCGATAGCTGCCGCCGGCGCGCCGCCAGGGCCTATGCGCCTCGACGACTTCGACTACTCTCTGCCGCCCGCGTTTATCGCCCAGAGCCCGATCGAGCCGCGTGATGCTGCCCGGCTACTCCTGCTCGACCGCACACAACTCGGTCTAGGCGACCATCACGTGCGCGATCTGCCGCAGCTCCTCAAACCGGGCGACGTGCTGGTCTTCAACGACACCCGCGTTCTGCCCGCGCGCCTATGGGCGCGCAAACGGCGGACAGGCGGGCGAGTGGAAATCCTGCTCCTGCGGCGGGAGGTCGCTCAGAGGTGGGAAGCGCTGGTGGGCGGGAAGGGGCTGCGCCCCGGGATGGAACTCGAAGTGGTGGGGCGGCACGACGAGGCAGGGACGCCGGCCTCGCCGATCTTGGTGCGGATCGAGCAGGATCTCGGCGGCGCACGCCGGCTGCTCCATTTCTCTTCGCCGATTACGCCCGAGCTCGAGCGCGTCGGCGAAATGCCGCTGCCTCCCTATATTCACGAGCGACTGGCGGATCCGGGCCGGTATCAGACCGTCTATGCCCGCTCGCCAGGGTCGGCGGCGGCGCCGACGGCGGGCCTTCATTTCACGCCGGGTTTGCTCCGCGCGCTGGAAGCGCGCGGAATCGGCCTGGCCTACGTCACGCTGCACGTGGGGCTCGACACCTTTGCACCGATCACCGAGACGAACGTCGAATCGCACGTCATACACAGTGAATGGATGAGCATCTCCCGCGAGGCGGCTGAGCGCGTCAACGGAGCCCGCGCCGCCGGTGGGCGCGTGATTGCGGTGGGCACGACCAGCGTGCGTGCGCTGGAGAGCGCGGCGCTCGAGGCCGGGCGCGCGAGCGAGTCCGAGCTTCTCGCCGCCTGGGAGGGCCCGACGCGGCTGTACATTCTGCCGGGCTACGCATTCCGCGTCGTGCAGGGAATGGTCACCAACTTCCATCTTCCACGGTCCTCTCTCCTGGTGATGGTGAGCGCCTTCGCCGGGCGCGAGCGAATCCTAAGGGCATACACCGAGGCTCAGGCACGCGGCTATCGCTTCTATTCGTTCGGCGACGCCATGTTGATTCTCTAGCGAAAGGAGAATCCCCAGAGCCGCCGCAGGCGGAGGCTGCACGAATGCGCGGAATTCCGCCAATTGCTGTAAACTAGCCGGTACCACTCGCGATTCAATGGAAGAAGCACGCACATGGGCGAATACTTTACGCGGGAGGATATTCAGCGCGCGGCCGAGGTTATCGCCGGGCGCACTCCCCTCAAACCTACGGTGGGAATGATTCTCGGCTCCGGGCTCGGACACCTGGCGCAGGCGATCGAGACGCCCGTCCGCATCCCGTTCGGCGAGATTCCCGGCTGGCCCACCTCGACGGTTGAAGGCCACGCCGGCAGCCTGGTCATCGGCACCCTCGAGGGCCATGGGGTAGCGGTTCTGCAGGGCCGGGTCCACTACTACGAAGGCTACACGATGGCGCAGATCGGCCTGCCGATCCGCACTTTGCAGATGGCGGGTGTTGATACATTCATCATCACCAATGCCGCGGGCGGGGTCAACCAGGAGTTCCACCCGGGCGAAGTGATGCTGATCACCGACCACCTCAACCTGATCGGCATGGCCGGGCTCTCGCCGCTGCGCGGGCCGAATGACGATCGGCTCGGCCCGCGGTTCCCCGACATGAGCCGTGCTTACAACCGGGAGTTGATGGCCCTGGCGCGTGAAACGGCGCGCGCGCAAGGCATCCTGCTGCGCGAGGGTGTGTACGTGTGCCTGGCCGGCCCGGCCTTTGAAACACCAGCCGACTTGCGCTTCTTGCGCACGGCCGGCGCTGATGCCGTGGGCATGTCCACCGTTCCGGAAGTGGTGGCGGCGCATCATGGAGGCAGCCGCGTGCTCGGGTTCTCGGGCATCAGCAACAAGGCCAATCTCGATGGCACGACCGTGACCACCCACGAAGAAGTTCTCGCGGCAGGGAAAGAGATCGCCCCCAAGCTCGAGCGGCTGGTCCGCGGCGTGCTGCGCGGACTGTAGCCGACCTCATGCTGGCTCTGCTGCGGTTCCTGAGTCCCCTCGAGTTCGTGATCTACGCGCTGCTGGCGCTGGGCATGCTGGCCAACGCGCGCCGCATTGGGCTTGCCCGCGGCGAGGGGCGCAAGACCATCTTTGGCCTCGAACGCGAAGCCCTGGCTTCGCGTCAGACGCGCGCCACCCTCACCATTGCGCTTCTTGGCCTCGCCGGCGGTTTGGTGTATGCAGCGATCCACCTGGCTTTGCCGAGCCTGGAACGCGCGGAGCTTGTGCGCACGACCGGTTCGAGCGCGCCCCAGCCCGCGCCCAGCCCCACCGCGTTTGTGCTGTTTGGCGTCGATCTGAGCGGCTGCGCGAACCCGCGCGCCACCATCACTCTGCCGACGCCGGGTCAGGCGGTGCAGGGGGAAGTGGAATTGCGTGGCAGCGCCAATATCGACCAGTTCGCCTTCTACAAGTACGAGCTCTCGAATCCGGAGGCGGGCGAGGTGTGGGTTACGCTGGCGGCCTCCAATACCCCGGTGACGGAGGATGTGCTGGGCACGTGGGACAGCACCACCGTACCCCCGGGTGTCTACCACTTGCGCCTGATCGTTACCGATTCGCAGGGCAACTCGCCCCGCGCCTGCATCGTGCCGGTTCAGGTATTGGCCAGCCCGGCGCGCTAGCGGATCGAACGCCTCTCAGGATCCTTCACCGCGGGCAAAAGCGGTCTGGAATGTGGATGAAGACCGAGTGAGGACTCTGGGTCAACGCGCCGCCCTACCTGGCGCGCCCAGGGCCCCGACGACGGCCTGTGACCGGGGGAGCCGCCGCACGCGCCACTCCGCCGTGCGCAAAGTGCGAGGCCGACCAGAGATTGGGCCTGGGGAATGAACCGCGGGACGTGCGCCGAGGTCTCGCGGAGAGCGAGCACCCGATGAGATTGCAGGTGATACAATCCTTCACGAACCCATCGTGAGAGGTATTGTTGCCTTTCGCGCGGTGCAATGTCGGTAAATGGTAGCCTTTCTCCTAACCGTCCTCCCCACGCTCAACCGTATCCTGGTTGCAGGGATCGCCATCACGGCGTTCTCCCTGCTCTTGTTTTGCCTCAACTTCAACTTGCGCGACCGCGTCGCCCGTGCCTTCGCGGTCATTCTGGCGTGCGTCACCCTGATTGCCGTCGCTTCGGTCTTGGCCTCGACCTCCTCGACCTTGGCGGAGGCCGAGATGTGGCTGCGCATTCAGTGGGTGGGGACGGCCATTCTGCCGTCCGCCTACCTGCACTTTTCGGATGCGCTGCTGGCGAGCACCGGACGCCCCTCGCGCGGCCGGCGCCGCCTGGCGGTGCGCGCGATGTACCTGGCCAGCACAGTGCTCATCTACTTGGCGACGCTGACCGACCTGATCGTCGCCCATGTGCAGGTCACGGCGGATGAAGTGCATCTGGTCGCCGGTCCGGCCTTCTGGATCGTGCCGGTGTTGTTCACCGGTCTGCTCACGCTCACCGGCGTCAACTTGGTGCGCGCCTACCGCCGGTGCCAGACCTCAACCAGCCGCCGCCGCATGCTGTACTTGATCAGCGGATCAGCCGCGCCGGCGCTCGCCTCATTCCCATTTCTGGTTTTTGTGGGCGAGGCGGCCTCGGTCCATCCGCTGCTTTTCTGGCTGGTGGTGATATCGAGCAACAGCCTGGTGGCAGCTTTGCTGGTGGTGATGGCTTACGCCACCGCCTATTTCGGCGTGAGCCTGACCGACCGGGTGATCAAGGGGCGCTTGTTCCAATGGCTGCTGCGCGGACCGATCGTGGCCGCCACCACGCTCGCCGTCATGGTCATCTTCGGTACCCTGGCGCGAGCGGTGGGCATGCCCAATACACGCGCTGTTCCGCTGGCCGTCGTGGCGACGATCGTCATGCTGCAGTTCCTGATCACGCTTCTGCGCGTTCCCCTCGAGCGGCGATTGTTCTACGGATCCCTTGCGGATCGTGCAGACCTGCGCCGGCTAGAAACGCTCGAGGAGCGCGTGCTGACGCGTTCGGACTTGCGTCAATTCTTGGAGACGCTGCTGGCTGGCCTGTGCGACCTGCTGCGCGTGCCCGCGGCCTTTATTGTTGAACGATCGCCGGAGGGCAGCACCTTTTTCGAAGCGGGTGTTGGTCTGCAGGAGCTCTTGCCCTTGCGCGCCGATCTCTCGAGCATCCCCCCGCCGCACCTGCAAGCCGCCGGACCCGACGCAGAGAGCGTCTTCCGCTGGGGGCAGTACTGGCTTCTGCCGCTGCACGCGCCGGAAAGCGGCGAGGTGATTGGGCTCTTGGGAATGGCCTCGCACGAGGATCGCCTGGATCTTGGGCCGGAGGCGCTTGAGTCCCTCATGCGCCTCTCGCAACGCGCAGCACAGGCGCTGCAAGATCGCCGTTTGCAGCAGGAGGTCTTCGCCAGCGTCGACCGGCTGGTGCCCGAGGTGGATCGCATTCAGCGCCTGAGCGCTGCCGCGCGCTATGGGCAGGCACGCCTTTTGGCCTCACCGGGCGAGGGGTTGCCGCCGGACGCGGACCTAGCGCAGTGGGTGCGCGAGGCCCTCAGCCATTACTGGGGCGGACCCAAACTCACCCAGAGCCCGTTGCTCAACCTGCGCGTGGTCCAGCAAGAACTGGAGGCGCACGACGGCAATTCGGTCAACGCGCTGCGCAGCGTGCTGCGACGGGCGATCGAGCGCGTTCGCCCGGAGGGCGAGCGCCGCTTCACCAGCGAATGGCTGTTGTACAACATCCTCGAGATGAAATTCGTCCAAGGCCGGCGGGTGCGCGATATCGCCGGGCACCTGGCCGTGTCGGAGGCCGACCTGTATCGCAAGCAGCGTGTGGCCCTGGATGAAGTGACGCGCGTCATCATCGAAATGGAGCGGCGGTCGCACGACCGCGCGACCGACTACGACGTCGTCGGCTAGCGCAGCGCCTCTCCTGGCCGGCGGGAGCCCGGGCGCGAGGCGCGGGTCCCGCCCTCATCGAGCGAGGTCACCATCATGGCGAGCGAAAGAACAAGAATTCGTCCGGAGGAGTCCGTGCAGTGGGAGACGGGAGGCGCCGCGGCGCAAGACGCGGGCTGGTGGGCCTCGGTCATGCAGGAGGAACATCGCGGATATTCGCCGCGCAGCCGGGCCGGCGCGCCCGCAGAGCGCTGCGCGGGCACGCCGCTGGATTGGTCGCGCGCGCGCGAGCTGTATGAGCAGGATGGCATCGCCCAGGTCGACACGGTGGGCTGTAACCGCGGCGGGCTGCTGGTGGAGGCCGAAGGGTTGCGCGGGTTCGTCCCCGCCTCGCACGTCATGGGCTTGCCGGCCCTGACCTCCGAGGAGGAGCGGCACGACCTCATGCTGCGGCGGGTGGGTTCGCCTATGTGCGTCAAGATCATCGAGTTCGACCCCGAGCGAGGGCGCATCGTCTTCTCCGAGCGGGCAGCCCAAGCCGGGCCGGGCTGCCGCGCCAATCTGCTGGCCTCGCTCCGCCCCGGCGAACGGCGGGTGGGCGAAGTGACCAACATCACCAATTTTGGGGTCTTCGTCGATCTGGGCGGCATGGAAGGACTGGTCCATGTCTCGGAGATTTCCTGGGGCCGCGTGCGCCATCCGTGCGATTATGTGTCGTGCGGACAGCGAGTCGAGGTGGAAGTGCTTAGCGTCGATCGCGAGCAAGGGCGGGTGGCCCTCAGCCTTAAAAGAATGCGCCCCGACCCGTGGGCGGGAATCGACGAGCGCTATGCGGCCGGCCAGCAGGTGGCGTGCTGCATTACTCGCGTGACCAGCTTCGGCGCCTTTGCGGCACTCGAAGATGGGATCGAGGGGCTGATCCACATCACGGAGTTGTGCGCAGATCCGCTTGCCGATCCGCGCTCGGCCGCCCAGGAAGGGGATCACGTGATCGCGCGCATCCTCTCGGTGGATGGCAGCGCGCGGCGCATTGCCCTCAGCCTGCGTGCCATCGCCGAACTGGCCGGGGCGGAAGAAAGGTAGGCGGATGCCCTCCTCTGGAGCGCGACGGCCGAGTGATGGACCGCCCGAGCGACTGGCGGATCTGCCGGGAGCAGCGCTCGTGCGCAATGTGGCCCAGCGGGTGAATGAGGCTGGAGCCCCGCTGCGTCCGTACCTGGGCGACCTGGCCACCATCACCCTGGCCTTGGGCGCCGCGCTGAGCGCCGTCGCCCTGGCCGGCGCAGGCCGTGGAACGTTGCTCACCCCCCTGGCTGGTTTTCTCCGCCAGTGGCTTGGATGGGGCGCCTGGCTCATCCCCTTGTGCGCAGCGGCGGGCGTTGTGCTGCTCGTCCGCACCCGGCTCGGCCACAGGTGGCAGCTGCGCTGGGGCAAGATCATCGCGCTCGAGCTTGCGGTGCTGGCCGTCCTGGGCCTGGCGGATGCCATCATTGGCAATGACCTGACGCGCGCGGAGGCGGGCGCCGGCGGTGGATTGATCGGCTGGGGCATCAGCTACATGCTCGGGTTGCTGATGAGCAACCTGGTGAGGGTGATCGTTCTGCTGACGGTGGCGGTTGCGTTTGGCAGCTATGGGTTGGATCTATCGGTCGAGAGAATCCGCGGCTGGGTGGAGCGGAGACCTCGCTCGCTTGAGTCCCCCGAGCAACAACCCGCCCCGCCGCGCCGCGCACCGGCCGTCACCCCGGCGGCGCCCACGCCCTTCCTGCGCGAAGCCGAGCCGCAGAGCGCCAAACCCGCGGCCGCCGCGACCCCGCGCGCCAAGGAGCCGCAGCCGAAGCTCAAGCCGGCCGCGGCCGCCGCTCCCGCGCGCCCGGTGAAAGCCAAGCGCGATCGACGCCTCCCGTCGCTCGAGCTTTTTGAAAACGCCGAGCTCGGCGCACCCAGTATCCGTGAAGTGAATCAGACCGCGGGGCTGATCGAGAAGACGTTGAGCGAGTTCGGTGTTCCGGCTCGCGTGGTCGGGTACCGCACCGGGCCGACGGTCACCCAATTTGCTGTGGAACCCGGGTTCGTTGAGAAGACAGGCGCCGATGGTGAAGCGCGGCGGGCGAAGGTTCGCGTCTCGCAGATCTCGGGCCTGTCCGACGACCTCTCGCTCGCGCTCGCCGCGCCCACCTTGCGCATCGAGGCCCCCGTGCCCGGGCAATCGTACGTGGGCATCGAGGTGCCGCACAAGCATTCGTCGGTGGTCCGTCTGCGCATGGTCGTCGAGTCGCCGGGCTTCCACAAGATCCGCTCGCCGTTGGCCGTCGCACTGGGCGTGGATGTGGCCGGGCAATCGGTCTCGGCGGACCTGGCCTCCATGCCGCACCTGCTGATTGCCGGGACCACGGGATCCGGCAAGTCGGTCTGCATCACGGCGCTCACTGCCTGCCTGGTGGCCAACAACGGACCCGATGCGCTGCGCCTGGTTCTGATCGACCCCAAGATGGTGGAACTGGTGCGGTTCAATGGACTGCCTCACCTCTTGGGGAAAGTGGAGACCGATCTGACGCGCATCGTCACGGTGTTGCGCTGGTGCACGCGCGAGATGGACCGGCGCTACAAACTGCTTGAAGCGTTGCACGCGCGGCACATCGACGATTACAACCGCAAGGTGGCCTCACGCGGCGAAGGCGAGACGTTGCCGCGGATGGTAGTGATGCTCGACGAATTGGCGGACCTGATGATGATGGCGCCCGATGAGACGGAGCGCACGCTTATTCGATTGGCGCAAATGGCGCGCGCCACCGGTATCCATCTGGTGGTGGCCACCCAGCGCCCCTCCACCGACGTGGTCACCGGGTTGATCAAGGCTAATTTCCCCGCCCGCATTTCTTTCGCGGTGGCCTCCTCCGTGGATTCGCGAGTCATCCTCGACACCCCGGGGGCCGAAAGCCTACTCGGCCGGGGCGACATGCTCTACCTCTCCCCCGAATCGGGCTCGCCGGTACGCCTGCAAGGGTGCTTCGTCACCGACCGCGAAATCCAGCGGCTGATCGACTTCTGGAAGGAACAAGCCGGCGAGCCTGCCCCGGCTGTCGAAATCGATGAGACGCAAGACGAAACCCCGGCCGGGGTGCCCGCCGCCTCGCCCTGGGAAGGCATGATCGGCGAGGCCCAATCCGCGGATCAAGACGAGGCCGAAGTCGAACAGGCCATTCGTGTTGTGCGCCAGTACGGCCGCGCCAGCGCCTCGCTCCTGCAGCGCAAGATGCGCCTGGGCTACCCGCGCGCCGCGCGGCTGATGGACGAGTTGCACGCACGAGGTATCATTGGCCGGGAGCAAGCCGGCGGCCGCACGCGTGAAGTGCTGGTGGGGAAGGACCAGGCGGAGGATAAGGCCGACCTGGAAGACCCCACGGACGAGAACACGGACTAGCCTCGCGCCGCCATGCCGCCGATCCAATCACGCTTTCAAGGAGACTCGATGACCCAGGAGTCCGCCAACATCATCCATCGCCCGACCTTCACCGACCGCATGCGCCTGCTCTTCAAGAACGTGCTGGATCCAGTGGGGCGCTTCTTCAACCGCCTCGGGCTGCACCCCAACACCATGACGCTCTTGGGGTTGATCGGCACGATCGGCGGGGCGGTGCTGTTGGCCTTCGGGCAGATGCGCTTGGGTGGCGTACTCGTCCTGCTCATGGGGCCGGTGGATGCGCTGGACGGGACGATGGCCCGCCTGCGCGGCGAACCCTCGCGCTTCGGCGCCTTCGTCGACTCGGTGACCGATCGCTGGGTCGAGCTGCTCATCCTGGGCGGTCTGCTCGTGCACTACACTCTGGCCGGGGCGGTCTGGGGTATCGTGCTCACCTACGCTGCGGCGGTCGGGTCGGTCATGGTATCCTATGTTAAAGCGCGCGCCGAAGCGCTCCAGTTCGACTGCAATGTGGGCATCCTGACGCGCATGGAACGCTACCTGGTGCTGGCGCCGGCGTTGCTGCTCAATGTGCCGCTCGTCGGCATTGGCATCACTGCGGTCTTGGGCGTCTTCACCGCGCTGCAGCGCATCTGGCACGTGCGCGTCCAGGCGCGGAGCCGCTAGGATCCTTCCTTGAGGAGCGGGCTCTATGTCTCTTGATTCTTACGGGATTCATCTCTTCAATCTGCTTTACATCCGTTACTACGGAATCATCTTGATGGCCGGCGCGTTGGCGGCAGCCGTGTTGGCCGAGCGCCAGGCACGCAAGGCCGGGCTGGACCCGGAACGGGTGTGGGATTGCCTGATCTGGGTACTGCTGGCGGGCGTGGTCGGGGCCCGCATCTGGCACATCCTGACCCCGCCGCAAAGCATGGTCGAGGCTGGCATTACCACCCGCTACTACTTGACCCATCCGCTCGACATGCTGGCGGTGTGGCGCGGCGGGCTGGGGATTCCCGGCGCGGTTATCGGCGGCGCGCTGGCGCTCTTCATCTATTCGCGCAAACACCATCTGAGCTTCGGGGCCTGGGTGGATGTGGCTGCGCCGGCGGTGGCGCTCGGCCAAGCCATCGGCCGCTGGGGGAACTTCATCAACCAGGAGTTGTACGGCATGCCGAGCGACCTGCCGTGGGCCATTCGCATCGCGCCCGAGAACCGGCTACCGGGCTTCGATTCGTTTGAACGCTTTCATCCCCTCTTCCTGTATGAGTCGCTCTGGAACTTCATCAATCTGGGCGTGCTGCTGGCGATTTCTGCCAAGTACCGGGAACGCTTGCTGGCGGGCGACCTGTTCTTGATCTACCTGATCATCTACAGTGTCGGGCGCTTCTTCTTGGAGTTCCTGCGCTTGGATCCTTCGCCGGTGGCCGGCATTGACATCAATCAACTGGCGATGGCCGTGGTGGCGCTGGCCAGTGCGGTGATTCTCATCCTGCGTCACCGCCGTAAGGCTGCGCTCGCCGCACCGGCGGGGTAACCGCGATCCGCGGAAAACGCGACGGGGGTCACTTGAGGCTGGACCGTTCGAGGCATAACCTCAGAGGCAACGTGCGGCGATGCCTGCCGGGAGCGGCGGGCATCGCCGCGCGTCCGACTTGGCATGCAGCGGCGAGCGAACTGGGCCTGTATCGAGGTGCGGCGTGACCCCGCCGTTCATGATCGAAGCGCGCGACCTGACGAAGGATTTCGGCGAGCGCCGCGTGGTGGACCGCGTGACGCTTGAAGTCCGCGCCGGAGAAATCCTGGTTGTGCTCGGACCGAACGGCGCCGGTAAGACGACCACCGTGCGCATGCTGGCAGGGATACTGCGCCCGAGTGCGGGCAGCGCCAGCATCGCCGGCCTGGACGTGAGCCTTTACCCGGAGCGGGTGCGCGAGAAGGTGGGCGTGCTCACCGAGCACCACGGGTTGTACAGCCGCATGCGTGCCGGGGAGTATCTCGACTTCTTCGCGGCGCTTTATGGGCTGCGCCCCGCCGAACGCCGCCAGCGGGCTCACGAGCTCATGCGCACCCTCGCGCTCGAGGTGGATGGCGACCGCTGGCTGGCCGAATACTCGAAGGGCATGCGCCAGCGCATTTCGCTGGTGCGAGCCCTTCTCCACCGGCCGCCGGTTTTGATGCTGGATGAGCCCACCTCCGCGCTTGACCCGGAATCCGCTCATCTGGTCCGCGGTCTGTTGCGCGAGCTGCGCGCGCAGGGCTGTGCCATCCTGGCCTGCACCCACAACCTGGGCGAGGCCGAGGAATTGGCCGACCGCATTGCCATCTTGCGTCGCGGCCAGATCGTGGCGCAGGGCAAGGCGCAAGAACTGCGCGCCGAATTGGCCGGCCTCCCGCTTTTTGAGGTGCGCCTGGGAAGATCGGCGCGGCGTGCGGGGCGTCTGCTGCGCACTGAAGTGGATCTGGTTGAGGTGGGCGAGCGGTCGATCCGTTATCGTAGCGCTTCGCCCAAGGTTCAAAATCCGCGCATCCTGCAGCGCCTCATGGACGCCGGCCTGCCCGTGGTTGAATTGCGCGAGATCACACCCAGCCTCGAGTCGGTCTACCTACGGGCCGTGGCCGAAAACGGATCTCTCGTCGACGTGCCGGAGGAGAACACATGACCCTGGCCGTGGCCGTGCCTCGCGTCCAGTGGTCGCGGGTCTTCACTCTGGTCGGCCGGGAATTGCGGGACCAATTCCGCGATTGGCGGGTGGTCATCCCGGTGGTCATTCTGACCGGCATCTTCCCGCTGCTGATGAATTATGCCGCGCAAACGGCCATGGATTTCGTCAGCCGCTACGGCGCACCGATCATCGCCGAACAGCTCTTCCCATTCATGTTGATGATCGTCGGCTTCTTCCCCACCACTGTTTCATTGGTCATTGCGCTTGAGAGTTTTGTGGGAGAGAAGGAGCGCTTCAGCCTGGAGCCGCTGCTCTCGACGCCGCTCAGCGACGCTGAACTCTTCCTGGGCAAGGCGCTGGCTTCCACCGCCACGCCGTTGGCCTCCGCCGCGCTGGGCATCCTGGTCTACCTGAGCGGCCTGTACCTGGCGGTCGGCTGGCTGCCCTCGGCCGGACTCATGCTGCAGATTGTAGTGCTCACTCTGGCCCATGCCGTGGGCATGGTCAGCGCGGCCGTGGTCATCTCCGCCCAGACCAACTCGGTGCGTGCGGCGAACCTCCTGGCCTCCTTTATCATCATCCCGGCCGCGCTGCTGGTGCAGAGCGAAAGCCTGCTGATGTTCTGGCGGCGCTACGACGCGCTGTGGTGGGTCATCCTGGGGATTGCCGTGCTGGCCTTCCTGTTTGTACGCATCGGCCTGCGGCAGTTCCAGCGTGAGGAGCTTCTCGAACGGGAGGTGGAAGAGCTGCGCCTCGATCGCCTGCGGCGAAATGTGTGGCACGCGCTCACGGCCGGCGCGCGCAACCCCATCGAGTGGTACCGCCAGGGCGTCTTCCCCGCCGCGCGGCGCGCGCTGAGCGCGGGCCCATGGGTGGCGGCGGCGTTCATCATGGGCGTTGGGGTCGGTCTGGTGATGGCGGCGCGCCTGCCGCTGCATCTGAACCTGGGCGCCATCGACCCGGGTGGCGAAGCACTCATGGCGGGCTTGCGCAACCAGGGCCTCCTATCGGCCAGCGGCGCGATGTACATCTTCTTGCACAACCTTCGCACGGTCGTTCTGGCCTCGCTGCTCGGGGTGTTCTCGTTGGGAGTGCTCTCGCTGATCGTGCTCATGGCCCCCCTGGGAATCATCTCCTACGCTGCCGCGCTGGTGGGGCTGGTGGGCGGAAAACCATGGCTCTTCGTCGGAGGGTTTGTCGTGCCCCACGCGCTCATCGAGATCCCAGCCCTTTGGCTGGCCGGGTGCAGCATGCTGCGCTGGGGCAGTTGCCTGCTGGCACGTCCAGACGGCCGCACCATTGGCGGGTTATGGCTCGAATCGATGGGCGATTGGGTGCGGGTGACCGTCGGGCTCGTCCTACCGCTGCTCCTGGCCGCCGCCTGGGTGGAGAGTTACCTCACTCCGTATGCCGCAATGTGGGCGCTTGCCGCGGGAGCCTTCTAGAGATCGTCATCCCGGGGTCGGCCTCCGCCGTAGCCTCCCATGCACACCGCAACACCCACCTCGTGGTGGGTGGCGAGCGTGAGTCACTCCTGCTCGAATGCGGGACATCGCCCACCTCCTACCTGCGCGCGTATGCCCTCTGCTTGGAGCAACTCATCGGCGCGGCGCCAGCCCGGTTCCATCCAGACCGCACCAGCCCCTGGCAGCCTCTATCACGCGCCGGTCGTCGTGGCCGAGGGCGGCTTGCAGATGGCGTCGTACCCCGCTGCAATGGCATTTGGCGCAGGCAATCGACATGGTACAATCCTTGCAGAGGAGCACCAGGGGGAAGGATATGAGAGATTTGCACACTCCTGAGGCCTACATCCCCGCTGCGCTGTCGCAGCGCGACGACGATCCCCGTACGTACAAGCACTTGCATGGGTCCTCGCGCTGGGCGTGGGTGGAGCACGTTCACCTCTGGCAGCCGCCGACAGATTTGTTCGAGACTGAGAGCGCGTTCATCGTCCGTGTTGAAGTGGCCGGGATGAGTCAGGCCGACTTCACCGTGACCCTCGAGGAGCATACGCTGCGCGTGGGCGGTATTCGCCCAGACCCGGATCAGCGTAGCGCCTATCACCAGATGGAAATCCACTACGGCGAATTCCGTTCGGACGTAGCCCTGCCTGGCGACGTGGACGCGCAAGGGATTGAGGCGGCCTATAGCGACGGTTTCTTGACGGTGAACCTGCCGCGCGTGAAGCCACGGCGCATCGTCGTGGCAAATTGAGGCATTTCGCCCACCCTTGACCGCTCTCGTGCTGAGGAGAGCCACCTAGAACCATGGCAGCCACACGCTGGACTGAGAACCTGAATGAACTGATGAGTTTCATAGCCGATTCCACCTCGGGCCTGTGGCACGAGGTCAGTCTGAGCCCGATCGTCACCAAGGTGCAGGAACCCGCGCCCGAAGAAAAGGAAACCGCTCGCGAAGAGGATCTGGCCACCCGCGTGCCAGACATTCTGGCCATCCTGCCCCTGCGCGGGTTGGTGGTTTACCCTCAGACGGTCGTGCCGCTCACGGTCGGCCAGCCGCGCTCGATCAAGCTGGTCGATGACGCCGCCGTGGGCGAACGCATCATTGGCCTGGTCACCTCAAAAGATCCAGAAAACGCCACGCCCGGCCCGGGCGATTTGTATCCGATGGGCACGGCGGCCATCGTCCACCGCCTGTTCCGCGCTCCGGACGGCACGATCCGCATTGTCGTGCAAGGCCTCTCGCGCTTCCGCCTGGGCGAGTTTGTGGACCAGGAACCCTATCTGCGCGCCCACGTGACGCCCGCCCCCGAAACCGTGGAGCAAGGGCTTGAGATCGAAGCGATGGCGCGCAATGTTCGCGACGAGTTCGCCCAGATTGCGGAACTGGTGCCCTCCGTTCCGCGCGAACTGGTGGCCACCGTCACCGCGCTCGACGAGCCGCTGCAGATCGCCTACACCATCGCCAACTACCAGCGCATCGAGCTGGATCAGGCCGAACAATTGCTCGAATTGGAGTCGACCACGGCCAAGCTCAAACGTCTGGTGGGCCTGCTCACCAAAGAGTTGGAGGTGCTGCAGCTCGGCGCCAAGATCCAGGAAGAGGCGCGCTCCGAGATCGAAAAGGTGCAGCGCCAGTACTTCCTGCGTGAGCAGATGAAGGCCATCCAGCGCGAGTTGGGCGAGACGGATGAGCAGGCGGCCGAGGTCGAAGAACTGCGCAAGAAAATGGAGGCGGCCAAACTGCCGCCCGAGGCAGCCGAGCAGGCCACACACGAACTCGACCGGCTCGCCAAACTGCCGACGGCCGCCGCAGAGTACGGCGTGATTCGCAGTTATTTGGATTGGCTGGTGACCTTGCCCTGGAGTGTGGCCACCGAAGACAAGCTCGATGTGGGTGATGCACGCGCAGTGCTCGACGAGGACCACTTCGGGCTGAAGGATGTCAAGGAGCGCATTCTGGAATTCCTGGCCGTGCGCAAACTGCGCTCGGAGCGCAAATACCACGTGCCCGAGGCGCCGCCCACCGACCTGGTGCGGCGCGAGCGCGAAGGCGCCATCCTGTGCTTCGTCGGCCCGCCGGGCGTGGGCAAGACCTCCCTCGGTCAGTCTATTGCACGCGCCATGGGGCGCAAGTTCATCCGCATCTCACTGGGCGGGATCCACGACGAAGCGGAAATCCGCGGTCACCGGAGAACGTACATCGGGGCACTGCCCGGGCGCATCTTGCAGGCGTTGCGCCGGGTGGAGAGCCGCAACCCAGTGTTCATGCTCGACGAGGTCGACAAGCTGGGGGCCGATTTCCGCGGCGACCCGGCCTCCGCCCTACTGGAAGTGCTCGATCCGGAGCAGAACCGCGAGTTCCGCGATCACTATCTGGAGGTGGCCTTCGATCTCTCGCAAGTGCTGTTCATCACCACTGCCAACACCATGGAGACGATCCCCGGCCCGCTGCTCGACCGGATGGAAGTCATCCCGATCACCTCCTACACCGAGCACGAGAAGGTGACCATCGCCCGCGGCTATCTGGTGCCGCGCCAGATCCGTGAGAACGGCCTCTTGCCGGAGGAGATCACCTTCGCGGACGAGGCGCTCTACGCGCTCATTCGCTCGTACACGCGCGAGGCCGGCGTGCGCAACCTGGAGCGCGAGATCGGGTCCGTGTGCCGCAAGGTCGTCACGCGCATCGCCGAGCACAAAGTGGAGCGGGTGGCGGTGACCCCCGAACTGGTGAGCGAACTCTTGGGCAAGCCGCGCTTCTATCCCAACGCGGAGGTGCGTGAGCGCACGGCTGTACCCGGCGTGGCCACTGCGCTGGCCTGGACGCCGGTGGGCGGCGACCTGCTCTTCATCGAAGCCACGCGCATGCCCGGCAAGCACGGCTTCCAACTCACCGGCTCGCTCGGCCAGGTGATGCAGGAATCGGCGCGCGCCGCGCTTTCCTACGTGCGCTCCAAGACGAGCGAGCTGGGTCTTGCGCCGGATTTCTTCGAGCACAACGACATCCACTTGCACATCCCGGCCGGCGCACAGCCCAAAGACGGTCCATCGGCGGGCATCACCATGGCCACCGCGCTTATCTCTCTGGTCGCGGGGCGTCCGGTGCGCTCGGACCTGGGCATGACTGGCGAGATCACGCTGCGCGGGCAAGTCTTGCCGATCGGCGGGCTGAAGGAGAAGGTGCTGGCCGCGCACCGTGCCGGTCTCAAAGCGGTTATCCTGCCCAAGCGCAACATGCGCGACCTGGATGACATACCCGAGGACGTCCGCACGGAGCTCACATTCATCCCGGTGGAGCGCATGGAAGAAGTTGTGGCCGCGGCGCTCACCCGGCCGCGCGCGCCGGCCGCTCGCAAACGTCGCACCCCGCGGGCCGCAGGCGCGGCTCGGCGGCCTCGACCGGCCAAGAGGCGCGCGCATGCCTAAGGTCTTGCTGCTCGAAGATGACCGCGACATGGTAGCTTTGTTGCGCACCTTCCTTGAATTGGAGGGCTTTACGGTACGAGCCCTGACCCTGGGCGAACCGGTGCTGCCGCTGGTCGAGAGCGAGAATCCCGACGTCGTATTGCTGGATGTTTTCCTGGCCGGACAGAATGGCCTGCAAATACTGGAGAGCATCCGTGCTCATCCGCGCCTAGGCGCCACCCGGGTGGTGATGGTGTCGGGGATGGACGTCTCGACCGAGTGCAAGAAGAAGGGCGCGGACGCCTTCTTGCTCAAGCCGTATATGCCGGACGACCTTGTCCGGCTGCTGAGACCCACCGCCGACGGTGCATCACCCGCGGCATGAGGCGCCCGGCCGCCTCGCGTCCCGGCCGGGACATTGAGCATTCAACAGAATGAGATTGCTGTGAGTCGTCGTTCACCACACAAACCACGTCAGTGGTACACCATTGATCTGCACTTGCACACCCCCGCCTCTTCGGATTTCCAGGAGCCGGAGGCGGCCTTCTTAGATGTCCTGCGCCGGGCGGAAGCCCGGGGCCTGGCGGCGATCGCCTTTGCCGACCACAATACGGTGGCCGGCTACCGCCGCATGCAGGAAGACATCGCCTTTCTCGAGCAACTCGGCGGCAGCGGCCGCCTGACCGATGAGGAACGGCGCCGGCTGGAGGAATACCGCACGCTGCTCAAGAAGGTGCTCGTCTTTCCGGCCTTCGAGTTCACCGCCACGCTGGGCTTCCACGTCATCGGCATCTTCCCGCCTTCCAAATCGATCCGCGAGATCGAACACATCTTGCTCGACCTCAACGTGCCGGTCGACCAACTCGACCTGGGTTCATCGACGGTCGGGGCCACAGCTGATGTGCTCACCGCCTACCGCCGCATCCACGAGGGCGGGGGGCTGGCGATTGCCGCGCATGCCAACTCCTCCAACGGCGTCGCACTACGCGGTTTCGATTTCGGCGGTCAGACCAAGATCGCCTACACTCAGGACCCGCATCTGGCCGCGCTGGAGGTCATCGACCTGGAGCAGCGCGGGCGCCATTCGACGGCCGCCTTTTTCAGCGGCACCAAGCC
This sequence comes from uncultured Anaerolineales bacterium, assembly GCA_964353865.1. Classification (GTDB taxonomy): domain Bacteria; phylum Chloroflexota; class Anaerolineae; order Anaerolineales; family RBG-16-64-43; genus RBG-16-64-43. The sequence continues at coordinate 5,298 of CAYGXJ010000018.1, read as the reverse complement.
CGAGTACCCGCGGCGCATGCATTGCATTCAGGGGTCGGATGCCCACCGCTTGCGCGCCGACCCGAGCAACCGCAAGAACCTGGGCGTGGGCGACCGCGCCACGGACGTCGCCTTGCCGGAGCTCAGCTTTGAGGCCTTGCAGGAACTCTTCGAAAGCGACGACTTCGCGCGCACGCGTCCGCACCGTGCCGCGCGCGAGGAGGCCTTCGATTTCATCCAGCAGGCACGCAGCGAGGGGCCGTCCATCAATCAAGACTTTCACGACAGCCTGACCGTGCGCGGCGGCAAGCTGTACGAGATCATCGCCGACGTGTGCGCCTTTGCCAACGCCAACGGTGGCATGCTCTACATCGGAGTCAGCCCCAACTCTCAGGAGGCGCCGCTCGGGATACAAAACCCCGCCCAGGCCGTCGAGCAGCTCGAGAAAGAGCTGAGCGCCAAGATTAGCCCCGAGCTGCACTGCACGGTGGATGTGCAGGAGACCGGCGGCAAGAAGGTCATCCGCATCATTGTCCCGCGCGGTGATGACCCGCCCTACGCGGTGGACGACAACAAAATCTACATCCGCGACGAATCCGAAACCGGGGTGGCGGTGCGCGACGAGATCGTCGACCTGGTGCTGCGCGGCCAGCGCCGCGCCCTTACCGAGGTTGAGCCAGCGGTTGCCGGCGTGCCGCCGGCGGAGGCCCCGGAGCCGCCCGCAGGCGGGGAGAAGCCCGCGCCGTCACTGGCCGCCCCACGCACGGGCGTGGAGGTGGTGAGTTCCGAAGATCGCGATGGAACGCGCTACTACACCATGCGCGACCTGCGCAACGGCAACGTGGTCAAGAACGTGACTCAAGCCTCGGCCCGCCGCCTGTGGCACTACGCCATCACCGAATTCTCGGCCCTGCCGCCCCTCGAGAAGCTGAACTGGGTGGGTGATCTGGCGCTGCTCAAGAAGCGTTCCCACCGCGGCGTGAGCCGCTACGACCTCTTGCAACGCACTCCACAAGGCGTGCGCGCCTTCTTCGGCGTCACCCAGGACGGCATCCACGGCGAGTGGAAGCTGGTGGTCGGGCCCGAAGAGGAGTAACGTGCGGCTGCGCGAGTTCCGCTTCCCGAGCGACTACCCAGCCGCACTCGACCTGTGGCAGCGCTCTGGCCCGGGGGTCCCCGTCGGCCCGTCCGACACCCGCGAGGAAATCGCCCGAAAAGTCGAACGCGATCCGGATCTCTTCTTGGTGGCTGAGACAGAGGGACGCATCGTCGGCACGGTGATCGGCGGATTCGACGGGCGCCGAGGCATGGTTTATCACCTGGCGGTCGACCCCGCCGAGCGGAAGCGGGGCCTTGGGCGGCAGTTGATGGATGAGGTCGAGCAGCGCCTGCGCAACAAAGGCTGTTACAGGGCGTACCTGCTGGTCATGGATGGGAACGGTGCCGTCGAGTTCTACAAGAACCTGGGTTGGGAAGAGATGGCAGTCACCCTCCTGGGCAAGGTGCTGCGCTGACCTGCCGCGCGGCCGCTATACGATATGCCCCGCACCTATGATCTGGCCGCCGTCCGCGAAATCCTCGAAACCGATCGTCCGTGGGCAGCCTATGCGCTGGGGGACCTGACTCCCGGGTTTGTCGAACACAGCGAATGGTATTGGACCGGGCCGCGCACGCCGGCAGTGGTGTTGCTCTATCGGCGCGAAGCCACGCCGGTCCTCTTCTCTCTCGGCCCAGACCCCGAGGTGCAGGCCATTCTGCGCGAGCTGCCCCGCCTTGCTTCTGCATACCTCTCGATTCCCGTCCCTCATATCGATCTGGTTGCAGAGCAAGCCCCCATCCTGGAGCGGATAGCGATGAATCGCCTGCAGCTCGATCCGGCGGCCTTCGCTCACGAGGAGGTGCCGAGCGCGCTGCGCCTTGGGGCAGAGGATTTGCCAGCGCTCCACGCGCTCTTCACGGACGGCGAGTCGAACCACGAGGCGCCGGACTTCTTCGCGCCGTGGATGGTGAAGCAAGGGGTCTACTACGGGGTCTACGAGCAGGGGGAACTGATCGCCGCCGCAGGCACCCACCTGGTGGCCGCGCAGACTGGGGTTGCGGCGGTGGGCAACGTGTACACGCGGCGCGATCGACGCGGGCGCAGGCTGGCCCGTCACACCACCGGCGCGGTGACCGCGGCGCTTCTGGCGCTGGGCATCCCAACCATCGTCCTCAATGTCAATCAGAAGAACGCCGCAGCTCTCCGCGTTTACGAGGCGCTTGGCTTCCGGCAGTACTGCCCATTCTGGGAGGGGCGCACCGGCGCGTCGCTCCACGCGCCCGCGCCTGTGCAATCCGGCCGGTGAGGGTCCTCTCGCCGTGGGCGCGAGGCGCGAGACGCGGCTCGTACAATACACGGCTAAAGACGTTTCGCCAATGAGCGGCGAAGGAGACACAACCGTGCGAGTGGCCATCTTGACCGTATCCGATCGATCGGCGCGCGGCGAGCGCGAGGATCTCTCCGGCCCGGCTCTGCGCGCCCTGGTAGAGGCTCGTGGCTGGCAGGTGACGGCGGCGGCTGTAGTGGCCGACGATCGCGAGGCCGTCCGCGCCATGCTGTGCCGGTGGTGTGATGAAGACCTGGCCGAGGTGGCGCTCACCACTGGAGGCACCGGTTTTGCGCCCCGCGATGTGACTCCCGAGGCGACACAGCAGGCAATAGAGCGGGAAGCCCCGGGACTGGCCGAGGCGATGCGTGCCGGGTCGCTCGCGGTGACGCCGCACGGCATGCTGTCGCGCGGCGTGGCGGGCATCCGCCGGCGGTCGCTGATCATCAACTTGCCTGGCAGCCCGCGCGCCGCGTGTGAGAGCTTGCAGACCATCCTGCCGGTGCTCGAGCACGCAGTGGACCTCTTGCGGGAGCGTCCGCAGGCTGAGGGCGGTCACCATCGGATGTCGGCCTAGCCTGCACGGTTGGGCCATGGCATCCCCCCTAGAGCGAGGCACATGATGAAGACGCCGATCTCGCGCCGCGATTCTCTGCGACGCTCATTGCTGCTCTCGGGCGCCGCCCTCGGCGGGTGCCGCCCGCGACCCGCAGCGGGTCGCACGCCTGTGTTGCGCGCGGCTCATGTGGCCAACCTCCATGTTGACCCGCGAAGCCGCGCCCGCTGGAGCAAGGATGAGGTGCGCTGGTGCCCGCCGCTCGCGGCCTCATGCCGTGCGGCCCGCGGGCGATGTGCGCGAAAGGCTGTTTTTCCGGCCGATTCCAGATCTTGACCGTGCCGAACGCTTGGTCTATAATTACAGTTTCAGAAGCCTACTAGCGAAATCGCGCTTGGGCACCGCCCCACGCGCCGGTTTCGCTTTGCCTGCTAAAGTTGAACATGCGTTCGCCGCATCGGCGTGCGCCCAGCATCCGCGGAGGATGAAGCGTGGAATCCAAGGGCATCAGTGCGATCCGAGTGAGTCTGGCCTCCCCCGAAACGATTCGCAGCTGGTCATATGGCGAGGTCTTGCGGCCTGAGACGATCAACTATCGCCGCCTGCGCCCCGAGAAAGACGGTCTCTTCGACGAAGCCATCTTTGGCCCCACGCGCGACTGGCAATGCTACTGCGGCAAGTACAAGAACATCCGCCATCGGGGTGTCATTTGCGACAAGTGCGGCGTGGAAGTGACGCGCTCCTCGGTGCGACGCGAGCGGATGGGCCACATCGAGCTGGCGGCGCCGGTGGCGCACGTGTGGTACACGCGCCGCGTGCCCTCCTACCTCGGACTGCTGCTTGACATCTCGCGCCGCAACCTCGACCGCGTGCTGTACTTCGCGCAATACGTCATCACCCAGGTGGACGAGGATGCGCGCCAGAAGGCGCTGCACCGACTGGATGATGAGGTGGAGCGCGTGGAGCGCCGTCAGGGCGAAGAGATCAATCAGAAGATTGCCCAGGTAAAAACCTCGCGCGACCGCCACCTGGCCGAGCTCGATGTGCGCATCCAGCGCACGCGCGAGAAGTTCGACGAAGACGTCAGCGAGCGCCTCGATCCCCTCCTCAAAGAGGGGCAGAAGATGGAAACCTCGCTGCGCGAGAAGCAGGGCTCGACCATACGCGTGCCGATCGAGTTCGAAGCCACGCGCACCCAAATTGCCGACAAGGGCACGACCATTGGCCCCAAGCATCTTTCGATCCTGCAGAAGGCCGTCAAATCCCGCCTGGAAGAGATCGAAGACGAACTGAAGGAAAGGCGCGACCGCGCCATCGAGAAGATCAAAGGCGAGATGGACAAGGTGCGCGCCGAAGCCGAAGAGAACCTGATCGCGCTGCGCAACCAACTCGAGGACCAGGCGCAGACGGCGCGCGAGGAGCTCGTCAAGGAGCGCGAAGAGCTGCTTGAGATCCAACCGCTCTCGTTCATCGGCGAGAGCCGCTACCGCGAGCTGAAGACGCGCTGGGGGCAGGTGTTCCGCGCGGAGATGGGCGCCGAGGCGTTTTTCGAAATCCTGCGCAACCTCGACATGGACAAGATGGCCGACAGCTTGTGGCGCGAGGTGCGCACGACCAAATCCAAGCAGCGCAAGAAGAAAGCCACCAAGCGCCTCAAGGTGGTGGAAGCTTTCCGCCGCTCGGGCAACCGCGCCGAGTGGATGATCCTGACCGTGCTGCCGGTCATCCCGCCCGAATTGCGCCCGATGGTGCAGTTGGATGGCGGACGCTTTGCGACTTCAGACCTGAACGACCTTTATCGCCGGGTGATCAACCGCAACAACCGCCTCAAGCGACTGATCGAGCTCGGCGCGCCGGACGTCATCGTGCGCAACGAGAAGCGCATGCTGCAGGAGGCGGTCGATTCGCTCATCGACAACTCGCAGCGCGGCAAGGCCCTCTCGCGGCGCGGGCGGCGCGAACTGAAGTCGCTTTCGGACATGCTCAAGGGCAAGAAAGGCCGCTTCCGCCGAAACTTGCTCGGCAAGCGCGTCGACTATTCGGGCCGTTCGGTGATCGTGGTCGGCCCCAAGCTCAAACTCTATCAGTGCGGCCTGCCCAAGGTGATGGCCCTGGAGCTTTACCGGCCGTTTGTCATCGCCAAACTCGTGGCTTACGGATACGCCAACAACGTCAAGGGCGCGCGGCGCTTCATCGAGCGCGAGCGCCCGGAGGTGTGGGAGGTGCTGGAGGAGGTCATCGTCGACCGGCCGGTGTTGCTCAACCGCGCGCCCACGCTGCACCGCCTGGGCCTCCAGGCCTTAGAACCGGTGCTGGTGGAAGGCAAGGCAATCCATATTCACCCGCTCGTGTGCGCCGCCTTCAACGCTGATTTCGACGGCGACCAGATGGCCGTGC
>CAYGXJ010000017.1:0-3235 GCA_964353865.1 uncultured Anaerolineales bacterium | reverse complement strand
CGCGGCTACCTCAAGTACGACAATCCGTCGCACGGCTCGCCGCACAAGATAAACGACGACCTGTTCTGGCAGATTCGGCGCGAGTTCGCCGAGAAGTACGGCGCCACCTTCACCAATATGGGTGGCAAAGCGCCCGGCGATCCGGCCGAGCTGGCACGCGAATTCGAGGCCAACCTCAAGGCGGTGATGGACGTGCTGGCGCGCGACCAGGCGCTGGTGGATTATCTGGCCGAGCGGCTGGTGACCCTAGGCGACTCGGTGCCGCAGGAGATCCCGACCTTCCGCCTGGGCATGCGCGGCATCCCGTGGAAAGACGAGCGCCTGTACGATACGCGCGCCTACCCGGCCGACCTGTACGTGGCCCCCGGCACCTCGATCCCCAACCGTGCCGCCTTGGCCAAGTGGGGCGCGTGGGTCAACGCCTTCGGCGAGAAGGAATACGGCCGACCGCTCTTCTTGGCCGCCTCGGCCGACCTTGCCGATTCGACGAACATCAGTGGCTTTGCCAAGGGTTATGGCGATTTCAAGGGCTATGGCTGGTACGAGCGCTATGGCACGCCGGAAGGCGTGCTCCTCCCCCAGGAGATCACCGAGTTCGCCAACTGCGGCATCCTGGCCGGCATGGCTTCGGTCAACTTCGCCGCCGACCCGGAGAAGGAATTCGACGGCTTCTGGGGCGCGTGCTCGACCTATGGCTCGTTCTCGTATCTCAAGTACGGCATGTTGCGCCTGTTCAGCCAACTGGCACAGGATTGCCAGCTCAAGGTAGGCAAGGTGGTGTATGTGGCCGGCCACTCCGGGCCGGAGACGGCCGACGACAGCCGCACCCACTTCGGCATTTTCGAGCCGTCAGTGATGCAGCTCTTCCCGCGTGGGCAGGTGATCAACCTGCATCCGTGGGAGTACAATGAGGTGCCCGTACTTTTGGGCGCGGCGCTGAAAGAGAAGGCGCCGATTGTCGTCCTGCATCTCACGCGGCCCCCCATCCCCATCCCCGATCGCCAGAAGCTGGGCATGGCCTCGCACTTCGAGGCCGGCCGCGGCGCGTACGTGGTGCGCGACTACAAAGCCGGGGCGCCGCGTGGCGGAACGATCATCGTGCAGGGCACCAGCTCGATGGTCAGCATGGTGAGCCTGCTGCCCGAGCTCGAGAAGCGCGGGCTGAACGTGAAGATCATCTACGGCTCGAGCCCGGAACTGTTCGCACTGCAGCCCGAGAGCTACCGCGAGAAGATTCTCTCGGAGGCGGACCGCGCCGATTCGACGGTTATCAGCACACAATCGCGGGCCTCGATGCGCGATTGGATCTTCAATGAGGTCGGCGACGCGTATGCCCTGACCGCCGATTGGGACGACCGTTGGCGAACGGGCGGGACACTCGACGAAGTGATCGACGAGGCGCATCTCTCCCCGCGCTGGCTGCTCCCGGGCATCACCCGCTTCGTGAATGAGCGCAAGGCGCGGCTCGAGCGGTTGCAGGCAGGAGTGGCCGCGGCTCTCAAGTAGGGCGCCGCGCGGAGGGGGCAAGCACACCGAGGAGCAGCAATGCGGCGCGCGGGTTTCCCGCGCGCCGCACTCACCAGGATGAGGTTCGCGGATCGAGAGAAACGCGGGCCATGAGAGGCAAACGTGCGAGATGTCCTTCCCCAAATCCGTGAGTGGATCGGCCAAGGGCGCCAGGCGGCCCTGGCGACCGTCGTGCGTACGTGGGGCTCCTCCCCGCGCATCCCCGGTTCGAAGATGGCTGTGTGTGCCACGGGCGAAATGATTGGCTCGGTGAGCGCGGGCTGTGTCGAGGGGGCGGTGGTGGAGGAGGCGCTCAAGGTGCTTAGGCTTGGCCGCCCCGCGCTCCTGCACTACGGTGTGGCCGACGATACTGCGCTCGAGGTAGGCCTGACCTGCGGTGGCGAGATTGACATCTTCGTCGAGCCGCTCGCGCCGCTGCTTGCGCCCGGCCCGCAGGGCGGCCCCTCCGCCTTTGATCTTCTGGCGCGCGCCATCGAGCGCGGCACTCCGACCGTGCGCCTGACTGTCATCCGCGGGCCCGAAGCCTGGATGGGGCACACGCTGCTCATGCAGCAGGGAGGCACGGCCCTCGGTTCGGCCGCGGGCGAATTGCGCGAGGCGCTTCTGCCGGAGGCGCGCGCCGCGCTCTCGGCGATTGCATCCGAACCCAAGTCGCTGCACGTCGCAGGGCAGGAGGTCGAAGTCTTTGTCGAGTCGCAGCTCGCGCCGCCCACGCTGGCCATCATCGGCGCGGTGCACATTGCGGTGGAGCTCAGCCAGTTGGCCCAAGTGCTCGGCTACCGCGTGCTCGTGATCGACCCGCGCCGCGCGTTTGGGACGCGCGAGCGCTTCCCGCATGTGGACGTTGTCTCCAACCTGTGGCCCGACAAGGCGCTGGCCGAAGAGGGGCTGACGCCGGCGACGGCGGTGGCCGTCCTCTCGCACAACCCGAAGATTGATGACCCGGCGCTGGTGGCGGCGCTGCCGAGCCTGGCCTTCTACGTCGGCGCGCTCGGTAGCCAGCGCACGCAGCGCCTGCGCCGAGAGCGGCTGCGCGCGAGCGGCGTGAGCGAAGAGCATCTGGCGCGCATGCGCGCGCCGATCGGGCTCGACCTGGGTGGCCGCGCCCCGGCCGAGATTGCGCTCAGCATCATGGCCGAGATCGTTGCGGTCCGATCGGGGACCCCGAACGTAAAGAAACCTCGCTGAACCAGGCAGGACCATCCGCTCACAATTCGCGGGCTGCGGGGAGACGGTCCACCTCACCCCGCCTCCGCCGCGTCCCATCCTGTCAAAGGCTCTCTCTCGGCGGAGATGGGGGCAGGGTGTGAGGCGCAGCGCCTTCGCTGGAACCTGCTATGGAGTCTCCGAGGCCGCTGGAGGCGAGTTGCTCCTGCCGTCACCCTATGGATTGTGTCGCAAGCTGCACGGCGCACGGCAACTCGAAAGCACCAGGTCCATGGGGCCGATCTCCGGCCCCATGGACTGCGAGCAGAAGAAATCCCCTCCCCATGAAATGGGGAGGGGCAGGGGTGGGGTCGTTGCTGACAGCTGAGTTCGGTGCTTCTTAGAGAGCGGCTGACCGCAAGGGTAAGCGTTCAGCGCTGGATGTCGACCACCACGCCGTTCTCGGCCCATCCGTACAGCCACTCGGCCGCGTCCAACGTCAGGATGATGCACCCGAATGAAGCCTGGCGGCCCAACACGTCGGCCCACAGGCGGCGCCCGC
>CAYGXJ010000016.1:0-13627 GCA_964353865.1 uncultured Anaerolineales bacterium | reverse complement strand
CGGCGAAGAGCTTCTCGTAAGCCTCGGCAACTGCTGCGGGCGAGAATGTGGCCGCCAGGTCAATCGCCGGCCGTGCATAACGCGTCGGCGACCGAAGAACCTCGATCAGCGCCCGCGCCAGGTCCGTCGGCGCACCCACCGGCACCACTTGGCCCATGTGGGTCAGCAGCACCGGCTGGCGAACGCCGGGCAGCCCGGAAGCCACCACCGGCGTCCCGCACATCATCGATTCGATCTGCACCAACCCAAAGCTCTCCGTGCTGTTGATACTCGGCAACACGGTGACGGCGCAGGCTTTGAAGAACGCGCTCATCTCGCGCGGGTCGAGTGTGCCCAGGAAGCGCCAGCGGTCGCCGAGCGCGGAGATCAACGGTGCCAGGCGGCGTGCGTAACTCTCTTCACCCAGCACGTTTTGATACTGTCCGGCGAAGAGAACTGTGAGATCGGGAAATGCCTCCCTCACCGCCGGAAGCGCGGCGAGAAGGTATTCGACGCCCTTCTCGGTTGCCAGGCGCGAAGCCATCCCCACGACGGTGCGGCCGGGCAATCCGTACCGCCTGCGGAAGGCCTCGACCTCGGCTGGCGCGGCCCGCACGACCTCTACCGGAGGCGGGATGACCTGCACCTTTTCCAGGTAGCGCGAGAGGAAGGGCGAATGCTCCGCGTAATCGCGGGTGTACGCAATAATGCGATCCGCAACACGTGCCGCGAGGTGGTTGGCAAGATGGACCGCCTGATTTGCGACCCGATTGAATGGCGTCGGCGGCAGGCTGAGATCGCAATGATAGGTAAGAACCGTCGGGCGACGCAGGGCGCGGCCGCGTGCGGCAAGGCCCGGGGCATCGAACTGAGGCAGGTGGATGCTCAACGCATCGTGCGAGGCGGCCAGGTATGTGGCCCAAAGCCCAATGGCCGGCATGAGCACGCCCTTGCTCAAGCGCACCATGACCCACGGGCGAACGATCTCCACGCCGCCGAGCGTCTCGCGCGCCGGCAGGTGTGCGTCGAAGCGCGAGGTAAGCACCGTCACTCGATGCCCGCGGGCGACCAGGGCCCGCGCCAGCCGTTCGGCGTAGATCGTCAAGCCCGAAACGTGCGGGCGGTAGTAGGTGAGGGCAATCAGAATGCGCATGAGCAGTCGGTGGCCGACACGTCGTTCATGCGGGCGGCGTCGCGTGCGGTTGGCGTCCGGCAGAGACACGCCACACTTCTCGCATGAGACGCTCAAGCGTCTGTCCTTCTCGCGCGAGTCCAATCAAGCCCAACACAACAACCCCCGCCGAATTGAGCACGTGCACCGAGATGGCATAGGCCAGGGCTGTCTCCTGGCCGATGTGGACCACCCCCAGCGCGCCGACCACGGCCGCCTCATAGACACCGATCCCGCCTGGCGAGGAGGGGATCATCATGCCCAGCGCCGAACCCACCAGCGCAACCAGGCCCTGCCTCAGGCCGGCGGACGGCACAAAGGCGTGCAACAGAACGGTGTACTCGACCAGCCAGATGAACCAGGTTGCGGCCAGAAGAAGCATGGCTGGCAGCGCAGTGCGCCAATCGCGAAGCGCCTCCAGCCCATGCAAGAAGTTTTCCAGACGCTCGACCCAGCGCGCCGAGCGCGAAGCCGGGGTTGTGCGCATGCTCAGCCAGCGGATGAGCGGGCGGCGCACGAGGCCGGCTGCCAGCACGCCGAGCATGCCAAGGCCTGCGGTGGCCAGAGTCCAGACAATGGTTCGCCCGCCCCACGCTTGGCCGGCCACCACCGGCAGTGACAGCAACACCAGCCCGAGAATGCACACGAGGTCGAGCACCCTCTCCAGCACTACCGAGGACAATGCGCTGCTGGCAGTGATTGTCGACGCGTCACCCTCCCGTGGAGAGCCTGCCAGGACCGCGCGCGCCAAGTCCCCCAGGCGCAGAGGCAAGACGGCGTTGACCAAATAGCCCACGTTGAGCACCCAGAATGCGCGCGCGGGGCGGATCTGCCCGCCCGCCAGCACGCGCCAGGCCAACCCGCGTGCGATCATCGCCGCGAGAAGCAGTGCGGCCCCCGGAAGGAGGTAGAGTCCGTTGGCCCGTTGCCAGGCGTCAGCCAGACGCTCCAGGCTGACGACGCGCAACAGGAGCACCACCGCGACCAGGCTGAGCGCCAGGCCGGGCGCCCAGCGCAACGCAAGGCGCAGAGCAGCGCGATCCTTCACCTCGGCACCCCATTGTTGCAGACCCGCCGGCTGTGGCATTTTCCGGGCATCATTCCCCTTCGATGCGCAGGATGGCCATGAAGGCCTCCTGCGGTAGCTCGACGTTGCCCACCATCTTCATGCGCCGTTTGCCGCGCTTCTGCTTTTCGAGCAGCTTCTTCTTGCGGGTGATGTCGCCGCCATAGCACTTGGCCAACACATCTTTGCGCAGCGGCTTGACATTGGCGCGTGAGATGACTCGCCCGCCGGCCGCGGCTTGAATCGGCACGGCATACAACTGGCGCGGGATGATCTCCTTAAGCTTGGTCACCAGGCGCTGACCCTTGTTGTAGGCCTGCTCGCGGTGGACGATCGAGGCTAGTGCGTCCACCGGCTCCTCGCTGATCAGGATGTCGAGCCGCACCAGATCTTCGACCCGGTAGCCCGCAAAGTGATAGTCGAGCGAGGCGTATCCACGCGTGCGCGATTTGAGCTGGTCGTAGAAGTCGATGATCATTTCCGAGAGGGGCAGCTCGAAGCGCAGCTGCACGCGGCCGGGTGCGGGGTACTCCTGGCCGGCAAAGGTGCCCCGGTGTTGGGTGACCAGGTCCATGACCGTTCCGTAGTACGTGTCGGGCGTGAAGACCTCGATCAGCATCCAGGGCTCGCGCACTTCGGCGATTTCGGTTTCGGGCGGCAGGTCGGCCGGCGAATCGATGCGCACCACGCGACCGTCGTGCAGAAGCACTTCGTATTCCACCGAGGGCGCCGTGGCGATGACGTCGAGATCGTATTCGCGTTCCAGCCGTTCCTGGAAGATATCCATATGGAATAGGCCGAGGAAACCGCAGCGGAAGCCGAAATTGAGCGCCTGGGAGGTCTCCGGCTCGAAGACCAGCGAGGCATCGTTGAGTTGAAGCTTCTCGAGCGCGTCCTTGAGCGAGGCATAGTCCTCGCCTTCCACCGGATAGACCCCAGCGAAGACCATCGGCTTCACCTGGCGGTAGCCGGGCAGCGGCTCGCTCGCCGGATGAGCGGTGGAGGTGATCGTGTCGCCGACCCGGCACTCGCGCACGCTCTTGAACCCGGTGGCCACGTAGCCCACCTCGCCCGCGCTCAGGCTGGTGTTCGGTCGCATGCCCGGCGAGAAGTGCCCCACCTCGATCGGGTCGAACTCCGCTCCGGTCGACATCAGCCGGAAGGAGTGCGCACGGTTGAGATCGCCTTCACGCACTCGCACGTAGGCCACCACACCTTTGTAGGCATCGTAGTGCGAGTCGAAGATCAAGGCGCGGGTCGAGGCATCCGCCGAACCGGTGGGTGGCGGCACGATGCGCACAATGGACTCCAGCACCGCTGCGACGTTGGTCCCATTCTTGGCGGAAATGGAAAGAATCGACTCGCGCGCCACGCCTAGCAGGTGGACGACCTCCCCCGCTACCTCCTCGGTCCGCGCCGACGGCAAATCGATCTTGTTCAGCACCGGGATGATTTCAAGGTTCGATTCGAGCGCCAGGTACAGGTTGGCCAACGTTTGCGCTTCCACGCCCTGCGTGGCGTCCACCACGAGCAGGGCCCCTTCGCATGCGGCCAACGCCCGGCTGACTTCGTAGGCGAAGTCCACGTGCCCGGGTGTGTCGATCAGGTTGAGCTCGTAGGTTTGCCCGTCGGCCGCCGGGTAGGACATCCGCACCGCGGAGGCTTTGATCGTGACACCGCGCTCGCGCTCGAGGTCCATGCTGTCGAGCACCTGCTCGGTCATATCGCGGTCGCTAACCGTTCCGGTCAGCTGTAGCAAACGGTCGGCCAGCGTCGATTTGCCGTGGTCGACATGGGCGATGATGCAGAAGTTGCGGATGTGGGCGGTGTCCATGGGCCTCGGCGGCACACGATTCTCCCGCCGAGCGGCGGGAGGGAGAGGACTCGCATCAAGTATACCTGAGTTTCGGCCCGCCCCTTCAGGCCTGGATCCGGTCGAGCCCGAGCAAAGTCACGATCTGTTCGATGGAATGCGGCGCTGCCTCCTGCCGAAGCCAGGCCAGAAACTCGACGTTGCCTGCCGGGCCGCGCAGCGGCGAGCGCACCAGTCCATGCGGCCACAAGCCCGTATGGAAGGCTGCGGTCAGCACCTCAACCAACACCGACTGGTGAACGGCGGCATCGCGCACGACCCCGCCCCGTTTGACCTGCGCCCGCCCGGCTTCGAACTGCGGCTTGATGAGGGCCACCGCCTGGCCCTGCGGCGCAAGCCACGACCGCAACACCGGCAGAAGCAAGCGCAGCGAAATAAACGAGGCGTCCACGGTGACCAGGTCCATCGCTTCCGGCAATCGGTCGAGGTAGCGGGCATTGGTTTCTTCCATCACGACCACCCGCGAATCGCTCCGCAATCGCCAGTCGAGGATGCCCTTGCCCACGTCGATCGCGTACACCTTCGCTGCCCCGCGTTGCAGGAGGCAATCGGTGAACCCGCCGGTCGAGGCGCCCACATCCGCACATACGACCCCCTGAACCTCAATTCCGAATTCCACAAGCGCCGCTTCGAGTTTCTCGCCGCCGCGCGAGACAAATCGCGGGGCCTGCTCGACCTCGATGCGTCGCCCCTCTGCGATTTGTTCCCCTGGCTGCATGCAGCGCTCGCCGTCCACCCGCACGTGGCCTTCGCGAATCAGCAGTTGAGCCTGCGAACGAGTCGCCGCCAGTCCGCGCTCAACCATCAGCATGTCGAGGCGCATGCGCCCGGTGCGGCTACTGCCGGCGGTCATGGTTGCCCTTCATGGGATGAGCGCCAGCACGCTGGCCGGCGATCCCGAGCCGCCGACGATAGGCAGCGCGCCCACGAATACCAGCGCCCCGCGCGGCGGAAGGCGGCCAAGGTTGGCCAAGTTCTCGAGCACCACCCGCGGACCATCAAGCGCCTTGCGGCTGGCGGCGAAGCTCGCATCGAGCCCACCGTCCACCCCGTGCGTGTCGATGCCCAGGCCCGCGATGCGGCGCTCGTCGACAAGACACTCGACCGCGTCGAGCGAGAAGCCGGGAAAGTGCATGCGCCCGACACCGTCCTGGTTGAGGAATCGATCCGGGTCGGGCCAGCGCGCCTCCCATCCGGTGCGCAGCACGACCAGCGCGCCGCGATGTATGCGGCCGTGCCGGCGCTCCCAGGTCAACACCTCGCGCCGTGTGAGCAGGTAGTCCGAATTCAGGCGGGCGGCCCGCGTCTTGTCGATGAGCAACGCCGGCAGGACGAACATGCTCGCCGGCAACTCATCCACCGAGACGCCGCGGGCGTCGTAAGTTCGCGGAGCAACCAGATGAGTCCCGCTGTGCTCGCCGAGCGTGATCCGCTGCAAGAGGAAACCATTCGCGGCGTAGGAGGCAACTGGCTCGATGGAAGGATACGGATCGCCCGGCCAGACCGGGATGGCCTCGTGCAATGGGTGGGTCAGCGAAACGACTTGCGCCGCACGGCGACCGCTCACCGCGCTTCTGGGCGCCGGTCGCGTTTTCGCCCCTTGAGTGGATCTCGCCATCTCCCGTCGCTCCTCCGCCGAATGCTCTTGACCGCGTCCTGATCGCGCTCCCAGAGAGTATAAGACCACCGGCGCCAAGCGCGCAGGCCTAGGCGAAGCCGGCCGCCCGTGCCCCTCGCATCCGGAGCGCGGTGCGGGTGTTATACTCTCAAACCTCATCCAGGCAGTCCGAATTCCCCTGCAATTCCCCGCCCACGGGCGCGGGAGGCGACCCCCAAGGAGAGGACGCGTGCGCAGACCAGTTGTCATTACGGGGATGGGCTGCATCACCCCGCTGGGCAACGACATTGTCTCAACCTGGGACGCTATTTGCAGCGGCCGGTCGGGCGTCGGACCGATCACCTTGTTCGATGCCTCGGACCTGGAAACGCGATTCGCCGCCGAGGTCAAGGGCTTCGACCCGGTGGCCCACTTCGGGCGCAAAGATGCCCGGCGCATGGATCGCTACGCGCAGTTTGCGATGGTCGCCGCGCTGCAGGCCGTGGCCGCCGCGCGACTCCAGATCACGGACGCCAATCGCGATGACATCGGCGCCTACATCGGCACGGGCATCGGCGGCATCGCCACGCTGATCGAAGGTGTCGAGACTCTGCGCACAGGCGGCGCGCGCCGCGTGAGCCCCTTCCTTGTGCCGCTGATGCTGCCCGACAGTGGCGGCGCGCAGGTGGCTATCCATCTCGGCATTCGCGGGCCAAACCTGGCAGTTGTTTCCGCCTGCGCCACGGGCGCCAATGCCATCGGCGAAGCGGCCGAGGTCATCCGCCGCGGCGCGGCCGAGGTGATGCTGGCCGGCGGGGCGGAGGCGGGCATCGTGCGCGTGGCCCTGGCCGGGTTCAACGTGATGAACGCGATTTCGCGGCGCAACGACGCGCCAGAGCATGCCTCGCGCCCCTTCGACTTGCACCGCGATGGTTTCGTCGCGGCGGAGGGGGCCGGCGTGCTGGTGCTCGAATCCCTCGAGCATGCGCACGCGCGCGGCGCCGAGATCCTCGGCGAACTCCTCGGCTACGGGGTCAACAACGACGCCTATCACATCTCGGCCCCCTCCGAGGATGGCTCCGGCGCCGCACGCTGCCTGAGTTTGGCCCTCAAGGATTCCGGGCTCCCGCCGACCGAGATTGGCTACATCAATGCGCATGGCACCAGCACGCCGCTCAACGATCGCAGCGAGACAGCCGCCATCAAGCGCGTGTTCGGCCAGGCCGCGCACCACACACCGGTTTCGTCGACCAAATCGATGACCGGACACCTGCTCGGCGCCGCCGGCGGCATCGAAGCCATCTTCAGCCTGCTCGCCATCCGCGACGGCTTCCTGCCGCCCACCATCAACTACGAGACCCCGGACCCGGAGTGCGACCTGGATTACGTCCCTAACCAGGCGCGCCGCGCCGCCATCCGCCATGCCATGTCGAACTCCTTCGGGTTTGGCGGGCACAATGCGTGCCTGATCTTCGGGCCCGCGTCGCACGAGGCCTAGCGCCCCATGGCCCGCTACGCGCACATCACTGGCTGGGGCATGAGCGTGCCCTCGCGCGTGCTCACCAACGAGGAGTTGGCGCGGACGGTCGACACCACCAATGAGTGGATTGTCGAACGTACGGGCATCCGCGAACGGCGAGTGGCTTCGCCCCAGCAGACCACCGCCTCCCTGGCCACCGATGCCGCGCTCAAGGCGCTGGCTGCCGCCGGCCTCTCGCCGCGCCAGGTGCAGCTCATCATCGTCGCCACCTCCTCCCCCGAGCACATCTTCCCGGCCACCGCCTGCCTGGTGCAGGACCGGATCGGCGCGGCCTCGGCCGGCGCCTTCGACCTCTCGGCCGCGTGCACCGGATTCGTTTTCGCGCTGAGTGTGGCCTCCCAAATGATCCAGACCGGTGCCTACGACAACGCGCTCGTCATTGGCTCCGAAACGCTTTCACGCATCGTTAACTGGAACGACCGCGCCACAAGCGTGCTCTTCGGCGACGGCGCGGGCGCGGTCGTGCTGCAATCCAGTTCGCGACCGGGCGGCGTGCTCGCCTTCAGCATGCACTCTGACGGATCGGGCGGCGATCTGCTTTCGCTGCCGGCCGGCGGCAGCCGCCTGCCCGCCACACACGAAACGATCGACCAGGGATTGCACTTCGTCAGCATGAACGGCCGCGAGGTGTATCGCTTCGCGACGCGCGTCATGGCCACGGCCACCCGCGAAGTGCTGGCCAAGGCTGGCTATGTGCTGGCCGAGGTCGACCTGATCATCCCGCATCAGGCCAACCAGCGCATTATCGAGGCCGCCGCCAAGCAGTTGCGCGTCTCAATGGATCGATTCTTCGTGAATGTCGACCGCTACGGCAACACCTCGACCGCCTCGATCCCGATCGCCATCTGCGAGGCCTTCGCCGCCGGTCGCCTGCACGTCGGCGACCGCGTGGTGCTGGTCGGCTTCGGCGCTGGCCTCACCTGGGGCGCGGCACTTCTGCAATGGGTTGCTCGCGCGCCCGTGCCCGCCGCACGCTGGCGCCTCTCCGGCCTGTTCATCTTCCGCGCGATGGCCTGGCTGCGTTCGGTCTTGCGCCGCCTATCGCGTCGCATCGAGGCCTTCTTCCTGGGGGAGAGGGGCGATACGGGCCGACCCTAAGCTCGGTCGTTGGGTTGGCTGCCGATCCTCGGGCCTTTGCTGCAAACGCGTCGTCGCTGGCGACGACGGATGTGCGACGGAGCAGCCTTCAGCGTTCTGAGCCCCAAACAACGACACCTCAATAGAGCGATCCCCTGCCCAGAGGCTAGCGATTCGAAAGCCCCGCATTTCGGCCCTCGGTCCGATGAGGCCTGTGCGGTCTCGCGGTGCCCAGTCATCCATTGCCGACCCAAGCCCCTGGCCGCGCACCCGCCGCGGCCTAGGCAAATGGGCGAGAGTCGTGTAGAATCAAGCAACAACAAACGACGTTCGGAGGCAGCATTGGCAAACACACGCTCGGCAATCAAGCGCATTCGCAGCAATGAGCGGAAGCGCGTTCGCAATCGCACGGTCCGCAGCCACGCACGCACCGCCGTAACCACCGCGCGCACCGAAATCGAGAGCGCCGGGGGCAAGCAGGCGGAGCCCAAGGTTAGCGAGGCCCTCCGCCAGCTCGACCGCGCGGCCGCGAAGGGTATCATCCACAAAAACAACGCCGCCCGCCGCAAGAGCCGCCTGATGAAGCGGCTACACAAGGCAGGCAGCGCCAAGCCGGCCTAGCCGGCTCGCTGGTCCGGTCGCGCTCAAGAAGAGTCCTCGGCATGGCGAGCCCCCGCACGCGGGGGCTTTTTCATGCGCCTGGGGCACGGCCGGAGTGGGGTTGTTTATAATGCCGCTGGCGGTCAGACGATGTTTGAGACGGAGCTGAGCCAGGTCGCGCACGTGATAACCAGCCACTTCCAGACGCGTGGCCTGCCTGAGGCGCCAGCGGTGGAATGGGTGGCCCTGCCCTTTGCCGGAACCTGGGGCGCGGCCACTTCGGCCTGTCTCAAGGCGGCCGCCGCACTCGCACGCCGTGAAAGAAGCGGCGGCCCAGTGCCCGTGCTGGCTCAGAGGCTGGCAGAGGAAATCACCGCCTCGCTCAGCCTGCCCCCCGTTTTCATCCGCGCCGAAGCCGTTCGCGGGTACCTCAACCTGCACTTCGACACGCAGCGCTACGCCCAGGCCGTGGTCGAGACCGTCCTGCGCAGCGGCGAAGACTTCGGGCGGGGCGCGCCCAGGGGCGAGCGCGTGATGGTCGAATACGCGCAACCCAACACCCACCATTCGTTTCACATCGGCCACTTGCGTAATGCGGTCCTGGGGGAGGCCCTGGCCCGCTTGGTGCAGTTTGCCGGGTTCGAGACCATTCGCGCCAGCTACCCCGGCGACATCGGGCTGGGTGTCATTCGCTGCGTGTGGGGCTACCAGAAGCTGCACCCCGGTCAGGAACCCGCAGGGGTGATGGAGCGCGGGCGATGGCTGGCGCAGATCTACACCGAAGCCACAGCCCTTCTGGAAGAGAAGCCGGGCGAGACCGCCGCCGAGCGCGAGCAACGGCTGCGCTACGAGGCCGAGGTCAAGGAGATGTATCGTCTGTGGGATGCGGGCGATCCCCAGGTGCGCGAGCTGTGGCGGCGCACACGCCAGTGGAGCCTCGACGAGCTGGCCGCCATCCTCGAGCTGCTCGACATTCACATCGAAGTCTTCTTCTACGAGAGCGAGGTGGACGAGCCGAGCAAGGTCATCGTCGACGAGCTCATCGCGCGCGGCATCGCCGACGACGAAAGGCCCATCGGCGGACCGGTGATCGTCCGCGTGGATGAAAAACTCGGACTGAAGAACGACACCTACCGCACGGCGGTCATCTTGCGCAGTGACGGCACCAGCCTCTACCTGACCAAGGACCTGGCGCTGGCCAAAACCAAATTCGAGCAATACGCCGTCGATCGCTCGATCTACGTTGTGGACGTCCGTCAGAGCCTGCACTTCCAGCAAGCTTTCAAGATCCTCGAGCTGTGGGGCTTCCCGCAGGCCGCCATGTGCTACCACCTGGCCTACGAGATCGTCACCCTACCCGAAGGGACGATGTCGGCGCGCAAGGGTCGCGTCGTCTACTTTCAGGATGTCGCCGACGAAGCGGTGCGCCGGGTCGAGGCGATCATTGCTGTGAAGAATCCGGATCTGGCCGGGCCGCAGCGCCGGGCGGTAGCGCGGGCGGTGGGTCTGGGCGCTTTGCGCTACGCCATGCTGAGCATCGACAACGTCAAGCAGATCACTTTCGACTGGGAAAGCGCACTGAGCTTCGACGGCCAGGCGGCACCCTATATTCAATATGCACACGTGCGCGCGGCCAGCATCCTGGCGCGCGCCGCCGGCGCTCCGGCCGCGGCCTGGGCGGAACACGACTTGCACCCGGCGGAAGTGAACCTGATCGAGGCGGTGGCCCGCTTCCCGGGCGAGGTTCAGCGCTCGGCGCAAGACTACAAGCCCCTGCATATGGCCAACTACGCCTACGCTTTGGCCAAGGCCTTCACCGATTTCTATCAGCAGTGCCCGGTGTTGCAGGCCGAACCGGTAACCCAAGCCGCCCGCCTGGCGTTGGTCAGGGCGGCCAAGCAGGTGCTCCACACCAGTCTGGGCTTGCTCGGATTGCAGGCGCCCGATAACATGTAAGCGCCGGGCCCTCGCACGATGCGTGGGGGGCGCGGCAGCCCGATGATCACTTGGTAGCACGAAGGAGAGCGATGACCAAGAAGCGTGTTCTCATCATGGGCGCGGCCGGCCGCGACTTCCACAACTTCAACCTGGTCTACCGCAACAATCCGGATTTCGAAGTGGTGGCCTTTACCGCCACCCAGATCCCCAACATCGAAGGTCGCGCATATCCGATGGAACTGGCCGGCAAGTTGTACCCGAAGGGCATCCCCATCTACCCCGAGAGTGAACTGCTCTCGCTCATTGGGTCTCTCACGGTTGATGAAGTCGTCTTCGCATACAGCGACGTCTCTCATGAGACGGTGATGCATCACGCCTCGACTGTCATCGCGGCGGGCGCCGATTTCCGGTTGCTGGGCACGCGGGCCACACAGCTCAAATCCGCCCGCCCGGTGGTCTCGATCTGCGCCGTGCGCACCGGCGCCGGCAAGAGCCAGACCACGCGCGCCGTGTCCGGCGTGCTGCGCGATTTGGGATACAAAGTGGCCGCCATCCGCCATCCGATGCCTTACGGGAATCTCGTGGCGCAGGCCGTGCAGCGCTTCGCAGACATGGACGACTTGGATGAATACAACTGCACCATCGAGGAACGCGAGGAATACGAACCGCACCTGATGCAGGGCGTGATCGTCTTTGCCGGCGTGGATTACGAGAAGATTCTGCGTCAGGCGGAGCAGGAAGTGGACATCATCCTGTGGGACGGTGGCAACAACGACCTGCCCTTCTTGGTCAGCGACCTGCAGATTGTGGTGGCCGACCCGCACCGCCCGGGCCACGAATCCCGCTACCATCCCGGTGAGGCCAACGTGCGCGCCGCCGACGTCTTGCTCATCAACAAGGTGGATACGGCCAAGGCAGAAGGCACGCAGACCGTCCGCGAGAATCTGCGCCGCCTCAACCCGCGCGCCACGCTGGTGGAGGCCGCCTCGCCGCTGTTCGTCGACGACCCGGCTGCGATCCGCGGCGCCAAGGTGCTGGTCATCGAGGATGGCCCTACCCTGACCCACGGCGAGATGGCCTATGGCGCGGGCTGGATGGCCGCCCGACGGTTTGGCGCCGCCGAGATCATCGATCCGCGCCCGTATGCGGTTGGCTCGATTGCCCGAACTTACGAGAAGTACCCCACCACCGGCGCCGTGCTGCCGGCCATGGGCTACTCGGCCGAGCAGATCCGCGAACTGGCGCAGACCATCAACAACGCGCCGGCCGACCTGGTCCTCATCGGCACCCCCATCGACCTGGGACGGCTGATCAAGATCAACAAACCCGCCCAGCGCGTGCGCTATGAACTGCAGGAGAGTGGGCAGCCCACGCTCCGGGAGATCCTGACCGAAAAGTTCGGACCCAAGGGCGGCGCGGCAAAAAAGACGAAATGACCCGCCTCGAAGGGATATCTGTCCGGCGTGACGCAGAATGGATCTTCGGTGCGACTCGAATGGGATGGCAAAGGCGCGGCCGT
This sequence comes from uncultured Anaerolineales bacterium, assembly GCA_964353865.1. GTDB lineage: Bacteria > Chloroflexota > Anaerolineae > Anaerolineales > RBG-16-64-43 > RBG-16-64-43. The sequence continues at coordinate 1,267 of CAYGXJ010000016.1, read as the reverse complement.
GCCTCCGGCCGCCCGCCTCGTGCGAACGGCGGAAGTGCGCCGCACAGCGGACGAGGGGCTCGCGCCTGAGCCCAACCGGCTGATCCTCGGCGACAACCTGCTCGCCATGGCCGCCCTTCTTCCACAGTGGGAAGGGCGGCTGCGTTTAGTCTATGCCGATCCGCCGTTCGGCACCGGCAAGGGGTTCTCGCGCCGCGTCGGAAGCGGCGAAGATTCACGCCGTCCGGAGCAGTGGCTGCTGGCCGAGGGCTACTCCGACGCGTGGGAAGGGCCGGACGCGTACCTGGAACACCTCTATCCGCGCCTGGTGCTGATGCACCGCCTGCTCGCCGAAGACGGCAGCCTGTATCTGCATCTCGATTGGCGCGCCGTGCACCACGCGCGTCTGCTGCTCGACGAAATCTTCGGTCCGCAGCAGATCCTCAACGAGATCATCTGGGTCTATCACGGCCCATCGCCGGGGCGGACCTACTTCAACCGCAAGCACGATACGCTGCTGGCCTACCGCAAAGGGCGCCACCACGTGTTCAACGCGGACGAGGTGCGCATCCCATACGATGAATCCACCCGGCGCACCTTCGCCTCCTCGGCCAAAGCCGGGTTCGGGCGGACGCCGGATCTTGACCGCGGCAAAGTGCCGGAGGACTGGTGGTACTTCCCCGTCGTGGCGCGGTTGCACACCGAGCGCACGGGGTACCCGACGCAGAAGCCGGAAGCGCTGCTCGAGCGCGTCCTGCGGGCCTCGAGCGCGCCCGGCGACTGGGTGGGGGATTTCTACTGCGGGTCTGGAACAACATTGCGCGTCGCTGAGTGCCTAGGCCGCCGCTGGATCGGGGCCGACCTCTCTCCTCAAGCAGCCCAGGTGTGCCAGCGGCGCATGACCCTGGCCCAGAGCCAAGGATTCGCAGTCGAAGAGGCGCTCAGCCCAGAGGCGGGCGCCTCGGCCGACACCGCTCCTCGGCTGTCCGTTGGCTCCCTGCATGTGCGCAGCGAGGTGGACGGGGCGGAGGTTCGACTGCAACTCGAAGCCATGACCCCCTGTGAGCCGCAAGGGTTCCCCATTTCGCTCGACTACTGGGAAGTCGACTTCGACTACCAGCCCCCTGTCTTCCGCAGCACGTCCCAGGCCGCACGCCCGTGGCGCCGCGGCTCGGCCCCTCTCAGCCTCAGCCACCGCTACCCACAACGAGGCACGCATCGCGCCAAGGTGCGCGCAGTGTGTGCCTCGGGCGAGACGGCCGAGGCGGAAATCCCAATTGAGGTCTAG
>CAYGXJ010000015.1:0-7475 GCA_964353865.1 uncultured Anaerolineales bacterium | reverse complement strand
GGTCGAGGCGCACGCCGGCGACCACCCCGACCCACAGCCCGAACAGAAGCGCCACCCATGGCGATAGGCCGCGACGACGCAGCCTCTCGGCCAGCACGATAACGGCTGCGATCTGGTAGGCCAGATTGAGCCCCACCAGAGTCCACGGAATGGCTGCCGGATTGCCGAGAGCGGCGGCACGTGCAAGCAGCGGTGTGAGAATGCGTTGATAGCGATAAGCCGGCCGGTCGAGGTGCAGCGCTGCGGATTGTGGTGCGGGGTCGACCGCAATGAAGTAATTGAATTGCCCGTCGTAACCTTCGCTGCCGCGGACATCCCCGTGAGTGTATTTTGTCCCCAGACGCGCGAAGAGGAGCGGGTCGCCCCCGCCGCGAACGAGGACCTGCCCAAGGAAGAGCAGCATCAACGCGAGCAGCAGAACCGCCGGTAACCATGGGGAGGCGGATGCGATGGAGGTGCGCGCAAATCGAGTGGGCCTCATGATGTTTGAGTGTTACTCCGCGAGAGCATCTTGATGGCGGCGATGATCCCAAGACCCGCCCAGGCCAGGAGAGAGAATGCCATGCCGGCTGCGAACGAAATCGGCCGGTAGACGAATTCGACGTGGTGCTCCCCGCGGTCGAGGCGCACCGCGCGGAATGAGAAGTTGGCCTGCAGCAGCGGTACCACTTCGCCATCGACATGTGCCTCCCAGCCGGGGTAGGTGGTATCGGCGAGCACCAGGAATCCCGGTTGCGGGAAACTCGCCTCGAGCGCGACGATAGTGGAGTCACTCCCGGGGAGAATAGTGACCGTGGGTGGCAGCGAGCAGGGTGCGCCCTCCTCGCCAGCCCCCACTTCCAGGATCACCTGCTCGGCCGGGTCGAATCCCGGGTCGAGCACCAAGGCCAGGCTCTCCTCGCCGCCACGAGCCCAGGTTGCTTGGCAAACCCCCCAGGCGCGGTGCGGCTCGTTGAGCAGTGCTTCTACGCGCGCCGTCTGCGGGCCGGCGCGAACCGCCGCACCGATATCCATCGCCCGCCACAACCTGAGCTGTTGGTCTGCTGGTAGCGCTTCGACCGCCTGCAACAGCGCCACGGAACGCGCCGGGAGAAGCGGGTCGAAATTGCCGGCCGTGGCCAGGCCATCCAGCATGCCGGTGTTTGGCAGGCCCAGAGCGCGCACCTCCGTCCAATCCTGGGCCGCGTTGAAGGTGTCGAATCGGAAGAAGCGCTGGAACTTCACGGCGTACTCATCCTGGGTCGGAATGTAATAGCGGTGCGCGCCGGTGGCGGCCGCGAGTTTGGCCGAGGAAGGATTGGGGACCTGATACAGCTCACGGCCGGTGGTCGGGTTAAGGCCGTAGCCGGCATACGCCAGGTCCACCGCAATGAGCAAGACCGCTGCGGCTGGCGCCAGGCTGCCAAGGGGTGCCGGCCGATTCGCAACCTGTGCCTCACTCCCGGCAGGTTCCGCCCGCATGCGCGCGAATCGCCACACAATCGTGCAGGCCAGGGCGGTGATCCCGGCGCGCACCGTCGAGGCAATGAAGGATGATTGCGTATCGAGCGCGAGGGCCGCGATGCCCGCGGCCAAGAGGATGGCCAGCGTGGCCGCGATAGCACGCGAGGCCCAGCGCTTGACGCTCGGGCTAGGCGTACCCCAGCGCTCGGCGCCGGCGCCTGCGAGCAGCGCCAGGGCAAATACGAAGATCAGCATGATGCGCGTCGGCGCCTGGAACAAGTCGAACGTCGGCACCCAACGGTAGAGCCAGGGGAAGACGGGCGTGTTGCCCCCCAGCGCGAGAAGCAGTGCCAGGGGAATGCAGATGGCGAGCAGGCCGAATGGGACGCGCGGCAAGGAGGCCTGCACCTCGCGCCGACGCCGAAGCCATGCGATGAGCGCAACCAGGCTCAGCACGAGGGGAAGCAGGCCAATGTAGATTGCATCTTCCCAATAGTTGGCATAGCCCCAGAAGAGACCGCGCGCTGGGTTGCCGAAGAGATCAGGCGCGATAAGACCTGCCAGACGCCAGGGCCAGAACGAGTAGGTGAGCGCCGTCTGGATGTCAATGCCGGAAGCGCGCGGTGAAGCGCGCAAGTACTCCAGGGTGGGCAGAACCTGGGCGGCGGCAAGCGCAAGCGCCAGCACGGTTGAAATCGCCACATCAAACCATCCGCGCAGCACGGCGAGCACGGGGCGGTTGTCGCGGAAGTGACGTGCAGCGACCCACGCCGCGAGCAGCAGCCACGTGTACCACCACGTCTGCCAATGGCCGGCCAGGATTTGCATCCCCAGAGCCAATGCCAAGAGCGTGCGCCGCAGGCGCGCGTGGGGCTCACTCAGCCGATCGCCGGCCAAAATAACCCAGGGGACCCAGCCCAGCGCCGCGTTCAAGCTGAGGAAACCGCCGCGTGCTACGGCGTACCCGGACAGTGAGAAGGCGAGCGCGGCAACGCACTGGGCCAACAACCCGAGCCCGAGGCGCCGCGCGAGGCGGCTCATCCCGGCGCCTGCCAACACCCAATGGGAGATGATCAACCAGACGTGGCCCACCTCGACCGGCACGGCCAGCAGCAGCCAATTCGGCGGATAAAGGAGCGCGGATTGCGCGTTGGCCAAGAGCGGTGCGCCCATGCCGACCAGTGGATTCCAAAGCGGAAGGTGTCCGGCCAGGACTGTTGTCTTGGCGAACTGATGCCACGGCTGGAATTGGAGCAAGGGCACTCCCCAGAAGATAGCCTGGCCGCCGCCGATAGCCGGCCACAGGATGACCAAGGAGGCCGCTAGCACGATCAGCGTCGGCCACCAGGCTGGAGAGAACCAGGTTCGCACGCGGGAGAGGGTCATCTTTCGAGCGCCAACCTCACCTTCTCTATCGTTCGCGCGAGAGCGAATCGGGATATGGCCGTCTGAGAGTGAGAGCCGTCACGCGGCTCGCCCTATTCGCATCACGGCGGGAGAACGGGCAGGACCTCGAAAACGTGCCAGCCATCGTCGGTAAAGCGAGATTCGACACCCGGCAAAGTGAGCAAATCGCCGGGCGCCGCGGCCAGCGCATCGGCGGGGCCAAGGATAACGTAATCGGCGCCGCTCGTGGCGAGCAAGGCGATTCGCGCGCTGCGTGAGGCGTTGGCCGAAAAGAACTGCTCGACCGGGGGGCGCTTGGCGACCAGGTAAAGTGTTTCGGGACCGTGGCCGATATATGGAACAACCTGGGCATAGGCCGGCAGGGCATTGCCGGTGGGAAAGTCAGCGAGCACGATAGAGCCGGGCGCCGCATGAGTGTCAAGCCATTCGAAGGCCCGAGCTTCGGCGGCCGGGATAAAAACAGGATCGGCAGGACGAAGCGCTGCCCGCAGCGCACTGCCGTAGAGCAGAACGGTTGAAGGCAAGGCGAGGGCGGTCAGCAGTGCCGATCCAAGGTTGGCTTTGCGCAGGCCGCGCCCCTTGTCCCAGGACGCGAATGCGCTCATGGCGAGCGCAATAAGAGCCACCCACACACCCTCGGCTAGGCGGCGCTGAAGGTTGACCGGCAGCGAGACGAGCACAGGCATGGCGATCACCCACGCCACGAGCAGGTTGGCCCCAATCTCGTTCGAGCGCGCGGCCCGCACCAGGCCGATCAGCGCAAACGGTGCCAGCAAGCCGTAGCCGAGCAGGTACTCGACCGCGGTGGGTGAAGTGATGATGTTCTGCGCCGTCCACTGGCGCAGTGCCGGGTTGGTGGAAAAGGCGATCAGCGAATACACAACGAATGGTGCGGGGACGAGGATCGCTGGCATGAGACTCCGCAGCGCGCGTCTTGATGCATCGCGCGCAGTAATCGCAGTCGCCCCCTGGCTCGGCGCGGGCCTCCGCCGCGAGGCAAGATTGCGGGCGGTTGTGAGTCCCCAGGCTAGTCCCATGAGGCCCCATGCCAGGGGCACGTTGAGCGGTTGGAAGAACCACAGTGCCGCCAGAGCTAGCCCGGCCTTCCATCCCCCGCGTGCGTCGGCGCCGCTGGCCCCGTTGAGATACGCGAGCAGCGCCAAGAGCAACAACGCGCGCGCCGCGGCAAGGTGCGGCAGCGCGAAAAGCGCCAGAAACCCGAAACTCTCCGGCGAGTAGTACTCCAGCGGCATCGGGCCGTTGCCGCCGCCAATGGTGAGAGCCAGCCAGCCCAACCCGCCGCCAAGCACCGCCAACACCAATCCCCAACGGCGCAGACGGATGGAGGTGATGAACCGCGCCAGAAAGAGATAGGTGGCCGCGATCAGCGCGATGGAGGCGGCCAGCCTGGCCAGGTGATAGAGCGCGATAAGCTGCTCGTGCAACGCAGGGCGCGCGGCCAACTTGCCCAAAACAAGGTAGGGAAGATACACCAGTGCGCCGGACTGCGGTTCGGTCGTATAGGCCAGGCGGTAGAACCACGCGCCGTCGCTGCCCAGGCGCATCTTGGCGATGTACGAGTTGCCGTCTTCAACGGCCAGCAGGAAGCCGCTAAAGCGCCACGCGCCGCCCTGGGCGGAGTACGCAAGAACGTAGGGCAGCAGGCTCAAGGCCAGGACGAGCGCCGTGAACACGGCCACCCAGCGCCATTCGGAGCGTGTCACGCGGCCCATCGTCGCACTCCCACATACGCGAGGAGGCTGACAAGTGTGATGCCGAGACCTACAAAGACACTGAGGGGAGCGAACGTCAGGCGGACCGTATGCATGCCGGGCCCAAGGTTGACAGCGCGCATCCAACCGTCGGCGGTGAGCAGCGTTGCCTCACGGTCATCCACCTTCACCCACCAGCCCGGGTAGGCCGCCTCACTCATGACCAGCAGCCCCGGCCCCTCCGCGCGGATCTGGATGATGTTGGCCGTGTAGCGCAACACCTGAGCCTGGCGGTTTTCAAGGGGGTTCTCCCAGCGATCGACCGAGCCGGCCACCCACACGCGGGGCAGCCCCTGTTCATTGATGTACAGATACGACTGGTCCGGACGCCCGACGGCGCGCAGCCCATCCACCGCAATGGGGAACTCCGACAGGACGTATGCCACATTCATTTGCCCGAGCAACGACGGCGAAGGGAGTGCCCCGGCGTTGTCGTGGGCGGGGTCACCTCCCGAAAACGGAGGCAGCGTCACGCTGTAGCCTTGATCCGGGATTCCGGCGGCGGCCAGCACGCGCGCAACTGTGGATTCAAGCTGCAGCGGATCGACGCCGTCAGCAAGTTGAATTCGGTGCAGCGTCGCTGCCGGCTGCGGCAGGCTGTAGGAGGGAGAATACACGCGGAAGAGACTTGCATCGCGCGCCAACTCGGCTGCGGCTGCCTCGCCGCGCTCGGCGACCCTTGCCGCGGGCCGCACCTCGAGCAGCGTAGCATCATACAACGCCAGGTCGAACGCCACCAGCACAAGCACCGCGGCCGTGGGCCACGCCCGCCTGAGCCCGGGAATGCTGCGCAGGCCGATGACCGCCCCGACCAGGGTCAGCATCACTCCGGCGCGCACAAGGAGCCCCGGAAGGTGCAGGGTGGATTGCGCCACGAGGATGACTGCCCCCGCCGCCAGAAGTGAAACCGCCACCAATCGCATCGACTTGACAATTCGCGCGGACCATTCGCTGCTGAGCGCCTGGATGCCGCGCGCCGCGAGCATCGCCATGGCAAACCCGGCAACGAGCATGAAGCGCGAAGGAACCCGCAGCAGGTTGAGGCCGGGGATCACGCGGACAATGAAAGGATAGAGGGGCGTCGAGCTCCCCAGCGCCATCAGCACGGAGGCGATGAACGCGCATGCCCAAAACACCCGGCCGCGCCGGACAGCCAGGCCAGCCACCGCCAGTGCCAGCGCCGCCAAGCCGAAGTAGACGGTGAACTCGGCTGAGATTCCAGGCTGGGGAATGATCAACCCGAGCAGGTAGCGCGGCGGAAATGAGAGGGCAAGTGACTCCTCGGCCAGGAGTGAGCCGCGCGAGGAGAGACGGACGAACTCGACCAGCGGCACGGTGAGCGCCGCGCTGAGGCCCAGCGCGAAGAGCGCGCCCATCGCGGCGATGCCAATACCACGTTTGGTCACGAGGGCTCGACCGCCGCGCCACAAACCATAGGCCACGCCCAATGCCGCGGCCGGCAGTGTCCAGCGCGGGTCGGCGAGAATGATGGTTGCCAGGATGAGCCCGGCAGCGGCCGCGTCGCACGCGCGGCGGCTGGCTGCCGCGCGGCCCGCGAACACGAGCAGCCAACCCGTCCACGCGACGGCCATGACCAGCGAGACGTGACCCGCCGCCACATGGGCCACCAACTTAGGCATGCCACCGAAGACCAAGCCGGCCGCGAGCGCCGCAGGAAAGCTGAGCCCCTCCTCTCGCGCCAATCGATACGCGCCAAAGCCGGCCCAGGCGCCATGCAGGATCAGCAGCAGGTTGAAGGTCAACGGCCCGGGGAAGAAAGCTGCCAACCACAGAGGCGGATACCACAACCCGCTCAATGGGTTGGCGGCAAACGGCGTTCCGGCGAGAATGTATGGGTTCCACAAAGGGATCTGGTGCCAATCACGCAGCGCGTGATTGATGAGCAGCGCATTGGGCCAGTGGGTCACAGCGAGATCGGTGTACTGGCTGCCCGGCTGGAAAGGAACGCCTGTGAGATGGAGCGCAAGAGGCAGAAGCCAGGCCAGCGGCGCAATGGCCAAGACGGCAGGCAACCAGCGCGTGAGTGGCCTCATGGCATGCCTGCCGTCGAGAACACAGTCATTTCGCCGGCTTGAAACGCCGGGGCCAGCGAGAGGTGAAGCGCGCCGCCCAGAGCCCGCTCGCGGGGGCCGAAGACGACATAGTCCACCGCGTAACGCCGAAGGAATTCCTCTTGGGCCCCGGCATCTTCAGCCGTGTAGAACTCGACAACCGCGCGTTCGGCTTCGAGTGCGCCGGGCGTTTCCATGGGATGGCCATAGATGACACGCGCCCCGCTGAAGCCGGGGATGAACGTACCGAATCCCGGGGACGCCAGAACGACAGGGGATGCGGGGGAGGCCGCGGCCAAATAGGCCAGGGCCGCAGCCTCATCCTGGGTGAGGAATAGCGCCGGCTCGCGGCGCAGGATGCCGCCGGCCAGCGCGGCGAGAAGCAGCACGTTGCTCGGGACGAGCAGGGCGAAGCTGGCCGCAATCCGCGTCCAGGGTTTGCGAGCCCGCCATATCCATTTGGCGAGCAGTGGAACGGCCAGACCCGCCAGCGGGAAGAACCAGCCCATCATCAGCCGGCGCTGTAATGCAAGCGGTGCATACAGTAGCAGCGCGTTCGAAATCGCCCACACGACGAAGAAGGATCGCGAGTCCAGGTTCGCGGTCTCAGCCGGGCCACGGCGCATCGCGCGCCGCGCGATGACCACGACGGCCATAGCTCCCAAAAGGCCGGCGGAGAGGGCCACATCCCACACAGGTGGGGTGGGTGTGAGATTCCGCGCGGCCCAGATCGCCAGTTGCGTATGCCTCCGCGTGAGCAGAAGGTCGTAGGCCAGCCAGG
>CAYGXJ010000014.1:0-5315 GCA_964353865.1 uncultured Anaerolineales bacterium | reverse complement strand
GGAAATTGCCCTACAATCCCTTCGACCTGACCAAGGTCTGGTCACAAAAGGACTTCCCCTTGATCGAGGTGGGTGTGCTCGAGCTGAACCGCAACCCGGAGAATTACTTCCATGACGTGGAACAGGCAGCCTTCAACCCGGCCGCCGTGGTGCCTGGCATCAGCTTCTCGCCGGACAAGATGCTGCAGGGTCGCCTGTTCTCCTACGGCGATGCGCAACGCTATCGCCTGGGCGTCAACCACCACCAGATCCCGGTCAACAGCCCAAAGAACGCGCCTGCGCATCCATCCCATCGCGACGGCCTGATGCGCGTGGACGGCAATCAGGGGGCCACGATCGGCTATGAACCAAACAGCTTTGGCGAGTGGCAGGAACAGCCCGAATACAGCGACCCCCCGCTGGACCTGTCGGGCGCGGCGGACAACTGGAATTTCCGCGAGGACGACTCTGACTACTACACACAGCCGGGCAAGCTCTTCCACCTGATGAGCAAGGCCCAACAGCAGGCGCTGTTCGAGAACACCGCCCGGGCCATGGGCGATGCGCCCGAATTCATCAAGATCCGCCACATCGGGAACTGCCTGAAGGCCGATCCCGCTTATGGGAAAGGGGTTGCTGCGGCGCTGGGTATCCCGCTAGAGAAGGTCAAGTAAGCGCGCGGGAATTCACGCACGCCAGCTGATCCTACTGAGATGTTGGGCGGGATATTCCCGCCCAACATCCATTCTTAGCCCAACACCCCGCAGAACTCCCTATGACCAGGTAGGTTCATGACGCGCATCATTCACAGCATTTGGGAATGCTGGTAGCTCTTAGCTAGGCGCCCTCTCGGTCTTGAATTTGTCGCGAATCCCATATCCCCTTGCGACACCCAATGATAATGGAGGGGTCAGGTGGCACGCGACGAGCCGCGCGTAGGCGCGGAGGGGAGGGGCTGGGGTCGGCGGGCGCCTTACGAGCCCGGCGCGATGGGCGGGAAGTGGATGGCGACCGGATGCAGCACGCCGACCACCCCGGCCACAGGGATCGCAAACACAAACGGCAGCACCACCGCCAGCGGGTAGTACCACCATCGCGGCGGCCGAGCGCCGCGCTCCGCCGGCAGGCAATAGGCGGGAAGATACACCATCAGCCCGTAGACGAAGACCCACATGGCAATTTGGGCAAAGGCCTGCACCCCGCCAAAGCTCGCCTCGGCCAGCGTCCCAGTGAGGCCAAAGAGCAAGAAAACTGCGGCCGGACTGAAGGTCAAACGCCGCAGGATGACCGCCCAGGCGGCGAACATGGGCACGAAAACGACCACACTGTGGAGACACACCACGTCCAGGTAGTTGGCCGAGGCCGTGATGTATGCTGCACCGATCGGTACCCCGAACAACGGTGCCAGGTTGGTCATGCCCGTGGTCACAACCTCTTCAAGGAGGGCCAAGAGCGTGGCCATGAGTACGAAGCTGACGCGCCAATCCCACGGCAGACGCATGATGAATGCGCGCACGCGGTCCCGAGCCAGGTGCATCAGCGTGCCACCCAAGGCCACCCACACGAGGATCAAGCCCGCGCCCATCAGAATGACCGCTCGCGTGTTCGGACCGCCGCCAATCAGGACAACGACGAGAACGGCGGTGGTGGAAAGGCCAAGCCAGACGGCAAGCGCGGTGACAAGCGTGCGGAGTGTGAGGAGTCGCCTGACGCGCATGGGTTCTTCTACCGGTTGGCGATGACAGCCATCACCAAGAGGACGACCAGAAGATAGACGGTGAAGGGCAACAACCATAGCAGCGGCTTGAGACCCGGCAGGAACCTCGCCGGCGGGCGCTCAGCCGGGCCGACTTCGGAGCCTGCGAGCACCCATGCGGGAGGCAGAACGAGCGAGCTGTAGACGAGGATGAATTGCCAGAACGCCAGCCCGAACAGAAAGAGGTTGTGCTCGATCAGATTGACCGGCGAGCCCATCAGCGCCGGCACGATGATGCCGCCCACCGTTCCGTCGGCGCCGCTTTCGTAGACCGCGCCCCACAACAAGACGGCGGCCGCAGCGTACTGCTCAACCCGCTGGACCCGCACGAAGATCCACACCATCCCGATGTACCATGGCATCGTCATCAGCCAATCCACGAAGAGATTCGGGTGGGCGGCCACGCCCTCGGCGCCGAGGGCCGTCTGCACGGCGAGGAACAAGGCTTCCACAACTGCGGCATTGAAGATGCCGAGCGCAATTGCGCCCGCCATCGGCCGGCGCGCGAGCCAAGGGACCCAGATCCGGCGGGTGAAGTAGAGCAACAGCGTGTAGGCCCCGCTGGCCTCGATCGAAATGGCCAGGGTCAGATTCCTGGGTGTCCGATCGGAGAGGAGCGAAAACCCGAGGCCGAGGTGTGCCCACACCACGCCCAGGATGAGCAGCCAAACGAGCCAGCGAGAGGGTTTGCGCATCGCGAAGATTCGAGCCTCGGTTGATTCTTGCGCGCGCCTGCCGTGGCAGGCACTTGCTGAAGAATAGCATAGCCCGCCCCGGTGCGTCGAGGGCGGGCCGTGGAAAGGCTTAAGCGCATTGACTGCGAGCACGTTCGGAGGAGGATAGCGCTGCCGGGTAGGGCACCGACGGCAGGCGGGCCTCCACGAATACTCAGCGGCCGATCAACGTCTCGGACGGCCACTTGACCCGCGACAATGCCACCAGGACGCCCACGTTCATGCCGACCGCGCCGACGGTGTTGAAGGCCGGCCAGTTGCCGATGAACGGGATCAGACCCACCATGAAGATGACGGCCGTCATGAGCGCCAGGCTGCGCCACCCCTTGTGAGGAATAACCATGCCAAGGAAAGCCAGACAGGCGGCCACACAGCCGATCGCGGAGACCACCCAGAAAACGCTGCTGACAATGCGCAATGTGGGTTCCCCCAAGAAGCGGCCGAGCGCCCACGACCGGGTGGGCGTCCAGACACCAAGCGTGTGACCGACCCCGTGCACGAACAGAGCGCCTGCAATCAGCGTGCGGATGAGTTGCAGTGACATTGGCTGGCCCTCCGGCCTCTTGGGGTTGCGGATAGTGTGCCTCGGTCCGCTGCGGGCGGGTTCGTCCAGATTGGGGAGGTTCGGCCCAGCAAGAGGGCCGGGTGCCCGCGGGAGGAGCACGCTGCCCCGTCGCTTGGATTGGCCAGGGCCGAGTGAGCAAAAGACGGGGCTGACGCGCCTGCGTGCCCGCCGGCATCCGTGCGGGGCTACATCGTTTGTGGGAGTGCCTCTGCTGCAGATGGTGTACGGATTGTCTGAGCCAGGCCCATCTGAAAAGGAGGCGAAACCCAGAATCCGATGGATGCCGGGGGCGAGCTCACGCTGCATACTCATGACAGAAGGCGATCGAAAACGGCGACAGCGGAGAAGCGACAATGGAATGGACTCATCGCCCGGTTGTCGGATTGACTCTCAGCGGCGGCGGAGCGCGCGGCCTGGCGCACATCGGCGTGCTTAAAGTCATCGAACGCCGCGGCATTCGCATCGATTGCCTGAGCGGCGCCAGCATGGGAGGCATTCTTGCTGCGTGCTTTGCCGCAGGCATGACCGCCGGCGAACTGGAGGCTCTCGCGCTGCACATGGCGAGCCTGCGCCGCCTGATCGGACTGATCGACGTCCGGCCGCCCAATCGCGGCTTGCTGGCGGGCCATAAGGTGCGAGCATTCTTCGCGCGTTACCTGCCGCCAGACCTCACCTTTGCCGATCTGCGCATTCCGCTGACGCTGGAGGCCGTGGACCTGCACACGGGGGAGGAGGTGGCACTGCGCGAAGGTTCGGTACTGGATGCGGCTCTGGCCACCAGCGCCTTCCCGGGCGTGCTGCCGCCAGTGCGATGGAACGGCAGGCTGCTGGTCGACGGAGGGCTGCTCGACAACATGCCCGTGGACTCGGCGCGGGCCATGGGAGCGGACTTCGTGATGGCGGTCAATGTGACCCCTCAACCCGATGACCCGAGCGAGGCCCCGGACAGCGGCAGCACCACTATGCCCAGCTTTCTTGAGACCGCCTGGGAGGCGCTGGGGATCATGTGCGCCGCGCGGCTCACCACCAAGCTACAAGCGGCGACGCCGGATGTGCTTGTGCATCCTCGGCTCACCCACGACATGGGTGTGTTCTCGAGCTTCACGCGTGCCGCGGAGATCATTGCCCTCGGGCAAGAGGCGGCAGAGGCTGCCCTGCCACACCTGGCCGCGCTGGAGACCGTCGCGCGGGTGGCCGAGGCTGTCTGACTCGCGTCTGTTTCTACATCGACGCGCGAGGAGTGTGAGCTCCTCGCGCGTCTTGTCTTTGTGCCTCCCGCTCCTGGTGAGCGTCGGCGGGTCCGAACGCGGCGGTGAGCGGCGCGGTTTCCGCAACCACCATGGGATGATGGGAGGTATGGGCGGGCCATTCCACCCACGCCGATTGTGGAAGTGAGTTCGACCGTCAGGGGCAGGCGCTGAGAACGATGTCCCCGAAGACCTCACTGCGGGCGAGGATTCCCCCGCCGGGCTCCACCGCCACAAACTGGTACTGCAGCAGAGCCGTTTCAAAGTAGGTGTGGCCGGGCACATCCTGCCAGCGCAGGCGGCGGCGGAAGGTGCCGTCGTCGCGCGCTTCCATGAGATAGCCGGAGTTCCACGAGGTCTTGACTCCGCTTCCAGGTTCGTACAGCCGAATGAAGACCGCCACTTGTTTGACCTGGGTGCGCTGGGTGACGCCGATGGTGAGCGTAACCTCATCCGCGCCCGCGCTGCAACCCAGGCCGTAGTAGAAGCTGTGCACCGAGGCCGCGGGTTGGGTGAACCCGAAGGGCACCGGCGTCGCGGTGGGTGTGGGTGTGCCCGTCGGCGTTGCCGTCGCAGTCGGGGTCGCGGTCGCGGTCGCAGTGGAGGTCGGGGTCGAGCTGGCCGTGGGGGTGGGTGGCGCGGTCGGCGTCACCCAGGCCGAGCAGTTGGCCAGGACTTGGATGTCGTCGATGAAGGCACCCTCGCCGCCGCCCGCCTCGCCCGAGGCGAATTGCCAGGCCAGGAGGACGGTCTTCCCGGAATAATCACTGAGGTCGAAGACCTGAGCCGTCCAGCCAGCGGAGGCGCCGGAATATCCCCGCGCATCGCCATAGCCTTCGGCATAAAGGGCGGTGACGTAGGGCGAGGGATAACCCTCTTGCGGCAGGAGCAGGTGCCAGGTCTGCCCGCGGTCCGGCGAGGCCAGCAGACGCAGGCCGTCGGCGCCTGTTTTGAGGTCGTAGCGCAGATTGAAGGTGAGCTGCGGGCGCAGGGCCGTTGTCAGGTCAATCGGTGGGGTGTGCAGCAATGCGTTG
>CAYGXJ010000013.1:0-15132 GCA_964353865.1 uncultured Anaerolineales bacterium | reverse complement strand
TAATGCGCGCCAGCCCGCGCCAGTCGGACCTGATGATTGTCGCCGGGCGCGTCAGCAATAAGATGGCGCCGGTGCTGCGCAGCCTGTATGACCAGATGCCGGACCCTAAGTGGGTGATTGCCATGGGCGACTGTGCCTCTTGCGGCGGTGTTTTCAACAATTATGCCATCATGCAGGGCGTGGATGAGGTGGTGCCGGTGGATGTGTACGTGGCCGGCTGCCCGCCGCGCCCGGAGGCGCTCATTCACGGGATCATCACGCTCCACCACAAAGTGGAAAAGGAGAAGCTCGCTGCGCACGCGTAGCGCGTGCCGAGCCGAAGGCGGGCGGCGACCATGCTGGGTGCCGCGGAGCGGTGACGCGTGCTCGGGGCCGGGCGAGGTATGACGATGAGTGGATTGGACGATGCGCTAAACGTGCTGCGCGCCGCGCTGGGCGAGGGCCTGCGCACGGTGACCGAGTTCCGCGGCGAGACGACGGTGGAGATCGACCCGGCACACATCGTGGCGGCCTGCCGCGCACTGCGCGACGCGCCCGCGCTGAGGTTCACGCGCCTGGCCGGGCTGACAGCGGTTGATTACTGGCCCGATGATCCGCGCTTCGCAGTGGTCTACCTGTTGCACTCGCTCGAGAAAGGCCTGAGCCTGCGATTGCTCCTTCACCTCGCGGGCGACGCGCCGAGCGTGGCGAGTGTGGTGGAGGTCTTCCCCAGCGCCAACTGGCACGAGCGCGAGGTTTTTGACTTGTTCGGCATTCTCTTCACGGGCCACCCGGATTTGCGCCGGCTGCTCATGCCGGCCGATTGGCAAGGGCACCCGCTGCGCAAGGATTACCCGTTGGGCTATGAAGAGGTCCAATTCTCTTTCAACTTCGATGAGATCGACCGGAAGAAGCCCTATGCCAAAGAGTGATTCCGGCCGCCGCATGCCGCCCGAAGCATCCGTGACCGAAAGCGAGATGACGCCCGAGGCGGCGCTTTTCGACGATCCGCGTCTGGCCGAATACCGCCATCTGGTTTCGGAGCGCGCGCTCAGCGGCGAGACGGTCATCCTCAATATGGGGCCGCAGCACCCTTCCACGCACGGCGTGCTGCGCCTGATCCTCGAGCTCGACGGCGAGCGCGTCATCACTTGCATTCCGGATATCGGCTTCCTGCATACCGGCGTCGAAAAGAACATGGAATCCAAGACCTACATCAAGGCGCTGGTGATGACCGACCGCCTCGACTACATGAACAACGTGGGCAATAACCTGGCCTACGCGCTGGCGGTGGAGAAGCTGGTGGGGTTGGACGTTCCGCCGCGGGCCCAGGCCATCCGCGTCATTCTGGCCGAGTTGCAGCGCATCTCCTCCCATCTGGTGTGGCTGGGCACGCACGCCCTCGATCTGGCAGCCATGTCCGTGTTCCTGTACTGCTTCCGAGAACGCGAGATCATCCTGGATATCCTCGAGATGGTCTCGGGCCAGCGCATGATGACCTCCTACATCCGCCCCGGCGGGTTGTGGCGCGATGTGCCCCCCGAGTTCGAGCCGGCCGTGCGCGAATTCATCAAGATCTTCCCCCACCGCTTGCAGCAGTACGAGCGGCTGCTGACGAAGAATCCGCTGTTCCTCGACCGGACGCGGGGCATCGGCGTGATCTCGGGCGAAGCCGCGCTTCAGGCTGGCCTGACCGGCGGGGCGTTGCGCGGCTCGGGCGTGAACTACGACCTGCGCAAGGCCATGCCTTACTCGGGCTACGAGCAATACGACTTCGAGGTGCCGCTGGGCAGCAAGGGCGACGTGTACGACCGCTACCGCGTGCGCATGGCGGAGATGCCGCAAAGCCTGCGCATCGTCGAGCAGGCGCTCAGTGGGCTGCCGCGCGGGCCGGTGCAATCCGCCAACCGAAAATTCGTCCCGCCGCCGCGTTCGGAACTCGGCCAGAGCATGGAGTCCCTCATCCACCACTTCAAGCTGTGGACCGAGGGCTTCGATGCCCCGCGCGGGGCGGTCTACTCGGCCGTCGAGAGCCCGCGCGGCGAGCTGGGGGTCTACCTCGAGGGCAACGGCGGGCCCAAGGCGCAGCGCGTCTACTGGCGCACGCCTTCCTTTGTGAACATCTCGGCGCTGCCGATACTGGCCAAGGGCCACCTGGTGGCGGATCTGGTGGGCATTATCGGCAGCCTGGATATCGTGCTGGGCGACGTGGACCGCTAGCGGAAGACAGGATTTAGACGGATGCTGGCAGACAAGTACGCGGACGAGATCCGCAGCCTGCTCGAGAAATACCCGGCTGAGCGCAAGCGCTCGGCGGTGATGCCGCTCTTGCACATGGCGCAGCGCGCGTACGGCTACATCACGCGCGCCGCGCTCGAAGAAGTGGCCGAGCTGAGCGGCACCTCGCCCACCGAGGTGGGCACGGTGGCCGGCTTTTACACACTCTATCACCCACAACCCGCCGGGCGCTACACCCTGCAGGTGTGCACCGATCTTCCGTGCGCGCTACACGGCGGCGAGGAGCTGACCAAGAAGCTGTGCGCCAACCTCGGCGTGCGCCTGGGCGAAGTGACCCCCGACGGGCTGTTCATGGTGGAAGAGGTGATGTGCCTGGCCGGCTGCGATAAGGCGCCCGTGCTGCAAGTGCAGGATGCCCAGGGCATTCATTATCACGAGAATCAGAGCGAGGACTCGGCCGGGCACCTGATCGAGGAGTTGCGCCGCGCCTCCAAGGAGCCGAAGGCATGAGCCCCGATTGGCGCACCCTCCTGGCTGCCGGGCGGCGAATCGCATGAGCGAGCACATCCTGCTGCGTCACCGCGACGTCGCCGATATCGACAAGCTCGAGGTCTACCTGGCACACGGCGGGTTCGAGGCCTTGCGCAAGGCCGTGACGAGCTTGACCCCGGTCCAGGTGATGGAAGAGGTCAAAGCCTCCGGCCTGCGTGGGCGGGGCGGGGCGGGCTTCCCAACCGGCCTCAAGTGGGCTTTCCTGCCCAAAGACGTCTTTCCGCGCTACCTGGTTGTCAACGCCGACGAATCGGAACCCGGAACGTTCAAAGACCGCGAGCTGATGGAGCGCAACCCCTTCCAGTTCCTGGAAGGCGTGGTGCTGGCGGCCTTCGCCGCGCAGGCGGAACGCGCCTACATTTACTGCCGCGGCGAGTTCTGGGATCTCTTGCGTGAGCTCGACCGCCGCATCGCCGAGATGCGCGCGGCCGGATGGCTGGGCGAGCATATCCTGGGCTCGGCGTTCTCGCTGGAGATCTACACCCATCTCGGGGCCGGGGCCTACATTTGCGGCGAGGAAACGGCGATGCTTGAGTCGCTGGAGGGCAAGATCGGCCAGCCGCGCATCCGGCCGCCTTTCCCTGCCATCTTCGGGTTGTACGGCAAACCCACGGTGGTCAACAACGTCGAGACGCTCACCAACCTGCCGCCGATCGTTGCACGCGGGGCGACCTGGTACCGCAGCCTCGGCACACCCAAAAGCAGCGGGCCGAAGGTATTCTCGCTTTCGGGGCACATCAACCGCCCGGGCAACTACGAAGTGCCGCTGGGTACCACCTTCCGCACGCTGATCTACGAGCTGGGCGGCGGGCTGCCCGGCGGACGCAAGCCCAAGGCGATCATGCCGGCCGGCGCCTCCTCGACCCTCTTGCCCGCGACGGAGGCCGTGCTCGACACGCCGATGGACTACGAATCGGTCGCGGCGGCGGGCTCGCTGCTTGGCTCGGCCTCGGTCATCGTCCTGGATGAAACCGTCGACATGAGCTGGCTGGCACTCAAGACCAGTCGTTTCTTCAAGCACGAGTCGTGCGGCAAGTGCACGCCCTGCCGCGAGGGCACTTACTGGATGCTGCGCCTCTTGGAGCACATCCAATCTGGCCAGGCCACGGCCGAAGACGTGAGTTTGCTGGGCCAAGTGGCCGGTCAGATTCAGAACAAATGCCTGTGCCCACTCGGCGAATTCGCCATCGGCCCGGTGCAATCCAGCCTGGCTCTCTTCGCCGAGGACTATCAGCGTCACATCTCCCAGCCCGCGCCTCGGGCTGAGGCTGTCGTGGTGAGTGAGCATGCCTGAGCCGACGCGTTCGGGAATCCGCCTGACCATTGACGGGAAAGCGCTGCGCGTCCCCGCGGGGACTCTCATTGTGGACGCAGCCAAGCGCGCGGGGATCGATATCCCGGTCTTCTGCTATCACCCGCATCTCGAGCCGGTGGGCATGTGCCGCATGTGCCTGGTGGAGATCGGCCGGCCGCAGGTCGATCGCGCCACCGGCAAACCGGTGCTCGACGCGCAAGGCCAGCCGCAGATTGCGTTCGGCCCGAAACTCGAAACATCGTGCACGACGCCGGTCAGCGAGGGCATGGTCGTGCGCACGGCGAGCGAAACGGTGCGCGCGGCGCGCCACGATGTGCTCGAGTTCCTGCTCACCTCACACCCGCTCGATTGTCCGGTGTGCGACAAGGGCGGCGAGTGCCCGCTGCAGAATCAGACCCTTGAATACGGACCGGGGCTGAGCCGCTTCATCTTCACCGACAAGCACCGCCTGGGCAAACACGTGCCGCTCGGCGATCTCATCTGGCTCGATCAGGAACGCTGCATTCAATGCGCGCGCTGTGTTCGCTTTCAGACTGACGTGGCGGGCGATCCGGTGATCGGGTTCTATCAGCGCGGGCGCAAATTGCAGATTGCCACTTTCTCCGAGCCCGGCTTCGACTCGAAGTTCTCCGGCAACACCACCGACGTCTGCCCGGTGGGCGCGCTGACCACGGCCGATTTCCGCTTCGGCGCGCGGCCGTGGGAGATGCGCAGCTCGGCCTCGATCTGCACCCACTGCCCGGTGGGCTGCAACATGGCGCTGCATACGCGGCGCGAGGCGGCCGCCGGCGGCCGCATGGAAATCAAGCGCGTCCTGCCCCGCCAGAACAACCATGTCAACGACATGTGGTTGTGCGACAAAGGTCGCTTCGGGACTGCCTATGCCACGCATCGTGAGCGGCTGGCGCAGCCGTTGGTGCGCCAGGGCGAGAGGCTGATGCCGGCCACCTGGGCGGAGGCGCTCGAGCGCGTGCACGCGGGCCTGGCGGCTGCGGGCGAACATGTGCTCGGCCTCTTGGGTGACCGCCTCACGAACGAGGATCTGTTCGCGCTGCGCACGCTCATCGCCGGGCGCGGCGGCGCGCTCACGCTCAACTCGACCATGGCCGGCGGCGACCTGACCGCGCGGGTAGGCGTCGGCGCGGGGACCAACCTGGCCGATCTCGGCCAGGGCTCAGCCATCCTGCTGGCCGCAACGGACCTCGAAGAAGAAGCGCCCATCTGGTGGCTGCGCGTTCGCCAGGCTGCCCAACGCGGCGCCACGGTGATCACGGTTACGGCGCGCCCGAAGAAAGCCGACCGCATCGCCACGCACGTCGTGCGCATTGCCTTCGGCGAAGAGGCCGCGACGCTGGAGGCGCTGCGCGATCCGGCCCGCGCGCCGGCGCCCCTGCGCGATGCGGCGCGTGCCTTCGCCGAAGCCGAGAACGGAATCGTGTTCTTCGGGGCCGACGGGCTGGGCTTTGAGGGCACCTCCGCACTGGCCCAGGCCGCTGCCAATCTGCTCATCGATACGCGCCACACCGGCCGGCCGAACAACGGCCTGGTTGGCGTATGGCTGCGGGCCAATACGCAGGGCGCGTGGGATATGGAGGTGCGCCCCGACGGGCGGCGACTCGCCGAACACGTCACCGGGCAACAGGCGCTCATCATTGCCGGCGCCGACCCGGTCGGCGACAACCCCGCCCTCGCGCCGGTCGTGCGCGCGCCGAAGTTGCTCGTCGTTCAGGAATTGTTCCTCAGCGCGACGGCCAAGCTCGCCGATGTGGTCTTGCCCGCGCAGTCATTCGCCGAACGCGAGGGCAGCTTCACCTCCGGCGAGCGCCGGGTGCAGCGCTTCTATCCGGCCGTGCCGCCCACGGGTCAGAGCAAGCCCGATTGGCAAATCGCCGGCGAGATCGGCCGCGCACTCGGCCTGGCGATGCCGTGGGCATCCGGGGGGCAAGTGTTCATGGCACTGGCCGCGGTCACGCCCGCGTATGCCGGCCTGACCTATGCCGCGCTCGCGCAGTCTGAGGTGCAGTGGCCGCCCACCGGCCCCGCGGCTTATCCGTTCAGCGGCACGGCCGCGCACAACGACCAGGGCCTGGGAGTGCAATTGCCAAGTGCGGCCGAACGCGGCACGGCCGTGAACCCTCATGCCGTGAGCTATCACGCGCCGCGCGCCGAGTGGCTGGCGCTGCCCATTTCGCGCCTCTTCGACCGCGGCACGCTGCTCCTGCGCTCGACCACGCTGGCCCCGCGCCTGCCTGCGCCGTCGGTCGTGCTTCATCCGCTGGATGCCGATACGCTGGGAGTCCGGCCGGGTGGTGCGGCCACACTCGTGCTGAATGGGCTGCAGGGCGAACTGACCGTTGTGGTGGATGAAGCCACCCCGCGGGGAGTGATGCTCCTCCCGCGCAGTGCCTCGCTGGCACTTGCGGCGCCCATCGAAGTGAACCTGCGACCCGCGCTCAATGCCGGCGCGCGGGCCGAACTCAAACGCTGAGAAGGCAAGGCATGCCATTCGACACGGCGTTCTTCGTCGAACCTCTGATCAAAAGCGTGGTCCTGGTGCTCGGGCTGACGCTCGGCTTCGCCTACCTGACGCTTTTCGAGCGGCGGGTCCTGGCCCGCTTGCAGGTGCGCATCGGCCCCAACCGCGCCGGTCCCGGCGGCATCCTGCAGCCGATCGCCGATGCGGTCAAGCTCATCTTCAAAGAAGAGCTCATCCCGAGCGCGGCCGACAAGCTGGTATTCGTCCTGGCACCGATCATCACCGTGGTCCCGGCGCTGATTGTGCTGGGGGTGGTGCCCTTCGGCCCGACCGTAACCATCTTTGGCCGGTCGGTGCGCCTGGCGCTGGCCGACCTGAACGTCGGCGTGCTGTACATTCTCTCCATCACCTCGATCGCCATCTACGGCATCGTCCTGGCGGGTTGGGCCTCGAACAACAAGTACGCCATGCTGGGCGGCATCCGCTCCTCGGCCCAGATGGTGAGCTACGAACTGGCGCTCGGCCTGGCATGGGTCGGGCCGATCCTGCTGGCCAATTCGATGAGCCTGGAGAAGATCGTCGAGGGCCAACGCTCCGTGTGGTTTGTGGTGTGGCAGCCGGTGGGCGTTTTGATCTTCTTCGTCGCCGCGCTGGCTGAAGTCAACCGTGCCCCGTTCGACATGCCGGAGGCCGAGCAGGAACTCACCGCTGGCTACCACGTCGAATACTCGGGGATGAAGTTCGCCCTCTTTTTTATGGCCGAATACATCAAGATGATCGCGGTGTGCGTCATTGGCGCCACGCTTTTCTTCGGCGGCTACCTCGGTCCATTTGTCGACCGCCTGCCGTGGCTTGGGCCGTTCTACCTGCTGCTCAAGGTGGTGGCACTGCTCTTCCTAATGGTGTGGGTGCGGGCCACCCTGCCGCGCATCCGCTACGACCGGTTGATGGCGTTCGGTTGGAAGGTGCTCATGCCGCTGGCGCTGCTGAACGTGGTGGTGACGGCGGTGATCCTGGTGGTGATCGGCTGATGGATACGATGCCAAGCCCGCGCGGGCTGAGTGGGTTGTGGATGGCGGTCAAGGGGATCGTGGAGGGGTTGGCCACGACCCTGGGCATGATGTTCGAGCGCCCGGTGACGATTGCCTATCCGGAGGTCAAGCGCCCGGTGCGGCCACGATTCCGCGGGCGTCACGAGCTCAAGCGCTACAACAACGGCCTCGAGAAGTGCATCGGCTGTGCGCTGTGCGCGGCCGCCTGCCCGGCGGACGCCATTTTCGTCGAGGCGGCCGAGAACACTGATGAGGCGCGCTTCTCGCCCGGCGAGCGCTATGCCCGCACGTATGAGATCAACTACCTGCGCTGCATTTTTTGCGGATACTGCGAGGATGCCTGCCCCACCGAGGCCATCGTCCTGGAGAGCCAGTACGAACTCTCCTACACCGACCGCCGCACAGCGATCCTCGGCCGCGAACAGTTGCTCGTGCCGGTGCCGCCCGGGAGCCAGCCCACGCCGCAGCGTGTGGCGCCCCACAGCTTCGACCGCGCCATCCCCGCGATGAAGGACCCGGAGTGAGCCATGACGATTGACCTGGTCGTCTTCCTGGGGTTGGCCGTGGTGACCGTGGCCACCGCGCTGGGAATGCTCTTCAGCCGCAGCGCGGTGTACTCCGCCCTGTTTCTCGTGCTCAACTTCGCCGCCGTGGCGATGGTCTACTTCTTGCTCGGCGCGCCGTTCATTGCCCTGGCGCAGGTGACGGTTTATGCCGGTGCGATCATGGTGCTCTTCTTGTTCGTGATCATGCTGCTGGGGGCCGACCGCGCGGGTGCCGGCCCGGTGCCCCGCGCCTGGCAGTGGCAGCGCGTCGTGGCCATCGGGCTGGGAGCGGTGCTGGCCGCCGAGACGGTGTTCCTCATCTTCTCCCGTGGTGGCATGAGCAGCGTGGCGCATTCGGCGCTCGCCGCGGGGCAGGGCGGACCGGAAGAGATCGGCCTGGCCCTCTTCCGTGATTATGTTCTTCCGTTCGAGGTGACCTCGGTGCTGCTCCTGGTGGCGATGGTGGGGGCGGTTGTACTCAGCCGCGAGGAGCGCACGAAGTAGGAGAAGAGCGATCACCGCCGCCTGCCCTGGCGGGCCAGGCCAGGGAGAACGCAGAGAGCGCCGAGGACTCTCACCACAGAGAACGCAGAGCTCACAGAGAGTCCCGCTTTGAGGAAGATCCCGCCGCACGCACTTGAGCGCGAGGTTGCCGATGATGGAATACCACCTTGGGAAGTTGGGGTGCTCTTCCCCAACGTCCCAGAGAAAAGAAATCCTCCCTTCCCCGCGGAGCGGGGAGCCTGCCCTCAGAACGAGGGCCTGCCCTCGAAACGAGGGTGGGGCCAGTTGATTGGCACGGACCTGGAGAATTCGGGAATGATCCCAACCGCATACTTCGTCGGATTGTCGGCTCTGTTGTTTTCCATCGGCGTGCTGGGCGTGCTGGTGCGCCGCAACGCTATCATCGTCTTCATGTCGATTGAGATGATGCTCAACGCCGCCAACCTGGCCTTCATCGCCTTCGCCCGCGCGCAGGGCTCGCTGGCCGGGCAAGTCTTCGTCTTCTTCGTCATGACCGTGGCCGCGGCCGAAGTGGCCGTGGGCCTGGCGCTGATCGTCGCCGTGTTCAAGTCGCGCCACAGCTCGAGCATCGACTCGCTCAACTCGCTACGCGGGTAGCCGCAGAAAACCATATGGCGGAAGGTTCTGGGATGAGCCTCTTCGGACTAGTGCCGCTGATCGTCTTCCTGCCGCTCCTGGGCCTGGCCCTCAACCTGCTCTTCGGCCGGCGCCTCGGCGAGCGCTTCACCGCCTGGGTGGCGTGCACGGCGGCCGGCATGGCCTTCGGCGTGGCAGCCGTATTGGCCTGGGCCCTCGCCCAGAGCCCGGAGGGGGCCGTGGTGCCGCTGGCCGCCTGGATGCACGTGGGGGCGCTGGATGTGCCGTGGGCCTTCCGCGTGGATACGCTTTCGGTGACGATGATGCTCGTTGTCTCGGGCGTCGGCACGCTCATCCACATCTACGCCACCGGCTACATGCACGAGGATGTGCGCCTCAACGAAGACCCCGGGCGCTACACGCGCTTCTTCATCTACTTCAATCTGTTCCTGGCCTCCATGCTTGTTCTGGTGAGCGGCGACAGCTTCCTGACCCTTTTTGTCGGCTGGGAAGGCGTAGGGCTGTGCTCCTACCTGCTCATCAGCTTCTGGTACGAGAAGGGCAAGGATGGCATCGGCAATGCGTTGGCCGGCAAGAAGGCCTTTGTGGCCAACCGCATCGGCGACGCCGGTTTCCTCATCGCCATCTTCCTCATCTACACCAACTTCGGCAGCCTGTCGTTCGAGACCGTCTTCGCGCGCGCAGAGGAGCTGGGCCCAGCCATCGCGCCGCTGGCGACCCTCATCACGCTTTGTCTCTTGGTCGGCGCCACCGGCAAATCCGCGCAGATCCCGCTCTTCGTCTGGCTGCCGGACGCCATGGCCGGCCCCACGCCGGTCTCGGCGCTGATCCATGCCGCGACCATGGTCACCGCCGGCATCTACATGATGACCCGCTCGCACGCGCTGCTGGCCCTCGCGCCGGCTACGCAGAATGTGGTGGCCGTGGTGGGCGCGGCCACGGCGCTGTTCGCGGCCACAATCGCCGTGGCGCAAAACGACATCAAGAAGGTGCTGGCCTATTCCACGATCAGCCAGCTGGGCTTCATGGTTGCCGCCGTCGGCCTGGGCGCATACGTGGCGGGCATGTTCCATTTGGTGACCCACGCCTTCTTCAAAGCGCTGCTCTTTCTCTCGGCCGGGTCGGTCATCCTGGGCGTCGAGGCGGGACATCATCATGCCGCTCACGCCGGGCACGGCGCGCACGCGGCCGAACCCTTCGACCCGCAAGATATGAGCAACATGGGCGGGCTGTGGCGGCGCATGCCCGTCACGCGCTGGGTGTATCTCATCGGCGCCGTCGCGCTGGCCGGCCTGCCGCCGCTGGCGGGATTCTTCTCCAAGGATGAAATCCTGGCCGACGCTTTCCACCGTTCGCCGGGCATCTACCTGACCCTCACCGCGGCTGCCTTCCTGACCGCTTTCTACATGACCCGCCAGGTGTGGCTGGTCTTCTTCGGGCTACCGCGCAGCGCGGCGGCCGAGGGCGCGCGCGAGAATCCGCCCATCATCACCGCGCCGCTCGTGGCGCTGGCCGCCCTCTCCATCGTCGGCGGGGCGCTCAACCTGCCGGGGCTGCACACGCTCACCACCTGGTTGGGCCATACGCTCGGCGAGGCCGAGGTGGGCGAGTTCAACCTGCTCGTGGCCGGGCTCTCGACCGCGCTTGCCCTGGCGGCCATCGCCCTGGCCGCGTCTTTCTATCGCGCGCGCCCTGTGGCCCCCGGCGTGGTGGACCCCTTGCGCGCGATCCTTGGCCCGCTGCACCTGGGCATGGAGAAGAAGTGGTGGGTCGATGAGATCTACAACGCGCTGATCGTTCACCCGTACGTGTGGCTGGCCCAGCGCACCGCCGAGGTCATCGAGATGCGCTTCTGGCACGACTTCGTGCACGAGCGCGTGTTGGCGGGCGGCTTCACCTGGCTGACCAACGTGCTCGCCTGGCGCATCGACCTACCTTTGGTGGATGGCTTCTTCACTGGGCTCGCCAGAGTGGTGCGGCGCCTGGGCGAGGGTCTGCGCCGGCTGCAAGTGGGCTACGTCCGCGCTTACGCCACGGTCTTCCTGCTCGGGGTGGTGGCGGCCCTGGGTTATATCGTGCTCGGCCTGCGCTGAGGCTGCGCGCAGAGTGGGTGCATGCCGATCGATCGAGGAGCAACCATGAGTCTCTTGCTTCAGCCTCTCACATTGGTCACCTTCTTCCCGCTGGTGGGCGTGCTGATCCTGCTCTTCCTCAAGGAGGAGTGGAAAAGTGCGCTGCGCTGGGTGGCCCTGCTCACCTCACTCGTCACCTTTGGCCTGGCCATGTGGGTGCTGGTACTCTTCAACAAGAGCGACCCGGGGCTGCAGCTCGTGGTGCGTGCGCCATGGATCCAGTTCGGCGGCCTGTGGAACATCGAGTATCACCTGGCGCTGGATGGCATCAGCATCTTGCTGGTGCTGCTGACCGCGCTGCTCACGCCGCTGGCGCTGCTCTCCACCTGGAAGTCGGTCACCGAGCGGGTCAAGGAATTCATGATCTTCTTCCTGCTGCTCGAAGTGGGCATGACCGGCGTCTTCCTGGCGATGGATCTCTTCCTCTTCTACATCTTCTGGGAGTTCACCCTGGTGCCGATGTATTTTCTGATCGGCATCTGGGGCGGCGAGCGGCGCATCTACGCAGCGATCAAGTTCTTTCTGTACACCATGTCAGGCTCGGTGCTGATGCTCTTGGCCATCATCTGGCTCGGGTTGGCGGGCGGCACGTTCTCGCTTCCGGACCTGGTGGCGCGCGGCGGCATCCCGCCCAACCTGCAGGTGTGGCTGTTCCTGGCCTTTGCCCTGGCCTTCGCCATCAAGGTGCCGATGTGGCCGCTGCACTCGTGGCTGCCGGATGCCCACGTCGAGGCGCCCACCGCGGGTTCGGTCATCCTGGCCGGCGTGCTGCTGAAGATGGGCTCTTACGGTTTCGTGCGCTTCAACCTGAGCCTTTTCCCGCAGGCGGCGGTTCAGCTTGCGCCGTGGCTAGGGGGCCTGGCGGTGATCGGCATCATCTATGGCGCGGCGGTTTCGTACGCCCAGCAGGACCTGAAGAAGCTGGTCGCATTCTCCTCGGTCTCCCATCTGGGCTTTGTCATGCTGGGCATCTTCGCGCTCAATGCGGAGGGCGTGTCGGGCGGCATTCTGCAAATGGTCAACCACGGCCTCTCCACCGGCGCGTTGTTTCTCATCGTCGGCCTGATCTATGAGCGCCGCCACACGCGCGATCTCTCCGCGTTCGGCGGGCTGTGGAAGATCATGCCCGTGTACGGCGCGCTGACGCTGATCGTCACGCTGTCGTCGATGGGCTTACCCGGGCTAAACGGTTTCATCGGCGAGTTCACCGTGCTCCTCGGCGCTTACGGCTCGAGCGCGCTCGGCTCGCCGTGGTTGGCGGCGCTCTCGGTGCTGGGGGTGATCCTCGCGGCGATCTACCTGCTGACCATGTTCCAGCGCATGTTCCTGGGCCCGGTGACGCACGAGGAGAACCGCGGGCTCAAGGACATGAGCGCGCGCGAAATCCTTACCCTTGCGCCGTTGGTCATTCTGATCTTCTGGATCGGGCTGTATCCGAAGCCGTTCTTCGATTTGATGGGCCCATCGGTGGCCAAACTCGTGGAGGGTCTGCAAACCGCCCTGGTGACCATGCGGTAACGGTAAGAGCCTTCACCGCCGAGATCGCAGAGAAAACCCTCTTAGGAAGATTTCCCCTCTGGCACATGTGTAGGGGATCGACGTTGAAGTAACACCCTCCTGGGAAGTTGGGGTGCTTTTCCCCAACTTCCCAAAATGAAGAGAGACCTCCCCTGCCCGCGGAGTGGGGAGCCGCCCTGCAAAGGGGGGATACAGGGGTGGGGTCGTTGCAACAGAATCAAGACGCGATCATGCATCTCATTCGTGATCGCGCGAGCGCATAAGGCGCGAGGCGATAATCCGTCGATGACACTTCAGGACCTTCTTCCTCTCCTGCCCCTCCTCACCACCCTTACCTGGGCGGTGATCCTCCTCGTCGTGGACCTCTTCGTCCCGCCGGGGCGCAAAGCCATCACCGCCGGCCTGGCGGCGTTCGGCTTCGCGGTCTCGCTTACCCTCTCCCTCTTCTGGCGCACCGCACCCACCATTGCCTTCAACGGCATGGTCGTGGTCGACGGCTTCTCTACTCTGCTTAGCGCTCTCTTCTCCGCGTCCGGTCTGGTCGGCGTGCTGCTGGCCTACGCCTA
Source organism: uncultured Anaerolineales bacterium (assembly GCA_964353865.1). GTDB lineage: Bacteria > Chloroflexota > Anaerolineae > Anaerolineales > RBG-16-64-43 > RBG-16-64-43. Next base: position 1,637 of record CAYGXJ010000013.1, on the reverse strand, counting down.
CCTGCAGCGCATGGGCATCGAGCGCGGCGAGTTCTACGTCCTGCTTCTCTTCACCGTCGGCGGCATGATGCTCATGGCCTCCGCCGCTGATCTCATCGTCATCTTCCTGGCGCTGGAGCTGCTCTCCATCCCGCTCTACGTCCTGGCCGGCTTTGCCCGGCCGCGCTTGGCCTCCGAAGAGGCCTCGCTCAAGTACTTCATCCTCGGTGCATTCGCCACCGGCATGCTGGTCTACGGTATCGCGCTCATCTTCGGCGCCACCGGTTCCACCCAGCTGCCGGTCATTGCCGCGCAGCTTGCGCGGCTCAACGCGACCGGCAGCGTCCCACTCGTCGGCTACGCCGGCATAGGGCTGATCCTCGTCGGCCTGGGCTTTAAGGTCGCGGCGGTTCCCTTCCACATGTGGACGCCCGATGTATATGAAGGCGCGCCCACGCCCGTCGCGGGGTTCATGTCGGTGGCGGCCAAGGCGGGCGGCTTCGCCGCGCTGCTGCGCCTGCTGGCCTGGGCGCTGCCCGCGATGAGCCTCACCTGGGTTCCGCTGGTGGCCGCGCTCGCCACGCTGACGATGATCGTCGGCAACCTGGCCGCGCTGGTGCAGATGAACCTCAAGCGCATGCTGGCCTACTCTTCGATTGCCCACGCCGGCTACATCCTGATGGCCGTCGCCGCGCTCGGCACGCGCGCCGCCTCCGCGGGCGCTGTGGCTGCGGCGCTTTTCTACCTGCTCGCCTACGCCGTCACCAACCTGGGCGCGTGGGGTGTCGTCGTCGCCCTCGAGCGCGAGTATGGCACGGGGCTCACCGCGCCGGATTACTCCGGCCTCGCGCGCAAGCATCCGCTGCTCGCCATGGCCATGACCATCTTCATGCTTTCGCTCACCGGCATCCCGCCTACCGCCGGCCTGGTGGCCAAGGTCTACGTCTTTCGCGCCACGCTGGATGGCGGCCTGGTGTGGCTGGCCATCGTCGGCGTTATCACCTCCTTCATCTCCGCCTACTACTATCTGCGCGTGATCGTCGCCATGTACATGCGCGAGGGCTCGCCCGAGGTGCGCCTCGACCGCCTGACCGCGGGCGTGGTGGCCGTGGCCGCCATGGCCACGCTGGCCCTCGGCCTGCTGCCCGCTCCGCTTATGCAGTCCGCCGTGCGCGCGGTCATGCTCGCGGTCGGCGGCTAGCCCTCTTGGCCTCAGACTCTGTGTCGTAGGAGGCGACCGTGGCCAGTCTGGCCGCGGTCGCTGTCTTCCCGCCAGATGCCTGCAGCTTGACCATGCATGCCACCGCCAAGGCCGGGGAGATGCCTCCTGAGGGCGAACTTTGTACCGACCATCCCCCTGTATATGGTGTTGAAGGTGCCTTGTAAGGGACTTGTAAGGGGCTGGCGTGTATCAATGGTGGAAGTGTCTGATACCTACCTTCCCCGCCGGGTCATCCCGGCATGACAAACGCACGCAAGCGGAAGCCCCCCGGATTGCTGCGCAGCCTGCGCCTGCCTCTCTTCGGCTTGGTGCTGCTCGCCCTTCTGCCGGCCTTCGCCGTCGTCTTGGGCTTCGGCATCGCCGAGCGGCGCAGCGAGGCCGCGCGCGCCAGGGAAGAGGCATTGGATTTCGCGCGCCTGGCCGCCCGCGACCAGCA
>CAYGXJ010000012.1:0-14724 GCA_964353865.1 uncultured Anaerolineales bacterium | reverse complement strand
GTCTTGCCGCTGCCGGGCGGGCCCCACAGGATGATTGACGAGAAGAGGCGGTCCGCTTCGATGGCCCGCCGCAGTAGCCGCCCTGGCCCAAGGATGGCCTGTTGACCGACGAAGTCCTCCAGCTTAGCCGGGCGCATGCGCGCGGCGAGAGGTTCCCCGTCCTTTGCCGCGGGCCGGGGGAGGTCAAAAAGTGTCATCGCATGGGCTCAGACGTGGATTTGCGTCGGTGGGGTGCGCGTGCGGTGACTAGAGCGGCCGATGGGGGCGCCGGTTGCGGCGCACGTGCACGACCACCCACAACAGCGCATAGACTGCCGCAAGCAGAACGTCGATTGCATAAAGCCAGAATAGTCGCCACATAGCGACCCCCTTGCCTATTTCATTCTACCCCAAGCGGACGGTCGCGAGAGGGGTGAATTGCCGATCAGGGGATGGCCCGAATGATGGCCGGAACTTCGCGGAGGGTGCGGGCCGTGAACTCGGGCTGGATGGTTCCGCCGTGGGCAAGATTGCCGGGTGTGTCCAGCCCGGTATCCAGCCAGATGTTGTGCACCCCTGCGTTCTGCGCGCCAAGGATATCTGCGCCCAGAGTGTCGCCGACCATGACCGCGGCGCTGGGGGAGATGCCCCACTTGGCAAGGATGAGTTCGAATCCACGAGGGTTGGGTTTGCGGATGCCCATCGCGGCTGAGATCAGGATCGGGTCGAAGCGGCCGTCGAAGCCGCATTGGGTTATCAGCCGCCGGACGTCAGCCTCATCGGCCGCATTGGAAAACATGGCCATGCGCAATCCAGATTGGGTCAGCTCATCCAGCACAGCGCCCGCCTCGGGACGAGCCTCCCAATGCCGCTCGACGACAGCATACAGTTCGCGCACCGAATGGTTGATCTGCCTTGGCCTAGCGGGCGGCAAACCCAGGTCCTTGAGTGTCTCGGCCACCACCCAGGCCATTGTGAACTCGAGGAAATCGGCCTGACGTTGGCGCTCATAATCCTCCAGCCTCTCCCCGAAGCGTGCCAGGAAACCCGCCGGCTCGACCACCACCCCCTCCCGGACGAGCGAGTCCACCAGGGCCTGGTGCCCTGCACGGCGGGTGGACGGCACGTCACCCATGTAGCGGATGAGGGTCCATCCCAAGTCGAAGATCACACCCTGTATGGGCATCCTCACGTTCCTCCGTGCGCCGTCTCAGTAACCGCTCGGCAGGTCGACCCGGTTGAGCAGCGGCTGCCCGGCCAAATGGCGTCTGAGATTCTCCGCGAATAGGTCCACAGCGCGCGCGTCATAGTGCGGCGAATTGCCGGCGATGTGCGGTGAGAGGATGAGGTTGGGAGCCTGCCACAGCGGGTTCTCGGCCTCCAACGGTTCCGTTATGAATACATCCAGCGCCGCCCCCTGCAGGTGACCTTCACGCAGGGCCGCGATGACGGCCTCACTCACAACAATCCCCCCGCGCGACACATCGATCAGAAAGGCACCCCGCTTGCAGGCCGAGATGACCTCGGCTCCGATCCCTCCGCGCGTCTCGTCGGTCAGCGGGGCGCATACGACAACATAGTCGCACTCGGCCACCATTCGCCGCACAGCCTGTGGCGGATACAAGCGTGCCACACGCTCGCCGCGCGGGTCGCCCAGCCCCTCGGGGGCATACCCATCGTCCGCCAGGCGCATCGCGTCGCGCTTGACAGCCAGGACGCGCGCACCGAGAGCCTGGCAGACCCGCGCCACTTCGCGGCCGATGCTGCCGTAACCGATCAGGCCAACCGTGGCTCCGCGCAACTCAAAGGGAGAGAACCGCTCCCAGCGATCGCGCGGCCACTCCATGCGAGCCTGGTGCTCGAGGATCAGCGGCAGGCGGTGGCCCAGAGCCAGCATGGCCATCAGGACATACTCGGCCACCTGGGACGCGGCCGCGCCCGAAAGCGTGGTTAGCGTCACCCCGGCCTGCAGCAGCGGGCGGCCGGCCACCTGGTCGACGCCCGCCATGTGGAGCTGAACCCACTTGAGGTTTGGCGCGCTGCCAGGCTCGGGCACAGCCCGCAAGGTGTACAGGACCTCCACCTGGGACAAGATCGGGCCGGGGATCTCATCGGCTTTGCGCGCGGCATGCACATGGACGGCCAGGCGTTCCGAGATTTGCTCAACCCGCTGGACCAACTCCTTGCCGAAGGGTTCGGTGATTAACACATGTACGGGAGTAGCCATTGTGTCATCCCCCCAACCTGAGGTTTGTGCCGTGCCGAGACGCCCGCGGCTCGCGCTCGACGATGTCCGGCCGGCCTGGAAGGCAGCCTAGGGTGCCCGAGCAAGGAGAAACCGAGGCGGCGTAGGGCAATCGTAGGGGAAGCATTGTCTTCCAGACAAGTTGCACCGGCACCGCCGTGATAAGGTGCACTGAGAAGGGCGATACTCTCTTCTTCTCCTCCTTTTGGAGAGCCGGGGTCGGCGTCCCCGGCTCTCGTGATTCTATCGCGTCGCATGCGGATGGCGGTAAACCCCCCAGCCCTGCACAGCAGGCAACCGAAGCGATTCGCTCTGCTATAATCCAAACCCGTGTCCGAGCCTTCCGCCTCGCATCGCATCCTCCGGGCCGCGGCTGTGGTTATGCCCGGGCTGGTTCTCTCCACGCTGGTCGGGCTGGCACGCCAGATCCTCGTGGCCCGCGCCTTTGGCACCGGCGCCGACCTGGACGCGTTCTTCGCCGCCAACCGGCTGCCCGAACTGCTCTTCAACCTGATGGCCGGCGGGGCTCTGGCCTCGGCATTCATCCCGACCTACACCGGCTTTCTCACGCGCAACGACCGGGCGGGTGCCGGCCGCCTGGCCGGCGCGCTCGCCACGTGGGTCTCGGCCCTACTGCTCCTGACCAGTGCGCTGGCGGCGCTATTGGCCGGCCCGCTGGTCGATCATCTGATCGCCCCCTACTTCCAATCGGCACCCCAGCGCGCGCTGACGGTCGACCTGCTGCGCATCTTGCTCCTTTCGCCCACCCTCTTTGCGCTGAGCGGGCTGGTCATGGCCGTGCTCAACGCCCACCAGCGCTTCTTCATCTCCGCCCTGGCGCCCATGTTCTACCCGCTCGGAATGATCCTGGGGGTGGAAGTGCTCGTCCCGCGGATGGGTATCTACGGCCTGGCCTGGGGGGCAGTGGCCGGCGCGGCGTTGCACCTGCTTGTCCAGCTTCCCTCGCTGGCCCGCGTGCGGCTCGCGCTCAAGCCGGGGCTGGGCTGGCGCGAGACGGCGGTGCGCGAGGTGGGACGGCTCATGGCTCCGCGCCTGGTCGGCCAGGGCGCGGTGCAACTCAACTTCCTGGTGAACACCATCCTCGCCTCAGGTCAGCCGGAAGGCAGCCTGGCCGCGCTGACTTGGGGATTCAGCCTGATGCTGATGCCCGAGATCGCCATCGCCCAGGCCAGCGCTATCGCGGCACTGCCGACGTTTTCCGAGCAAGCCAGCCTGGGCAAGGTGAACGAGTTGCGCGAGACACTGAGTACGATGTTGCGCGGGGTGATGTTCCTGGCCCTGCCGGCCTCCATCGGGCTGATCCTGCTGCGCGGGCCCCTGGTGCAGGTGATCTTCGAGCGCGGCAGCTTCACCAGCGCCTCGACGCGCATGGTTTCCTGGGCATTGCTCTTCTACGCGGTGGGGCTGCTCGCCCATTCCACGCTGGAGGTGCTGGCGCGCGCCTATTACGCCCTGCACGACACGCTGACCCCGGTGGCGGTGAGCGTCGGCGGCATGCTGCTCAACGTCGGCCTGAGCCTGTGGCTCACCCGCCTGTTCAACGCACACGGCCTCATGCCGCACGGCGGCCTGGCCCTGGCGAACACGCTGGCCACCTTCCTCGAGATGGGGGTGTTGCTTGGGTTGTTACGAGGCAAGGCCACCGGCCCCCTCTCGCCAACGCTGTGGAAACACTCCGCTCGACTCCTGGCGGCCTGCGTACCCATGTCGGCCGCCGTGTGGGGCGTCACGACAATCCTGAGCGCCTCGCCCAGCTGGCTTATCCTCGCCCTGGGCGTGACGGCGGGAGTGGCCGTCTATTGGCTGGCGGCTCTGGCACTCGGCGCGCCCGAAGCGCGCTCGTTCCCGCGACTTCTCCTCGCCCGGCTGCAGCCCGCCAACCAGCGCTAGCCCGCCTCCGGCGTCGCCGCACTCTCTCTATGGAACCCAGGAAGCGCGTGCCGACAGCACGCGCTTCCTGGGTGAGGAGCGGCAAGGCCTTCGACACTGCCTAACGCGCGACCATGGCCGTGATTTGCGCAACGACCAACCCGAGCGTTGCGCCGGCAAGGACCTCGCCCGGCGTGTGCCCGAGCAGCTCCTTGAGCTGCTCCTCCTTGAGCGGATGCCCCGCGACCAGGTCGGAGACGATCGCGTTGATGACCCGCGCGTGTTCGCCGGCCTGCCGGCGTACGCCGGTCGCGTCGTACAGCACGATCATGGCCACCACAATCGCCAACGCAAAAAGGGGTGAGCCGAATCCCTGGGTCAGCCCGATCGCGTGAGTCACCGCGACCACCAGCGCGGAATGCGAGGAGGGCATACCCCCCGCGCTCATGAGCAACGACCAATCCCACTCATGCTTGAGCAGGTAGTGGAGCGGGAGTTTGATCACCTGGGCGATTGACCAGGCGATGAGTGCGGCGATCAGGACTGTGTTTGAGAGGAGTGCCTGCATGGCGTCGTGTCCTAGTCGGGGGTGGATTGGGTGGCGTCGTCTGGGGCGGCCGCGGCGCGCGCAGGCTGGGCGCTCAGCCGGCGCAAGCGCACTTCGGCGCCGGCCAGCAGGTCGCTGCAGTGCTTGGCCAATTGCTGCCCGCGTTCGAAGAACTGCAGCGACTCTTCGAGTGAAGCCGTGCCGCCCTCCAGCTTGTCCACAATCGTGCGCAACTCCTCGAGCGCGGCCTCATACGACATCTCGCCCAGGGCGGTCTTCTTAGTGCGTGGACTCATCATTCCTCCCCATGCGCGTGCCCTTCGACTCGCGCGCGCAACTCGCCGCGCGCCAGCCGGACGCGCAGCCCGCTCCCCACCGGCGCCTGGCGCGGCGAGCGCACGATCGCCTCATCCTCCTGGCGGGTCACCAGGGCGTATCCTCGCTTGAGCACCGCCAAGGGACTGACCGTTCGCAACAACTGATCCAGGCGATGCACCTCTGCCGTGCGCCGTTCATTGGCGCGCTGTACGGCTTCGCGCAAACGGCGCTCAAGCTCATCCGCCCGCTGGCGGGCGTTGTCCAGGCGCGCGCGCGGCGACTGCGCGCGCAAGTGAGCGGCCAGCTCACCCAGGCCAGCACGCCTCTCGCGCAGCGCCGCCTGGCCCGCGCGCACCAGGCGCGCCGCCAGCACGCCCAGTTCGCTTTGCAGTTCGAAGCGGTCGGGCGTAGCAAGCTCGGCCGCCGCGGAGGGCGTGGGTGCGCGGCGGTCGGCCGCAAAATCGACCAGGGTAATGTCGGTCTCGTGACCCACGCCGGCAACAACCGGCGCAGCCGAGGCCGCCACCGCCCGCACGACGCTCTCATCATTGAAGGCCCACAAGTCTTCCAGGCTGCCGCCGCCGCGCACGAGGAGGATCACATCCGGCCGGGCACGATTGGCCCGCGCCAGCGCCTTGACAATCTGCGGCGGGGCTTGCTCGCCCTGGACCGGGGTCGCGGCGAGCACCACTTCTGCCAAGGGATAGCGTCGCGCCAGAACGGTGAGCACATCCTGCAATGCCGCGGCGCTGGGCGAGGTCACCACGGCGATGCGCCGGGGCCAGGCGGGTAACGGGCGCTTGCGCTCCGGAGCAAAAAGGCCCTCGGCCTCCAGACGCGACTTGAGCGCCACGAATCGGGCATACAGCTCACCTTCGCCCGCGGGTCGCAGCCCATCCGCGTACAGCTGATACTGCCCGCCGGCCTCGTACAGGCTGATCCGTCCGTGGACTTCCACGCTCTGGCCCTCGCGCGGCAGGATCTGACGCGAGGCGATCTCGCGCCACATCACGCAGCGCAGGGAGGCTTCGGCATCCTTGAGGCTGAAGTAGACATGGCCGGAGGCAGGCCGCGAGAGATTGGAGACCTCGCCCGTGACCCACACATCCTGCAGCGTTTCGTCGGCTTCCAGGACGCTGCGCACGCGCCGGTTAAGCGCGGATACCGTCCACACGGGCGGCGCGAACAGCGCCATCTGCTCACTCATCTGGGGTTGTCACTCGCCAGGCCCGACGCGGAAAAGGGCCGCCGGCCCGATCGAATGCATCTCGGGGAAGTATACGGCAAACGCGCGAGGCGGCAGGCGCAGCTATTCGCCTGGAGTCACCGCGCGCAGGTCGTAGCGCCGAAGGAGGAGGGCTCGGGCGAGGATCTGGGTGACGCCCAAATGGCCAGGGCAGCCGCCAGGCATGCGCCTCTAACCCAGTGGGCCAGGCCGATCCGCCGCTAGGGTACGTCTCACGTGTCGGCTGCCTCGGCCGAGCGCCATGCATTGCCGCATTCTACCCCCGCCGCCCGACAAAAGAAAAAGCCATGAGTCTCTCGGCTCATGGCTCGGGCTGACTTGCGGGACGGCGGTATTCGCGACGTGCGGATCGACCTCAGCGACTCGCTCTCAGGCGGCGACCATCGCCGGCATGAGCGCCGGCGCCTCGACCGGCACGCGGGTTGCCGCGTAATCGAGGATGTGCGCGATCATTTGGCCGTAATCGTATCCCGCGGCACGCCCCGAGCGAGCGAAACCGCCTTCGAGGGTGATGTCGGGATTCGAGTTGACATCCAACACATAGGGAATGCCATCGCGCACGCGCAAATCCACGCGGCCGTAGTCGCGCAGCCGCAGGGCGCGGTAGGCGCGCCGCGATACGCTGGTCACCCGCTCGGCGATGAGCGGATCGACCGGCGCCGGGCACTGAACCGAGGTCAGATGGTAGGCTTCCGAGTTCGGGTCCCACTTGGCGTCGAAACTGCACAACCGCTGGTGATAGTCGCTGAACACGCCGTAGTCGATCGCAGCCAACGGCAGCACTTCCAGCCGGCCATTGCCCCACAGCGAGATGTTGAACTCCGTCCCGTCGACAAAATCCTCGACCAGTGCTTTGCACTTGAACGTGTCCAACACGTATTCGATCCGCGTGCGCAGTTGTTCAACCGTGTCGACCACTGCCTCCGGCGTGATGCCAAAGGAGCAGTGCTCGGTGGCGGGCTTGACCAACGCCGGGAAGCGAGTCCATCCGTTGCGCGCGGGCCGTGCATATACCGCGGCTTGCGGCGTGGGGATGCGATGCCGGCGCAGTTGTTCTTTGGTAATGACCTTATCGGTGGTGGCGCGCAGCGCCCAGGCGTCGGCTCCTGTGTAGGTGAAGCCCAGGCTCTCCAGGATCGGCGGCACCAAATCGTAACCGTTGGGCGCCCCATCCAATCCCTCGCACCAATTGAAGACCAGATAATCGCGCGGATCGAACCCTCGCAGCGCTCCGCCGACATCCCTGCGCACCGGGACCGAGAGCACCTCGATCCCCAACGAGTTCAATCCCAACTTCATCCGCGCAACAGCTTGCTCCGCCGCTTCCACATCCCCTGCATTCCAATCGCTCATCACGTTGTGCAGGATGATGATCTTGTAGGGCAGCGGGCGGAACCCTCGCCTGCGTCTCATAGATCTCCTAAACGGAGGCGCGCTCAATGGCGCGCGCTCCCGAGGCATCCGACAATTCTGATTGTTATCGTATCATATGAATCACGAGAGTCAAGGGCTTCGGCCTTAAAGTTTTCCGAGGGGTCCTTTAACATAGCCAGGACCCCTCGGAGGGAGTCACTCACTCTCGCGCGCCTCGAGCTCCTGCACGGGTTGAGGTGATCGGCTCTACTTCACCTGCACGTCATCCATCGGGTCTCTCCATCTCACGCTCGGCGGTCGCGCGTTCCACTCGGCAAGTGGCGGGCCGTCTTCCTGTCGGGCGCTCGTCGGTGCGCCGTCTCATCCACTTGCTGAGTGACTGAACTCCGGGTGAGTCAATGCTCGTCCATCGAAGTACTTCACATAGACGAGCAGGTCATCCCCCGGCTTGTAGAAATCGGGAATACGGCTCATCATGGCGCAGCCCATTCGCTCATAGAAGAGTCCGGCCGCGGCATACGGCCCGCTGGCGCTTGTCCAGATCACGATCAAACGGCCGCCGCGTTCGAGGGCCAGCTGCTGCACCCGCGCGAAGAGGGCCCGCCCCACGCCTCGGCGCTGCGCCTCCGGCGCGGTGCACAGCCAATACAAGTCGAACGCCCCCTCCGTCAAAGCCGTCTCGCCCCAGCAGGCGAAGCCGACCAGTGTGCCGGCATTCCGCGCCGAGAGGAAGAGGTAACCCGAGGCAGGATGATCGCGATAGGCGTCGAAGAGTTCGAGGACGGTATCTTCCTCCTCGCGCGTGAAGATGTGCGTTGCACGGGTGAGTTCGAGGATTTCTTGTCGGTCGCCGGGCGGACTGGGGCGGATAGCGAATTCACTCATCGGGGTCAGGGCGGCTCGCGGGGTGTCCCTTCACGCGACAGCCTGCGATAGTGTGCCGACGTGCATCGGCGCGTCAGGCAGGAATCTCTCCAGACCGCAACGGCGCAGCCCGGCCTCCAGCACCCCATTGAGCAGGTCGGCGTAGCTCCAGCCCTCGGCCCGTGCGCACAACACCAGATCCGAAATCGGGGCCAGGCCGGGCAAGGCGTTGATCTCGATGACGTAGGGCCGCATGTCCTCGTTGCGATGCAGGCGAAAGTCCACCCTCCCAAAATCCAGGCAGCGTGTGACCCGGAATGTTTCAATCGTCAAGCGCATGATCTCGGCCGTCAACTCGGGAGCCAGCAGCGCCGGGCAGGTGTACGGGTAGGCCTCCAACGGCAAGGCCTTGACCGCATGGCTGTAGTAAGGGTCCATGTCCGGGATGGCGGCGTGGTTGATTTGCGAAACCGGGAAGACGTGGACCCCGTCGTAATCGAGCCCCCCGCCCAGAGCGAGCGGCATGCCGATGAGTGACCGCACAGGATCTCCCGCGGCGCGCGGCGAGAGGTTGCCGACCAATCCACAGGTGACATCTTCGCCGGGCACATACTCCTCGGCGATCACGTTCTGCCGATAGGCGCGCAACAGCCACGCCACGCGTTCGCGCAACGCCGCTTCGTCGCGGACGACCGAACCGCCGTCAATGCCGATGCCTGTGCCTTCGCGGTTGGGTTTGACAAACAGGGGGAAGCGCAGCCGCGGGTCGAGACGATTGGCCGGGTCGAGGAACTCTTGAAAATCCGGCGTGGCCACACCCGCGCTGACCAGGATGTGCTTGGTCGCCACCTTGTCGAGTGTGTTGGCAAGGCACATGACCTTGCCGCCGGTATAGGCCAGGCCGCTCATCTCGAGCAGCGCCGGCACCTGCGCCTCGCGCGAATCGCCGCGGTAGCCCTCGCAGGTGTTGAAGCATATGTCGATTCGCTTTCGACGCAAAACGGCCGGCAGGCCGGCATTGCCATCCAGGGCAAGGACCTGGTGGCCGCGCGAGGCGAGCGCAGCGCAGTAAGCCTCGATGTTGCTTTCGATGTCCAGCTCGGCCAGGGCGTCCGCCGGGCGGTCGCCATCGGGCGGGGCATTGCTCTTGAGATTGTGGAGCACGGCCACCCGCAGGGGGCGTTGGGCCGCCGCGCTCGAGCCAGAGCCCGGGGGGTGCCGCCCGGGCTCGCGCGCATGAGGAAGTTCAGATTCGATCTCGGACACACAACCTCGCTTCCGTGAAGGACGATCGAACGCACGGCGGGCGGCCGGCCCGCCGGCAGGATCGCTAGAGATCCGCCTCAGGCAATGTGTGGCGCTTGGGCGTGCCCGAGCCGATGCCCAGGGGCTCCCACTTGCCGCGGTCTTGGTTGAGGCGGTGCTGTCCGCCGCCTCGGCCGTGAACCAGGTCGAAGCCCTGGGGTTCGATGGTCAGCCGCTCCCCATCCAAGAGCCCGGTGATGCCCGCCTGCCCGGATTCAGGACGCTTGGCCTGACAGTACGTGCAGGCGGCCGGGTCGTGCGCCGTGTACTCGATGGGCTCCTCGTAGGTGGTGATGAACCCCTCGTAGTTGCGCAGGATGATTTTGTGGTCCGACAGGCTGACCAGGTAGTTGGGCGAAATCGGGATCTTGCCACCGCCCTGTGGCGCATCGATGACGTATTGCGGGACGGCGAAGCCCGAGGTGTGGCCGCGCAGAGCTTCCAGGATCTCAATGCCCTTGCCCACCGGCGTGCGGAAGTGGCCGGCCCCTTCGACCTCATCGCACTGGTAGAGGTAGTAAGGGCGCACCCGGATGCGCACCAGGTCCTGCACCAAGCGGCGCTGGAGGTGGGGGCAATCGTTGACTCCGGCCAGCAGCACCGATTGATTGCCCAGCGGGATTCCGGCGCGAGTCAGGCGGTCGGTCGCCCCGGCCAATTCCTCGGTGATTTCATTCGGATGGTTAACGTGAATGTTCATCCACACCGGATGGTAGCGCGCCAGCATTTCGCACAGCTCGTCATCGACGCGCATCGGCATGAACACCGGCACGCGCGTGCCCAGCCGGACGATTTCAATATGCGGGATGGCGCGCAGGCGCGCGATCAGGCTCTCCAGCAGCTTGGGGGCGAGTGTCAGCGGGTCTCCGCCTGAAAGCAGCACGTCGCGCACCTGGGGCGTGTGCTCAAGGTAGGCAAACATCGCATCATAGTCGGTGCGCGAGAACTGAGCCGTCGGGTCCCCCACGATGCGCGAGCGGGTGCAATAGCGGCAGTAGGAGGCACATTGGGTCGTCACCAGCATCAGCACCCGGTCTGGGTAGCGATGCACCAGCCCCGGCACCGGCGAATGCCGGTCCTCCGCCAACGAGTCCTCCATCATGGAGGTGAAGGGCACCATCTCGCCAGCGGTGGGGATGACCTGCCTGCGGATGGGATCGTTCGGGTCCTGCGGATCGATGAGGGAGATGAAATAGGGCGTGATGTCGACGCGAAAGAGGCCGCCCGAGGAAAGCGCCCGCTGCTCGCTCTCCGTCAGCGGGATCACCCGTCCGATCTCTTCCGCCGTGTTTAGGCGGTGGCTCAACTGCCATCGCCAGTCGTTCCATTGCGCCTGCGCCACCTCAGCAAAGGCCGCCGCCCGCTGCGATCGAAAAGCCATACCACTCATATCGTCTCCCACCTCTCGCCGTTCACAGCCAACATGCTCGGCCGTGCGTCCACGCCGCTTCTCAGGTTAGCGCGATGGAACCGGAGCCTGGGGGCTGATTTGAGTGATCTTCTGCAGCAGCTTGGCGCGCGTGCGCACGTCCTTGGTTTCCATGAGGCGCTTGCGCAGCAGGCGCACCTTCATGCGCCGCTGGCGGCGCCGACGCAACTCACGTTGTCGCTCAACATTCGGCATGCGACCCTCCCGGGTATCATCTGATGGTTGATCTTTCGAAGTATATCGCCTTTTGATGGCCCGGACTAGGGTTCCCGGCCGGCGTGCGCCGCGTTCATCCACCGTGGCAGGCGGGTCATGGGCAGCGCCTCATTCCCGATGGCACGCCAACCTGCGCAGGTCACGCAGTGCAGCGAGTGTGAGAGCCATCCCAATCCCCTGCCGCCGTTCTTTCAAGCACTTGGTATAATTCATTTCTCAGGTGAGGCGTTGATGCCTATCGGGCTCATCGCCGCAGCCCTTTGCCTGGAGGTTGGGCGTTTCGCAAGGAACCCACCGGCTCCTGTTTTGGCCCAGGAGCCGGTTCTGTTTAGGAGACTGGGCATGGATCTCAAGGCACTGACTGGCGAGATGAACCGCTTCGTCGAGGCGAAGGGCTGGTACGCATCCGACAGCCCGCGCCCCCAGACACCGCGCAACCTGGCCACCTCCCTGGCGATCGAGGCGGCGGAGGTCCTCGAACATTTCCAATGGAGCGAGGCGGCCGCCTCCGGGCTGGAGGACGAGCTGGCGGATGTAGCTCTGTACCTGTTGCAGCTGGCCCACTGCCTCGACATCGACCTCGAGGCAGCGATATTGGCCAAGCTCAATCTCAACTATTCTCGCCGCTGGGACGGCTAGGGCGCCATGGCCCTTCGCCGCCTGTGCCCCACAGAACCCGTCGGGGTCCTCGCCCTGAGCGATGATGTATCCGAGCTACTCTACAGCTCGCAAATCACCAGCCTCGAGCCGCAGGTCCACCTGGTGCTCAGTTGCGGCGATCTGCCGCTCGAGTATCTGGAATACGTTGTCAGTATGCTCAATGTTCCGCTGTACTACGTGATGGGCAATCATGACGGGCGCGGGTATTGGCGCTCCGACGGGACGCACGCCCGCTTCCCGCAAGGATGTGTTCACCTGGAGGGTCGCTGCGTAACCGATTCGGGGTTGCTCATCGCCGGGCTGGGCGGCAGCATCCGCTATGGACCGCAGGCGGCCTATCAATTCTCAGAAAGCGAAATGTGGCAGCGCGCGCTGCGGTTGGCGTTGCATTTGTGGGTCAACCGCCTCACCTACGGCCGCGCGCTCGACATCCTGCTCACGCACTCTGCGCCGCGCGGGATCAACGATGGCCCGGATGCTGCCCACCGCGGGTTCGCCTCGCTGTTGTGGCTTTTGCGCGTGGCGCGCCCGCGCTGGCATTTGCATGGACATACCACCACCGTCTATGACCGCCCGGCGCCGTCGACGCGCTACCAGGACAGCCAGGTGCTCTTCATCCCGCCCTATCGGCTGCTGGAATGGGAGAGCTGAGGTGAGCAACCTGTTCAGCCGCGCGCCGAGCGTCGTGTTGGATCGGTCGGCCGGGGACTTCTTCAACGCCCGCCGGCGGGCCTTCTTCTCGGGTGTCCTGGCCTTTCTGCGCCGACGCCCCAACCGCCTGCTCTCGTGGGATGAAGTGCAGGGCCGGCTCCACCTGGGCGGGCCGATCTATCGCGGGCTGCGGACCGTCCCCGTGCGCAGCATCGTCGGCAGCCTCAATCGCTACCAGGACTTCGACCGCAAGTTCATGCCGGTCCATTCGCACACGGCCACCCGCTGGATGCGGGTCAATCGCGCCTGGTACGCGGAGACCGGGCTGCCGCCCGTCGTCCTGTACAAGGTCGGCGAGGTATATTTCGTCGTCGACGGCAACCATCGCGTGTCGGTCGCACGCGAGCAAGGCCAGGAATACATCGAGGCCGAGGTGCGCGAGTATTCGGTGCGGGTGCCGCTGGGTGCCGAGCTGCGCCCCGAAGACCTCGAGAAACTGGGGGCGCAGGTGGAGTTTTACGAACGCACCGGGCTCGACCGTTTGTGTCCCCAGACCGAGCTGAACGTCACCATCCTTGGCGGCTACGAACGCCTGCTCGAGCACATTGCCGCTCACCGCTACTTCATGGGACTCGACTTGCGGCGGCCGGTCAGTGAAGAGGAGGCCGTCGCCCACTGGTGCAAGTCGGTCTACCAACCGGTGCGGCGAGCCATCGAAGAAAGCGGAATCATGGCCGCCTTCCCCGACCGCACCTCGGCCGACATGTACTTGTGGGTCATGGATCACCGCCACTTCCTGCTCGAGCACAAAGAAACCCGGTCGATGGGCATCGTCGAGGCCGCACGCAATTTCATCGAGCGTCTACGGGAGGGCGAGATTCCGCCCCCCGAGTGAACGCGGAGATAAGTCCTTGCCGCACAACAAACCCCGCACGGTATCGGTATTCGGGGGCTCAGCGCCCACCGCCGAAACGCCCGCCTACAAGGCGGCCCGCCACATGGGAAGGCTGCTGGGGGAGGCCGGGTGGCGGGTGGCCACCGGCGGTTACGAAGGCACGATGGAAGCCGTGAGCCGCGGCGCCGCCGAAGCCGGCGCGCAGGTCGTGGGAGTGGTCTGCGAAGTCTTCGAGCGCGCCGGGCTGCACCCCAACCCGTGGGTGCACGAGGTGGTACGCCTGGGCACGCTTCGCGAGCGTCTATACTATCTGGTGCGGGAATGCGACGCGGCGCTCGCGCTCTCGGGAGGCATCGGAACGCTTTCGGAAGTGGCGTTTGCCTGGAGCATGCTCCAGGCCGGCGAGATCCCACCCAAGCCGTTGGTGCTCGTCGGGCCGCAGTGGAATCGGGCATTGCTGGCTTTCCTGGAGAGCCATGCCGACATGGTCCGTCCCAGGGACCTCGAGCTGCTCACGCTGTGTCCTACCGCGGAGGACGCCGCCCAGGAACTTGCTCGTCGCATCGGACCCTCATCGCTCGCCTATGCTCCTTAGCTATCGCACCGGGAGAAGGAACCATGTCTGACGAGAAGCTGCCCGCACGCCATGAGGACTTCAACGAGTGGTACAACCAGATCGTCGTGCGCGCCGAACTGGCGGACTACGCCCCGGTCCGCGGCTGCATGGTCGTCCGACCCTACGGCTGGGCCCTGTGGGAGAACATCCAGCAGGCTCTTGACAGGCGTTTCAAAGAAACGGGGCATGTCAACGCCGCCTTTCCGCTTTTTATCCCGATGTCCTTCCTCGAAAAAGAGAAGGAACATGTGGAAGGCTTCTCCCCTGAACTGGCTATTGTGACCATTGGAGGCGGGGAAAAATTGGAGGAACCGCTGGTGGTGCGCCCAACCTCTGAGACCATCATCGGTTCCATGTACTCCAAGTGGATCAAGAGTTATCGCGATCTGCCGGTGCTCATCAACCAGTGGGGCAATGTTGTCCGTTGGGAACTGCGCACCCGCCTGTTCCTACGCACCCTGGAATTCTACTGGCAGGAAGGGCACACCG
>CAYGXJ010000011.1:0-22784 GCA_964353865.1 uncultured Anaerolineales bacterium | reverse complement strand
GTGCAACCTCTAACCTACGTGGGATGAAAGCCAGACAATCCGCTGATTGGCTCTGCACATCACCTCGCTTTCCTCAAGTGTGGGCGCCTGACCATCATCGAGAAGAACCATCAATCTAAAACACTGGCGCTCGTACTTGGTTTCGCTACAGTCATAGAAGCCCCCGGAAGGTGCGCCAGCCTCTCGGCCGACATGAAGCGCCCGGTGCGCGGGAGATACTCCAGGTTGGCTGCCAGCAGCGAGGTCGGCACCAGGCGGCAGCGCTTGAGCAATTCGAGATCGGCCAACACTGTGGCTGGCGGACCATCGCCGGCGACCTGTCCATCGTGCATCAGGATGACGCGGCTGGCGTAGCAGATGGCCAGGTCGAGGTCGTGAGTGATGAATAGGATGGCCTCGAAACCCGGCATGTGGAGGATAGAGTCCATGAAGGCCATATAGTTCCAATAGTCCTGGCCGGCGGTGGGCTCGTCCATGACCAGGATTTTGGAACGCATGGCCAGGATGGCGGCGATGCTGACGCGCTTCTGTTGGCCGAACGAGAGCGCCAGCGGTGGATCGGCCTCCAGGCCTGTCAGGTTGACGATCTTCAGCGCCTCCTGCACCTCCTGCTGAATGAGATCGGGCGTGTGGCCCAAGTTGGTGGGCCCGAAAGCCAATTCCTCGCGCACGGTCGGCGCGAAGAGCATGTGGCTCGGGCTCTGGAAGACGTAGCCCAGCGTCGAGGCCACCTGGGCCACGCTCAACTCGTGCGTATCGCGTCCTTGCACCAAGACGCGCCCGGCCGTGGGCTTGAGCAGCCCAATGGCGTGCTTGACGAGGGTCGTCTTGCCGGCGCCGTTCGGCCCCAGCACGGCAATGACTTCGCCCGGGCGGATCTCCAGGTTGATGTCGTGAAGCACCGAGTCGGCGGCGTCATAGCCGAAGCCCACGCCTTCAAACTGGACCAGCGGCGGGCGGGCCTGCCCGGGTGAGCGCCGGATGGCCGGCGGGGGGACATGCGGCAGCGGCTCTTGCGCCGCGCGGGCGATGACCATCTCGGCTGGCAGCTTGACCTCGCGATAGTCGACTGCGCGCTCCAGGCCCGCCGCGGGCCCCTGATAACGCACGCGGCCCTCGGCCATGAACATCACTTCGTCTGGGTGAATATGCAAGACGTCTTCGACCCGGTGCTCGATCATCAGGACCGACATGCCCTCATCGATCAGGCGACGGACCAGCGCCAGTGCTTCTTGGGCGCTGGCCGGGTCGAGGCTGGCGAGGGGTTCATCCAGGATGAGCAGGCTGGGCCGCATGGCCAACACGCCGGCCAGCGCCACCTTCTGCTTCTCGCCGCCAGAGAGGTTGTGCGTCTCGCGGTCGCGCAGTGCGCCGATGCCCAGGTGTTCGACCGCCCGGTCGACGCGCTCGAGAATCTCCGCGCGTCCCAGGCCGAGGTTTTCAAGCCCAAAGGCAACTTCGTTGAGCACGCGCGTGCCGAGAATCTGGCGTTCAGGATCCTGCAGCACGGTGCCCACCCTCTGCGAGATGCGAGCCAGCGGCCAGCCGGCGGTGTTCTGTCCGTGCAATAGGATCCGGCCGGAGAGCTCGCCTTTGTACGAGCGCGGGATGAGCCCATTGATGCAGCGGGCGAGGGTCGTCTTGCCGCAGCCGCTCGACCCGGCCAGAAGCAGGAGGTGCCCCGCGGGAAGTTCAAAGGATATCGAGGAAATCGAAGGGCTGCCGCGATCGCGATAGCGGAAGGTGAGGTTTTCAACGACGAGTGGCGGAGATTGGGTCACGGATGAACCCATGGGTCGCGCTCGGTCACAAGATACTTAACCCACGCCCGCCGGGTCGGTCACGCAAAGAGCGACGAGCAAAGCCAGCCCGATATGCCTATGATTCCCGGCGGAAACCCGGCCGCTCTCGAACCTTGGCTGGCGGACTCGCCTTGCGGTGATGAGTCGAGAAGAAGCACCGGCGCACAGCCCGCCTCGGACGCTTTGCTTCCTCGGATCACACCTCATGCAATTGAATCACAACGCGCCCGGCCGCGGCCGCCCGCACATCGTCGGGGGCAGGTGTACCGTCGGGCTGCAGACGGACATTGAAATACTTGGCATGCCCCGGGCGGACGGCAAAGTAGCCTGCCAGGGCTTCACCCACACGCTCGGCATTCTCGAGCACTTCGCCGCGCACTTGCAGGTTCCTTCCGCTCAGGCGAAGCTGAGCGCCCTGGCCCGAGCGCACGTTGCGCCACCACGTTCGCTCCCGTCTGCTTATGATGGTCAGCATGTCCCCGACGCGAGCCACATTGACCGGCGTGCGAATGGGCTTGCCGCTGCGGCGCCCACGCACGGCAATCACCGCAAGAGCCCCGCCCAGGACCGGATGAAGGGGCGAGTTCACAATTGCCGCCAGGAGCAGGTTGGCTAATCGACTGGGCACAATGACCTCTGCCACATTCGCCGGACGTGCGCCAGGCCGCCCGGCCAATCGCCGTAGAGCTGCCCTCGCCTGGGAGGGCGGGTGCCCCAACCAGCAGATTGGATCCCCGGCACCCAGCAGGATGGAAAACTATCGCCCCGCAACTTCGGCACAGCCCTCTGGCTTGTGCATGCATTGTAATCGCGAGGTCCCCTTGCGGCCAGTCAGATGCAGGTTCGGCAAAGAGGTCTCACCCAATCCGTGCAATGGCCCGGCGGGCGTGCCTGGCCAAACACGCCGGACGGGGGACGGGTACCCAGACCGCCTTGCCCGCCCCCGGGGGGGCTCGGTCCGGCAACCGTCTGCGATCCGCAACTGGAACACATTTCGGGAGTAAACTTGTGCCCGCGGAGCAACGGACCTGCGCCGAATCCGACTCACACATTGCAGACCGCAGGGGAGGAGACCATCATGTCGTCGTCGAAGCCGCGGATCATCGCACTCATTCTGGGGATTGCGGTCGTGCTGGCGGTGGCCATCCAATTCGTTCCCACGCCCGTGAGCAGGATCAACCCGCCGGTTGTGGCGGAGCCACAGTGGGATAGCCCCGCAACGCGCGACACTTTCTATCGCGCCTGCGGCGACTGCCACAGCAACCAGACCCGCTGGCCGTGGTACAGCCGGGTTGCGCCGGTTTCGTGGCTCATCGCCTCAGATGTAAGCGAAGGGCGCCAGCGCTTGAACGTGTCGGAGTGGAATCGCCCGCAGCGTGGGGCCGGTGAGGCCGCCGAAGTGGTCGCCGAGGGCGAAATGCCGCTGCCCGTCTTCTTGATCATGCACCCCGATGCCCGCCTCACGGCACAGGAGCGCCAGGCTTTGGCGCTCGGGCTGCAGGCCTCCTTCGCCAAGTGAGGCTGCGAGGAGAACGCCCCTCGATCGGGCCGCATGGCGGCGGGTGCCTGTCGAGTGGGCGAGTTGCCGACCCAACGGCATCCTGATCTGCCACAGTGCGGCGGGCCAACGGCTCGCCGCACTGGCTGTCCGCCCACATTCCGACCTTCGCGAACTCGAACACGGCTGCCGAGTTCTCCACTCGCACGCAGCCGGCGCTGATCGGCTGGCCCGGTCGCGAGTCCAGGACGGTGCCCGAGGCATCCATGGGCATCGAGTGCAAGCCCACGCCGTTCAGGCGGTCGAAGAGGTCGATGTCGGCCACCAAGACCTCGGGCACGTTCTCTATCGGCCCCTTCTCCATTTCGGCCAGGGAATAGACGCCGGGCGTTGTCGCGGTCGCCGGATCGCCGGGCACGCCTGTGGCCGCGGCGTACGTCGCGATGACCTGCTGGCCCTCGTAAAGGCGGACCAGCTGATATTCAAGATCCACTTCGATCCAGCGGTCGATGAGGTCGAGTTGGGTGGGGGTGGGAATGCGAGCCGCGGCGGAAGGCACTGCCGTTGAGGCGGCAGTCGGGGCGGCAGGGGGAGCGGCCGGCGCGCTGCAGGCCGCGACATTTACGCACAGCCCCACGTGGGTCAGCGCCAACTTGCGCGTCAATCCAGCCGACGCAGCGGTCATCAGGGCTCGAGGGTGAGGCGCGGGCGCTGCCTCAGCCGAGGTGCGTGCGCAGGAAGCGGACCGTGCGCGACCAGGCCCGGCGCGAGGCCGCCGCATCGAAGGCCTCCAGCCGATCGCGTTCAAAGAACCAATGCTGCGTGCCGGGGTAAGTGTGGATTTCCACATCCGTGTCGAGTGCAGAAAGCGTCTTGCGTAGCCTCCGCACGGCCGCGGGGCGGACGAATTCGTCCATATCCGCCAGATGAAACTGGAAGGCGGACGATGTGTGCGCGCAGGAGCCCGGGCGGAGTCCATAGAAGGCGACCGTTGCGCCCACCGGGATGTCCTCTTGCTCTCCCAGCCACATGGCCCAGTAGGCGCCCAGCGAGAAGCCGACGACCCCAATGGACTGTGCGGATCGCGAGGTTCCCAGCAGTTGTGCGGCGGACTGGCGCAGGAGCGTGGTGATGGTCTCGCGGTTCAACGTGCCGCGCAGCTGCCGGGCGGATGTGATCGTCGCCGCGCATCGCCCGTTGTAGAGGTCCGGGGCGATGACGGAGAACCCGGCCCGCGCCAAGCGACCCCGGAAGCTGTGCAAGAATGCGTTCAATCCCCACCAGGCGTGCACCGCCAGTGCTGGGGGTCCGCTGCTGATGGGCGCGCCGCGATAGGTGCTTGACGCGAGAGCCGGCGATTCGCGAACGGGGGGGCATGCTGTGAATCTGCTGCCGGGCGGCGACACGATTGCGGCGCGGCAGTGCGTTTGCCCGGCCTAGCTGGGGGAGGGGTTACGACGTGCGTGGAGCGCGCGAACGAGCCTTGCTTGGCGCGCCGCTCTCGAGCACTTCCAATTCGATGCGAACGATTCTCACCGGCGAAGCCTCCAGCCGGCGGGCAATGGCCTCCAGCGAGTCCGTTGCCTTGCGGCGGGCAATCTGTGTCTGCGCATCCGGTTTTTGACCGGGCATGTCCAGGGGCAGGGCGGGTTGCGCCTCCTCGCGCCTGAGCTTCTGAATCTCCAGCTCGAGCTTCTCCCGATTGAGACGCAAGTTGTAGATTCTCTCCACGGTTTGCACGACCACCCACAGCGCGGTGGCCACCGAGGCGGCCGCACCGCCGGCTACGGCAATCGTTGCCACAACCTCGAGCGGCGAACGCATGCGCAGTGATCCGACCTGCAGCTGGTCGCGCGCATCCAGCGGTCGGCCGTTGCGGTATAGCGAGAAGCGCGAGAAGTGGTAAGAACGATAGCGCGGGTCGACGGCGAGCCGCACGATCTCGTACAAGGAAGTCAAATCGTAAAGGAAGAGTGCAACATCGGAGATGCGCGGTGTCGCCTGGGCGTCAGCGGTGAGCGTGAGACGCGCAACGTGGGTTATGTCGGAGGCCATAAGCCAGTCTCCCTGCACGCTTTCCCGCAGCGCGGAGTGGTGGGCGGGCGGTTCTCCTCGGAGGCAGCCCTGCGCTATTCACTCTAGCACAACTTGACCCGCCGCACACGGAGGCCCTGCCGGATGGGCTCTCTGTCAGGGTCAAGCCGACTCGGCTCGCGAGTCTCGGCTGAGGTGGCGCCGGGTCGGCCGCTCAACGCCATGCCGTCAAATCGGGCCGGTTCGCCCAATCGACCGGCCCCACGGCAAATCGATATCGCAGGCGAGGCAAGACCACCTCCCGCCAGGCCGACTCGAAGTAACGAAACGCCTCATCCCATTCTCCGCCCTCGCCCCAGCCGTCGTGATGCAGCCTGACGAGCGTCGCGCGGGGAGCCGCGGCCAGCAAGCGCACCGTGACGTGAGTCAGTTGCGGCCGCACGCTGGGCAGCTCGGGCGGTGCGTTCCAGGTGAAGGAGAGCAGGCTCGGTTCCTGGATGGCCAGCAGAATCATCCCCTCACCGCCGCGTCGCCCCTGGGGAGCGGCCAGATCAAAATACATCTCATACGCGCCCCGCAGGCGCAGTTCGACCCGGCCGGCCGGTGCAAAGAAGGACCGCACTCCCGCCTCGGTGGTCCATGCCTGCCACACGTCGCTCTGCGGAGCGTCGATGGTGGCCTCGGCATACACAGCGCGTTCGGGTTTCCCCAGCATGCAACGCCTCCTCGATGGGCAGCACCCTGGCGCGGACGGGCGACCGCTTCTCAGCCGCGCAAGGGATTGTGCGGGAATCGATCGCCTCAGGCTTTGACGTAGGAGAGCTTCTCGGCAATGCGTTCCCCCCGCACACGATAGACATCGATGCCTCGCACGTGGCCGGGGGTGCCGTCGAGCCCACGCCATTCGTAACGCCAGCGCATCACGCACCGGTCGCGGCACGCGAATACTTCCTCCGGCTCGATATGCGCTCCGGTCGAGGTGTCGAAGAACTCCTGCCAGAACGCCGACACAGCTTGCCGACCGACGTAGAGCGATCCGTCCGGGGCGGGGGAGGTATTCTCGAAAAGCGTGTCCTGGGTCAGGTAGTCCAGCATCGAGGCCAGATCGTGACGGTTGAGGGCCTCGTTGAACGCGCGGACGACCTCGGCCGCGGTTTGCCTGCGGCGTAAAGTGCGAAGCGGTCTCATGGGATCCTCCGACGATTTCCAACTATCTCATGCGAGCCGAGATCGGAACCACTGGCAACAGTGGGGCGATGCAGGCGCACTCCCATGCGGCCTGGCGGGGCAGAGTATCGCGGGCCCCTTGGCAGCAGCGCAGAGGCTACGGGGGGGCAGTCGGGACAGTGCGACACGGGCTCAGCGAAAAAGACCCGCATGCGACGAGAGACTCTGCCGCTGTCGCACCCTCAGTTTGCTCGCGCGGTGGTCCGGGGAAGAAGCCAGCCGCGCTCGATCTGAGAGCGCGGCTGGCTTGGGCCGCAATGTTTACCCGCGACGTCAGTCGCACGCCGGGTGCCCGTGTCGCGTCCCCCAGGTTGACCAGCGCGCGATGCTAGCTTTTCATCTGCCCGACGAAGGTCTGCACCGCGGCTTGCAGCGCGCCCAACGAGCGAGTGAACACGCCCTTGAAATGGTCCGGGGAGGCAACGAACAGCTCGATTGTCCCCCAGGTGTTGTTATCTACCGGGAAGATCTTGGCCACTTTGGTTGCGCCCGTGGAGTGGCTGGAGGCCGCAATGACCTTGACACGCTCTTTGTCGTTGTCGATCGACCAGAAATTCGGGAAGACCAGGCGGAAGAATTGCTCGTCGCCTTCGTCAACCATGATGACATATGTCTTGCCTTCCGCTTTGAAGACGACCCCCTCTTTTATGGTCTCCGGGTTGTAGCCCTCGGTCTTAAGATAATCGGAGTACATCTTCAAGCGCTCGTCCTTGGTCATCGTCAGTTCTCCTTTGAGGGGCGGGCCGGGGCCTGCATAGCGGCCTCGATCCTGCAGGATTGTATGCGTGCGGTCCGGGGGGCCTCGCGCCTGTTGCCGGGATGAGTTGTTCGACGAGCCACGCCCCAATTACAGGAAGAGTTCCGAAATCGGCAAGTGCCCGCTGGGAAAACCGGATATGCGAGGTGGTCTCGTTTCAATGTTCAATCGCTGGGCAAGACCCTTTTCTTGCGCATCGAGAGATACATCCGGCGGATCGACCGGCCCTCGCACAAGAGGGATGCACATCTTCGCGCGATGCTCGCTGTGCGCCGTCTCAGCCGAGGCATCGGCCGATGATCAGCAAGTCGCGCCGGACCCCGTCGAGCACTGCTACGCGCGGCAGTGCGCCCCAGCGTGCGAAGGCGAAACGGGAGAAGAGGACCAGGCTTGGCGTATTGTGGGCGAAGATGAACGCCAGCAGTGTCTCGATCCCGAGGCGGGGAGCCTGTGCCACGGCGTGCCTCAACAGGGCCGAGCCGAGTCCGCGCCGCTGCTGATGCGGATGCACATACAGGCTGACCTCCGCCGTGTGCGCGTAGGCCGGCCGACCGTAGAACGGGGAGAGCCCAAGCCACGCCGCAACCGTATCGTCTGTTCCTGCAACCCACAGCGGATGGTGATCTGGCGTGTGCTCGCGGAACCAGGCCTCGCGCGACTCGACCGGGATCGGATGCGTATCGGCAGTGGCCATGCGCCCAGGGATGGCGGCGTTGTATACCGCGACTATAGAGGCAAGATCCTTGCTCTCAGCGTGGCGGATCTCCACCGGAGTTCCTCCTTGGGGCGTCTGCCACGACCTGGCGCCCGCCGGCGGCCGCCAGCCAACGCTCGCCAACTTGGCGCAGACGATTGCGGCGAGTGGCTTCGCGTTTTGCGCTGGCCAACCAGTACAGCACTTGCTTCTTGCGAGAAGGGGGCAGGGCACGCCACGCGGCGAGATGCCCGCGCTTCTTGCGCAGCGCGGCCAGCAGATCTGCGGGCGGCCGGTCGGTCTGCTCCCGGCGGCGGGCCTCACGCCATTGCCCGCTGCGTTTGCCTTCCGTCACCTTGACCAAACCCCAGCGGGTCATGCGTCCCTGGCGGACAAGCCTGGCCACGCGCTTCTTGTTGCGGTCTGACCAGACACTTCCGGCGCGACGAGGCGTGAATCGCAACAGATAGCGAGATTCGTCCAGGCGGTGCAGCAGTCCGTCGATCCAGCCGTAGCACAGCGCCTCTTCGACCGCTTCCTCGTACGTCATCAGGCGGCCCGTGTTGCCGCTCTTGGGAAGCGCCAGCCAGGTATGGGCGGCATGCGCGTGATTGGCGCGCAGCCAGGCACGCCACCGGGCGCGCGTCTCGAAGGAGAGATAATCCTCCGTCACGGTCACCTGTGGCCGCTCCGGCAGGCTGTGAGCCTGCGGGCTATCATACGGTCGCTCTCAACACACGCAGCGCGCGGATCGTGACCCACTTGTTGGGTGTCCCCTTCGCTCCGAAATCGACCCAGGTCTTGCCGCGGTAGTCGTACTCCAGGTTCCAGCGCGCGGAGTCGTCCTGCTTCTCGCAGATCAGGTCGACCGCCTGGCGCAGGCGCGGGTCGCGCGCAAACCCTGCCGCCGCCAGCGCCTCGACGTTCTGCAGCAGATCGGTGACATAAAAGACCGGGAAGCCGAACTTCCACCAGTTGCCGCTCGGCCGGCTGGCCCACCCGTTGGGGTACCCCGCCCGGGCGGGGTTGCCGTCGAGCAGGAATTCGGCGCCGTGCGCGATCGCGCGCCGGACGAGCGGCGGCTTGTGTCCGGGCAGGGCCGCGAGCGCGTGGATCACCTTCACGCCGCCCCAGGCGCAGGGTTTCTTGTTGTTCGAGCCACAGGCGAACGTGGGACCGTACTTGCTGGCGTAATAGCGCCGCGGCGCATCCTTCTGCGACGCAGGCGAGATCCCCTCGCCGGTCACGCTGCGTGCAGTCCACTCGATGGCGGTCCGCAGGGCCTCCTGCTCGCACCCGAGTTCGGTCAGCGCCCACAGCATGTTGCCCTGCAAGCAGTCGACCGTGCCCCCGGGCCCGCTCGAGCTCGAGATCTGCCCGCCCTCGCACAGCGCGTTATCCAGGTAGTAGCCGGTGGCTTTGGCGATGCGCCGGTCTTCTTCAACACGTGCGCCGAGCTGCGCCAGCAGGATGAGCGACCAGACGGTCGAGCGATACTTCGGGCCGTATCCCGGGCCGGGCTGGACCCAGTGGCCGTCCGGCCCCATCTTGGCCAGGATGGCCGCGATCGGGCCGTGCGTGTGTGCCTCTCTTCGAGCCCGCCGCAGCTCGCGGTCCCCGGCCGGAAGCGCAAGCACATCGCGCATTGCCAGATACCGAGCGCCAGGGTTCTCCTTCTCCAATAGCCAGGGAAGAGGGTCCACCTTCAAACACCTCGACCATACGGCGTCCGCCTGTGCGGCTCTTCTGCTCATGGCTTGCACCTCCCCGGCCGCCAACGAACATGCGGCATTACCCGATATTCGCGGCTAGACCCAGCCTCGCTTCTTGTACATCGAAAAGCCGACCGCCAGGGCTGAGCGGATCTGAGATGTCAGCTCTCGCTCGAGGACCTTGAGGTGGAAGCACGACTTCCCCTTGAGCCGCTGGAGAAGTTCGGGTTTGAACACGGACTTGAGATTGGTGTCGGCGTAGACCGGCATGAAATAGAAGCCGACGTAGTCCTTCTGGATGATCACGGAGGCGAAGAAGATCTCGCTGCGTTTGCGGCCCTGGATGACCACTTCGCGCCGCGACCAGAGTTCGTAGCACGCCGCCCGGTTCACGGTCGCCTCCAGGGGCGGCTGGTAGCGCTTGAGAAGGGAGCGAACCGTCGAGAAAGTCGCCTTGAGATCCGCCGTTGTAGCCATCTCACACCACTCTACCCGCCCTTTGCAGTGCCCGAACCGCATAGCGCGGACGGGCTACGTTTCGGATATGTCCTTCACAACTATACCAAGCAGACCCGTCACTTGCCTCGCCTGGGCCGGGTCGAGGATGGCGCCCATGAGATCGCGCGCGCCAATCTTCATCCCGTTGATGTTGCAGCCGCGCAGGTCAGCCTGCGCGAGTGTGGCACCCCGCAAGTCGGCCTCGGATAGATCGCACTCGCGGAGCAGCGCACCGGTCAGGTCCGCTCCTTCGAATGAAGCTTGCCGGAGAACGCAGCGCTCGAGTCGTGCCCCTGGCAACCGGGCGGAGACGAAGAATGCTCCTTCACACAAACAGTCTGCAAAGAGCACATCCCGCGCCTCGAGGGTCACCCACTGCATTCCCAGCATTCGGCAGCCGGCGAAGTCGACCCGCGAAAGGTGCGCCTCGGTCCATTCGGCCGCCGTGAAATCGCACTTCTCGAACCGGCAGTCGCTCGCTCGCGGCTTGGCCAACCGGCCGGAGGCGAACGAGGCGTGATGCAGCCGTGCCTGTTCGAAGATAACACCCCGCACACTGTGCGTTGGCAGAGTGATATCTGCCACCTCGATCGAGTGTACCTCTGCGTCGTCCATCAGTCGAAGGGGGCCCGCTTGCGGCAAATGGCGCGGCAGATGAGGTTCTTCGCGGGTACCGATCGATTTCGGTTTCATTGCAGAACATGGCCTCTGGGTCGGCGGCGCGCCTGAACGCTTCGCGGGCCGCGGAGAGCAATCCCCGGATGACGGCAACGCACTCACCGACCGCGGCCTTGTGCCTTTGAAGCTGTTCTCAGGGGAGGTTTGGGTATGAAGCGCTGCAGGATACCCGCCTGCCACGGCGACTCCGGCCACCCACTCGTCCCGCGCGCCTTGTGCACCAGGTCGAGGTGCGCAACCACTTCGGCGGGCGGCAACCCCAAGCTGACTAGCGTCGCACCGAGAACGGTTCCCGTTCGCCCGCGGCCTCCGGCGCAGTGGACCACCACGCCCTGCCCATGCGCAAGCGCCTCGCGCACCGCGGCCACGGCTTCGCGAATGAGCTGCAACTCCTGCCGCGGGCTGCGCGGTGAGCTGCCACCTAGGAGGTCTTCGAGCTGGGCGGAGTAGGCAACCTGGAGTGGTTGTGGGTCGTACGACCTGCCATCTGAGGTGAGGCGTACGACGCGAGCGAATCCAGACCGGGCGAGCGCCGCCCATGGGAAACCGGGGCGTGGGTAGCACATTCCTGCCAGCGGGGCCGGATGGCTAAGCGCCCAATACAACTCCTGGGGTATGGTCACGCCCTCGATCGGCATCCTCGCGGAAGGCGGGATAAGGTTCATCGACCTCAAGTCATGCATCCCCAATGCGATCCTCCTTCCACTCCACTCGTCCGCGCACGGGCGCTGACCCGATAGGCGGCCGTGATAGCGAGTGTCTCACGCCCTGGCGTATTCTATGCCCATCGCGGCTCATTCGGGAGGGTCTCTCGGAAGGTGTGCCGGGTGCGCATCAATGCCCCCTCGACGAAACGCGTCCGGGCGGCCATCGAGGCCGCCCGGTGCCGTGAAGCGTTGGTTGGAGACTGGCGGCGGTTTGGTCCGCGCCACCCCCTTGACCGCCGAAAAGGATGAGGCACGCCCGCGCCCTCCTCGAATGACGCCGCCTCGCCGCACGAGTCACAGAGCAGGGGCGATACGGCGAACCCGGCTCACGATTCGGGTGGGCCCGATTGGATTCGCCCCGGGCAAGGCACCTCTCCCCCGGGGCACCCTTCGACCGCTTGCGCCTCTGCTCAGTCCAGGATGCCGCGGGCCGAGTCGTGACGAATGCTGCAGGGAGGCGAGTTGCTCAGTGCAGACGGATGCGCGCCTTGGGTTCGTCGTGCAAGCGGACACGGGACAGTTGGGCGGCAGGTGCCGGTCCGGCATGTTGAGCCAGGCGCGGCACGAGTTGACGGCCGCGCGCTATCAGGCCGGGGATTGCCAGCAGCGCGAGCAGCCCGGCCAAGAGACCCAAGAACAAGCCCCAGGTACGCTGGGTCCCAACTTCGGGAACAACCCCGCCCGGGTTGTAGCGCGTGCTCGCTGCGCCGCCCTGGCCGAGGGCCGCGGTCAGGGTTCGCGTGACCCCGTCGCGCAACGGGGAGCGGCTGGTGTAGGTGATCCGGTACTCGCTCTGCAACGCGCGCCCATGCCGCTCGAAAAGCCGTTGCAGCGCGTGCGGGTCATTGGCGTAGGCGTACGACCCGCCGGCGCGCTGGGCCAACTGGGTGAGTGCGGGTTCATCCAACCCCGCCAGGGTGGCGCCACCTTGGGATGGCTCCCCCAGCCCGAGCGTGGATATCGAGAGCCCGGCGGGCCCGATAGCCGCGATGACCTGATCCGCCGTGTACTGGCTGCGGTTGTCCATCCCATCGGTCAACACCAGGACGGACTTGCGCCCGCTTTCGGCATTGAGCATCCCGATCGCCTGCTGCAGCGCGTCGTACATCGCCGTGTCGTCCAGGGTCCCCAGGCCGTCGATCGCCGCCAGCAGCGCCTGAGGGTCCGCGGTGATAGCCTGCACCGTGCGCGTCTCACTGGCAAAGACGATGACGCCCGCGCGATCGCCGGGGCGCATCTGGTTGATGTAGGAGCTGGCGGCTGCCTTGGCCGCCGCCAGCTTTCCGGCGCGGCGCATGCTGCCCGAGACGTCCATGACCAAGAGGGTGGTCAGCGGATCACTGGTGCCCACCCCGCGCACTTCGAGCGGCTCCACCGGCGTGCCATCTTCCTGCAACACGATATCGGCCGGGCTGATGGCCACGGGCTCACCGAGCGGGTTGACCGCCGAGACGTAGACCGTGACCTGCGGGAAGCCCGAGGTGTCCACCTGTGTCACGTTCAGACGGACCTCCGCCGCGCCCTGTGCCGGCGCCCAGGCCATGGAAGCGGTCACGGCCAACGCGATGAGCAGGGCGATTCGGGTGCGGGTCTTTGGTTGCATGGAGTCACCTCTTCTCGTGGTAGACCATTTCGGTATTGCCCAAGCGCAGCACGCTGCGGTCGTAGAGCTCCGCCCGCTCGACTCGGCGGGCGTTGAGGTAGGTGCCGCTGGTGCTCAAATCTTTGATGATGAAGCGCGTCCCGTCGCCGCTCAGCAGCGCATGCTGCGGCGCGATGTCCGGGTCGGGCAAGACGATGTCCGCCTTGAGCGCGTCGCTGCCCACGATGGCCGCAGGGCCGTTGCGCTTGCCGAACTTGTCGAGGATGAATTCGGCGCCCTTGAGTTTGCCGCTGGTCACCTCCAGCCAGGCGCGTGAGAGCAGCACCACAATGAGCGCAATCAGAGCCCCGACCGATGCACCCAGCAGGATCATTCCGGC
The DNA here is from genome assembly GCA_964353865.1 of uncultured Anaerolineales bacterium. Classification (GTDB taxonomy): domain Bacteria; phylum Chloroflexota; class Anaerolineae; order Anaerolineales; family RBG-16-64-43; genus RBG-16-64-43. The sequence continues at coordinate 9,195 of CAYGXJ010000011.1, read as the reverse complement.
CGCTTTGCCGAAGAGCGCCTGGTCGAAGCGTTGCCGGGCGAGCTCGAGCCATACGCCGCCCACCAGGCCGCCGAGGGCACCCCCCAAGGCTCCCTTCCAGGCCTGGCTGCCTCCGCTGTAACCTTCAGCCAGCCCGATCAGCACTCCAAAGACGCCCCAGCCGAGGGCCCGGCCGAGCACGCCGGCTCCGAACAACTGAAAGGACATTTCCCCAAGTGGCAATCCAATGGCACCCGCGATCAACCCGAGCCCGGCCGCGAGCGTGCCTGTACGCAGCGCGCGAGCCGGTGTGCGGTTGACCAGGGCTTCGCCTGCGCCGATCAAGAATCCGACGCACACCCCGACCAGTGCGCCGACGATCATTTCGCTCAGAAAGAGGTTTCCGGTGAACGAAAGGCCCAGCAGATTGCTGATCTGCCAACCCAGCAGGCCGCCGATGGCGCCCAGGACGGCGTAGTAGTAGGTCCGCATTCTGCGACTCATGCTGACAATCCTCCATCCTCCGCCGCGGCGGGTGCCGACGGAGCCAGGTTGCGCCACTCCACCTCGCTCCGCCCGCCCTCCGCCAGAATCTCGTGGAACCCGTAGTAGCGCTGCGGGTCGAGCGTGCCATCGGCCGTGCGGATGAAGAATCCGCAGGTGGTCGAATGCGGCTCGATGACCAGCGCCACCTGCCAGGATTCCGGGAAGAAATGCTCGTGCAGCCAGGTGTCGTAGCCCGAGAGAAACACGCCCATGCGCGGGTGGGTGTGGTACCAGCCCAGCATGAGGCGCCGCGGGTGTTTGGCGTCAAGCTCGTCGTTGAGCGCCACCAGGCTGTCCTGGGTGAAGGTGATGAACGTGCTGCCCTGGCGCACGTGGCGTGCGCGCAGAATCGATTCGACGAGCACCACTTCCTCGCTCTTCTGGCTCTCCACCATCCACTTGCCCACCAACACGCCGCCCACCTCGTTGTCGAGGTCGCTGGCCGCGTGTTCGGCCAGCTGGGCCAGCGCGCGCGGGGTCATCATCACCGCCACGCAGGCCGGTTCGGCCCCGCCTTCGTAGGGCGAGACCCAGCGGCACAGGCGGTTGCGCAGCAGGCGCGCGTGGCGCGGGCTGCGTGCCATCCTGGGGACGAGACGGATGCGCGGTTCGCTCATCGGACCTTCAACTCGAGATCGATCCTCGATCGCAGGCGTTCAGCGGGCCGGTCTCACCTGCCGCCGGCGGTGACGTCGGCGGTCATGATCAGGCGGTCGCCCTCAGGCACCTTGGCCTCTCCCAGCGTCTCTTCTTCCTGCAGCTCACGGCCCAGGGCTTTGCTGTCGATGCGGTAACTCATCGGGCGCCCATCGGGTCCGGTCACCGGAAGCTGCAAGGAGGTGGTCAGCTCAGGGATGAGGTCCTTGACCGCCACGTCGTTGGGAACTTCGGCCGAACGCGTGCCCCCCGAGGGAAGAACAACGGTTACGGGAACGTCGGGCATTTCAGCCTCCTACTTATCCATCAACGCGTGCTCGCCGTGCGCTGCGACCAGGGGCCGCGCGCCCTCACTTGAGATGAATGCGCACCCGCGCCTTCTGCTCGGGTTTGAGACGTATGCGCTCCGGCCGCAGGAGTTCCTGCGAATCCACCGGAAAAGCCGCCGGGTTGCGCGTGCGATACTCGCGGCACCAGCGCGCGGCTTCCGGGTCCCACGGAAAGGGCGGCTGGGTCGGGTCGTCGTGATAATTCTTGTACTGGACCATTTCGCCCAGCATGATCACCAGGCGATCAAGCGAGCGGCTGGCCGTCCACCAGGCTGCGTCGATGCACACGCTGCCGTTGAGGTGGTTGATGTTGGGGTGCCAGATGGGGGTGAGCCACTTGAGCCCCGGCCAGCGTTGCGGGTACCGGTTGTGCAGGTAAATCTCGACCTGGTGGTTGGTCGAGTACTTGGGCCGACCGCGGCGGTCAACCGAGGCGATGCCGCGGCACAGGAAGGTGACCAGGTAGCGCTCGGGCGGCAGGCCGGGGTGCACGGGTTGGGCCTCGAAGCGGATCAGCGAGGCGCGCCCCGCCAATTCGCGCATCAGTTCGTAATCGGCCCGCAAGCGGCGCATGCGCGGCGAGTCGTCGATAGCCATGGCGCCGGCGGTGATATCGGCGGTGAGAATCAAGCGGTCGTTGTTCGGCACGCCGGCCGCGGCCAGGCTCTCTTCCTCGCGCAGCTCGCGGCCGAGGGCCTTGCTGTCGATGCGGTAGCCCATCGGCCGGCCGTCGGGGCCGAGGGTGGGCAGCTTGAGCAGGGAGGTCAACTCGCCGAGCAGGTCGCGAATCGCGACGTCGTCCGGGACTTCGGCGTTGCGCGCCCCGCCGTTCGGCAGCACAAGCGTCACAGACAGATCGGGCATGGAGGGCCTCCCCAGAAAGCGGTGAAGGATGCATCGGCGCTAGCCATGGTGATGCGGCACCTGGCACATTCCGGTCACAGCCCAGCAGTCGGCGTGATGCGGCGTGCGGCAGATTGGACAGACGACCACCCCGCGCGGATCGCGGCGGGTGATCGGGTCGAGACAATACGGGCAGCGGTGCTCGGCGGCCCCGCGCAGGCGAACATGCGATCGTCGCGGGCGGCTGCCCCTCAGCCGGCGCCAGGCGGCGCCCAGCGGAGCACGCGCCCCGGTCTTTGGCCAAGGAGTTCCCCCAACGCCAGCGGATGCGGGTGCGGCACTCAGAGCTGCGGGGGCTTGGGCAGGGCGGGACGGTTCATCGGCCGAGTCCGGGCGGCGTGTCTGGCTCGGGGGGCGCCGATCGCGCCACGCCTCTTGCGCCAGGGCCACGCCCAACGTGCCCAGCGCGAGCTGGCTCAATCCGTACCAATCGGGCAGCTCTCCGCGCGGCCGGCCAAGGGTCAGGCCGCCCAGTCCCCACGTCATCCATCCCAGGAACACCAACGCGGCGACCAGGCCGATCATCCCGACCCCAAACCGCAAAGCGGCGGTCTGCATGCGCAGACTGACCCGCGCGTATAGGCCCGAGAGCAGGCCGAGCCCGACGGCCGTGGCCAGGCTGAGGGCCCACGACTGAATCGAGAAGTTCACCATGCGCACCAAGGCGAACAGCAAAGCGCCCAGGGCGGCTGCGGCCATCGCCATCGCCAGGCGCAGGATCAGCCTTCGACCGGAGGGGGAGGCGGGCGGCAAAGAAGTGTCCATCTGGTTCGCCAGGAGAGTCATCCCACGGCTCAATCGCGCAGCACCACCCGTCCTCGGGCGGCGTTGGATTCGTCGAGCTCGGGTTCAACCCCGGCGCCCAGGCGGATGCGCTCGCGCAGAGGCTGGATTGTGGCGACCTCGGGCCCCTCGAAATGTCGGAAGTGCAGCGCCTCCGGCAGATCTCCGGTCAGTTCGTAAAAGCGGAACTCGCGCGCATTGTGCGCGCGCACGACGTGCAGCGCAGGCACGCCGATGCTGGCAAGCGTTCGATGGAGAAAGGCCTCCTGTCCGGAGATCTGATGCGTGAGCTGCGTCTCGCGCAGGAGTCCGCACACCGGGCAATGCCCTGCTTCGAAGGTCACCTCGGAGATGGGGCGCAGCACGGTTTCAGTCGTGTGACAGCTTGGGCAGGTGAGGGCCAGGACCAGTTCCTGGTCCAGATCGAGCACCGCCTGCGCGCCCAGGTCGGCGCGAGCGATGCGCAACAGTTCCTCGAGCGTGGTGCGATCGGCGCGCGCGGGAAGCTCCTGGATCGCGCCATAGGTCCAGTGGCTCTCGCAGTCCTCGCGCGGCAGGTAGGCGCTGGTGTGCATCTCGTTGGTCATCCCGTTGAAGTGGATCACTTTGCCCGCCTCCACCGGCATGCCATGGATGAGTTTGAGCGCCTCCTGCGCCTGCATGCCGCCGATAATTGAGGCGATGGTGGGGGTGGTGGGCACCTTGCCGAGCAAGATGTTCTGACGTGCCAGCAGCGGGCACGAATAGCGCAAGGAAAGGTCGCGGCGTGCGGCCTCGGTCAGGCTGCACTCGTAGCAGCCGCCGCGCCCGGGCACGAAGACGCGCACCAGGCCCAGCAGCTCCTGGATAGCGCCATCCACCCACGGTTTGCCGCTCCAGTAGCAGAAGCGATTGATCGCCAGGCGCGCCTCGCGGTTGTCGAGGCAGCCGACGACGGCATCCATGCGGCGGATGACCCCCAACCCGAGCTGGCTGGTCACGTCGCCGTGCAGGTATTGCACATGCACTTCGGGGTTGAGGGTTCGCACGCGGGCCGCGGCCACCTCGGCCTTGCTGCGCCGCGCGTCGCTTTCGCGGAAGAGAACCGAGCGGCTGAGGTTGGCGGCCTCGATCGTGTCGAAGTCGATGACGAACAGATGCCCCACGCCCATCAGGGCCAGATTCTTGAGCACTTCGTTGCCCAGGGCGCCGGCGCCAACCACCAGCACCCGCGCGGCGCGCACCTTCTCACGCTCCCACCACGAGATGAGTTCAAAGGTCCCCAGCCGGTCGGTCTTGAGGTTGGGCACATGCAGCGGTTTCTCGGGGCCGGCGGGCAAGCGGCGCGGTCCCTCGGGCTCGGCGATTGCCGTCATGCCGCCCACGGGCGCGGTGGTGCTCTTCGCGCGTTGGGCCAACTCGCGTGCCTGGGCGAGATTCTCCTGCCCGATGGCGCGCGCGAACCAACCCACGCCGGGGCGCGCCTCGATCAGCTCGCTCTCCGCGAGCGATTTGAGGGCTTCACGCAGCGTGGCCCGGCTCACATCCAATTGAGCCATCAGGTCGCGTTCGGCGGGCAGTTGGTCGCCGGGCTTCCAGGTCCCGTCGATTAGCGAGGCGGCCAGCCTGCCGGCGACGGCTTCCGCCAAGGTCTGATGGGCGACCGGTTGGATCTTCATGCGAAGGCAGCTCCGGTTGTGCTGGCGTGGGTGGGGCGAGGCCGATGCGGGTCACGCAGGCGGTGCTGCCCACGCAAGGAGTTGTTGGGTGAGGTCGAGGACGGGTCGACGAGCATTGGGCCTCACTCCACCGACGACGGTTCAGGCTGCAATGACAAACCAGAGAGAATCAGTAGAATTACAGGTATGCCGGTCAGACCAGCATACCTGATTATACTGATGTCGCCATAAGAGTCAATACTCGTCCCTTGAATCGCCGGCGGTTGCCAGATTCCGAGCCGAATCCAGCCGTTTTCGCAAGTGCGGGTGAGCCAGTGGGCGAGTTGCGTCTGCAGGCAGAGAAGTCCGAGGCTGATAGACGGGACCTCGCGCAATGCCCGGTTTGGCCGTCAGCGGCACGGTCTCCTCGTGCGCCTCGCCCCCAAGTTGACCAGGTGCCCTCGCGCTCCGCCGCAGAAGTGGATCGACGACTCCATTGGCCACAATGGAGCCGCGCCTCAAAGCCCACGGCGCAGCCTTCCCGCGCGGGCGGCGCTCACGAGGGGGCGGCCGGAAACCTACATGCTTTCTTCATAATTCCCATATCCGGGCCAAACAGGCGAAGGCTATCCTGACAACGGTTCCGACCCTCGTGCCGACCGCTCACGGACGCGTGAGAGCGGAGGCTCGCGGCTGGGCCTGGCCATCGCGCGCTCAATCGTTGCGAGCCACGGTGGAACCATCGCAGCGGAAAGCAGGCCGGGCCAGGGGACGACGATCGTGATCCGCCTGCCGCTCGGGGACAGGGCGACGCGCGGGGAGGGCTCGCCCGCCTAGCGTGACGAGCGGCGGCGGAGGCGCAGTGCCCGTCGAGCCCCGCGAGGAATTCGTCCGGAACGGCATTGCGTGACGAAGACGCCGCGTGTCGACGCGTGCGCTGGGCGATGGCCGCGCGCGCGGCGATCGACGGACCAAAACCCTCAGGCGAGACTACACCACGGTCTTTGCGACAGGCGCGAGATGCTGCGCGCCGTATACCTTGTACACGCGCACGGCCCAAAAGACCATCAGGATAGTCATGACCATTCCGGGGCCGACCAGGCCCGCGGGCGACACGGAAAAGAATTCGAACAGGCCGTGGAAGGGGACGATCACGAGCAGGCTCCCACGTGTCCCGTTGAAGAGCCAGGTGTAGACCACGGAGCCCACGGCGGCAACCGTGATCAGCATCGGGATGACCCTCCAGCCCATGGCCAAGTACGTATCGCGATAGAAGATGGCCGGCAGATGCCAGACCGCCCAGAATGCGCCCAGCACAAATTAGGCCGCCAGGGCCGAGCGCGTGGCCTGCAAGCGGGGCAAGGCAAACCCGCGCCAACCGAGTTCTTCGCCCAAACCAAACGTGATCATCGACAAGGCGAGTGCGGGAAGGGCGCCCAGCGATCCGAGGTAGTCGGCTTCGCCGAGGAGCGCGAGGTCCGGCGGTGTGCCTCGCACGAGCCAGGTGAAGCGGACGACGCCTGCGAAGAGGATGATCGGTGCAGCGACGGCAAATGCGTAGTACGGGCGCGGAATGCGCCAGCGCGCCAGCCCTGCGAGCAACCGTCCGATGGCCGAGGGGCTGCGCGAGAAGAGCTTAGCCAGCAGGGCCGCCAGCAGGGGGCCGAAGGAAGCCAGGTAGTGTAGCGCCATGGGCGGCGAGCGGTGGATCAGCCCCTGGGCGGAGAGGGCCAAAGGAATCTCAATAGCCCAGGAGAGGATGAAGGTGAGTGTGAAGTAGCCAATCAGTTCGCTGCGGCGAGAAGGAGCAGCCCGGACCATGGACCAGCCTCCCGTCGGTGATGCATAGGGCAGTGCGTCGCCCAGGCAGGCGCGCGTGGCATCCTGCAGCGCGGACGAAGCGACACCCCTTCGAACCGGACCGATGTTGATGGTCGAGGCGCAAATGCCACGCGTGCACTTCAGGAACCGGGCGGGCGCTCGAGGTTGAGCGTGTAGCTCAAGGCGTTGCCAAAGTAGGCCAGCTCGCGAAACCCTGCGGCATAAGCCAGGCGCCGCACTTTGCCAACCGGCTGGAAGTGCGGGTCCGGCAGCAACTCCGTTATGGAAAGGAACCCGCCGGGCTTGAGGGCGCTCAGCACCTCGCGCAGCGCCTCGGCCTGACGCGGGATTTCGCCCAGCACGGTCACCATCAGCGCGCGGTCGTAGCGGCCCGGCTCAAGCAGACCCTCGCCTGCGCCGGCGCGGCGGAAGGTCAGGTTGGCCAGCCCGCCATTCTGCGCTCTCTCCCGGGCCATCCGCAACATCCCCTCTTGAATGTCGACTCCCACCACCTGCCCTCCGGGCAGGACGAGCCGGGCAACGGGAATCGAGAGGCGGCCGTAGCCGCAGCCCACGTCGAGCACGTGTAATCCCGGGCTGAGCGCGAGGCGCTCGAGAACGGGAGTGTAAGTGCGCCTTCTCGCGAAGGGATTCTCGAGCAACCACATCAACCATGGGGGGCAGGGCAGCGCGCGCATACGCGACAGAGTCCGCCAGCAAAGCATAACCACCCCCAGCACAAGAAAAGCCGCAAGTGCGAGCCACACGATAGGGGTCATGGGATTCGATCCTCATTTGGCGGGATGGCCCGACGAGCTGCACGGCTGGCCAGTCCTGCCCGGGGGGATGGGATCATCTGCGGCCGGCACTCGGGCGCGGCCCGAAGCTCACGCGCGGCACGAAGCGAGGCACGCGCTGCATGTAGTCGCGATACGCGGGAATGCGCCGGCAGAGGTCCATTTCCTCCAGGCGGGATTGCACGACCAGCCATCCCAGCCCAGCGATCGAGGCCAGCAGGACCGGCGGCGTCGGCATGAGCAGCGTCAGCCCGACGAACTCCAGGATCATCGCGGAGTGGATGGGATGACGGACGTGGGCGTACGGCCCATAGTCGACGAGCGCGTCGCCGGGCGCGGGAGCGGCGGCCTTGCCACGCAGAGAGGCCAGCGCGAACAGGATGACCGTGCTGCCGCAGGCCACGAGGACCCAGGCCGCCACAGACTTCGCCGCCGAAGCGCCGAGAAACGGCGGCATGCTGGTCCGGGCGGCGAGTGCATAGCCAAGAGCCCACAGGGGAATGCCTAGGATACTGCGCAGGACGAACGTGAGCGCTCGCCCGCGGGCATCCCCCAGGCGCTCGCACAAGACGGCAGTGAATGCACTCAGGCTGTTAAAGAAGAATCCCAGGAGAAGCGGCAGGAGGAATGTAAGACGGGGGATGTTTGACATCAGAAGGTGCCCTTCGCCATGACCGAAGACATGCGCCGTGCTTTTTGACCCTCGAGCGTCACGGCGTCTCGCCCTCACCCCCGAGCGCGCGGCGCATTGGGCGTCGCCGGTCGTTGGCGTTGTTGTAGCGAGACCGTCCGTGAAGCGTCTGACATCAGGCGGCGATTCATCTCCGCATCGACGCGGGTCAGGTCGCGCCGGATTGGCGGGCGATGTGCAGGCACTTCTCGACGATGGCGTGAACGACGCCCGCCGCATCCTTGAGCTCGACGGCATACACGCGTTCAGTCTTGGATTGTGTCGCGAGTTCAGTGCGAATTGCCTCGACGCTTTGTGGATCGATGCTGAAGGTTGCCCGAAGTGTGGTCTGCCCCGGACGCACGAAGCGGATCGAGGCGGCCTTATCCCACACGACGTAGCTCGGGCCGAGCATGCGGATGAGCATGATCATATACACCGGGTCCACGGCGCCGTACATGCTGCCGCCGTAGATGGTGCCGACGTAGTTGCGGGTGCGCCACGAGAGAGGCAGGCAGATGCGGATTTCGGACCAGTCGCGGGCGATGTAGGTGATCCAAGCGCCCGTGCCGCGATAGGCCGGGAACAGGTTGAAGGCAACCCGCGCGAACAGGGTCTGGAGGGACTCGGGCATCTCGCAGCTCCGATGACCTGCTTAGCGCAACCCGCTAGATTTCTTCCCGGATGGGAGCGCGCCGCGCGACGCGCTTCACCGCGGCGACACCCCGTTCCGCCGCGTCGAGATAGGGGTAGGTCTCGCCGCGCCCGATCAGCTCGCCCTTGGCGGATTTGAGGATGAAGCAGTGGCCTCCGTCGGCCGTCTGCTTGCGCTCGTAAAGTTCGTCCTGGGTTGAGTTGTCGCGCATCAACTGGATGCCGCCCTGGGCGCCGGCCTTGGTCGTGTAGGTCTCGCTGGTGAGAATCGGCTCGCCATTCTCTGCCGTCAGGACGACATGGAACTGCTTGTCGGCCGACCTCTTGAGCACGAACGATGCAGGCACGCGTGCCTCCTATGAAACGGGCGGGGTGCAGGGTGCGGTCAGGCGATCATGGGACGCCGTTTGTGCCTGGCA
>CAYGXJ010000010.1:0-11365 GCA_964353865.1 uncultured Anaerolineales bacterium | reverse complement strand
CCGGGTGAAGGCCTGGTAACCATCCCGAATCGCTGGGCGGTCGGCGGCTGGCCGCGGACCGTGCGACGCGCGCAAAACTGGCTGCTGAGATTGACTGAAGGTCGCGGGCAATCGCGCCTGGATGCACTCCTTGAGGCGCTGGTCTTCCCAGGCGTTGTGTGGGATCTCGCCACCGGCCGCGAGGATTACACCCAGCCTGGGACGTGGCTCGTGCCGCGGACGCTCCCTGCGCCTCCAAATATCATTCAACTTCACAACCTGCATGCACGCTGGCTGCGGCGCGAGGGCTTCTTCGATCTGCGCGTCTTGCCCGGGTGGAGCCGCCGCACACCGGTCGTCCTCACGCCGCACGATCCGTGGCTGCTCACCGGGCACTGCGCGCACCCGCTCGGCTGTCCGCGCTGGAGGATCGGATGCGGGAGATGCCCGGACCTCGACATCTATCCCGCAGTGCGCCGCGACGCCACGGCCGCCAACTGGCAGCGCAAGCGCCGGCTCTTCGCAGAAAGCCGGCTGTACCTTGCCACTCCCTCGCGATGGCTGATGTCGATGTTCGACGAGGCAGGCTTTCCGGCAGTGGAGAAGCGCGTGATCCCCAATGGCGTGGAGAGCGACGTGTTCATGCCGGGTGATCGGCGTGTCGCGCGGCGGGCACTCGGGCTGGATGAGCAGCGGCCAATCGTTCTGGTCGTGGCCAACCACCTGCGTACCAATCTGTGGAAAGGATACGATTGGGTCCGCGAAGTGGCGGCGCGCCTGGGCGCGGCGGAGGCGCAGCCGGTGGACATCGTGTGTGTCGGTGACGAGGGGCCCACGCAGCCGGCCGGCCAAGCGCGCCTGGTCTTTGCCGGTCAAGTCGATAATGCACAACGCATGGCAGACTACTATCGCGCGGCAGATGTGTACCTGCATCCCAGCCGGGCCGATACCTTCCCACTGGCTGTGCTGGAGGCTATGAGCAGTGGATTGCCTGTCGTCGCAATCGCCGTTGGAGGAATTCCCGAACAGGTGGAGGAGGGCGTCAGCGGGTTTCTCGCGCGCCCGGGCGACATCGCCGAGATGACTCATTGGCTGAGGACCGTCATAGAAGATGAGACTCGGGTGCGGTCTATGGGCGCGTGTGGCCGGGCCAGGGTGCTTCGGTCCTTCCGCCTCGAGACCCAGGTGCAGGCCTATCTGGATTGGTACGACGAGATGCTCGCCGGACAGCGCGGGCGTCAAACCGCATACCCGGTGGACTGAGACTCGTGCCATGAGCGCTTTGCCTCTGATCTCCATTGTGACTCCCTCTTTCAATCAGGCGGAATACCTGAATGCCTGCATGGAGTCCGTCCTGGACCAGGACTACCCGCGCCTTGAGTACCTGGTCCTGGATGGCGGATCGGCGGATGGCACACGCGAGGTCCTCGAAAGACACGCCGCTCGTTTGGCCTATTGGGCGAGCGAGGCCGACCGCGGGCAGGCCAGCGCGGTGAACAAAGGCTGGGCGCGCGCGCGCGGCGAGATACTGGGATGGTTGAACTCGGATGACCGGCTGGCTCCAGGCGCGCTCGAGCATGTCGCACGCATCTACCAATCGCATCCGGATGCGGCCATGATCTACGGCGACATCCAGGAGGTCGACTCCCTCGACCGACCGGTCCATCTTAAGCACATGGCCGATTTCGACGTCCGCGCGTTGCTCTTGGGCAAGAACATGGGCCAGCCGGGTGTGTTCATCACGCGGCGCGGCTACGCGGCGCTGGGCGGGCTGGACGAAACGCTGCACTATGCGCTCGACTTCGAATACTTCGTGCGTGCGTGGCTGACCTTCCCCGGTGCGGAGATGCGCTACAGCGGAGAGGTGCTCGCCCTCTCGCGTTTGTGGGGCGGGACGAAAAGCGCCCAGGTCGCCTCGCGCTTCGGCGAGGAGTACCGCCTGGTGCTCGACCGCGTCTTCGCGCGCGCCGATCTCACACCGCAGTTAGCCAACCTGCGCCGCCGTGCGTACAGCCGCGCAGTTGAGTTCCGCCAGGCGCGGCTGCATTTCGAATCGCGACGCACCGCCGAGGCGTGGCGCTGGCTCCTGCAGGCGGTCTGGCACGAACCGCAACCGGTGGAGAAGCTGCGCATGCTATGGTTTGGCGCGCGCTATCTCCTGGGCCTGCACGTGCCGCCGGCGAAGGACTAGCCGATGCGCATCTGCCTGCCCACAGGAATCTTCCCTCCCGACATCGGCGGCCCGGCCTCCTACGTGCCGCGCATCGCGAAGGCGCTTGTCGACCGCGGGCACACGATCGAAGTCATCACCCTGAGCGATACACCCCACGACGATGCGCACTACCCCTTTAGCGTGCATCGCATCCCGCGCGGGATGGCACGCCTGCCGCGTATGGTCAAGACGATCACCCTCATCGCGCAAGCCGCGCGCCGTGCGCAGGTTATCTTTGCCAACGGGCTTTTCGTCGAGGCAGTGCTGGCGCGCGGGTTGGTGCGGCGCCCGCTGGTGATGAAGATTGTGGGCGACTTGGCCTGGGAGCGTGCCACGCTCAATCGGCAGACTGAAGATGGCCTGGAGGATTTTCAGACGCGGCGCCAGAAGCTGCGCCTCGAGATGGTGAAGTGGCTGCGCGCATGGGTCACGCGCCGGGCGCAGCACGTGATCGTCCCGAGCCACTTCCTGGCGGATATCGTGGACCAGTGGGGCGTCGCGCGCGAGCGCATCGAGGTCATCTACAATGCCCCGGATTTGGCTGCTGCGCAGAATATCAACTTGCCACCCTTCGATGGGATGACCCTCGTCGTTGTTGGCCGGCTTGTCCCTCATAAGGGTATTGTCCCGCTTCTGCGTGTGATAAGCACAATTGGCCGTGTGCGCCTCATCATCGCTGGCGAAGGCCCATCGCGAGATGCCCTCGAGAAGGAAACTGCGGGATTGGGTCTGCGATCTCGCGTGATATTCCTTGGGTCTCAGTCACGAGAGGCGGTGGCGGGATTGCTAGGCCAAGCCAATCTGATGGTGGTCAATTCCACCTATGAGGGTCTGCCGCACGTCGTCCTGGAGGCTTTCGCCGCGGGTACGCCGGTGCTGGCCACGCGCGTCGGCGGCACGCCGGAAGTCGTCGAGCACGGCGTGAGCGGCTGGCTGGTCTCTTCTGGGGACGAAGCCGAACTCGGCCGGGCCATCCGCCTGCTACTCGAGGATCCGGCATTGCGAGAACAGCTGCGCGAGGGAGGGCAGCGCACGCTTGAGGAGCGCTTCCGCTGGGATACGCTCGTCGAGGGAACATTGGCTGTGCTTGAAGGTCACACGAAATGAATCTCCTGATGCTTGGCGTCGGCGCGGCGAGGTTGGACGACCCGCGCAGCGAGCCGGTGCAGCGGCACCTGGAGTATGCGCGCCAGCTGGGCGGGAACATCGACCTGATCGTCGACAGCCCGCGCCCGATGCGCATCGATCACGGCCCGGCGCTGCGCGTGTGGACGACCGGAGCCGGTCGCACGGCTTATATCGCCCGGGCAATCCGCCTCGCCCTGCGGGCTGCCCTCGATCGATCTCCGGACCTGATCACCACGCAGGATCCGTTCCTTACAGCTTACGTCGGGCTGAGCGTACGCCGGCGGATTCGGCGGCCGGTCATCATCCAAAACCATTCGTCGTTCCTAGGCGAACCCCATTGGGTCCGCGAGCGGCCGGTGGTCTACCACGCACTACGCGAACTGGCTCGAGCGCTGCTGCGTCGCGCGGATGGCTGGCGCGTGGTGAATGAGCGCGAACGCGAGTACTATGTCGAGAGGCTGCGCTTGCCGCCTGATCGCGTTCGGGTGCTGCCCGTTCCGTGCCGCATCGAGCCCTTCCTCGTTGACCCGGCGCCCTCCGAAGTGGAGAGACGGCGTGCAGAGCTCGGGCTGAGCGAGACAGACAAAGTGCTGTTGTGGGTCGGCCGGCCGGTGAAGGTCAAGCGTCTGCCCATTCTGTTTTCGGTCTTCGAGCGCGTGCGGGCTGAGCATCCCGGTGCGCGCCTGGTTCTTGTCGGCGACCCGTCCCTCGTGCCCTACGAGGAGCGGCACACGCCGCTGCCGCAGGGTGCCGTCTGGGCGGGCCAAGTCGCATTTGATGATTTGCCGGCATTCTATGCGCTGGCCGATGTGTTCGTCCTTACTTCGAGCTATGAGGGATTCGGGCGCGTGCTGGTCGAGGCGGGCGCGGCGGCGCGGCCCGCCGTGGCCACCGCCACAGCCGGCGCGCGCGATATCATTCGCCACGGGGAAACCGGTTTCCTCGCGCCGGTCGACGACAGCCAGGCTTTGGCCGCCCACGTGCGTGCGCTGCTGGCTGCGCCTGCGCAGGCGCGGGCGCTGGGCCGCGCCGCCCGTCAGCATGTGCGCGCAGCCTTCGACCCGGAGCGCGCCTTCAATGCCATCGTGAGTCATTGGCGCGAAGTCGCCGGACGGCGCCTGTAGCTGGGCTGACATCTGGCCTATACTCCTACCATGTCCGAGCCGCTCGTCTTTCTCCTGCCGCGCTACGATCCACAGTCGCCCGAGCACTTCTTTCATCTATACGGATTCCTCGAGCGCGTAGCGGCTCAAGCCGATCTGACGGTGTTGGTGGAGCGGATGCGGCCGGGAGAGGTATGGGCCGGCCAGGCCCGCGTACACCGGCTGCGTGCGCGATTCGCCGCGTTGCGCTTTGTTGAGGAACTGGCATGGTTTGCGGCGGCGCGAGCGCGTGGCGTGCGCCGCTTTTACGTTCACTATTCCCTCTCAGGCGGGCTGGCGGCCTCGCTCGTCACGCGCCTCATGGGCGGGGAAACCTACTATTGGAACTGCGGGATGTACCGCATGTTTGCGCCGGGGCGCGAGGCCGGCTGGCGCGCACGCTGGCGCGCAGCGCGCGGAGTGTGGCTGCTGGAGTTGGTTCTGCGCCTGTGCACCTGGTTGGTGAGCGGTACACCGCGCATGGCCGAGTACTACTCGCGCGAGGCGCGCATCCCGCTAGCCAAAATCCGCGTGTTACCGAATTCCATCGACCGCGAGCGGTTCGCGAGCCTCGACCGCGATCGAGCGCGCAAGCAATTGGGCATCGGGCGCGATGAGCAGGTGCTGCTCTTTCTGCATCGAGTTGCGCCACGCAAGGGTGCGCATCACCTGCCCGACATCCTGCGCGCCGTCGAGGAACAGTGCGGCTCCGTGCGGCTGATCGTTGCCGGCGATGGTCCATACCTCGCGCCGCTGCGTGAGGCGATGGAGCATGCCGGGTTGAGCAGCCGCTGCGATTTCCGCGGCTGGGTGCCGAACCGAGATGCGCCCGCCTACTTCCGCGCGGCCGACCTGTACCTCATGCCGTCTCTCGAGGAAGGGTTCCCGCGTGTGTTGCTGGAGGCCATGGCCAGTGCTTGTCCGTTCGTCGCCTTCGATATCGGCGGGGTGAGCGACATTCTCACCCGCGAGCAGACCTTGGCGGTCGTCCGCGCGGGTGCTGTGGATGAATTCGCGCGACGCTGCGTTGAACTCATGAAGGATGACAACTTGCGCCAGCGCCTGGCCGCGGCCGGGCTGGAGCAGGTGCAGGCTTTTGACGAAGCGCGCGTGGCGGAGATGTTCGTGGAGATGATATGTGGGAACACGCCGCGCTGGCCGGGCGCCGATGGAGCGAGGAGCATCCTATGAGCTCCAACAAGGTGGCCTGGTGTGGTGTGTGGAGCCGGGAGCACAACAACATCCGCTACAGCGAACTGCTGCCGCGACTCCCAAGTGTCGACAGATACTACGTTCGTCTCAATCGCTGGTGGCCGGTGCGCGGCGTGCAGCGGCGTCTATGGCAGCCTTTCTTGGTCCGGCTGCTCAGCCGGCGCTATGCTCTCTTCCTGTGCACCGCGTGGTGGCAGGCGCACCTCTTCCGCGGGCGTGTGATTATCGATCTCGACGACCCGGTGTTTTCGGCTCGCGAGCAGGCGGCCCTGCAAGGCCGCAACTTAGCCTGCATCGTGGTGACGACCGAACGCGTTCGCGGCCGCCTGCGCGAGGCGGGCGTGCGCACGCCCATCGAGATCATTCCGCAGGGTGTGGCCACCGACCGCATTCGGGCGGAGCGGGTGCGCGAGATCCGCGACGGCTGGCGAGAGGCGGGCGGCGAGATTATCGCGGGGTTGCATCAGCCGCACTTCGAACTCGGGCGCGAGCTGCCCGAGCAGGGTCTCGCGCGCATGTACGCGGTGGATCGGCTGCTGGAGGCTTTTGCCAAGGTTGTGGCGGAGGAGCCGCACGCCACATTGTGCCTGGTGGGCCGCCCGAGCCCGGGCGTGCTCGAGTTCGCCAAGGCTCACCCCTGGATGCGTCTGACAGGGTATGTGCCGCACACGGATGTTCTCAACTACGTTTCGGCTTTCGATATCGGCCTGTTCCCGCGCGAGGTGGATGCCGGTGGCTATGCCTCGATCAAACTGCTCGAGTACATGGCCTGCGGCGTGCCGGTGGTGGGCACGCGAGTGAGCGAGATGGACGTGGTGCTGGAGGCCAAGGCGGGCATCCGCGCCGACGATTGGGAAGACTTTGCGCTGTGGATCAAACGACTGTGTCGCGAAGATCCATTGCGTGTGGCCTTGGGCGAACGCGGGCGGATCTTCGCCGCAGCGCGCAGTTGGGAGCATGTGGCGGCGGAGTACGGGAGACTGCTGTCGAGCGTTGCAGGATAGGCCCCGATCTCAGCCGCCACGACCCCTTGCGGCCGAGCGGGGCTTGAGCCTCCAGACAGAGACATCGGATTCAGGGATGACCTCAAAAGGGTTGGGCGTGCTCGGCCAGGTGGCGCATACAATGCGATCCGCGCACCTTGGATTCCTCCTGCAAGCAATGGTTGATGCTGTCGACTCGATTTGCACCCGCCTCGGGCTGCCTCTCCTCTTAACTTCCGCCGGCCCTGCCAGGCTGTGGGGGTTTGCCCGCCATCGCAGCTTCCTGGAGCATCTCGCAAGCGGGAGCTATGAACCCTACACGCTCGAACTTTTCCGGGCGGCGATCGAGCCCGGAGCCCTGGTGGTGGACGGCGGGGCGCACATCGGCCTATTCAGCGTGACGGCATGTCTTTGCATGGATGGCACGGGAACCCTGATTTCCATCGAGGCCGATCCGTACAACTTCCGCGCTCTCGAAATCAATCTGCGCCGCAATGGATGCAGAAATACACGTACGCATTGTGCGGCGATCTGGGACACGGAAGGCGAGCGAGTGTTCTTCGTGAGCCGTGGGACAATCGGCAGTTCGCTGGCGGTGCGGCCCGAGGTCGGAAAAGCCAAGGCCATCCACTCGCGCACCGTATCTCTCGATATCGTGACGCGCGACCTTCCCTTTGCGCCGATCGTGGTGAAGCTCGATGTGGAGGGTGCCGAGATCGAGGCCTTGCGCGGCATGACAGCTTTGCTGGGCCGTGTGCCGCGAGCCGTTATCCTGGTCGAGGCCAACCCTGGAGTGCAGGCCGAAGCCGGCCATAGCGACAGCGCGTTGATCGGGGCGTTGCGTGCTCTGGGATTTGCGGTGTCTTTCGTCGATGAGGCCGGCCACCGGCTGATCGATGTGGATGAGCATTCGCCGCGCAAGGGTATGCTCTATTGCACGCGGTCATAAAGGACGTGAGGCACACTCTCAGGCGCTAGACGCAGGACTCCTAACATGGCTCAGCCGATGCACATCATCTTCCTGACCAGTTCCCGACTGCCAACCGAAAAGGCATACGGGTACCAGATCCTGAAGGAGTGCGAAACGTTGGCGGGAGCTGGAGCCTCGGTGCAGTTAATCTCACCGGCACTTGCGCCGAAGCAAGCTCGCGCCATGATGACTTCGGAGTCCCCCGATCTTCACGCTTACTACCAGGTTCGAAGGGTTTTTGGTTATGTGCCCGTTCCGGTTGCCCGTTGGCTGGACCCGTTCTGGACGGAAACCTCCGGGCTGTGGGCCGCGGCCAAGATAATCGCCTTTGCCCTCGGAATTGACACGCAAGTCCAAAAGGCTGCCGATTCAATCCCGGCCATCATGTGGACACAGGATCTGTTGGTGGCCGCCATGCTTCTCCGTGGGGAGGCCCCTCGATCGTGGCGGCTGGTGTACGAATGCCACGGCGTCCCGATGAGGTCCTTCCGATTTCTTCTTCGGCGGCTCAACCGAGCTTCGGCGATTGTGGTGACCACGAGAGGCATCAAGGACTACTTGGCTGCGTCCGGTGTGGACATAGGACGTATGTTAATCGCCCCAAACGCGGTTGACTTGGATCGATTCCATGTTGGGCTAACTCGTGCCGAGTGCCGCCAGCGACTTGGTTTGCCCCTTGACCGTAAGATCGTGGGGTACATCGGCAAGTTCCGTACATACGAGATGGAGAAGGGAATCCCCGAGCTGATTCGGTCGATGGGTGTCCTTGTGCACAGCATCGACCCGCCTCCGATTCTTCTTTGCGTCGGCGGGCCGCTGGACCGAGTCAGCAGCTATCTCGAGATCGGCGCTGCCAACGGTGTAGCCACCGAGTTGATGCGGTTCGAGGACTTTCGGCCACGTGACGAGGTTCCGCTGTGGATGAAGGCATGTGATGTCTGCACTATTCCGTCCCCGGGTTCTGTTGAGTTTTTTGCCAAGTATGCATCACCCATGAAGGCATTCGAGTACATGGCGGCAGGAGTCCCCATTGTGGCGAGCGACATTCCCGCGCTTGCTGAGATCTTGACGAACGGACTAACGGCTGTGCTCGTGGCACCGACCGGTCCGGAGGCCCTGGCACGGGGCATCCTTCAGATTCTCAACGACCCCACCCTTGGTAGTGCATTGGCAGCTCGGGCACTTGCAGGAGTGAGGGGCAATTCCTGGGAAGCACGGGCCGCCAGAATCATCGAATTCGTCCGGTCAAGAACATGAAGACCGGGGAATGCACGTGCAACGCCGGGCTGGTGAGATGCCTCGCATCGTATGTTGCCCGTAGTGACTGTAGCGCGGTTGTGTAGCCGGGCATGACGCCAATTCGCGCCCTCCACCTCCTCAAGGCAACCGGTATCGCCGGCGCCGAAACGCATTTGCTGGCCCTCCTGCCGGCGCTGCGCGAATTCGATGTGACCAGCGCGCTGATCCTCATGGAGGATCCCCGGCTACCGCAAGGCGAGTTCGCCGCGCGGGCTGAAGCCGCCGGTGTGGCAACGGCGCGCGTGCCGATCATTGCCCACATCGACCCGTTCGTCGTGGGGCGGCTGCGGCGGGCGATGAGTGCGTTGGGGGAACACGGGCAGGGCGGTGTGCCGTTCGACCTCTTGCATGCGCACCTGCCACACGGCGAGGTGTACGGCGCCCAGATGGCGCGTGCCTTCCCACGCATGCACTTCCTGATCACGCGCCACTCCGATGACCGCTTCCGCCGTTCGCGACTACTACGCCCGGTGTTTGCGCCAACGTTGCGGCGCGCCGAGCGAATCATCGCCATCTCGCACGCCGTTGCCCGGTCGATCATGGTGCTCGAAGGCGTGCTTCCTGCGAAGATCGAGGTGGTTCACTACGGGTTGGCAGGCGAAGCTTTCGCCGGCATGGCGAGGCGCGGCAGGCTTCGCGCGGAATTGGGCCTCCACGACGAGCCGCTGATCGGGTTTGTCGGGCGCATGGTGACGGAGAAGGGAGTGGATGTGTTGCTGCGCGCCTTCGCCGAGGTGGTGAAGGACATTCCTCGCGCCCACCTTGCGCTGGCCGGTGACGGGCGGTTGATGGGAGAGATGCGTGCACGGGCCGGCTCGCTGGGTCTCGCGAGCGCCCACTTCCTCGGGTGGCGCGGCGATATCGCCAGCTTCATGGCAGATGTGGACGTGCTGGCCGTTCCCTCGCGCTCGGAAGGGTTCGGCCTGGTAGTCCTGCAGGCCATGGCGCTCGCGCGTCCAGTGGTTGCCGCGCGCGTCACCGCTCTCCCCGAGATTGTTGAGCCTGGTCAAACCGGGACACTCGTACCGCCGGAGGATCCCCCTTCGCTAGCGCGCGCGTTGACCGAAATCCTGCAATTGGCGGACTGTGGCGCGGCGCTGGGCCGCGCCGGGCGCAGTCGCCTGGAACGCGAATTCACACTCGAACGCATGGCCTCCCACACCGCCCAGGTCTACCGGGAGGTGTGCCAGCCGTCCTTGGGCTGAGCCGCCTCGCCAAACGCCAGCGCCGCTATAATCCCAACCAGCCTACGTGCATACTCCGCGGCCAGGCCGTCGGCTCGGCGTCGGCGGCTGTTGGATGGTGGCGTGCCTGCTTCGCGCATTCGTGTAGCCTTGGTCATCGCCCGCCTGAATATCGGCGGGCCGGCGACGCATGTCGTGCAATTGGCCGCGGGGCTGCCCGCCGAGCGCTTCGAAGTGCGCCTGATCGCGGGGCGCGAGGGCCGCGGCGAGGGCAGCATGCGCTACTTGGCCGAGAAGGCCGGGATCACCCCAATGTGGATTCCGGAGCTCTCACCTGCGCTTGCCCCGAGCAACCTGGTCGCCTTCTCCAAGATATCGCGCCTGATACGCGAGTGGCGGCCGGACGTCGTGCACACGCACACCGCCATGGCGGGTGCGCTGGGCCGCACCGCCGCGCACCGAGCCGGTGTGCCGGTTGTGGTGCACACCTTCCACGGGCACGTGTTGCGAGGCTATTTCTCGCCGCCAGCGGAGGCCCTCTTCCGCGCGATCGAGCGCAGCCTGGGGCGACATAGCGACCGGCTCATCACCCTCAGCTCCAGCCTGCGCGAGGACCTGGTGGCGCTGCGCGTCGCGCCGCGCGAGAAGATCCAGGTCATTCCGCTGGGCATGGAGTTCGACACGCTGCTCGCCGCGCCGCGCCGCCTGGGTGTGCTGCGCCGCGAACTCGCCCTCTCGGAGGATGTGCCGCTGGTGGGGAGCGTCGGCCGGCTGGTGCCGATCAAGAACCATGCCCTCCTCCTTCAAGCCGCACGGCGCATGGTAGACTTGGGAACTCCGGCGCAATTCGTCATTGTCGGCGACGGTGAGTTGCGCACACAACTGGAGCATCTCTCCGCCCAACTTGGCCTTGAGACGCGAGTCCATTTTCTAGGCTGGCGCGAGAATCTCGCGCCCATTTATTCGGACCTCGACCTCTTGGCGCTGACCTCTGAGAATGAGGGCACACCGGTGGCTGTGCTGGAGGCGATGGCGGCGGGCGTGCCGGTCGTGGCCACCTCCGTGGGCGGCGTGCCGGATGTGATCCGCGCCGGGCAGACAGGCTACCTGGTTGCCTCGCAAGAGGCGCAGGTCTTTGCCCAGGCGATGACCGACGCGCTGCGCAACGCTGCTCTTAGCCGCTCGTTGGCCGAGCGTGCGCGGTCCGAGGTTGTGGCCCGCTTCGGCAAAGATCGCATGCTGGCGGAGACGGCCAG
>CAYGXJ010000009.1:0-23743 GCA_964353865.1 uncultured Anaerolineales bacterium | reverse complement strand
GCCTTCCTGGATCAGATCGAGGAAAGGCACGCCGCGGCCGATATAGCGTTTGGCAATGCTGACCACCAGGCGCGTGTTGGCCTTGATCAGGTGTTCGCGAGCCATGCGCCCGTCCTCCACCCAGCCTTCGAGTTCGGCCCGCCGGCTCGCGCCGCGCGCCGAGCCGCGCCGCACGCTTCCGCCGCGCATTCGATCGAGGCGCGCCACCGATTGGCCGCCGCGCTCCACACGCTTGGCCAGCGACACCTCCTCCTGCATAGTCAGCAGCGGGACACGGGCCATTTCCTTAAGGTACAGCCCCACCGTGTCATCGATTGAAATCTTGGCCAGATCGAACTCGCCGGAAGTCTCCTCCCGCGCCGGGCGCAACAGGTCGGCCGGGATTTCCTCAGGCGCGTCGAAAACATCAATGCCCGCTCCGCGCAAGAAGGCCAAGAGGCGGGGGACGTCGGCCTGGCCCGACTGCGCGTCGGGGTAGGCTTCCATGATGTCTTCGGTCATCAGGTAACCTTGGAGCTCGGCCTTCTCCAAGAGGGCGACAACTTCCTCGCGATCTTGCCAACGACGCTGCATCATCTAAGTCTCCTGGCCCACACTGGCGCTCGGGTGGATGCGCGGACGTCTGGCTCAGCCTGTCAGTTGTCGTTCTGCGAGGCCCCCCAGTAAGCGCGGGCCGCCTGCGCATGAAAGCCTGCGGGGGCAATGGCACGCGTGCGGATGGTGCGCCTGGCGCGCTTGGCGCACCCGAGCTGTGCGGCTAACCCTCAGGTGGTTGGGCTGAGGAGGTGATGCGAATCGAAGGACTCGGCGGCGTGGCTTGGCTGCGGTGCCCACAATCCGACAGGTTGAGATCCGTCCCACAGATAGGGCACAGGCCGCGGCAGGCGGGCGTGCATAGCGGTCGCATCGGGAGGTCGAGCAACATGTACTCGCGCAGGAGCGGCTCGAGGTCGAGGATCGCATCCTCGCCGATAGCTAGCAGCGGGTCGCTTGGATTGGGCGGCGGGTAGACGAAGAGATCCTGGAGATGGGTGCGCACCGATTGGGCAAACGGCTTCAGGCAGCGTACACACTCAGTCGGGAGCGTGGCGGCAAACTGGCCCTGGAGGATGACGCCTTGGGGTGTCCGGCCGAGTTGGATCTGGCCGGTGAAATCCGTGATGCGCAAGTCGGGGCCGACGTTGAGCTTGTCCTCAGCGAAGTCCATCGCCCGTACGTATCCGGCGGTCTGATTGAGCATGAATCCGACATTCAACCGCAACGGTCGGTGGAGGTTGGGCACGTGCACGTTCCATGTGGGAATTCGGCTGGAAATCTGCTGGATTATAGCATATGGTGAATCGAGCCGTCAATCATGTATCATTTGTTGCATCTAGTCAGATATGCGCAATCGAGAGCGTATCAAGATTTCGCGTTGACCCCAGCATTCTGCCGATTCTGCCGAGATTCTTCCTCTTCCCACCCACAGCGGATGGTACCCACGGGCGGCCCGGCGCGCAATCTGCGCAGGGTCGGCTGGGCAATCCGCTTTGCTTGGAAGAGGAACGCCGTGGACCCGACTGCGTTGGCCCGTCCCGGCGACATGCGGGCAATTGCGCCGCTTGACATGCCATTAGGATTTATTACAATATTTGTTACCTTATTGATAAAAAGGCATCTGACGAAATGATTCGCATGTGTTCTGAGCGGGGGCACTGGCCGCCGTCGCTCCACAAAGAGAGCCAACTGACGATCGTCGGAGGGCCCCGCGCCACCAACACCATTGGTGTTGTGCGCGGTCATCGACCCATCGCGTCGGTTGGCTCCTTTTTTTGTTCATGAGTCGCGGGATGCACAATGCCCTTCCAATCCATCGCAGCTCCCTTCCCGGTCGGTCACACGCCTCTCTTTCCATTGCGTCGGCTCGGCCCCGAGTTGCCCGCCCACGCTGTACCTGATCGTCGAGGCGGCCACGCCGGGGCAGGTGGGAGATTTCATGTAGCCCTTCCGCCAGGCGGGTGCCGTGGAGGAGCCGGCTGCTTCGCCATGCGAAGCTGTGGATGAACGAGGCAGTTGTTGAGCCGGACACCCCTCACGCCGGGGGCTATACTGGATAGTGGAAGTGTGGCCGGGGAGGGAAGGTTGAACAAGCCATCGCTGACGAATAGGGACGGTCAGGATACGACGGTCCTACCCGACCTGACGCGCGACGAGATCCTGCGCTACTCGCGCCATCTGCTCATGCCAGAGGTCGGGCTCTCGGGTCAACGCCGGCTCAAGGCCGGCAGCGTATTGCTCATCGGCACGGGCGGCCTCGGCTCGCCGCTGGCCATGTACCTGGCCGCGGCCGGGGTAGGGCGCATTGGCCTGGTTGACTACGACGTGGTGGACCCGACCAACCTGCAGCGGCAGATCATCCACGGCGCCTCGCAGGAGGGGCACCTCAAGGTAGAGAGCGCGCGGGCGCGCATGCTCGACATCAATCCGCTGATTCGAGTGGATACCTATGACGCGCCTTTCACCTCGGAGAATGCGCGCCAGATCGCCGAGCCGTACGAGGTCATCGCCGACGGCACCGACAACTTCCCCACCCGCTACCTGGTCAACGATCTGTGTGTGTGCACCGGCAAGCCCGACGTGTACGGCAGCATCTTTCGCTTCGAGGGGCAGGTGAGCGTGTTCGATGCGCGGCGCGGGCCGTGCTACCGCTGCCTGTTCCCGGAACCGCCGCCGCCGGGCATGGTGCCCTCCTGCGCGGAGGGCGGCGTGTTCGGCGTGCTGCCCGGCACGGTCGGCACGCTGCAGGCAACGGAAGTCCTCAAGCTTCTCCTGGGGATCGGCGAGCCGCTCATCGGGCGGTTGCTGCTGGTCGACGCCCTGGGCATGCGCTTCGACGAAGTGCGCCTGAAGAAGAATCCACGCTGCGTGGTGTGCGGCGAAGACCCGAGCGTGACCGACCTGATCGACTACGAGGCCTTCTGCGGCGTGCCGGGGCACGACCGCGGCGACGAGGGCTCGGCCGGCGCCGAGTGGGACATCACCGCCGGCGACCTGCACGCCCGACTTGCTCGCGGCGAGCCGGTGCGGCTGATCGACGTACGCGAACCGCACGAGTGGGAGATCGCCCACTTGTCGGGTGCCGAGCTCTTCCCGCTGGGCTCGTTGCCCGAGCACTTCAACGAGTTCGACAGCGCCGAGGAGATGGTCCTCATATGCAAGAGCGGCTCGCGCTCGGCGCGCGCGCTCGACCTGCTGCGGCGGGCGGGTTTCCGCAAGATACGCAACCTCAAGGGGGGCATCAACGCCTGGTCGCGCGAGGTCGATCCGTACATCCCGATACACTAGGCTTGCCCCAACGGCTCATCGCGAGGGGTTCCTGGGATGCGAACTCCCTGAGGGCGACGCGGCTGTCTCCGCGCCAAACAGCAGCATATGTCTTGCCGCCGTGGCCGGCCTTCGATCGCCCGGAGAGATTCCTCGGCGGCGTCGCCGCCGAGGAATGACGGTAATGCCCCTCTCATTGCGAGGAGGGCGAAGCTCGTCCCTGGGAATGTTGGATATGCAATCCTCAAAGGTGCCTCCTAGACTGCCTCACCCCGATGAGCAGGCTCGCAATAACAGCCTGTCCCCACAGCATTGCGGGAATCCACGGGGCTGCGCGCCCTCAGGCGTGGGCTAACGCGCCTCGAATGCGGCATGCCTGACCCGGCGTCCGGGACTCTAGGTGCCTCGTTGTCAAATGGAGCGCTGCGGCCAAACGCAGCTTGTTTATCCCAATAGGCCGCCGCGCCGCGTCAAATCCAGCGCGAATTGGACCCTTTTTGTCCGGCCGGCAATCGTAAGCCTCCCGTCAGGCGCGGCCCAGGGATGGGTGTTATAATCCGGTCAGAACCCGTTTCTCAACGAGAGCGGGTTCTTCTGGCCTCTAGGCAGGAAACCTCCCGCCCGGCCAAAGCAGAGGGAAAATCGTGAATTTTCTTGTCACCGGAGCCGCAGGCTTCCTGGGAGCGGCGCTGTCAAACCATCTCTCGCGCGCGGGGCATCAGGTGCGCGGGTTAGACGACCTCTCCACGGGTGACCCGGCGCGCCTCAATCCGGCGGTCCTTTTCACTCGCGGCGACGTGGGCGACCGGCCCAAGCTGTGGACGCTGTTGCAGGATGTGGAATGCATCTACCATCTGGCAGCGCGCGTGTCGGTGCCGGAATCGGTGCTTTACCCGCGCGAATACAACGCGGTGAACGTGGGCGGCACGGTGAGCCTGATGGAGGCCATGCGCGACGTGGGCGTGCGGCGCGTGGTGTTCATCTCATCGGGGGCGGTCTACGGCGAGCAAGCCGGCCAGCCGGTGAACGAGCAAGCCACCCCCCGGCCCACCTCGCCCTACGCCGTTTCAAAACTGGCGGCTGAGTTCTACGTGCAGACGATCGGCGCGTTGTGGGGCATCGAGACGACCATCCTGCGCGTCTTCAACGCGTACGGACCGGGGCAGCCGCTGCCCGCGGCGCACGCTCCAGTGATCTCGCGCTTCTTGCGTCAGGCGGCCGGCGGGGGGTCGCTGGTAATTCATGGCGACGGCGGCCAGACGCGCGATTACGTCTTCGTGGACGATGTGCAGGAGGCGATGGTTGCCGCCGGCACGCTGCCCGGGCTCGACCGAACGGTGATCAACGTGGGCAGCGGGGTGGAGACCACAGTTCGCGAACTGGCCGCGCACATTCTGCAGCTCCTGCCGCAGGGGGAAATACTACACAACGGCCGCGAGAAGGCGGGCGTCTCGCGCATGTGCGCCGACCTCACGGCCGCTCGCGCCAAGCTCAATTTCCGCCCGCGTTACTCCCTGGCCGAGGGGCTGCACCTGACCGTCGAGCGTGACCCCCGCTTCCAGTCGGCCCTCGTTCGCGCCTGACCTGCTGATCCCCTGAAGAGAGTCGGACGACCGTAGCGCGCCGGAGGCGGCCGGCGCTTCGCGCCGAGCGATCGGCCGAAGACGGTGTGGCTTGCCTCCCCCATCCCCCGGGTCTGGGCGCGCGGTACACTCCGCTGACCCGTTACAATTAGCCGGCTCGCCATGACCCAGCCCACACAGCACTCGCCCTCTCTGCCACGCGCATTCTTCGCCCGCGATACGCGCCAGGTGGCGCGCTCGCTTCTCGGTGCGCGGCTGGTGCGCATCGATCGCGGCCGGCGGCTCTCGGGGATCATTGTCGAAGCGGAAGCCTACATCGGTGAAGAGGACTTGGGATGCCATGCGCGCCATGGACGCACGCCGCGCAATGCGGTGATGTTCGGCGGGCCGGGGCACGCCTACGTGTACTTCACTTATGGCATGCACTGGATGCTTAACGTGGTCACCGAAGCCGAAGGCCGTCCAGCGGCGGTGCTGCTACGCGCGATCTGGCCCATGGAGGGCATGGCGGCCATGCGGCGACGGCGGGGGCGGCAGCCGCTCGCCGACGGCCCGGGCAAGCTATGTCAGGCGCTGGCGGTTGATGGGCGCTTGAACGGACATGATCTGTGCCGGCCGGGGGCGCGCTTGTTCTGCGAGAAGGGGATGGCCTTCGCCGAGGCAGCCATCGTGCGCGGGCCGCGGGTGGGGTTGAACTCGGTGCCCGAACCGTGGAAGAGCATCCCCTGGCGATACCGTGTGATACCAGAGCTACTTCAAGAGCGGTTCGGTGATGTGTGAGGGGCAAGGGTGGGCGGGTCGTCAGGGCGGGTCTAGGACCCGCCCGAACACCCACCCGAACAACGGCCCGAATTACCGCCTGGACAAGAGAGGGAGGAGAGACCATGGGGTTGCTGGAGGGGAAGACCGCGCTCATCTTTGGTGTAGCGAACGACCACTCAATCGCCTGGGGCATTTCCCGAGCGCTGCACGCGCAAGGCGCGCGCATGGCGTTCAGCTATGCGGGCGAGGCCCTCGAGCGGCGGGTGAGGCCGCTGGCGGAATCGCTCGGCTCGGAGTTCGTTGAGCCGTGCGATGTGGGCAAGGATGATGACATCGCCGCCGTGATGGCCAAGGCCAAGGCCGAGTTGGGGGGTATCGACATCTTGGTGCACTCGATCGGCTTCGCGTTGCGCGAGGAACTCATCGGTCCGTATTACAACACGACGCGCAACGGTTTCCACACAGCCATGGACATCAGCGTTTACTCGCTCACCGCGCTGGTGCGCGGCGCGCTGCCCAGCCTCAACCCGGGCGGAGCGGTGCTGACCCTCACCTACTACGGATCCGACAAGGTGATGGTCAACTACAACGTGATGGGTTTGGCCAAGGCGGCGCTGGAGGCTTCGGTGCGCTACCTGGCCAATGATTTGGGGCCCAAGGGCATTCGGGTCAATGCCATCAGCGCCGGCCCGGTGCGGACTCTCGCGGCGGCAGGCGTTTCGGGGTTCAAGGCAGCCCACGGACGCTTCCGCGAGATCGCGCCGCTGCGGCGCAACATCGATATCGACGATGTGGGGCGGGCGGCAGTCTTTCTTTGTTCAGACCTGGCCTCGGGGGTCACCGGTGAGGTCGTGTTTGTCGATGCCGGCTACAACATCCTGGGATCGTACGAGAAGCCGGGAGGCGAGGGGGAGCAGGCCGCGTGACACTCCCTGCAAAGGCGTGGGTGACGATTCGGCAGAGGGCAGTGCACGGGTTGCAGCTGGCCGCGCGCGGAAGACTTGCGGGTAGGTCCCGCGCTCGCGCGAGTGCCATTGCCAGCTGCGTACCGAGAGCCATGGCCGAGCACTTTGCCGACACATTTCCCGTGCATTGAGGATTTGTGTCGGCCGACGGCTGGCGGAGGCGCGCAGTTCACCATGCAAAGGGCTGCCCCACACGGGGCAGCCCTTTGGCTATTGTGTAACGGTGTCGTCGCGCCGGCGCGGATCAATCGCCGAAGCGTTTCTTGATGGGGTTTGCGCCGGGCGTCGGGGTAAGAGGCCCGGCGCCGTAGCCCGACTCGCCGGGACCCCATGCACTTGACGATCCACTTCCTTCGCCACTGCCCGAACCCGATCCGCCCTGGCCCTCCGGCCCCGGTCCATAGGAGCCGGGCGTGGCATTCGGACCGGGAGTTGCGCCAGGCTGCCGGCCGGCATCCGTGGGCATCTGGGTGCGGTCTTGCCGGCGCAGCGGGTCCCGTGTCTGATCCCGCTCGCGTATCTGATCGCGCAGGGCGTCGGGGTTCTGCGAGCCGAGGCGGCACAGTTCAAGACGCTGCTGAACAGCGGTCTGCAATTGCTCGCGGATCTGCATCGGGTCCCCCGCCGAGAAGTGGAGCCCGGCGATGAGGCGCGATTGGACTTCGAGGTGGACTTGAATACGGGCAAGGATTCTGAGCGCACGTTCGGAATCCGTCGCCTCGACGGCCAGACGTAGCGCAGCATCCAACTGTTCCTGGAAACGGGCCACGACCGGCTCGACCACGACCGGCGCGGCTGGGCCGAGCAGCCCCAGTTCCGCGAGACGGCGATCAGCAAATTGCAGGAGCAGCGCGGTTTTGGAGTCAGCCTCGGAGGTCACGTTGACTTGCGCATCCTCGGCGAGCAGTTTGACCGGATAGAGTGGATCGGCTGGCAGCGCATCTTGCGCGGCGAAGACCGCGCCGCCTCCGCCCAGGACGAGACCCAGGGCGAGCAACAGACTCGCGATGGCCGGTATCATTGGACGCAACCCCTTTCGCTTCGTCGATGGTCCGTTGATGGGTGCCGCCACCCGGAGGTCGCGAGCAGCGGGCGCGAGCTGGTGGGCTTGCTCGAGAAAGTTGGCCCGCGCTCGCAGTGCACGCTCAGGCGAGCGGGGCGGCACGCGGTCTAGCTCGTGCAGCAGGCGATGGACTTCAGCCTTCGTCAGCGGTTCATGGCGTCTCATTGTTTCACTTCCCTTCTCGGCCAAGAGCTCTGCCGAGGGCCTCGAGCGCGCGGTGCTGCAGGGATTTCACCGAGCCGACCGGCTTGCCGATGGCCTGGGACACCTCGCGATTGTCGAGGCCGTCGTAGAACTTAAGCATGACCACCTGGCGCTGGTCGGGTGTGAGGCTGCGCAGCGCGCGGCGCAGCCTCTTCCGTTCTATGACCCCTTCCGCCATCTGGCTAGTCTCCAGCGGATCGGCCGTGTGCTCAAGCGCTTCGTCCCCAGTTTCATCCCGCGCCTTGCGCCATTGATCGGTCGCCCAATTGTGGGCCACCCGGTAAAGATAGGCTTGCAGATTCTGGGTTGGCCCGGCTCCAGCGCGCAATGCCGCCAGGTACCGACCGAACGATTCGGCCACGCAGTCCTCGGCCAGCGAATCGTCGCCGGTCAGGCGCCAGGCGAAACGGTAGAGCGCCGGGCTGAAGCGGTCGTACGCTTCGCTCAAGGCATCTGCATCGAAGGCGCTGCAACGGGCGAGAAGCCGAGACTCGGAACCAGACATCATTGTCTGCCTATTGAGACGAGGAACCGACCAACGGGATACGGCCACGTCGTCTGTCCAAATTACAGGGGGAAGGACGGCGCGCTTTCGCCGGTCCCTTCAAGGACGAGGGGAGAGATGGGGGATGCACCCGCAGGCGCCGCCCACAACCCATCTGCCGGCGTGATGCGCGCGAGGTGCAACTGCTTCGGCGTGGGCAGAGGGTAGGGACGGGTCGCGCAGAGCATCCGGCCAAGATGGAATGGTTTTTCGGGCGGGACTTAGACCCGCCCGTACCACGCGGCAATTCACGCGCCCGAACTGCCATCATCCCATTGCCCGTCCCGACATCCTGACGGCCTGCAACCTTGCGGCCGATCGCCTGCCATACCTTATCGCCGCAAGTAGAACGGGATATCGACGATCACCCGGCCGTGCCCATGGCGCCGCCGGCGATAGAGCAGCGCCAGCTTGATCAGCCAGGCGGTCTGGTTGTGCAGCCAGAATTGCCACCATCGTGCCGGGATGAACTCCGGCACGATGATCACCACCTGCTGCCCTTGGGCGAGCTGCCCGTCGAGGGCGTCGAGGAAGTCCATCAGCGGGTCGACGATTGAGCGGTAGGGCGAATCCAACACTTTGAGCGGAACGTCCCGCCCCCAGTCCTTCCACGTATCGCGGATGCGGCGCGCGTCGCCGGGATGGATTTCGATGTAAACGGCGGTCACATCGCGACTGATGGAGAGGGCGAAATCGAGCGCCTCGAGAATACCGCGGTGCACTCCGGAGATGGGCAGGATAACCCGCGGCGAGGGAGGCGGCGCGCCTGCCCGCGGCGCTGCGGGCAGGGCCAACTGCTTGCGCGTCTCAAGGTAGTGACCGCGCACTGTGCGGAACATGACGACCATAGATGGGATCAGTAGGAGAACAATCCAAGCACCTTCGCGGAACTTGCTCACGGCGACCACGCATAGCGTGGCAATAGTCGTGGCGGCACCAAACCCGTTCGCGAGCGCTTTGAGCAGCCACCCCTTGCCGCGTAGCCTGATCCAGTGCCGCACCATGCCGGCTTGCGAGAGGCTGAACGCCAGGAATGCGCCCACTGCGAAGAGCGGGATGAGCAAGTGGCTGTCGCCGCTGAAGGCGACAATGAGGGCGCCCGAAAGCGCAGCCAGAAGCAGCATTCCGTTGGAGTAGACCAGCCGATCGCCGAGTTGCGACAGCGGGCTGGGCAAGAATCCATCCCGTGCAAGGATCGATGCCACGCGGGGGAAGTCGGCGAAGCTGGTGTTGGCTGCCACCGCCAAGACAAGCAGCGTTGCCGCCTGGACCACGAAGTAGAGCGGGCCGCCGCCCAACACGCGCCGCGCAAGCGCCGAAAGGATGGTCTCATTGGGTCCGGCTATCACCGCGAAGTGCTGAGTGAGGAAGATGCTGCCCAGGAACAGCGCGCCCATGAGGATCGCCATCACGCGCAAGGTCCAGTCGGCATTGCGTGACTCGGGCGACTTGAAGGCAGGCACCCCATTGCTGATGGCCTCGATGCCGGTGAGCGCCGTGCAGCCCGAGGCGAAGGTGTGCATCACCAGGAACAGGCTGAGCGGCAACGCGGCGGGAGGGGCGGCCGCCGCGAGCGATCCCGGAGGGTCGACGAAGGCCGCCCGCACCAGACCGACGGCGATCATCCCCAGAAAGGCGACCACGAAGAGGTACACCGGCACCGTCATCAACGCGCCGGATTCGCGTATGCCGCGCAAGTTTGCGACCGTGATGATCACCAGGATCAGCAGCGCCAGTTCCACGCGCCACGGCCACAGGATGGGAAAGGCCGATGCGATCGCCGCCACGCCGGCCGTCAGGCTGACGGCGGCGGTCAGCACGTAGTCGATGAGCAAGGCCGCGGCCGCGATCAGGCCCCAGTTCGTCCCCAGGTTTTCGCGGGCGACTGTATACGACCCACCCCCCGACGGGTAGGCATGAATCGTTTGCGAATACGATAGGGCCAGCACCCCAAGCAGCAGGCCGATGCCCAAGGCAATCGGCCATGCAAACGCCAAACCCGCTGCCCCAGCCACTACCAACCCGAGGTAGATCTCTTGGTTGGCGTACGCCACCGAAGAAAGAGCGTCTGGTGAGAAGGCCGCCAGCGCTCTGAACTTGCTCAGACGTTCCGACGCCAGGCGCCGGGTAGGGATGGGCGGACCGATTAGGAATTCGCGCAGTGATCTCACGATGCGCTCGTCTCCGCGATGCCTTCGGGGATCAGCCAACCGATGCGCCGAGGCCCACTCCAGGCGGCTGGCTCACAGTTGTCGGCGGTCCTTGGCTGGCAGATCAAGGCCCTATGCTACTCCCAACCGGTTTATCAGGCGAGGCCGGTCCGCAGACCAGGGCGTCGTTCCGATAGCACGACTCCCGGTGGTCAGCCAGGCGCTCACCCGCCAAGGGTTGGCGATGAGCGTATCAGGATTTGCGGAGCAGGGGAGGGCAGCAAAGCGCCAGTTGCGGCGTGCGCCTGTCAGCAGGCAGCGCCCGCGATGGCGATATGGGACGGGCAGATTGTGTTGGCGGGGACAACGCGGCGCCGATCGACAAAGGCGAGCGGGGGCGTGACTCTCTAGCCGAGGTCCCACTCCGTGTAAGTGCGGCGCAGCCAGTCGCGCAGGCGCGGGAAGACCCACTGCACGCCGCCGGCCCGGTAAAAAGCACGCGCGACTTGCGCATACATTTGTGCGCGGTTGCGGACACCTTCGCCGAGGCCGCGGTGATACTCGCTTGGAGGATGCCATACGCCGGGCAGCGGGACGCGTTGCACGCGCCAGCCGTACTGCAGGGCGGCGATGGTCAACGCCGTCTCGATCCCGTAGCCTTCGGCGGCAGACCAGTCGATGCGGTGCAGTAGTTCGCTGCGCAGGCAGCGTTGCCCCGAAAGCCATGGTGCCAGGCGGTGCGACATGTCGGTGGTCCATTTGCCGCCGATGAAGAGGCCTAGCGTCATCTCGGCCTCGTCGGCCAGGATGGGTTCGACCAGGCTCTCGATGTGGGTGGCGTCAAAGCCCTCGAGATCTGCATCGAGCAGCAGGATCGCGCCAGCCCCGGCAGCCGCGCTGAGCCCGGTGCGTACAGCCGCACCCTTGCCGCGGTTGCGCTCGTTGTGCAGCACGCGCACGCGCGGGTCGCGGATCGCAGCCGCGCGGGCCTCACCCAAGGTACCGTCAACCGAGCCATCGTCCACGACGAAGATTGAGTCCAGGCGTTCGAAGGACCGCAGCCCGGCCAACACATTCCCCACCCGGCCCGATTCGTTGTAGGCCGGGATGATACAAGCGACTCGCCGGGCGAGAGGACCGCGCGCAGTGTTGGTCGCGCCGCGCGCGGCCTTGTCCTTACGCTTAGCATCCAATCCCATTTCGCTCTCTCCATCTCCTGGTCCGTCGAGTCCCGTCTGGGTGCACCATCAGAAAGAGGCGGCCATGCGCACTTCAAGGGAGGGGACTCTCGCGGGCCTGGTCTGGTGCATCCTCGGGCGCGAATATGTCATGAACAGTCTTCGCGCAGCCCCAGACCAATTGCATTCTAATCCACAACGGCGGTCCATTTCCAGGGTGCCGCTCGTTGCCCGAGGGCTGGTCGCCTGAGTAATTGCCTGACACGATATACGCGCGTCATCCTGCCAGGTTTCAGGCGATTTCAGGCTTCCGTTCCCGATGGTCGACGATAACGGCGCAAGTCAAGCTTCTCAGCGTGTAACCTTAGAAAAGGATGTGAGTCCAATCAGATGGACCCCGCTGGAATCGGCGCGCGAGCGTGGAAGTCCGCGCTCCTCAGGCAATTGCCCACTACGGTGGACAGAATGCTGTGGAGAATCACATCGATCCTAGGGAGTGAGCTATGGGACGCCCGAGGGAGAAGTTGCATTCATCGCCCAGCGTGGTTTCTCCCAACACCAGGTGGCGAGGCGTGCGGTGCGGCCACTCGCACGCGCCGCGGATCCGTCAAGTAGTTCTGCGCATGATTCCCGTTCGAAGGTGTGCCCTCGCTGCGCTCTCGGCCGCCAGGAATACGACGCTTTGTTCAACCGGGAGTGCACGGCATGCGGCGCCGTGACCCAGGAGTCGGTCTTCACCTGATAGTCGCGAGCGGCGGCGTGTCCGCGCGGGGGCAATAACCGACTTGTTGTACCGAGGTGAATCGGTGTTAGACCGGGCTGCTCATCCGTTGGCGGATTAGGTATACTCACGGCGTGACGAGTCAGCGGTAGGATCTTCGGAGGCAAGGGCATGAGTTTCGAACTAGGCAGCGGCGCGCCGGCCGAGATGGCTGACGACCGCCGAGCAATAGACGTGATCGTGCTCGGCTCCGGGCCGGCCGGGTTCTCGGCTGCGCTCTACGCTGCGCGTGCCGACCGCTCACCGCTCGTTCTGACAGGCCAGGAGCTTGGCGGGCAAGCCGGTCTGACTCACACCATCGAGAATTACCCGGGCTTCCCGGAAGGTGTGGGCGGCGCGGAACTCGGCCAACTCTTCCAGAAGCAAGCGGAGCGCTTCGGAGCCAGGGTGGAGCTCGACTCGGCGACCGCGGTCGACCTCGGCCAGTGGCCGTTCCACGTCAAGACCTACTCGGCGGAATACGCTGCGCGCACATTGATCATTGCGACCGGCGCGAGCCCGCGCAAGCTGAACGTGCCCGGCGAGCAGGAACTCACGGGTCGCGGGGTGAGCTATTGCGCCACCTGCGACGGCTGGTTCTTCAAGGGTAAGGAGGTCGTCGTCGTAGGCGGCGGCGACAGCGCACTCGAAGAGGGGCTGTTCCTTACTCGCTACGCCTCCCATGTGACGATCGTCCACCGCCGCGAGGAATTGCGCGCCGGGCGCATCCTGCGCCAGCGCGCCGAACGCAATGAGAAGATCTCCTTCCGGCTGAATACGGTGGTCCAGGCCATCCGCGGCGAGACGGCCGTGACCTCCGTCGTGCTGCGCCACGTGGCCACTGGCGCAGTCGAGGAGAAGACGACGCAGGGAGTCTTTATCTTCATCGGGCACGATCCGAACACCGAGTTCCTGCGCGGTCAGGTCGACCTCGATGCCAAGGGTTATGTGGTGGCCGATGCGCGCATGCGCACCAGCGTGCCGGGGGTGTTCGTCGCGGGCGAGGCGGCCGATTCCGCATTCCGCCAGGTGGCCACCTCGGTGGGCATGGGCGTGGCGGCCGCGATGACGGCCGAGACGTGGCTGGCCGAACGGGAGGCCGAGCTGGCCGAGGCCGGCACCTGAGAAGCTCCCCGCAAATCAAAAGCCCGCGGTCCTTGCCGCGGGCTCTTCTTTTCCCGAAGGGCGATGCGCGTTCAATAGCGTGGCAATTCTGGGTCGGCCTCCACGCTGTAGGCATCCAGCCCGCCGCGCAGGTTGGTCACTTGAGTGAACCCGTGCCCGCTGAGGTAAAGGGCGGCGTACAGGCTGCGGATGCCGTGATGGCAATAGACCACCAGGCGTTCGGCCGTGTCGAGCGTTTGCGACCACTGAGCAATATCTTCCAGCGGCCGCAGTTCGGCGCGCGGCAGGCGGCAAATCTCCCACTCATCGGGTTCGCGCACATCGATCAGCCGCACGGGTTGGCTTTCCTCCAGCCACTGGATGAGCTGGCGTGGTCCAATTTCCGCGAAGGCGTCTTCAGCCACCGAGCACCTTGAGGGGTATGGGAGTGAAGACGAGGACGAAGACGACTAGGCCGAGCAACGCCAGGGCCTTGCGCCGTCCGTCGAGCTGCGTAATCTGGTCCAGAGGTTCGGCATGCACGCGACCGAAGACGAGGATTAGGAATAGGAGCAGCAGCCAGCCCTGCCAGACAATGGCCAACAGCCCGAGCAGGATGAGGATGACTGGCAACGCGCGGTTGGCCTTCGACCCGAAGAGGGTATACAGCAGGTGACCCCCGTCGAGCTGGCCGGCGGGGATGAGATTCATGCCGGTCACAAGCAGCCCGGCCCAACCGGCCCACGCGACGGGGTGGAGCATGACGTCCAATCCGCCGAGCGGCAAGGGAGTGCCGAGCAGCCAATAGCGAGCCCAATAAAGCAGCGGAGGCAGTGCGTAGTGCACAGGTTCCGGCAACATCCGGCCGAACACCAGGAACTTGGCCAGGAGATAGAGCAGCGAGTTGCCTTCCAACATCATCTGCTGGCTGCCCGCGAAGGAAGACGGCAGGGGCTCAATGCGTGACAGGCTCAGCCCGTACAGCAAGACAGGAATGGCCACCACCAGCCCAGCCAACGGGCCGGTCACGGCGATATCGACCAGGACCCGTCGGTTGCGCGGAGGCTCCTTCATTGAGATGAAGGCGCCCATCGTGCCAAAGACGCTCAAGGGCAGTGGAATGAAATAGGGCAAGCTCACCGCGGTGCGGTTTCGCCGTGCGGCCAGATAGTGACCGAATTCGTGGACTCCGAGGATGCCGAGCAGGCTGACAGCGAACGGCAAGCCGGCCGGCAATTTGCGCCCGATGAGCAACAAAGTGTCGAGGAACGAGACCTCACCCGCGCCGCTGAGGGGGCCGGTGTAGCTCATGCTCGCACCGACGAATAAGACCGAGAGCAGGGTGAGCACGAAAAGCACAAGGTTGACCCTGGCGTCGGAGGCACGGGGTTCGTGGACTCCCTGCACCAGCAGGACAACGTGGTCCTCCCCCTCCTGGCGGAAGAGCGGTGTGAAGCCAACCGGGCGCAGGGCCGCTGCCAGCTCGTCGTACGCTTCGACCGAATCCTTGAGCAACCGGCCGCGAAACCGGAGGCGGTAGTTCTGGTTGGGGGATCCCAGAGTGGTGTCGTGGACGGCCAGAACGCGCGCGACGAGTGAGGCAAGGCGTGAGTGCTCGAGATCCTGACTGACCTCAGACAACATACCGAACCTCCAGGCGGGGATGGATGGGGGTCGAACCCACCGCGGCTCGCAAGCGACCCGCCAGCGGTTTTGAAGACCGAGGGGCCCACCGGGGCCCAGCCATCCCCAGAAGAAGGATTGGGTCGCGCACAACTTCGCGCACCCCGAGGGCGGATTTTATCACGCGCTCTTGGCCGTACGGGGCTCACCTTTCGCAATGCGCAGGTTGGCTACCTCCAGCCACTGGGGCTCGTGAATAGGGACAACCCCGAAGCGCATGCCACTCTCGGGTGAGGCCACGGCAAACTGGTTGTCTATCCAGATCACCAGCCCAAGCGGGCTGCTGGGAGGTTCGGCCGAGACGGCCTGTATCTCTCCGTCCATGAGGAACACCACACGATCTGACCGCCAATCGACGACATACGAATGCCACTGCGAAGGATCGAAGTGCAGGAGGGTTTCCTCCGCACGGTAGAAGCGCCGCATGAGCGCAAACAACCCGCGCCGCAGCGGCGGCAGTTGCATGCCCAGGAAGGCACCCGCCGCGCCGGGCAAAAGCAATGCCGGGTGCACAGGCCGCGAGCGCAGGGTGGCCGACTTCCAACCCGCTCCGGAGACATCGTGATGAAGCCGCATGTCGGAAGGTGGCGAGGCGTAGAAGAACCAAGCCGTCTGCGGCGCCTGCGGAAGGCGGCGCGCCGCGCCGCGGGCGCCGAACCCGAAGCTGAACGGGTCATTCCAAAATCCGAAACCGAAAGTACCCAACGGGCAGAGTGTGGAGGTGCGCGCGCTCAGGCTCAGCCTGACAGGCGGCGACCAGGGCAACGCCCGACGCGCCAACGTGCGATGGTCGTCGAGTTGCGCATCGGCATAACGCCTTGAGGCCGAAAGCGAAAGCCGCCATTGCGATGTCCCGTTCGAAGCGATGGATGATTCGGCACGCCCGGTCCCCAATTCGAGCGGCGTGAGGTGAAGCGGCGCGTCGGAAGCTGCAGGTCGCGACATTCCATCGAGTATAATGGATTTTATCCGCGGAGGGCGCATGGAAATCACTTGGTACGGGCACTCATGCTTTCGTCTGACCGAACGAGGCATGGCCTCGGTCGTCACCGATCCATACGACGAAAGCATCGGCTACAGCGCCTTGCGTCTCAAGGCCGATATCGTCACCGTCAGCCACGAGGCGGCCGGTCACGGCGATGTGGACGCGGTCAAAGGCGAGAAACGCGTCATCCGCGGGCCTGGCGAGTTCGAGATCGGCGGCGTGTTCATCACCGGTGTGGCAACCCACCACAACGGCGACGAGGCCGCGGCCAAGCGCAAGCCCGCCGCCAAGCGTGACTCCAACACACTCTATTTGTTCGACTTCAACGGTCTGACCATTGCTCACCTGGGGGACCTTGACTACGTTCCCACCCAGCAGCAGATTGAAGACCTGGGCGCAGTCGAGGTGCTCCTCGTGCCGGTGGGTGGGGGCGGCGCGCTCACCGCCTCGCAGGCGGCTGAAGTGATCAGCCTGCTGGAGCCGTCGATCGTTGTGCCGATGCACTACAAAACGCCCGACACGAACGTTAAGCTCGAGTCCTTAGGCAAGTTCCTCAAGGAGATGGGTCTCTCGGCGCCCAAACCGGTCGAGTCGCTCAAGCTGGGGCGCGCCGATCTGCCGGAGGAAACGCGCGTGGTGGTCCTCGAATACAAACGCGGCTGAGCCCAGGCCGCTGCGGGAGTGGAGCGCAGCGCAGGGTGGCGCGGGAGAGCAATGGCACCCATCAAATTGCTGATGACCTGGGACATTCAACCAGGCAAAGAACAGGAGTACTTCGAGTTCATCGTGCGTGAGTTTCTGCCCGGCATGCAAGGGCTGGGCATCGAGCCGAC
The DNA here is from genome assembly GCA_964353865.1 of uncultured Anaerolineales bacterium. Classification (GTDB taxonomy): domain Bacteria; phylum Chloroflexota; class Anaerolineae; order Anaerolineales; family RBG-16-64-43; genus RBG-16-64-43. The sequence continues at coordinate 6,626 of CAYGXJ010000009.1, read as the reverse complement.
GGATGCCTGGTTCACCGCCTACGGTGACGCTCCGCAAATCATGGTCGGCGGTAGCACGCCGGAAATGGGTTCGATGCAGCAGGTTCTGACCTCGGCCGGCTGGGTGGATCTGCGAGAGAAGCTGATGCAATACGTCGACAATTTCGCCTTCAAGCTGGTCAGGGCGCGGGCCGGGTTCCAGCTGTAGCTCCCAGAGAAGAGAACGAGGGCGGCCATTGGCCGCCCTCGTTTTATTTCAGCCCGCCGGAGTCTATTCCGTCTCCGGCTTGCTGGGTGCGCTTTCGACCTTGCCGCCCTCGTCCTTGGCGCCCTCGCCCTTGCCGCCCTCGCTCGCTCCTTCGGCCTTCTTGTCGCGCGGCGGACCCTGGCCGGAAGGCGACCGATGATCGGTCGAATACCAGCCGGACCCCTTGAAGATGATCCCGGCCGGTGTGAAGACCTTCTTGAGCGACTTCTTGCCGCACTCCGGGCACTTGACCAGAAGCGCATCGTCGAAGCGTTGTTGACGGTCGAATTGCACGCCGCAAGAGCTGCAGCGGTAGGTGTAGATCGGCATTTCTTTCCTCGTGAATGCCCGCGTTCCTCGCGGGATTATAGCGCCGCGCTCCTTGCCTGTAAAGACCCGGAAGGCGAGCCGATCTGTGCACCTGCGCGCAATGTCCCCCCGTTTGCCTGCATGGACCAGGTGAGGCGGTTGAGCTCACGGAATTTCTTGTCCGGCGAACGGCGGGCGCCGGCGAGGCTGCGGGTACCACCCGTGGATCAAGAGCGCCAGGACGATCATCGCAAGGCTGGCAACGAGCAGGAATGGTGGTTGCAGGATGACGCCCGAGGTCAGACCGGCCACAAGGAAATAGGCATGGAATCCAAGCGGCACTGCCCAGGTGGGTGGCGGCGCACCGCGCGGCAACTTGGGGCGCTGTGCAAGAACGATCGCCAACGCGGCAACCAGCATCGCGGCAACCAGCGGACCGTGCCAGGCGAAGGGGATGAGGAAGGCGATGAGCGCATTGGTGATCAGGACCCCTGCCAACCCGATCGCGACTGCCGCGAACGGAGCCAAGGCGCGCCCACTGCGGCCGCGGATAAGCGCAGCCAGACGGTACCCTGCCGAGAACGAAACGATGACCCAAAACCACGCCCAGAAGTTGGCGAACGGCACGCCGAAGTAGTTGAAGCGCAGTCCCTGACCCCAATCCCACATACCCAAGCGGATGGCCACCGCATCCATCGCCAGGTCAATATTCAGCCCCAGCAGGCCGTCAAGGATCGGACGAGCCCATTCGGGCAGGCGCGTTGCGTTCGAGAAAGTCATCGCGCTGTATGCGATGCAGCCCCAGGCCACGGCCACCATCAGTGGGACACCGAATACCATCACGCCGAAAGTCCCATAGTGATAGGCCTGCAACTGGCGGATGGTCGCCACTTCGAGCAGCAAGCCGAACACCATGCCGAAGAGCAGCCGCGCCACTCCTGACCAACCATGTTTGGCGGCATGCACAAGGCAAAGGAGAAAGAGGGCAAGGACGACCATTTCATTGGTCAAGAAATACACGTTGAGCATCGGGTCGCGATCTCCTCAAGCGGTTGGCACAGTTACAATTCTAACGGCGCAATCCCTGCCCGCGGAGCGAAACGACATCCGGCGTTCGGGGGCATGTTGCCCACCAAATGCCGCGCAGCGCGACGCCTCGTGTACAATTCTCAGCACACCCGGTCAGCCCGAGGTGCAAGCCTCACGGCGCCGTGTGCCCGCCCAAGGGGAGAGAAATTCGAGGCCGCTGTGGCGTCCGGACGACACGAATCGCTGGCTTTCGATCGCGCCGCGGACATCTACGATCAGACGCGCGGCTTCCCGCCCGGCGTGGGCGAGAAGGTGGCGGCTGCGCTGTTACCCCATCTGCCTCGCCCGGCGCGCGTGCTGGAGGTGGGGGTCGGGACCGGCCGTATCGCCCGCCTGCTGCTCAATCTCGATGTGCCGGTTGTAGGGGTTGACCTCTCGCGGCCGATGATGGATCGCCTGCGGGGTGCGCAGCTCGCAGGCGCGGTGGCTGTGCGTCTCGTCCAAGGCGACGCGAGGCGGCTGCCCTTGGCGGCGGGGGCGGTCACGGCGGTCATCGCCGTTCACGTTTTCCATTTGGTCGGAGATGCCGAGCAGGCAATGGTCGACGTTCTGCGCGTGATTGCCCCGCGGGGTGTGGTGGCGGTCGGGTGGAACTGGCACGCGCCGGATTCGATCGGCCGGCGCGTGCGCCGTGCATGGCGCGAGATCGTCGCTCAGCATGGCGCCGACATGGACGCCCCAGGGCTGCGCGAGGTGGAGGCGCCGGTGACGTTCTTCCGCGACCACGCCCGCCTCCATAACGAGATCCAAGCCTGCGAGTGGCACGTCGAGCGAACGCCGCGCCAGGCTTTGGAGGATGTTGAGAAGAGGACCTTCTCGAGTTCGTGGGTGGTCGGTGAGGCGGTGTTTCCCGTCTGCCTGGCCGAGCTCCACGCGTGGGCGGAACGCGAGTTGCCAGACCTGGACCGCCCGCGCAACGAGCTACGCAGGTTTATCTGGCACGTCTTCAGCGGTTGGCGCACCTGAGGCGCGAGAAGCCGATGACCCCGGCGCGCGGTTCATACGGCGAGCCACCCAGGCGAAGATATCGTGCCGGTATTCCTTCCACACGTGGATCATGCTCGGCAGCGCGGAGAGGAAGATCACGGCCACGACGATCAGCAGGAAGTAGCGGTCGATTCCCGGCAGAGTCTCGCCGAGGAAATAGCCCGCCACGGTCACCCCCACCGCCCACAGCAATCCCCCCAGAATGTTGAAGAAGAAGAAGCGCCGATACGGCATCTGCACCGCCCCGGCGACGATCGGGGCGAAAGTTCGGATGAAAGGCATGAAGCGCGCCAACACGATGGTCTTGCCGCCATGCTTCTCGTAGAAGGCCTTGGCCGCGAGAAGGTTCTTGCGCCGGAAGAGAAGTGAATTGTCGCGGTTGAAGATGGGCGGGCCGGCCTTCTTCCCGAACCAATAACCCACGTTGTCACCCAGAACGGCCGCTACCGGGAGCGTGAACAGCAGGGTCCAGATCTCCAATTCGCCGTGTGCGGCGAGCAAGCCCGCGGTGAGCAGCAGGCTGTCGCCGGGAAGGAAGAACCCGAAGAACAGGCCCGACTCGGCGAAGATGATCCCGATCAGCCCGAGATACCCGACCGTTTCAATCAGCTTTACCAGGTCGAAGCCCATCCACCCTCACTCTCTATCCCGCGCGCCGCTTCAGGAGCTGGGGCGGGAGGATTATACCCGAGCGATTCGACATCCAGCGCGGGCCCAAGCCCAACTAGGAGTCGATCGCTCCGCAATCCCCGTCCGCCCTCACCAGAGGCTTGCAGGGGAATGTCGCCGCCAGGAAGCCCGTACGCCATTTGGACCGGCCTCGAGCGCAGTTGACTCTGTGAAGCCTTGAACCTATACTCATTCTAGAATTCCGCAGTGCTCCTTCGTTCCCAGCCACCGGTCCAGGTCCTCGGAGAGAGGTCCTGGGCGACGCATTCACCCCCTGGAAGAGAGGAGAGAGGACGATGGCGGATCGACCCTGGCTCAAGAACTATGACCCTGGCGTTCCACGTACACTCGATCTCCCGAAGGTTCCCCTGTTTCGCTTCCTGGAAGACGCAGCCGCCAAACACCCGGACGTCCCGTGCACAATCTTCAAAGGCGCCAAGATCACCTACCGCGAGATGGACGGGTTCACCAATGCGCTCGCGGCGGCGCTGGTGGAGATGGGCGTCAAGCGCGGCCAACCGGTGGCCATGTTCATGCCCAACACCCCGCAATTCGTGATGTGCTTCTATGGCATCCTCAAGGCGGGCGGGGTGGTGGTGGCCACCAACCCGCTTTACACCCCGCGTGAGATCGAGCACCAGATGAAGGACGCGGGCGCCGAGATCATGATCCTGACCAGCAACTTCTACTCGCGGATCAAGGAAGTGCAGCCGGCCACCAAGCTGAAGAAGTTGATCGTCACGAATATCAAGGAAACACTGCCGCCGCTCTTGCGGGTGCTGTTTACGTTGGCCAAGGAGAAGAAGGAAGGCCATCGCGTTGAATTGGCGGCAGGCGATATGTGGCTGAAGGACCTGTTGGCTAAACACGCCGGGGCGGCCATGCCCAAGCTCGCTATCGGCCCGGATGATGTGTGCATCTTCCAGTATAGCGGCGGCACAACCGGCGTGTCGAAGGCGGCCGTTTCGACCCACATGGCGCTGCTCTCCGACACGCTCGCCATTCGCGCGTGGATGCCCGATTTGCGTGAGGGGCAGGAACTGATGCTGATGGCCATCCCGCTCTTCCATGTCTATGGGATGGTGGCGGGCATGAGCGTGGCCGTGGCCGGCGCTATGCCGATGGTCATGATCCCCAACCCGCGCGACCTGCACGATCTGCTGGGGTCGATTCAGAAGTACCGCCCGACCATCTTCCCCGGCGTGCCGACTCTGTACAACGCCATCAACAACCACCCGGATGTTCGCGCGGGCAAGTACAAGATGGACTCGATCCGCGCCTGCGTCTCCGGATCGGCTCCCTTGATGCGCGAGACCAAGGAGACCTTCGAGCGCCTCTCCGGCGGCAAGCTGGTGGAGGGCTATGGCCTGTCGGAGGCCCCCACGGCCACGCACGTCAACCCGTTGAAAGGACGCAATATCACCGGCTCGATCGGCCTGCCGTTGCCAGGTGTGGATGCGCGCATTGTCAGCCTGGACGACGGGGTGACCGTGCTGCCGGTGGGCGAAGTGGGCGAGCTCTCGATTCGCGGGCCGATGTTGATGAAGGGCTATCACAACATGCCCACCGAAACAGCCAACACGCTGCGCGACGGCTGGCTGTTCACCGGCGATATCGCCCGCATGGATGACGGCGGGTACTTCTACATCGTCGACCGCAAGAAGGAACTGATCAAGGTCGGCGGGTACCAGGTGTGGCCGCGTGAGGTGGAAGAGGTACTTGCCGGCCATCCCAAGGTGCTCGAAGTGGCGGCGGCCGGCATCCCGGATGCCTATCGTGGAGAAACGGTGAAGGCCTGGGTGGTGCTCAAGCCGGGGCAGAGCGCGACCGAGGACGAACTGAAGACGTGGTGCGCGGACAAGCTGGCCAAGTTCAAGATCCCTTCGGCCATTGAATTCCGATCGGAGCCCCTGCCCAAGACGACCGTGGGCAAGATCCTGCGCCGCGAGTTAGTGCGCGAGCACAAGGAGAAATCGCCGGCCAAATAGCCGGATCGCGGACGAGGGGTGGATGAAGAGAGCGCCGGATTGCATCCGGCGCCCTTCTTTCTCCAGATTGGCTTGCGCCAGGGGAACGGCCTAGCTGGTTGCCGCGGCCGGCAACACGACCCCTTTCGGGCTGGGCGTGCTGGTGCGCGAGGCATGCGGCGAGGGGAAGAGTCTCGAAAACTCGACCTCGTCCAGCGTTTCCACTTCGATCAACCGCTGCGCCACCGCATCCAGCTTCTCGCGGTATTGGCGCAGGATGCTTTTCGCGCGGTCATACGAGTCGTGCACCAGCGTGCGCACTTCCTGGTCGATCTCCAGCGCCACCTGATCGGAGTAGTCGCGCTGCTCGCCGATCTCGCGGCCCAGGAATACCAGCTCATCCTTCTGGCCGTAGACCATCGGCCCCAGGCGCTCGCTCATGCCCCAGCGCGTGACCATGTTGCGCGCGAGTTTCGTCGCGCGTTCCATGTCGTCGGAAGCGCCGGTGGTGATGTCGTTGAACGCCAATTCCTCCGAGGCGCGGCCGCCCAGCAGGCCCGAGAGGTCGGCTTTGAACTTGTTGCGCGAATGCAGCGTGCGGTCTTCCTCGGGCAGGGCCAGCGTGTAGCCGCCGGCGATACCGCGTGCAATAATCGAGACTTTGTGCACCGGGTCGCACTCGGAAATGGCCTGCATGACCACCGCGTGGCCGGCCTCGTGGTAAGCGATGATGCGTTTCTCTTCCTCGCTGATCAGGCGGCTCTTGCGCTCCGGCCCGGCGATGACGCGCTCGATGGCTTCTTCCATCTCCGACATGGTGATCGACTTCTTGTCGCGGCGTGCGGCCAGGATGGCCGCTTCGTTGACCATGTTCTCGATATCGGCGCCCACAAACCCGGGCGTGGACCTGGCCAGCGTGGTCAGGTTGACATCGCTCGCCAGCGGCTTGCCGCGCACGTGTACCTTGAGGATGGCTTCCCGCCCGCGCATGTCCGGACGGTCGAGCACCACCCGCCGGTCGAAGCGGCCCGGGCGCATGAGCGCCGGGTCGAGGATGTCGGGACGGTTGGTGGCGGCCACCACGATGACGTTGGTGTCGGTATCGAAGCCGTCCATCTCAACCAGAATCTGGTTGAGGGTCTGCTCGCGCTCGTCGTGGCTGCCACCCAGGCCGGTGCCACGCTGGCGGCCCACCGCGTCGATCTCATCCACAAAGACGATGCAGGGTGAGTGGCGCTTGGCCTGATCAAAAAGATCGCGCACCCGGCTGGCGCCCACCCCGACGAACATTTCCACAAACTCCGAACCAGATATTGAGAAGAAAGGCACGCCCGCCTCACCGGAAACCGCTTTGGCAAGCAAGGTCTTTCCTGTTCCTG
>CAYGXJ010000008.1:0-6560 GCA_964353865.1 uncultured Anaerolineales bacterium | reverse complement strand
ATTTCGAGCCAGCGCTCCTGCAAGCGCTTGTTAGTCACTTCTTCGTAGACCGGGTCGATGTATATGGAAGAGAGAAAGCGCTTCTCGCGCCCGGCCGTCCCAGTGAGAGCCCATTCCGGCGAGGCGCGTTTCACCTCACGCATCACGGGCAGCTCGGCCGGTTCCATGATCTGGCCGACGTTACCGTCCGCCACGACGAACACCAGGTTGCGGTACTTCTCAGCCAGGTCGAACGCAAGCACCGTCAGGTCGACGGCCTCCTGCACCGTCGCCGGCGCGAGCACAATCGGGTGGTAATCGCCGTGGCCGCCGCCGTGCACCATCTGGTTGTAATCGCCCTGCGAGGGCGCGATGTTGCCCAGCCCCGGTCCGCCGCGCATGATGTCGATCAAGACCACCGGCAGCTCGGTGCCGGCGATGTACGAGAGGCCTTCCATCATCAGGCTGACGCCCGGGCTGGAGGAGGAGGACATGACCCGCGCGCCGGTGCACGCGGCGCCGTACACCATGTTGACCGCGCCCAGCTCGCTCTCGGCCTGGACGAACACGCGGCCGAGCTCGGGCATGCGCCGCGACATCCATTCGAGGATCTCCGTCTGGGGCGTAATCGGGTAGCCAAAGTAGGCCTCCAGCCCGACCCGGATGGCGGCCTCCGCCATGGCCTCGTTGCCCTTGAGCAGTTCTCGCGGCATGCTGAGCTCCTATGCGGCGGCCGGCGCGGGGCGCGCCAGCACCTCGCGATAGACGGTGATCGCGGCTTCCGGGCAGACCAGCGCGCAGATGGCGCAGCCGGTACAACCCTCCGCCTTGAGGCGCGCCGGGTGGAAGCCCTTGGGCGTCAGCCGGTCGGCTGCGATCTCGAGCACCTGCTGCGGGCAGGCGCTGACGCACAGCTCGCATCCTTTGCAGAAGATTTCACTGATGACGACTCGGCCTCTGACGGCCATCCGTCCATCTCCTTACACGCGAAGTCTGACAAAGGCTAACGAATTCCTCCCCATTCGATAGGGTAACTTCGAGACAGGTCAACTCGTAGTGCCAACCGTCCTGCCAGAAATCGACAAAAATCATCCTCTTACCGCGTCGGATGTCGAGATTCGAAGCGTCCTCATGCAAGGCGTATAATACGTCGCGGCCCAGAAATGGACAATCTCCTCCTTATTCAGACCCCTCACGCGCTGCTCCAGGCCTGTGACCGATTGCGCCGCGAGCCGCGCCTCGCCGTCGACACCGAGTCGAATAGCCTGTTCGCCTACCGCGAGCGGGTGTGCCTGCTGCAATTCTCCACGCCCAGCGAAGACATGCTCGTTGACCCGCTTGCTTTGCCCGACCTTTCCCTGCTCGGCCCGATCCTAGCCGACCCCGCCCGCGAGAAAGTCTTCCACGCCGCCGAGTACGATCTGATTTGCCTGCGGCGCGACTACGGGTTCCACGTCACCCACATCTTCGACACGATGGTCGCGGCCCGCGCCCTGGGCGAGGACGGCACCGGCCTGGGTGCGCTCTTGCGCAAGGAACTCGGGCTCGAACTCGACAAACGTTTCCAGCGGGCCAACTGGGGTGTGCGCCCCTTGCCCGCCGACCAACTTGAATACGCGCGCCTCGACACCCACCACTTGCTTGCGCTGCGCACTCGCCTTGAACCCCGACTGCGGGAAGCCGGGCTTTGGGAAGAGGTCCAGGAGGATTTCCGGCGGGTGGCGGAGCATTCGATACCCGCTCCGGAGGCGTCACGCGAGGCGGGCCTGTGGAAGGTCAAGGGAGTATTCGACCTCACGCGCTCGGAGCGCGCGGTCCTCCTGCCTCTCCACCTCTTCCGCGAAGCGGAGGCGGAACGTCTCGACCGGCCGCCCTTCAAGATTCTCTCGGACGAGACGCTGGTCGCGATCGCCAGAGCGAATCCGGCTGGGCTGACCGAACTTAGCGACGTGCCCGGGCTCAGCCCGGCCAACATGCAGCGCTGGGGCTTCGCGCTTGTGGAAGCCGTCCAGCGGGCTTCAACCGCCAAGCTGCCGGCGCCGCCGCCCCGGGACGCGCCCAGCGAGATCATCCGCGCGCGCCACGAAGCGCTTCGCAAATGGCGCAAGCAGCGCGCGGCAGAGCGCGGCGTGGAATCGGATGTCATCCTCAATCGCGACGCCATGTGGCAGATCGCCCAGCGCGCCCCGGGGACGATGAGCGCCCTGCAAGCCATTCCGGAGCTAGACTCACACCGCCTGGCGAAATATGGACACGAGATCCTTCAGGTGCTGACCCAGGCCCGAGTCAAAAAGGAAAGCCATGCGGATTGAATTCCAGGGCGCGGCCCACACCGTCACCGGCTCGTTGCACATCCTGCGGGTCAACGGCACCACGCTTCTCCTGGATTGCGGTCTGTATCAGGGGCGGCGGGCCGAAGCCGCCGAGCGCAATGCTCACCTGCCCTTGCCGGCGCGCGAGGTGGGCGCGGTGCTGCTCTCACATGCCCATCTCGACCACTGCGGCAACCTGCCCAGCCTGGTGAAGCAAGGCTTTACCGGGCGGGTCTATGCCACCCAGGCGACCGCGCACGTCACCGAACTCGTGCTGCGCGACTCGGCGCGCATCCAGGAATACGACGCCGAATACGTCAGCAAGCGCAACGCCGAGAAGGGCTTGCCGCCGGTCGAACCGTTGTACACCGAGGCAGACGCTGAGGCGGTGCTGCCCCTCCTCACTGCACGCGCTTACGACGAGCCGTTTCAAGTGGCGCCCGGTGTGCTGGCAACCTTCTTCGAGGCCGGGCACATCTTGGGCTCGGCCGGCATGCTGCTCGAAATCGAAGAGCACGGGCGCACCTGGCGCCTGGTCTTCTCGGGCGACATCGGCCGGCGCCACCTGCCGATCCTGCGGGATCCAGCGCTGCCACCCGCGGCCGATTTCCTGATCATGGAATCGACCTACGGCGACCGCCCCCACCGGGACCTCTACCAGGCCTACCTCGAACTGCGGGATGCCATCCTGCGCACCTACCGCCGCGGCGGCAAGGTTGTCATTCCCTCATTCGCCATCGGCCGCACGCAGGAAATCGTGTACGACCTGCGCAACATGATCGTGCAGGGCGAGATCCCCAAGCTGCCAATCTTTGTCGACAGCCCGCTGGCCACCGGGGTTTCGGAGGTTTACCGCGCCCACACTGAATGCTACGACGAGGAGGCCAAGCAGCTCCTGGCGCGCGGCGACGCAGACGAGGCCCTGGGGTTCAACCTGGTCACCTTCACCCGCTCGGTGGAGGAGTCGAAGGCGCTCAATGACCGCCATGATCCGATGATCATTCTGTCCGCCTCGGGCATGGCCGAAGGCGGGCGGGTTGTGCATCACCTGCGCAACACGATTGAGGACCCGCGCAACACCGTGCTCATCGTCTCATGGCAGGCGCCCTACACCCTCGGGCGGCGGCTGGCCGAGAAGGCCGACACCGTGCGCATCTTCGGGGAGGAGCACGTGCGCCGAGCGGAGGTGGTGACGATCGGCGGCTTCTCCGCGCATGCCGGGCAGAACTTCCTGCGCGAGTACGCGCGCCAGGGTGGCCTGTCCGCGCGCGCGGTCTTCCTGGTGCACGGCGAAGAGAGATCGGCGGCCGCACTAATGAGAACTCTCACCGCCGATGGATTGCATGCACCGCTGAGCTATCCCGACCGCGGCACGGTGTTCGACACCGCCGACCTGGTCTGAGCTGGGATATAATCGGCGGGGGAGAGGTGCCAGAGCGGTTGAATGGGACGGTCTCGAAAACCGTTGTGGTCCTTTGGGCCACCGTGGGTTCGAATCCCACCCTCTCCGCTGAATTCATATCTCCCTTCGCAACAGAACCGCACTCCATCGGCAGCCACAATCTCCTACCGCGGTCAGATAGCGATTGACTCGCGGGATGCGATTGTCATGGAGTGCACAAGCGAGGTCGCCCAGCGAACGCCGGGCGACCTCGACTCCAGAGGGCGACCCTTTCCCTGCAGGAATCCCCCGGCGCCTCTCAGGGCATACCGGGGCCTGCGCGCCGGGGCTCAGCCTCGACCGCAATAGGCCATGCGCCTGCCTCTATGGCCCACCGGCATCCAGACATCACTCCTCGCCCACCTGCTCCACCATCTCCCGGATGGCATCCATCACCAGGTCGGGCCAATCCACTGGAATGAGATGCCCGCTTTCGGTGGCAATGATCAGCTTCCCCTGGGTTGAGAGGCCCGCCAGCTTCTCCTGGAACTCATTATGAATCTGGGCAATCTGTGCGACAACCTCGGGCCCTCCCATCGCTGCGACCTCCGCCTCCGATATCCGATCGTAAGCAGCGCCGGCCGAAAGCACAGTCAGGGGTAAGTCGCCCAGGCTTTGGGGAATGCCCGACTGGCTCAGGAAGGTGGACACGGCTTCCATTTCATTCACCATCGCCGGGCAGAATGCATTGCGGTACACAGTGGAGAGATAAGCCTCCCTGACCTGCGCCGGCACTGTCGCACCAGAGAAATCAGACAGTCTCAATGCGCGCACAAATCCGATCGGCGATGTGATCGAGCAGAGTGGCATTATCGCCCGGGCGCTATTGCGCATCCGCACATACTCCGGGGGATAGCGCGCTTCTTGCCCCTCGTGCACCGCGTCCACCAGGACCATGCCGACCACCTCCGATGTGTACTGGCCGGCATACACCCGGATGTAGAAGCCTCCTGCGGAATGCCCGACCAGGATGTAGGGACCTGGAACATCCGCCGCTGTGAGCAGTTCGTGCAAGTCCTCAGCGACCTGCCTGGGGGACAGCGGACCCGAGGCCGGATCGCTCCAGCCGAACCCGGCGCGGTCATACGAGCAGACGCGTGTGAAGCCTGCCACTTCTTTCTGCACCAGGTGCCAGCTGAGCGCCGAGCTCCCGGAACCCGCTTCCAAGATCACGGTGGGACTGCCCTCGCCCGTGCAGTAGAGGTGCAGCCTGTACCCGCCCACAACGTATAGTTCGCCCGGCGGGGGGTATCGCTTGAGGTCGCTTGCGCTAGCAGCAGCCTGGTAGATGGTACCCGCCGCGAGCAAGATAACCAGGAAGGCCCCCAGTCCGATGGTGGCGCGCCCAAGGCAGCCCAGGCAACCGCGTCGTTTGCGGGCAGGTCTGCCCTGGATGTCATTGTTCTTGTTCATGAGAATTCTCCTTTGTCTCCTCACTGCTCACTGAAGATAGTTCCAGACCCAGATCACGCAGGCGGGAGATGATCCCGTACAACGCGGCCTGGTCAGCGACGAGGCCGGTGAGGACCGTCGCCTCAGGGTTGGAATGGCTGATCGTCAGCCCGCCAAACCATTCCGACCACTGCTCGTTGATGCAGCCTCTCACCCGGATCTCGACCTGCTGCATTGTCTGCTCCCAGGCTTCCTGCCCGGCCGTACAGGACCAGGCTGGAGGCAGCGCAGATGGTCCTCTGCCCCCAGCCATGTGCCCCGCACGCGGGCGACTATGCTTCTGGCGAGCCGGCGGGGGGCGCATTGGCCTTGCGGCCGCGCACGATCCCCCATCCGGCGATGAAGGCGAAGCCGGCGACCGTCAGCCAACCAAACAGCTCACCCGCCAGGGAATAGACGGTAGACACTCGATGGTTGGGCAGCTGCACCACAAACACCCGCTCGCTCACGCGCGTCGCATCCATCGACCCCAGGGTTCGGCCGTACGGGTCGATGGCGAGCGAGATCCCCTGTGCCGTCGGTCGGAAGATCGACACGCCGTTCTCGATGGCGCGGAAGGACGCCATCCGCGAGTGCGCCGTGACCTGCGCCGCAGTCGGCTCAAAGCTCGGGACCAGCAGGATGTCGACACCCTGCCGGCTCACCTGCCGGATGACGTACGGATAGTCGAGATCGCAGCACAGCACGGCGCCCAGCCTGCCGTAGGGGGTCTCCACGGTCGGGACCTGCACGCTGTACATGTTGAACGCCGTGCAGCCGTACTTGAGGTAGTTCACCAGAATGTCGCCGTTCGGATCGATCAGCAGCAACCGGTTCTCCCCCTCCGAGTACGAGCCGGGGCCGATCACGTTCAATCCAACGGACAGGTAGATGCCCTCCTGGCGGGCGATGTCCTGAGCCCGCGCCAGCACCGCATCCAGATCCTCCTTGAAGCCTTCCACGGCAACTTCAGGCCAGACCACGATCTGCGCCCCGGCCTGCGCCTCGCGCAGCGTGGCCTCGAGGTAGCGCTCATACACCGGCATCATCTGCGTCACGAACGCCTGCGGGTCGGATTGGCTGAGCGGAAAGAGCTCGGTTTCCCAGGTGTAGCGCGTGTAGTCGGTCTCGACGATGCCGTGGATCCGCACGGTCCCCGCCTCCGGGAAGAAGTAGGTCAGCCGGATCACGCCGTAGCCCAGGACGACGAGTGTCACGCCGGCGAAGATCGCCACGCCCCGGCGGATGCGCGGCCAGTCCACGCCCTCTTCCCAGATCCAGTTGACGGTCGAGGCGAACCACGAGACGAGGAAGGTGACGCCCCACATCCCGGTGATGGAGGCGACCTGGGTAAGGTGGAGGCTGCTGAACTGGCTGTAGGCCAGCGAGCCCCACGC
>CAYGXJ010000007.1:0-29439 GCA_964353865.1 uncultured Anaerolineales bacterium | reverse complement strand
CACGTTCAGATGCGGCTTGTTGCGTACAAACTTCTCCTTCGACATGGTACGTCCTCCTGATCTCGAGGGTGGTCCCTGGAGAGTTCTCCAGAGCCCGCGATGGGAATTGGACCCATGACCCCACCCTTACCAAGGGTGTGCTCTACCGACTGAGCTACGCGGGCCAGGTGGGCGGTGAAGGATTCGAACCTCCGAAGGCTTCTGCCAACTGATTTACAGTCAGTCCCCTTTGGCCGCTTGGGTAACCGCCCAGGTTGTCACGCCCTGCCCGGCCCCGGCCGGCGCGGAAGGCTAGCGCTTCCCCAGGCTTCCGCGCCGTAAGGGGGCGCAGCGGAAGCCGACGACGGGAATCGAACCCGTAGCCTACCGCTTACAAGGCGGTTGCTCTGCCGATTGAGCTACGTCGGCAAGCGAAAAAACGTGCCCCGCAGGGCGAAGGGATTATACCAGAGCGCCAGATGTGCCGCAAGGCACAGACCCAGCTAAGCTGGCGCGGCAACCCCCGCCAGAGGCTGGCCCGACCCCCGGCAACTATTTTTGCGTCCTTCCCTCTAGATGCCATGCGGCCGCCGGGCGATTTGCCTGCTTGTCATTCTCTGCTACAATCCTCGGCGGACTCCTCCATGAAGCATCTCTGGTCCCCTTGGCGCATGGAATACATCCAGGATCATTCGCGGGTCTCGGGCTGCATCTTTTGCGAGGCATGGGCGGGCGGCGACGACGAACGTACGCTCCTGATCCACCGCGGACAGAGCGCGTTCGTCATCCTGAATCGCTTCCCCTACACCAGCGGCCACCTGATGGTTGTCCCCGTCACTCACTTGCCAACGCTCGAAGAGGTGCCGCTGCCCACGTTGACCGAAGTCATGGCACTCACCCAGACCGCGCTGACTGTTCTGCGCCAGGTGTATCGGCCGCAGGCATTTAACGTCGGCGCCAACATCGGCGAACTCGCCGGCGCCGGCATTGCCGAACACGTCCATCTGCACGTCGTCCCGCGTTGGGCAGGCGACACCAACTTCATGGCCACGCTGGCTGAAACGCGCGTCCTGCCCGAAGCGCTCGACGAAACCTACCATCGACTGCACGCAGCGTGGCCGGAGCCCCAAGCCCCATGAGCGAACATCGCGAGCCCGTCATCCTCAGCGCGTGCCGCACCGCGATCGGGCGATTTCAGGGAAGCCTGGCCACCACCCCCGCCCCGATCCTTGGCGGTGCCGCCATTCGCGAAGCGCTGCGACGCGCTACGATTGACCCGGCCAGCGTGGACGAAGTGCTCATGGGCAATGTGGTCTCGGCCGGTATTGGCCAGGCCCCGGCGCGCCAGGCCGCCCTGGCAGCCGGTCTGCCGCCCTCGGTCGGCGCCCTGACCATCAACAAGGTGTGCGGCTCGGGCCTCAAGGCGGTGATGCTCGCCGCCGCCATGATCCGCGCCGGCGACGCCGAGGTGGTGGTGGCCGGCGGCATGGAAAACATGAACCTGGCCCCTTACCTCTTGCTCCAGGCGCGCACCGGGTACCGCCTGGGCGATGGCACATTGGTGGACTCGGTCGTGCACGACGGTCTGTGGTGCGCCATCGAGAACCATCACATGGGCGTGAGCGCCGAGTGGGTGGCGCGCGAATATCATCTGACCCGCGAAGAGCTGGACCGCTTCGCGCTGGAGAGCCAGCGCAAGGCCTCGGCCGCAATCGACAGCGGCGCCTTCCGCGAAGAGATCGTGGCGCTTGACCTGCCTCAGCCCAAGGGTAACCCGCTGCACTTCGAGGTTGATGAAGGCCCGCGCCGCGATACCACACTCGAGGCGCTGGCCCGGCTCAAACCTGCCTTCCAGAAGGAGGGTGTGGTCACCGCCGGCAACGCCCCGGGCATTACCGATGGCGCGGCCGCGGTCGTTGTGACCAGCGCCGCGCGCGCCGCTCAGCTCGGCCTCCAGCCCCTGGCGCGCATTACCGCCTACGCTCAAGCCGCCGTCGAGCCGCTCAAGTTGTTCACCGCGCCCATCTTTGCCGTGCGCGCGCTGGCCGCCAAAGACGGCCGCGCCCTGGGCGATTACGACCTGATTGAGATCAACGAGGCATTCGCTGCTCAGGCTCTGGCCGACGGCCGGGCACTCGAAGGCGAAGGCTGGGATTGGGCGCGGGTCAACGTCAACGGCGGGGCCATCGCCCTCGGTCACCCCATTGGTGCGAGCGGGGCGCGCGTGCTGGTGACACTGCTCTACGCACTGCGCGCCCGCAACAAGCGCCACGGGTTCGCCTCGCTCTGCCTGGGCGGCGGCGAGGCCGTGGCCATGGCCGTCGAGCGCCTCTGAGTCCTCGGCCGACCGGCCTTCATTTCCGCACACACCCAACCCCCTGAGCGGAGGAGAGAGCATCATGGAAATCAAGCACATCGCCGTGATCGGCGCCGGTGCGATGGGCAACGGCATCGCCCAGGTGGCCGCCACCTCGGGCTATCGCGTGACTCTGATGGACGTGGTGCCTGCGCAAATCGAACGGGCGCGGGCCGCCATCCTCCAGTCCACCAGGCGCATGGCCGAGAAGGGCAAGCTCACGCCCGACCAGGCCGCCGCGGCGCAGGCCATCCCCATCACCCCCTCGCTGGCCGATACGCGCGAGGCCGACTTGGTCATCGAAGCCGCCACCGAAAACGTGGAGCTCAAGCTGGGTCTGTATCGCGAACTCGATGAGCTCATGCGCCCGGAGGTGATCCTTGCCTCCAACACCTCATCCATCTCGCTCACCCGACTGGGTGGAGTCACGCGCCGAGCCGAGCGCATTGTCGGCATGCACTTCTTTAACCCGGTGCCGGTGATGAGCCTACTGGAAGTGGTGCGAGGGCTGGCCACCTCCGAGAGCAGCGTGGCCACCGCGGTCGAGGTGGGCCGGCGCATGGGCAAGACCCCGGTGGTGGTCAAAGATTCACCCGGCTTCGTCTCCAATCGCATCCTGTGTCCGATGATCAACGAGGCCATTTATGCGCTCGATGAGGGCGTCGCCTCGGTAGAGGATATCGACACAGTGATGAAGCTCGGTATGAATCATCCCATGGGCCCGCTCACGCTCTGCGACTTCGTCGGTCTGGATGTGGTGCTGGCGGTCATGGAGGTGCTACACCACGATTTGGGCGATGACAAGTATCGCCCGGCGCCGCTCCTGCGGCGCATGGTGGACGCCGGCTTCCTCGGGAAGAAGTCTGGACGCGGATTCTACGACCATCGGCCGGCCTAACCCCGCGCTGTGCCTCCCCGGCTGCGGCCAGCAGGTTCATCTACCCTTCCGGCCCGGCCTACAAATGCGCGCCGTGATATGGAATAATGACCGGCAGGTTGGTACCCCCTGCCAAGGAGGAGCATGATGCGAATGCGACTATTCGTGGTGGTGAGCGCGGTGCTGGCCGCGACACTGGCGTGCGCCCTGCCCGGCGGGCCACCGCTGCCCGGCATCGACGACGTGGGCACGCGCGTAGCGGCCACCCTTACCGCCCTCGTCCCCGGGGAGACAAGTGAGCCGCATGGCCCTACGCCCGAGGTCCCGCCGGTTGGTCCGACCGCGCCGGCACCCTCCGTCTTGCGCATCGCCTATACCAGCGGAGGCAATGTGTGGGTGATCACCGCCGGCGGCGTGCCCCTTCAAATCACCACCAGCGGCGGCGCCGAACGTGTTGTCATCTCGAGCGATGGCCTGAAAGTGGCCTACACCCGGCGCGCCGTGCCCGAGGCGACATCCGAACTCAACTCGATCAATGTGGACGGCACGGGCAACGCGCTCCTGCTCTCAACCGCGCAGATCGACGCCTTGCATCCGCTCGGCTCCTTCGTCCACAACGACATCAACAACCTGGCCTTCATCCCGGGCACACACCGCTTGGCCTTCAATACGCGCGGCGTTCTGGAGGGTCCCGGCCTGCCCAAGTACGACGACCTGTTTGTCATCGACGCGGACAATGCGGCCCTGACCACGGTCTTCCCGGCCGGGGCCGGCGGCGATTTTGCATTCTCCCCCGACGGCACGCGCCTGGCCATCATCCGCCCGACGACCGTCGGCCTGGCCAATGCCGATGGTAGCGGGCTGAGCGCGGACATCCTGACCTACACCGCGGTGATCACGTACAGCGAGTATATGTACTACGCCCGGCCCATGTGGACCGCCGACTCCGCCGCGCTCGGCCTGGCCATTCCCTCCTCCGACCCGCTCGCCCCGGGCGCCAGCGCCGCCGTGTGGCGTGTGCCGGCCACGGGCGGCCCGGCGGTAAACCTGGCGACCATCAGCGGCGATTTCTTCTTCACCCAGTTCGATTCCCCCGTGCTCGCCCCCGACCTCTCGCGCGTGGCGTTTTTGCGCGAGACCGGAACGCCCAACGTGCACAATCTGATCATCGCCAACGCCGACGGTAGCGGCGAAACCATCTATGCCACCGGCCAGTTGGGTTGGCTAGGATGGGCGCCGGATGGCATGCACTTCATCTTCTCGCAGGGTGCCGGCAACACTATCCGTTTGGGCGGGCTGGGCACCGCGCCGGCTGCCCTCGTGACCGGCACGCGGCTGCGCTGGCTGAACGGCAGCGAGTTCTTGTATCTCTCGGGTTCACCGGGGTTGTGGACTCTCAACCGGGGCACGATCGGCGGCGGCAGCGCGGCTCTGGCCACGCTTGCGGGGGATTACCCCACTTTCGATTTCGACCAGTAGAACCGAATACCCTAGTCCACATCAAAAGAGCGGCCTCGGCCGCTCTTTTGATTTGAGGCCGAACTTACCTCGAAGAAAGGATGCCCATCACGAGCATTTGAGTCTCGCCCGATGCCGCTCGCATCAGCACGCGGGCCAGGCGATAGATCCGCCGGAAGTACGGGGGCATCTGCTCAATGCCGAGCGCGGTAAACCCGAACTGGGAATAGAAGGTCCCCAGCGCGCTGCGGCAAGTGAGATAGAGCGGCGGTGGGTTGGTACTCATCAATTCGAGGATCATCGCCCGCGCGATTCCCTGACGGCGCCGCGCCTCCACCACTGCGATCGAGGCCAATTCGCGGGATCCATCGCCGTGCTGCTTCACTTGCCCGATGCCCAGCACCTGGCCCGAGGTTTCCACGGCCACCACGAAATCCTGCCAGTGCAGGCTGAGCGGATTGAGGTGATTGGCCGAGACCAGGTCGCGGATGGCGGGCTGGTCGGCGGCCTTCGCGCGACGCACGTGGACTCCGGGTGGCTGCGAGCCAAGTCCATTCTCGCTCATCGGCTAGCTCATCAACAGCTTCTCTAGGATTCCCGCGGTTTCCTGCGGGCTGGCCTTACCGCGCGATTTCTTCATCACCTGCCCCACAAACCATTGCAGCAGGGTGGTCTTGCCCGCCCGGTACTGCGCTGCCTGCTCAGGGTTTTCCGCAATCGCCTGACGGCAGAAATCCTCAAGCGCGTCCGCGCCGGAGATCTGCGCCAGCCCTTCGCGTTCGACAATCGCCCGCGGGGATGTCCCCGAAGCGATGACTTTCTCTAGCAGGGCCTTGCCTGTGGCCAGCGTTACCGTCGCCGAATCCACCAGCGTGAGGATCTCGGCCAGATGCACCGGGGTCAGGCCTGCCAGGGCAGCCGTCAGCGGCTGGCCGCTCTTCTGCTCATGTTCGTGTACGAGTCGCAGCACGTCGTTCATCATCCAGTTCGAGACGCGCTTGGCCTCGCCGCTGTACGCCCTGGCCGCCGCCTCGAAGTATTCCGACAGCGAGCGCTCCTCGGTGAGGATTTCCGCATCGTACTCGGGCAGTTGATACTCTCGCGCGAAGCGCGCACGCCGTTCGAGCGGCAGTTCGGGCATCGCCTCCAGCAGCCGTGCACGCCAGGCCTCATCCAGCCGGATCGGCAGGAGATCGGGTTCTCGGAAGTAACGGTAGTCGCCCTCGGTCTCCTTCGCGCGCATCTTGCGCAGCATGCCCGCGTCTTCATCCCACTCGAGCGTCCACGCTTCTACCTGCCGGCCGGCCTCGACCTCACGCACCTGGCGCTGGATTTCTTTGGCAATGGCATCCCGCACAGCCTCGATGGAGTTGACATTCTTGATCTCGGTCTTGGGGTTGAGATGGGTCGCGCCGGCCGGGCGGATCGAGACATTCGCGTCGCAACGCAACTGGGCGCGCTCCATGTTGGCTTCCGAGGTCTCCAACCAGCGCAAGAGTTGGCGCAAGCGAATGAGATACTGGGCTGCCTCATCGGCCGAGCGCAGGTCCGGCCCGGTGACCATTTCCACCAGCGGTACACCGCAGCGATTCATGTCCACGTAGCGCTGCCCGCCGGCCAACTTGGTCTTGCCCGCGTCCTCTTCCAGATGCAACTTGTGAATCGTCAGGCGGCGCGTCGCCCCGCCGGGCAGCGGCAGGTCGAAGTATCCGCCTCGTGCCAGCGGCTCATCGTACTGGCTGATCTGGTAACCCTTGGGCAGGTCCGGGTAGAAGTAGTTCTTGCGGGCAAAGTAGGATGTCTCCGCGATCGTCGCATGCACGGCCGCCGCCAGTCGAACGGCCTTCTCCACGACGGCGCGATTGAGCACCGGCAGAACGCCCGGCAAACCGCAACACACCGGGCAGATGTTCGTGTTCGGCAGCTGGCCCCAACTGTCGGCCCGGCAGCGGCAGAAGATTTTCGACTCGGTGGAGAGCTGGATATGCGTCTCCAACCCGATGACGGCTTCCCATTCCGCCATGCTTGCTCCTTATGCCACGCGCGCCGCAGGATGCCCGCGCCGCCCGACCAGCAGCCACGCACCCAGGATGACCGTCCAGACCATGAGCGATTCGAAAGGCGCACCGTAACGCGGGTTCTCGCCGTACTCGACCAGGGCTTGTGACAGCGACCCGGCTAACACGATCATCCAGCCGCCATGCAGCACGGGCTCAATGCCCTCCAGTTTGCGCATGCCCCAGCGGACAGTCCCTGCCGCGCCCATCACAAGAAAGACGAAGTTCACTGCGAGCAGCATCGCGCGCTCTACGCTCCACACGTTGCGCAGAACCGGCATCAGCCCGTGAGGGTGGATCAGGTCGAGGTCCCAGTAGACGGGCACTTTCCAGAAGCCGATCCACGACTGAACCACATTGCCGAGGTACAGCAGCGGGTGCGCCACGATGAGCTTGAGGGAGATCTCCGTGAGCAGGCGCGAAAGACCGGAATAGTCAACGTCGGCCGCACGGCTCAGGTCGAAGAAAGCAGCCCACACGGTCATGGCATGGTTGCCGGTTGACGCCACACGCGCCGCGCGGTGCTCGAGGTAGATGTCGCGCACGGCCGCGTACTTGTCGGGCGCGTATTCCATGAAGTTGCCGACCATGTTGCTGAGCGAGTAGCCGGTCAGCGAAGTCGGCCCAAAGTAGCCCGCCGTGCGCCAATTGACGAAGCTCCAGCCAAGGACCAGCGTCACGAGGGGCGCCGCGAGAAGAGCCAGCGCGGCCGCCCGTGCACCCCACGGTTGGCCTCGCCGGCGCAGCCACGCCAGTGGAATCAGCATCGCGCTCCAGAAGAGCATCTGCGGCCGGGTGAGGGCCAGCAGGCCGGCCAGCAGTCCGAGCAGCAGCTCCGTCCACGGCCAGCGCTCCTCGGCGCGGAACCGCAGAAAAAGGAGCGTCAGGCTCGCGGCAAAGAGGAAGGTGGTTGTCGTCTCCGAGAGAATCATGCCCTCGAAGAACAACTGCGCCAGGTTGAGCGAGTGCGCTGCCCCTGCAAGAAAGGCCAGCCACGCCCGACCAGTGAGGCGCCAGGTGACGAGGAACAACATGGCCGAGACGGCCAGCCCCATGGTCGACTGCGCCGCCCACACCGCGCGCTCATCGAGTTGGAGCAGCGCAATCAGACCGGGATAGACCGGCGGACGAGTCGCATCGTTCCCGTGCAATGTGAGGCTGTGTAGCAGGCGGGCAATGTTGAGATACGACTCCGTGTCGGAGTCATGGGCCGGTGCATAGACAAAGGCCATGCCCAGACGCAGGGCAAGCGCCAGCATCATCAACGCGAAAAACCACCCACGCCATGCGGCGCCACGTTGCACTCGCCTACCCCCCGCCCAGCACTTTGGGCCGCGCCGATCGCCAGGCCTCGGCCGCTGTACTCATCTCATAGGCCCGCCCGATGCGGAACAGGCGCGCCTCGTCAAAGTCGCGGGCCATGAATTGAATGCCGATCGGCATCCGGCCGCGGTCGAGCCCGGCCGGGATCGAGAGTGCCGGCACGCCGGCATGGTCCGCGGGTACGGTGAGCAGGTCTGCGTACTGCATCAGCACCGAGTTGCCGTACAGCGCGCCGAGCTCGAAGGCAGTGGTTGGCGTGGTTGCGGCGAGCAATGCATCCAGGCGGTGAGCGCCCGCGGGGTCGAAGGCCGCCTCGAAATCGCGGCGGATGAGCGTGCGCACGCGCAGCGCGCGCTGGTAGTAGTGCTTCTCATACTGCGCGGCCGAAACATACATACCCATCAGGATTCGCAGCTTGGGCTGCACCCCGAACGCCTCGCCGCGCGAGGCACGGTACATCTCGCGCAGGTCGGCCGTAGGCCTCGCGGTGCGGTGGCCGTATTTGACCCCGTCATAGCGGTGCAAGTTGGAGGCAGCCTCCACGCGCGCGACGACGAAGTAGGCGGGAATGCCGTAGCGCGTGTTGGGCATGGGCACGTTCTCGACGATCTCGGCGCCGGCACCCGCCAGAAGCTGCGCGGCATCGAGCACGGCCGCCTTCACCTGAGGGTCGATCTCCTGCTCGTGCAGGTCACCGGTCTTCGCATCCGGATACTGGATGCGGAAGTAGTCCGGCGACAGGCCGATGCGCATCCCGCGCACGCCCGCCTCCAGTTCAGCCAGATAGTCCGGCACAGGCACGCTGGCGGCCGTGCCATCCTGGGCGTCGGCCCCGGCCATGGCGCCCAACATGAGGGCCGAGTCGGTCACGTCGCGAGTGAGGGGGCCCACGCAGTCGATGGAAGAGGCAAACGCGATCAGCCCATAACGGCTGACACGGCCGTAGGTGGGTTTGAGCCCCACCACGCCGCAGAATGCGGCCGGCTGACGGATTGAACCGGCGGTGTCGGTGCCGAGCGAGAGGACGGCCTCGCCCGCGGCCACCGCCGCCGCGCTGCCGCCGGATGAGCCGCCCGGCACGCGTGATGGGTCCCACGGGTTGCCGACCGGCGGCTGGAAGGCTGATGACTCATTCGAGGATCCGTAGGTGTACTCATCCAAATTGACTTTGCCCAGCACCACCGCACCGGCCGCCTCCAGCCGGGTCACGCTGGTGGCGCTATAGGGCGCCACAAAGTTCTCGAGCATGCGCGAGGCCGCCGTGGAAGGCGTACCCTCGACACAGAAGATGTCTTTGACAGCCAGCGGCACCCCGGCCAGTGTGCCCAGCGCCTCGCCTCGCGAGCGCGCCTGGTCGATGGCGCGAGCTCGTTCTCGTGCTCGCTCGGCCTGCAGGGAGATGTAGGCATGCACGTGACGGCGATCCTCGGCCTGCTCCTCGGCCGAAGGCAGATAGGGGGCGGTCCCAGGCGACCGGCCTTCTACCTGCGCAATGCGGGCCAGAACCGAATCGAGAACCGCCTCGGCACTCGTCTCGCCGCGCCGCAGGCGGCCCACCAACTCGTGCGCCGTCAGATCACAGAGTTGCATGCGCACCTCACGCCAAATCGGTATGCGGAATGTCGGGAACCCGGTAGTAGCCGTCCTCCGATTGGGGGGCTTGCTCCAGAATGCGTTCGGGCCCTGGGTAGGGCCTCGCGGCGTCCTCGCGCGGCGGCGGGCTGATGGCCGGAGAATACGGAACACCATGCGAGGTAATGGGCGTGTCCTCGGGCAGGTCGATCGCCTCAAGTTCGTGGATGATCTCTAGCTGTCTGTTCAACTGCGCGCGCAGGTAAACCGTCTCGCTTTCCTGCAGTTCGAGCGCGGCCAGTTCCACCAAATGGGCGAACAGTTCGGGGGTTATCTCTTCGTTCATCCCACCTCCGGGTCGGCGAGGTCATTGTACCCGTGCCCCCCAGAGGCGGTCAAAACACAGGCTGCCGCGCGCGAACTCCGCATGTGCCTGCGCTATAATCCCTGCACCACGCCCGTTGCCCCTGGGAGGAAGCTATGACATCTGCCGAGCGTACTGCATCCGGTCCGTGCCTGACGCTCCTGCCCGAGCACGAGATGATCCGCCAGGCCGCTCGTGACTTTGCCCGCAGCGAAATCGCACCCATTGCGGCGCACTTCGACGAAACTGGCGAGTTTCCCTACGCTACGATCCACAAGATGGGCAAGCAGGGCTTTATGGGGATCGAGGTGCCCGAGGCCTACGGCGGCTCCGGGCTGGATTCGATCGCCTACGTCTTGGCCATGGAGGAGATCTGCAAAGTTGATGCAGCCCACGGCACGATCATGTCGGTCAACAACTCGCTCTTCTGCCACGGGTTGCTCAAGTTCGGCACCGAGGCGCAGAAGCGCAAGTACGTCACGCCGGTCGCCACGGGCGAGAAGATCGGGGCCTATTCGCTCACCGAGCCGATGTCCGGCTCCGATTCGGCCACCATGAAAACCCGCGCCGTGCGCGGGGGCGAGGAGTACGTGATCAACGGCCGAAAATCGTGGGTCACCTCCGCTCCCGTGGCCGACTTCATCGTTGTCTTCACCACCACCGACCCGGCCAAGAAGCACCGCGGGATCACTGCCTTCGTGGTCGAAACGGATAGACCGGGGTTCGAGCGCGGCAAGAAGGAACCCAAGCTGGGTATCCGCGCCAGTGCCACCAGCGAGATCTTGTTCGACAACTACCGCTGCCCGGTCGAGAACCGCCTGGGCGAAGAAGGCGAGGGGTTTAAGATCGCCATGACGGTGCTCGACGCGGGCCGGATCGGCATCGCCTCCCAGGCGCTGGGCATCGCCGAAGCGGCCTACGAGGCCAGCCTGGAGTATGCGCGCGAGCGCGAGGCCTTCGGCCAGAAGATCGGCGAGTTCCAGGGCACCCAGTGGAAACTGGCCGATATGAAGACGCGCATTGAGGCCTCGCGCTTGCTGATCTATCAGGCGGCTCTGGCCAAGATGGCCAGCCGCGAAACCGGCCAGCGATACACGCTGGAGGCCTCGATGGCCAAGCTATTTGCCTCCGAGACGGCCATGTTCTGTGCCCACCAGGCGGTGCAGATTCACGCCGGCATGGGCTACAGCAAGGAATTGCCGGTCGAACGCTATTTTCGCGACGCCAAGATCACCGAGATATATGAAGGGACGAGCGAGATCCAGCGGCTGGTGATCGCACGCGGCGAACTCGGACTGCGTTAGCTATGATGAATTCACTCACGGCAGGCCTGCTGACACTGGCTGCGGCGGTCATCCTGGATGCCGGGCTGATCCTTGCCTGGCGTTGGCTGCGCGCGCGCCGCGCCGCTCGCGGCCCGCACGCCGCGCCTGCAGAGTCGCTTGCGAACGAACATGCGCGAGCCAGCCCCACACCGTCTGCTTCCGATCCCGTGGGGGGCGCGGCGGCGGAGACCGCGCTAGGCGATGAGCAAGCGCCCTCGGGCCCGCCCCGGCTGGCATGGCTTCGCCCGGAGGCGGTGATGCTCAGCGCGGGGGCGGTGCTCACCGTCTTCGGGCAGGCATTGTTGCGCAAGGTCGTCCCCACGCTGTCATGGGCGCCGCTGGCCGTGATCACCCTTGGCCTCGTGCTCTTCCTGGGCGGCGGGTATCTCGCCGAGCGCGGCCCACGGCGCGCGTGGCAGGTGCCCGCACTCACGGCCGTAATCCACTGGCTGCGCGTCTCGCCTGCGCAGATGGTGTGCCTCTTGCTGGTCCCCGTCTTCGGTCTGGTCGCTGCGCTCGCCGCAGGCGATGGGGCTCTCATGACCCAGCCCAGGGTGGCCATGCTGGCCTGGGGTCTGGGCGTGGTGCTGATCGGCCTCGGCAGTTGGCCGCATGAGGTCCCTCGCTGGAAACCGCGCTGGAAGATCATGGGGCCGGCGCTCGGCCTCCTCGTGGGGGCACTGCTGATCCGCGCTATCGCCACCGACCGCATTCCGATCATCCTGACCGGCGATGAGGGTTCGGCTGGGATGAGCGCGGTGGAATTTGCCCGCGGGGCGCAAGACAATCCCTTCATCATGGGCTGGTACTCGTTTCCCTCCTTATACTTCCTGCTGCAATCGTTTTCGGTGCGCCTGCTAGGAAACACCATCGAAGCCATCCGTCTGCCCTCGGCCTTCGCGGGCGCCCTCACGGTGGCCGCGTTGTACCTGGTGGCGCGCCCGATGTTTGGCAACCGCACGGCCTTTATGGCGGCGCTGTTCCTGGGCGGGCTGCATTTCCACAACCACTTCAGCCGCATCGCGCTCAACAACATATGGGATGGCCTGGGTTACGTCGTCATCTTAGGCGCATTCAGTCACGGCTGGCGCACCGGCCGCCGCGCTTCTTTTGTTCTGGGCGGGCTGGCCCTCGGCCTGATGCAATACTTCTATGCCAGCAGCCGCATGTTGTTCGCGCTCCTCCCGCTCTGGTTGGTCATCGCCGCGCTGCTCGATCGGAAGCGGCTACGCCCGCTCCTGCCGCATCTGGCTCTCAGCGTACTGGCTGCGGCGGCCGTGGCCTTTCCGCTGGGCATGTTCTATCTGCGATACCCCAATGAATTCGTCGCTCCGCTCAGCCGCTTCTCGATTCTGGGCGATTGGATGGAGAAGGAAGTGGTGATCGCCGGCCAACCGGTGGCGAACATCTTGCTGCGCCAGCTCAGCCTGGGCTTTCAGGCGTATACTGCCACGCCTCTGCGTCACTGGTACACGCCCGAAGTACCAATGCTGCGCGACCTCCCCGCAGCCTTCTTTCTCTTGGGCGCGGCCCTAATGGTGCTGCGGCTGCGCGATGAACGGGTTTGGCTGGTGGCGTTGTGGCTCGTGGCTTTCGGGGTGGCGGGAGGCCTAAGCGAGAGCACCCCTGCCGCGCAGCGCTATGTCGCCGCGGCGCCGGCGGCATGCCTTGCGCTGGCCTACGGCCTGGATCGACTCGCAGAGTGGCTCGCGCGCCTATGGCCGCGCGCACGCCCGTACGCCGGGCTGGCCGTGGTGGGCCTGGTGGCGGTGCTCGCTCTCGATGACCTTCGCTTCTATTACATCGAATACACACGCACGAGTGATTTCGGCGGCGACAACGGCATGGTTGCGCAACGTTTGGCCGAGCATTTGCGCTACGAACCGGCCTCCGCGCACGTCGCCTTTTTCGGGACGCCGCGCATGGGGTACTACTCAATCCCCAGTCTGCAGTATCTGGTTCCCCAGATTGCCGGCAGTGACATGAACGAGCCGTGGGGATCGCCGGAAAACCCTCCCTTGGCAGGACACCCACTGATCTTCGTCTTCTTGCCAGAACACGAATCCGACCTGAACGCCGTACGCGCGGCCTCCCCCGGCGGACAGTTGCTTGAGGAGCCTTCGCGCACTGGAAATATACTGTTTTGGATCTACCGCGTGCCGTGACGGCGGGCCATGGACCCTACCTCGCTTGAGAGACATAGCGCAATGAAGGCGGCATTTTTCGAGTCCCACGGCGGGCCGGAGGTCATCCAGGTCGGCGAACAGCCGCAGCCTGAGCCGCGCACCGGCGAAGTAGTCGTTCACCTGCGCGCCGCTGCGCTGAATCACATGGACTTGTGGGTGCGCACCGGCTGGCCGGGCATTAAGCTGGTCTACCCGCACATCTCAGGCGCGGATGGCGCGGGGGAGGTCCATGCACTGGGGCTCGGCGTCGAGGGGTGGTCGCTTGGCGAGCGTGTGGTGATCGACAGCGTTCTCAGCGACGGCACCTGCGAGTTCTGCCTGCGTGGTGAAGACAACCGCTGTGCGGATTGGCGCCTGCTGGGCGAAAGCGTGCGCGGCACGCTGGCGGAGTATGTCGCGGTGCCGGCCCGCAACCTGCTGCGCCTGCCCGCACCCGTGACCTTCGAGGCCGCAGCCGCCGCGGCGCTGGTGTTCCACACCGCCTGGCATTCACTGATCACCCGCGGCGCGCTGCATGGCGGTGAGAGTGTGCTCATCGTCGGCGCCTCCGGCGGGGTCAACACGGCCAGCATCCAGATCGCACGGCTGGTCGGCGCGCAGGTGCTGGTCGTGGGCTCAGGCGCGGCCAAGCTTGAGCAGGCGCGCGCCCTCGGCGCGCAGGTGCTCATTGACCGCTCCCAGGAGGCCGATTGGTCGCGGACGGTTTACCAGCAAACGGGCAAGCGCGGAGTGGATGTGGTGGTGGACAACGTCGGCACCACCTTCCCCCTCAGCTTTCGTGCGCTGCGCAAGGGCGGGCGTCTGCTCACCGTGGGGAACACGGGCGGCCCCAAATTTGAGATCGATAATCGCTTCGTCTTCGGCAAGCATCTCAGCGTGCTCGGTTCCACGATGGGCACGCGCGCCGACTTCGATCAAGTCATGGGGCTGGTTTTTGAGGGCCGACTTCGGCCGGTGATCGACCGGGTGTACCCGTTGGACGAGGTACGCCAGGCCGAGGCCCGCCTGGACCGCGATGAGCAATTCGGCAAGATTGTGCTCATTCCCTAACGGCACTCAGGACATCGTGACAGAATGAACTCGGGCATCCGCGTGCGGCGCCCGTGGCGCGTAACGCTTGTGGCCTGGGTTGTGTTCCTCTTTGCAGCGACCCAGGCTGTTCGCGCGTGGCAGGCGTGGACACAGCACACGCTGCTGGCCAGCCTGCCGCTGCCCGTAACGCCGGTCTTTTGGGTTGCCAGCGGCGTCATATGGGCCGCGGCCGCCGCAACTGCAGCCTTCGGCCTGTGGCGCATGCACCGCTGGGGGGTTCTGCTCACGGCGATCTGCGCCCCGCTCTACCTTGCCACCTGGGTTGCAGAGCGCTGGCTGTGGGGGCGCTCGCCCGACAGCCTGATGAGCCTGCCCTTCGCCGCCGGCCTGCATGCCGCCGGGGTTATGCTCATCCTGGCCGTCGTCCTTGCGCCCGCTACCATGCGCCGCTTCACGAGGAGTTGAACATGGATTTCGATAAAAGCCGCAAGCTCTTGCGTCAGTTCCGCGAACAAGTCCTGCTGGGCGGCGGACAGGAACGCATCGATGCGCAGCACAAGCGCGGACGCCTCACTGCCCGTGAACGCCTGGACCTGTTGCTCGACAAGGGATCCTTCCACGAAGTGGATGCCTTCGCCACCCACCGCACGCACGAGTTCGGCCTGGAGACCCAAAGGATCCTCGGTGACGGAGTGGTGACGGGCTGGGGCACCATTGACGGGCGTTTGGTATACGTCTTCTCGCAGGATTTCACCGTGTTCGGCGGCAGCTTGGGCGAGGTGCACGCCGAGAAGATCTGCAAGATCATGGATATGGCCCTCAAGAACGGGGCGCCGCTCATCGGCCTCAACGATTCCGGCGGGGCGCGCATCCAGGAGGGCGTCGTTTCGCTCGGCGGCTATGCCGATATCTTCCTGCGCAACACACTGGCCTCCGGCGTCATTCCACAAATCAGCGCCATCATGGGCCCGTGCGCCGGCGGCGCAGTGTACTCGCCGGCTCTCACCGATTTTATTTTCATGGTGCGCGATTCCTCATACATGTTCGTCACCGGCCCGGATGTGGTCAAGGCCGTCACCCACGAGGAGGTGACCTTCGAAGATCTGGGTGGCGCAAGTGTGCACAGCTCGCTTTCCGGCGTGGCCCATATGGTGGGCGACAACGAGGCCGATTGCCTGTACCTCATCCGCAAGTTGCTCGCCTTTCTGCCGCAGAACAACATGGAGGACCCGCCCAGCCTAGCCACGCGCGACGACCCGCTGCGCACCGAGATGGCGCTGGACGGCATTGTCCCCGACGACCCCTCGCGCCCGTACGATATGCGCGACATCCTGCGCCTGATCGTCGACGACGGGGTGTTGCTCGAGGTGCAGGAACATTTCGCCGCCAACATCGTGATCGGTTTTGCCCGCCTCGGCACCCACGCAGTGGGTTTGGTGGCCAACCAACCGGCGGTGCTGGCCGGCGTGCTGGATATCAACGCCTCCGAGAAAGCCGCGCGGTTTGTGCGCTTCTGCGATTCGTTCAACATACCCATCATCACTTTCGTCGACGTTCCCGGCTTCCTGCCCGGCACAGCGCAGGAACATGGCGGCATCATTCGCGCCGGGGCCAAACTGCTCTTTGCCTACTGCGAGGCCACCGTCCCCAAGATCACTCTCATAACGCGCAAAGCCTATGGCGGCGCGTATGATGTGATGTCGTCCAAACATATCCGCGGCGACCTGAACCTGGCCTGGCCGACCGCCGAGATCGCCGTCATGGGGCCGGAAGGCGCGATCAATATCATCTTCCGTCGCGAATTGAACGAGTCCGCCGACCCGGCAGCGCGCAGGGCAGAACTCGTCCAGGAGTACCGCGCCCGGTTCGCCAACCCGTTTGTGGCTGCCTCGCGCGGCTACCTGGACGACATCATCGAACCCCACGAAACCCGGCCGCGGTTGATAAATGCGCTGCACATGCTCAGCAACAAGCGCGATGTCAACCCGTCCAAGAAGCACGGCTGCATCCCGCTGTGATCGCCGAGGTCAACGGCCATTCCCTGTACTACCAAACCCATGGACCACCCGGCGGGCCGTGGGTGGTGGCGCTGCATCACGGGCTCGGTGCGGTGCCCGCCTGGTCCGGCCAGATCCCGGCTCTCTCACAGGCCGGCTTTCGCGTGCTGGCTTACGACCGCTGGGGCTACGGGCGATCCGCAGACCGCGCGGATTTGCCACTGGATTATCTCCACCAGGAGCCTGAGGATCTGGGCCCTCTGATGGAGGGGCTTGGCATACAGCAGGCACATCTGCTGGGGCATTCCGACGGCGGCACGATCGCTCTGCTCTTCGCCGCGCGCTATCCGCAGCGCGTATTGCGCATGGTCGTGGCGGCAGCGCACATCTACAACGAAGAGGTGGGGCGCCAGGGCCTGCGCCAGACGCGTAGCCGCTACCTTCGCGAGGCGCCCTTTCGCGAGGTATTCCAGGCAATGCACGGCAAGCGCAGCGATCGCGTGGTGCTGCGCTGGCTCGACCGCTGGCTGGCCGATGACACAACCCAATTGGAGATGCGCGCCGTGCTGGGGGAGATTCGCGCGCCGACGCTTGTCATCCAGGGCGAACTTGACGAGTTCGCTTCGCTCCAGCATGCGCGCGATATTGCGGCCGGCATTCGCGGCGCTGAACTATGGCTGATCCCCGGCTGCCGCCATAACCCAAACCTGGAACGAACCACGGAGTTCAACACGCGGGTGATAGAATTCCTGGCCCGCCCCGACCCTGCGGCCGGATAGCATCGCGCCGGGCGCCGGCGGGCCCGATCGACCTGGAGAGGTATGTTCAAGAAGGTGTTGATTGCCAATCGCGGTGAGATTGCGGTGCGCATCCTGCGTGCCTGCCGCGAACTCGGGCTGCAGACGGTCGCCGTCTTCTCAGAGGCCGACCGCCAGGCCCTGCACGTGCGCTACGCTGACGAGGCCTATCTGCTCGGCCCGGCGCCCGCGCGCGAGTCCTACCTGCGCATGGACCGTCTGCTCGATATTGCGCGCCGATGCGAAGCGGACGCGATCCATCCCGGCTACGGGTTCCTGGCCGAACGCGAGGAATTCGCGCACGCCTGCGAAGCGGCCGGCATCACCTTCATCGGGCCGCGCCCCTCGGCCATTGCCGCCATGGGCGACAAAATGGCCGCGCGCAACACCGTGTCGCGGGCCGGGATCCCGGTGGTCCCGGGCACCGAGGGCGAGGGCGATCTGAGCGACGAGGCGCTCATCGCGATCGCCCCGCAGATCGGTTTTCCAGTGTTGATCAAGGCCACCTCCGGCGGCGGCGGCAAAGGCATGCGCATTGTCGAGACGCAGGAGGATCTGCCCGGCCTGCTGCACGCCGCGCGGCGCGAGGCCGAGGCGGCTTTCGGCGACGGCAAGGTCTACCTCGAGAAGATGATCCACGCCGCACGGCACATCGAATTTCAGATCCTGGCCGATGCGGAAGGGAATGTGATTCACCTGGGCGAGCGCGAATGCTCGCTGCAGCGCCGACACCAGAAGCTCCTCGAGGAATCACCCTCGCCCTTTATCGGTGGAAACGAGGAACTACGCCGCCGGATGGGCGAGGTCGCCTGCCGCGCGGCGGCCAGCGTCAACTACCTCAACGCAGGCACGATCGAGTTCCTGGTGGACCACGACCGCAATTTCTTCTTCCTCGAAATGAACACCCGCCTGCAGGTGGAGCATCCGGTGACCGAGATGGCCACCGGCATCGACATCGTCAAAGAGCAGATACGCATTGCGCGCGGCCGCCGCTTGCGCTACACCCAGGCCGAGGTCCGGTTCAACGGCTGGGCCATCGAGTGCCGCATCAACGCCGAGGACCCCTACAACAACTTCATGCCCTCCGTCGGCGTGCTGTCGAACGTGCTCATGCCCACCGGCCCCGGGGTGCGCGTCGACACGTGCGCCTATCCAGGGATGGAGGTAACACCTTACTACGATTCGCTGCTCTCTAAGCTCATCACCTGGGGCGAATCACGAGCCGAGGCCATCCTGCGCATGCGCCGGGCGCTGGAGGAGTATCACCTGATCGGCGTCAAGAACAACATCCCCTTCCACCAGGCGCTGCTCGACTCGCATCGCTTCTTGGCCGGTAGTTTTGACACGCGCTTCGTCGAGGATCGCTTTTCCATCGACGATACTCAGGACGGCCGCGAGGTGCATCCGGAGGTGGCCGCCATCCTGGCCACGCTCGTGGCCCACCACGAGACTCAACTTTCGGCCCAGATCGTTCAGCGCGGCCAGCGGGATACCAGCAACTGGAAATGGATCGGCCGCTGGGAGCGCATGCAGCGCTAGGCAGACTGGCCATGAACTACATCACCACCGTCGGCGAACGCACGTACACCATCGAGATCAACGATGAGAACCACGTCACGCTCGACGGCGGCGTGGTGGAGGTGGATTGGCATCCGCTGCCGGGACAGCCGGTCTACTCCGTGCTGATCAACGGCCATTCCTACGAAGCCTATGTGCTGCCCACCGAAGGCGGCTACCAGGTTCAAATGCGCGGCCTGCTCTATGAAGTGCGCGTCGAAGACGAGCGCGAACTGCGCCTGCGCGGGGCCATGGAGCAGGACCTTCCCGCCAGCAGCGAATACCCGCTGCGTGCGCCGATGCCCGGCCTGGTGGCAGCCGTCCCCGTCAGCGAAGGCCAAACGGTGGATAAGGGTGCCGTCCTGATCGTGCTCGAGTCGATGAAGATGCAGAACGAGCTCAAGGCGCCGCGGGCGGGGCGCGTGGCCCACATTCGCGTGGGTGCCGGGCAGACGGTGGAACAGAACCAGACGCTGCTCATCGTCGAGTAGCGGGCGTCTTCCCGCCGACCCTACGCTGGCGCACTGCGATGACAACCCCTGCTGCCGCCCATCTCGAGATCGAAGTCAAGCTTCATATGGCGGATCTCGCCCCGCTGCGTGCGGCACTCGCCGCTCACGCCGCGCTGCTTGAGCAGCCTCGCATGCTCGAGGTCAATTTGCGCTTCGACACACGCGAGGGCACTCTCGCCCAGCGCCGCGAAATCCTGCGCTTGCGCCGCAGCCGCGACGCGCGCCTGACCCACAAGCGCCCCGCCCGTCCGGCGGGCGAGCTATTCGGCCGGCCCGAAGTCGAAGTGGTCGTTGAGGATTTCGAGGCGACGCGCGAGGTGCTCGAGCGCTTGGGCTTTGTAGTCATCGTGCGTTACGAGAAATACCGCGCGCAGTACCGCCTGGGGACCGTTCAGGTGGCCCTCGACGAGCTCCCCTTCGGTGCATTCGTTGAGCTTGAAGGGCCTTCGGCCCAGGCGCTCGAGCAGGCCGCGCACGAGCTCGGCCTGCCCTGGAGCCAGGCCTTTCAAGGGAGCTACCTGAGCATCTTCAACTGGCTGCGGGAACATCGCGGACTGACCGCATGCAACCTGACATTCGCAGAGTTCGCCGGCATCGAACTGGCCGACCTGGGCCTGCCGCAGAGCGCGGCAGCGATCGCGCACCGCTGAAGGCGGACCCCATGACCGCTTCGTCCTTGGATCCACAACAGGAGTGGGAGGAGTCGATCCTCCAACCTTCGCTCGCCCGCCTGCCGGAGAGGCGTAAGGTTTTCCTCACCGCCTCCGGGATTCCGCTTGAACGCGTCTATTTGCCGGCCGCCTTGGATGAGGAATACCTCCGCCGCCTGGGATTCCCGGGCCAGGACCCCTTCACCCGCGGCGTGCAGCCCACAATGTATCGCGCGCGCCTGTGGACAATGCGCCAGTACGCCGGATTCGGGAGCGCGGAGGATTCCAACCGCCGCTATCGCTTCTTGCTCGCCCAGGGTCAGACCGGGCTTTCGGTGGCGTTCGACCTGCCCACGCAGATCGGCCTGGACCCCGATCACCCTCTAGCGGCAGGGGAAATCGGCCGCGTCGGTGTTTCGCTTTTCAGCCTGCCCGAGATGGAGCGCCTGGTGGAGGGCATTCCGCTCGAGAAGGTCAGCACCAGCATGACCATCAACGCACCCGCCGCGATTCTGCTGGCGCTATACGTGGCCGCGGCCAAACGTCAGGGAGCCGAGGTGGGCCGGCTGCGCGGGACGGTGCAAAACGACATCCTCAAAGAATACATTGCCCGCGGCACCTACATCTTCCCGCCGGCGGCTTCGATGCGCCTGGTGGCGGAGGTCATTCGCTACTGTCATGCCAACCTCCCGGAATGGAACACCATTTCCGTTTCCGGCTATCACATCCGCGAGGCCGGATCGGACGCGGTTCAAGAAGTCGCCTTCACCCTGGCCAATGGTATCGCCTATGTCGAGGCGGCCCGCCAAGCCGGGCTGGCGGTGGATGAATTCGCACCGCAGCTGGCCTTCTTCTTCAACGCGCACAATCACCTGCTGGAGGAGATCGCCAAGTTCCGCGCGGCGCGCCGCATGTGGGCGCGCGTGATGCGCGAGCGCTTCGGCGCGCGCGACCCGCGATCGCTGATGCTGCGCTTCCACGCGCAGACCGGCGGCTCAACCCTCACCGCGCAAGAACCCGAGAACAACGTGGTGCGGGTGACGGTCCAGGCGCTGGCCGCGATCCTGGGCGGCGCGCAATCTCTGCACACCAACAGCCTGGATGAGGCCCTCGGCTTGCCAAGCCAGCATGCTGTGCGTGTGGCGCTGCGCACCCAGCAGGTGCTGGCCCATGAATCGGGCGTCGCCGACACCATCGACCCGCTGGCCGGCTCGTATGCGCTGGAAGCACTCACCGACGAGATTGAGCGCCGCGCGCTCGAGTACCTGCACACGATTGACGAGATGGGCGGGGCGCTCGCCGCGATTGAGCGAGGCTATCCGCAATCTCAAATCGAAGAGGCCGCCTACCAGGCGCAGCGCGCGATCGAAAGCGGCGAGTCGCTCGTGGTGGGGGTGAATGCATTTGTCGACGAGCCCGCGGCCGGCGGCCCGCCGCGCGCGGCGATCGCCCCGCAGCCGGTGGACCCTGCCCTCGAGAGCGGCCAGCGCGAGCGGCTTGCCCAGCTGCGCGCGGCACGCGACGGCGCCCGGGCGGCCGAGCTGCTGGCGCGAGTCGAGCACGCGGCGCACACGACGGAACCGCTCATGCCGCTCTTCGTGGAGGCAGTGGAAGCTGGAGCCACACTCGGCGAGCTGTGCGCTGTATTGCGTGCAGTGTGGGGAGAATACCGCCCCACCTGAAACGCAGCCCGGCCCTCGCGACCGCGCTCACACGGCGTTTGAGGATTACAACTATGGCAAATGTCCTGCGCGTAGACCATCTGGCGATCGTTGTCGAGGATCTCGACCGCGCCCTGGCCTTCTGGCGCGACGCGCTCGGCCTGACCCTCGCGAAAACCGAGACGCTACCTGAGCAAGAAGCTGAGATCGCCTTCCTGCCGCTGGGTGGGTCGCAAGTGGAGTTGGTGCGGCCGACGGACACCGAATCGGGCACCGCCCGCTTCCTTGCCAGGCGCGGCCCCGGGTTGCATCATGTCTCGTTCGAGGTGACCGACCTGCCGGCCATGCTCCGCCAGCTCAAAGCTCGCGGCGTACGTTTGATCAACGAGCAGCCCGTCCCAGGAGCGGGAGGTTCCCAAGTGGCCTTCGTTCATCCCGAGAGCACCGGTGGCGTGCTGTTGGAATTGTGCCAGCCGGCAGAAGAGTCACAACACACCCCACCCACACATACTCCCAGATCCTGATCGTCATTCCCCCGTGGTCCTGGCGGGAACCCAGGAGATCATCCTTGTGAACTGATCTCCCGGGTACGTGGGACGAGAGCAGCCCCCAGTTCCCGATCGCCAACCACTGGTTCTCCGCCTTGAGCACGCGGGGACGACGATCTTCGCCGGATCGCGCGCATCTGGCGGGAATCGAAGAGGTCAGCCATGTGAGCTGACCTCCCGTGTAGTTGGGGCGAGTTCGACCCCCAGTTCACGATTTCCGATCACCGGGTCCGCGCCTTGAGCACGCGGCGATGACGAGCATTGGGTTCCTGGCGCGATCCCACGAGACGGTTCGCGTTTGAGGCTTGTATCGTGTGGCGCCGCAAGGCACTCGCCTCGCGCGTGCCACACCGCAGCACCAGCCCGCGTCTCACGTCGCGGCTGCCCTCTCCGCGTGTGCCGCCCATGGGACTCGTGCGAATCCCGTGCGTGTGTAGCCAAGCGTAGGGCGTGCGATGCCCTCGTCCAACAGTTCTCGCTTGGGCCTCGGACCACTTATTGGCTCAACGCCCTTTCCACTGCGGTGCGCGCTTAGCGAGAAAAGCCCGCATCCCCTCTCTCTGATCCTCGCTCCCAAACAGCAGGTAGAACAAACGGCGCTCATGGGCCAGGCCTTCACGCAAGAAGCTCTGGTAGGCGTGGTTGACCGCTTCCTTCCCGAGACGCACGGCCAGCGGCGCGCGGGCAGCGATCTCCTCGGCCAGCTTGAGAGCCTCATCCAGGTAGCTCGCCAGCGGCACCACGCGGTTGACCAGCCCGCAGCGCAGCGCTTCCTCAGCGGTGAGCGTGCGCCCGTTGAGCACCATTTCCATGGCCAGCCCCTTACCGACGGTTCGCGTCAGGCGCTGCGTGCCACCCGCGCCGGGGATCACCCCGATGTTAATTTCGGGCTGGCCGAAGCGCGCGCTTTCGGAGGCCACGATCATGTCGCACGACATGGCCAGCTCATTGCCTCCCCCCAGACACCAGCCCGAGACGGCGGCGATGATCGGTTTGCGGATGTGCGCCATCTCATCGAAAAGATCAATGTGGCCGGAGGTCAACATCTCCACCGCCGAACGGTCGGCCATCTCACGGATGTCGGCGCCGGCCGCGAAGGCCTTCTCGTCGCCACAGATGACCATCGCACCCACTTCGGCCTGGTCCTCAAAGGCGGTCAGTGCGCGGCCGAGTTCGCGCAGGAGTTCTGCATTGAGCGCGTTGCGCGCCTCCGGCCGGTTGAGGCGGATGAGCCCCACCCGTCCGCGCGTTTCAACGAGCAGGTGCTGGTAGGTTGTCATAGCTTCCCTCTCTGTGATAACAGCCCGCCTCCACCGGGTTGCGCCCGGTTCTCAGGCCGTTGTGGCGGGCTGCAGCTCAGCGGTAAGAGCGGCATGCATGAGTTGTGCCGTGTGTTCCCAGGTGTGGGCCAGCGCGTATTTGGCGATCCAGGTGAGGGTGATCGACCCGTGCGTCTCATGTTGCCCCACCCGCGTCCAATCCGCACCGCGCAGCAGGAGCATCTCCATCTGTCGCGCTTCGAGGAATCCTTCGAGCATTTCCGCCAGCGGGCGCGCGGCCAGCCATTCGCCTTGCATCGCCTTTTCGTCGATCACCTCCAGAAAAGGACGCTCCTCCTGCACGACGCGGCGCACGCGCGGCAAGTAGATGCGCGCCTCGACCACCCACAGGTGATGCAGCGTCTGATGGACGCTCCATTCACCTGGTTCGGGCGCGGCCCGGCAATGTTCCGGTGGGATAGGTCCGAGCACTTCGACCAATTCGTGTGCGCTTCGTGCGAGAAGTGCGAGGATTCGGTTCGAATCATTGACCATGCGCACAGCCTCCCGCCCGGTTTCGGGCGCGTTACGGACTGATGAACTCCCTGGGCTCTCCCTGGCCGGCCAGACAAACGCATCCGATGGCGAAGGGCGACAGCCTGGGTCAATGCGCGATTTTTCTCGCAATCGGCATCGGCGATGACTGCCGCATTGCCTTCGGTTCGTGCAGATACGGTCAACTTCGCTGCGGGCCTTCCAGCAATACCCGGTCTGGTCCGCGCCCGGCCTCCCAGGGATAGACCACCCGCGCATCCGTGATCGCTCCGAAGTAATCCGGTTTGGTCTGCCCGAACAGCGAGCGCTGAGGGTTGTAGTGGAAGACGCACAACTCGGGAAGTCCGCCCGCCGCCATCACCCGGTTCTTGACCGCGGTGATCGTCCGCCCGGATCCCCACACGTCATCGACGACCAGGATACGCCGTCCGCGCAAGAGCGCGTTGTCGGGGAACATGATGAACTGCGGCCAGGCCACCAAACCTGCGGCGCGCGAGACGTTCGGCCGGTCTTCCTCCAATTCGGCCGGGAAGTCCACCGAGGCGATGAGGATGTGCTTGATGTTCAGGGCTTCGCTCAGGAGCCCGCCGGGCACGATGCCGCCGCGAGTGATGACCACCATGCCCTCGTACTCACCGCGGAACTGCGGGATGAGAACGTCCACCAGGCGGTCCACGTCCTCCCAGCGTAGCAATTCGCGTCGGGTCGGCATGGCGGCACTCCTTGAGGATGGTGCGCAGCGCGCGCGAGGGCCGATCGCACCGGGGTTAGGTCAATCATAGCATCGCGCCTGCTCGCTCACAAACCGCGTGCTTGCACTGACTTTCAGGCATGCGGTTCGGCCGGCTCGCCCACCAGTACATAGGGTTCGCCGCGCACGTGCGTGAGGAATAGCGTGCGGCTGGCTTCGCCGCGCAAGCGCAGTGCGTGCTCGAGCTCGAGCGGCTCGAGCGGCGAACCACGCTTCTTGATCACCACCTGACCGACGCCATGCTCGCGCAGCCACTCACGCAGGCGCTTGAGGCTGAAGGGCATGGCGGCTTCGAGAGTAAAAGCCCTCGCAAATGGAGTGGGCACCCGGCGGCTGGAGGTCAAGTAGGCAATGTCCGGGTCGATCTGGGCCGCGCCGATCCGGTGGGCCAGCTCCGCCACCAACCCCGCCCGCATCACAGCCGGGTCGGGCTCGTACAAGAATCCGAGCGGGTCACTCAGTGGCGCCGCATCCAGCGAAGTGGCGGTCAGGCTCTCTCCCTGCGGCAGCAGCGTCGCGCGGCGCGGCACGCTGCGCAGCGCGCCCAGCCATAGCATGCCTTCCTTGAGTTCGCCGTCCAGCGAAACGAACTCGACCTCCGCCTCGGATTGCGGCAGCTCGCGCAGGTCGACTCCCGGCGAGAGCTTGACCCCCATCGGACGTTCCGGCCACGCGCGGTGCCATTCCAACACCGCGGGCAGGGGCGGCGAGTAGGCGAATGTGCTGAACCTCCGGCGGCCCGCCTCACGCCGCGAGGGATCACAGAAGATGGCGGCGCGCTCAAGCCCGAGTGCACGCAAGAAGCCGTGGGCTCCTAAGTCCGCCTGCACCAAGCGTGCCTGCACGCCGTACGCGGCCAGGTTCACGCGCGCCATGACGAGGCGCAGCTCATCGCGGTCGACCGCCGTGACCTGGCTCACGGCGGCCAGGTGCAGCGCATCGCCCCCGATGCCGCATCCCAAATCGGCCACGCATGGCATGCCGGCGAAGCGCTGTGCGTGATGCTGCCCGACGGCTTCGCTCGTGGCCTGCTCTAGCGCCTCTCGCGTGAAGTACATGGCCGACGCGCGCGAGAACTTGCGCCGGGCTCGAGCACGCAGGAGGGCCGTATCCAGTGCGACGCCGGCCAGCGCCCGCGAGGCACCCGGCACCGCCCGGCGCAGGGCGCCTAACGCCGAAAGGTAAGCTTCTTCGCGTGAGGCGAGACCTACCGCGGCGCGCAGCAGTTCCTGCCCGCCGGGAGTGAGCAGTTCGTGGAAGAGCGCGGGGTTCACTTACGCGGCGTGGCCGTGCTGTGGCCGGCGATCTGGCCGAGCAGCGCCAGTAGTTCGTCCCACTCCTCGCGGAAGAAATGCAGCGTGACGTTTCCCAATTCAAGATGCCAGGTCGGTTCACCGTCGGGTTCCACCGCACTGTAGATCATGTAGTTGCCGGTTTCGGCGAGCGTCTCGGTGTGAATCTCGGGCGGTTCGGCCATTCCCAACTCCCTCCGGGCATTAGCCCATGCGCATCATCGCGCGGTCTTTCCCTTGGCACGTCGCCTGCACACCATGCGGCCGGCGGCCGCGCCGTGCCTTTCGATCGTTTCCTTCTGCCTCACCCCCTCGCCCCAGGCAGCTGGGAGGGGCCCGCGGGAGGCGGAGTAGGTTCTTCGACCCCGACCGCTTCCGGCCAGGCCGGCATATCGAACATCTTGGCGTAGAGGTATCGGCCGATGCCCTTGAGCGTGGCCAGGATGGGCGCGGCCAGGAGCAGCCCCGCAATGCCCGCCAGGCTTGCACCCACCAGCGCGCCAACGATCACCAAGACCGGATGCAGCCCCACCGATTTGCCGATGATGCGCGGGACCAGCAGGTTGTTTTCCAGTTGCTGCAGCACGATGGACACCACCGCAATCACAAGGGCATACGCCAACGGCGTCAGTCCCAGCCAGTTTGTGGGCTGGAAGAGGGCGATGGCCACTGCCGCCACTCCATTCGCCAGCGGCCCGATGATCGGCACGAATTCCACCAGGCCGGCGGTCAGGCCGATGACCAGCGAGTAGCGCAGCCCCAGGGCGGTCATTGCGAGCCCCACTGCCAAGCTCATCACCAACGCCAGGATCGCTTGCCCGCGCAGGAAGGCGTTCCAAATCGGGCCGAGTTCGGAGAAGAGGCGTTCGGCATCTTTGCGGTACGGCGGCGGGACGATGCGCATGACCGACATCTCCACCGCATACAGATCGTGAAGGAGATAGTAGGAGACGGCCAGGATGAATACAATCCAACCCAGGAACTGCAATGCCGAGGAGGCTGCACCGGTGACCGTGCCCGCTAGGCCGCTCACCACCTGCTGGGCGCTATTGACCAGCGGCGTCTCAAACGATGCCAGGTCGAGGGTTGAGAGGTCCACCGTGTATGGCCCGATCATGAACGGCCGGGCCGAGGTTTCGCGCAGGAAGATCGGAATATTGCGAATGAGGTCCTGCATCCCGCTGATCAGGCCGGTCAATTGCTGCTGGATGAGAAAGCCCACCCCGCCCAGGATCGAGAGCAGCAGCAACACCAGCACAAGGTAGATGAGGCCGACCACCACGCGCCGCGGCATGCGCGAGCGGCGCTTGATCCACACCACCACCGGGTTGAGCAGGTAGGCCAGGATGAACGACAGAATCAGCGGGCTGACTAGATTCTGGAAACGGATAAGCAGCGCTGCAACCAGGGCCACCCCGATCACGGCCACTAGGGATTTTGTGCGCGTGGTCCAGCGGGGCGAACCGGCAGGCTGGTTGATCACGGTGACAACCCCCAGGGAACAGCATGGGGCGAGCGGAGGCTCGCCCCATGCACACACAGCGACTAGTTGCGGCTGCGTCCGCCGCCCGGGCGTCCACCGCCTGGGCCGCTTCGCCCGCCGGGCCGGCCGCCGCCCGGCCGCCCGTCACGCGAGCGCGATCCCGATCCGCCGGAGGGACGCCGGTCGCGTTCCAGCGCCTCTTCGGCCGTCCAGCCTTCCAGCACGGCCTGCCGCGACAGGCGTACCTTGCCCTCCGGGTCGATGGCCGTCACCATGACGGTGATCTCATCGCCGACCTTGCACACATCCTCGACCTTCTCGACTCGCGTCGAGTCGAGCTGCGAGATGTGCACCAGGCCGTCCATGTTGGGCAGGATCTCGACGAACGCCCCGAAATCTGCCACGCGCACCACCTTGCCGGTGTAGATGCGCCCTACCACCGGGGTTTCGGTGAGCGATTCGATCTCCTTGCGCGCCTTCTCTGCGCTCGGCCCGTCGGTGGCGGCGATGAACACCCGCCCGTCGTCCTCGATGTCGATCTTCACCCCGGTCTCTTCCTGGATCCGGCGGATGATCTTGCCGCCCGGGCCGATTACCGCGCCGATCTTCTCTGGATCGATCTTGAGGATGGTCATGCGCGGAGCGTGGGGCTTGAGTTCAGACCGCGGTTCAGGCAGGCAGGCGCGGATCTCTTCGAGGATCGCCAGGCGCGCCGTCTTGGCCTGGGCCAACGCCTCAGCCATGATGCGCGGCGTGATGCCCTTGATCTTGATGTCCATCTGCATTGCGGTAATGCCCTGCGAGGTGCCGGCCACCTTGAAGTCCATATCGCCCAGGTGGTCCTCCACGCCCTGAATGTCCGTCAGGATGGCATAACGCTCGCCGTCCTTAACCAGCCCCATGGCGATGCCCGCCACAGGCGTCTTGATCGGCACGCCCGCATCCATCAATGAGAGGGTCGATCCGCACACCGAGGCCATCGAGGTCGATCCGTTGGAGGAGAATACCTCCGAGACCAGGCGCACGGTGTAGGGAAATTCCTCAACGTCGGGCAGCACCGGTACGAGAGCCCGTTCGGCGAGCGCCCCATGCCCTACGTCGCGCCGCGACGAACCGCGCAGCATGCGCACTTCGCCGGTGGAGAAGGGCGGGA
This sequence comes from uncultured Anaerolineales bacterium, assembly GCA_964353865.1. Classification (GTDB taxonomy): domain Bacteria; phylum Chloroflexota; class Anaerolineae; order Anaerolineales; family RBG-16-64-43; genus RBG-16-64-43. The sequence goes on along the minus strand of CAYGXJ010000007.1, from coordinate 695 downwards.
AGTTGTAGTGATGCAGGTAACGCTTGAGGGCGGTCGGCGCCAGGCCGTCGAGCTCCTGCGCCTCGCGCGGCGTGCCCAGCGTGGTGAGGGTCATCACCTGCGTTTCGCCGCGGGTAAAGAGGCCCGAACCATGCGCCCGCGGGCTCAGGTCCACTTCGCACGAAATTGGGCGGATGGCGGTCAGCGTGCGGCCGTCGGGTCGGGCTCCGTCGTTGAGAATGCGCTGGCGCACTTCGTGGCGATAGATATCGTGGAAGGCCTCGCGCAGATCGCTCTCGGCCATATCCGCGTCGTCGACGAAGCCGGCCAGCACTTCGCCCTCCAGCGCGTCGAGCACCGACTGGCGTTCGATGCGGTCCATCTCGTCGCGCAGCATGTCCGCCAGGCGCGTGCCCACCTTCTCCGAGACCGCCGTGCGCAACTTATCGGTCAGGGCAAAGGAGGGGTAGCTCGACTTCGGCTTGCCCAGCTCCTTGGCCATCTTCTCCTGCAGGTCGATCAGCGGCTGCATCGCGCGCTGTGCGGGGTCCAGTGCCTCCACCATCAGCTCTTCGGGCACTTCGCGCGCGCCGGCCTCCACCATCAGCACTGCCTCGCGCGTTCCGGCCACACGCAAGTCGAGAGCCGAGCGATCAATCTCATCGTAGGTGGGGTTGACCACCCACTGTCCCTCCAGGCGCGCCACGCGCACTGCG
>CAYGXJ010000006.1:0-23639 GCA_964353865.1 uncultured Anaerolineales bacterium | reverse complement strand
TCGTTGGTCTTGGTGGCAGCTTCCTTGAGGAGCTGGGCACCCATGTTTTCGTACGGGTCTTCCAGTTCGATTTCCTTAGCCACCGTCACGCCGTCGTGGGTGATGGTCGGCGCACCGAATTTCTTGTCGAGGGCCACGTTGCGGCCCTTCGGTCCGAGCGTGGTGGCAACGGCTTGCGCAAGAAGATCGACCCCGTCCTTCAGGCGCCGACGGGCGTCTTCCCCAAAGACAAGTTGCTTAGCACCCATGGTTTATTCTCCTTCTTCTCTTTCGGGCAGATGAGATGTGATGAGTGAGGTTCCGCTCGCAGGCCTCAGCCCACAACGATGGCCAGGATGTCGGTTTCCTTGAGGATCAACAGCTTCTGGCTCTCGATCTTGATCTCGGTGCCGGCATACTTGGCGAACAGCACGGTGTCGCCCGGCTTGACGTCCATGGCGATGCGCTTGCCGTCCTCGTCGCGCGCGCCCGGACCGACCGCCAGGATCTTGCCCTTTTGCGGCTTCTCTTTGGCCGTCTCAGGCAGAACGATGCCGGACGCAGTGACCTCTTCTTGCTCAAGCGGTTCAATGACCACTCGGTCACCCAGCGGCTTGAGGTTCATTGCCATTGGTGCACCTCCGTACGATGATTGGTTGGGATTTTTCAGGACTTAGCACTCCGATAGGCGGAGTGCTAACCTGGGTCAGTATACGCAACTCATCCCCTTGTGTCAAGGCCGGCCGCCGCCGGATTCGGGCATGGAACCTGCGCAGGTATAATCCGCATGATGCTCACGAATTCGACGGGTGGACTCCGCGCATCCGGCCGCCTTCTCGCGGATTCCCCATTCCTCCAGCCAAGTCCCCGCGCCTCTCCTGTCCGACCCGGCGCCGGATGTGCCCGCGGCCAGTTCGCCCTGTGCGGGTTGGCACTGGGGATTCTCCTGAGCGGCTGTTCCCGGGAGGTCCCAGCGGCCGTCTCCACCGCCACTCTCGCGGTTTGGATGACCCCGACCCCCAGCGCGACCTCCACCGCCGCGCCCGCCTCCCAGGCCACCTCCACCCCGCCCCTGCCCAGCCCAACCCCCTTCATCTACGCCGTGCGCGAAAACGACACACTGATTGGCATCGCGGTTCGCTTTGGGGTCGGCCTGGAGGATCTGCGCGCGGCCAACCCGCAGGTCAACGAGCGATTCCTCTCCATCGGCCAGAGGTTGACCATCCCTTTGGCTTTGGCGGCCACGCCCGAGGCGGCCGCCGCGACGCCTTACCCGCTCGAGCTCGACCCGCCGCGCTGTCACCTGCAACTCGGGGGAGCGGCCTGGTGCGTCAGCCAGGTACGCAATCCAGGGGGGGCGCCCGTCGAAAGCATACTGGTCGAATTCAGCGTCTATGACGCGCAGGGCAAGCCACTGACCCGACAACCGGTGACGCCGCCCCTCGCGCGACTCACGCCCGGCGGCACATTGCCAGTGGGCCTGCTCGTCAGCGGGCTGTCCGCCGGCATGCCACGGGCCACGGCCCGCTTGGTGCGCGCCGTGGCTGTCGCCCAGCCTGCCGACTCCCTGCCCTCGATCGAGGTCGTGCAGGCCGCGGCCACTCCGCTCCAAGGCGGGTTGGAGGTGCGCGTGCGAGCGCGTGTGGCGCCCCAGGCGGCCGGCCCGGCCACTGGTGTGCGGGTGCTGCTCGTGCTATACAATAACCAGGGCCAGGTCGTCGGCTGGCGCACGCAAGACCTGAGCGGCGAGTGGGCCATCGGCCAGGCGCACGACCTGCAGCTGCGCGCTTTCTCCCTGGGCGATGCGGTGGCTCGCTACGAGGTCCTGCTCGAGGTGCAGCGGTAAGGCAGCGCGCACCTCTCCTATTCCTGTTCGGCGGATCGGGCGATGTACGAATTTCTGCGGGCAATCGTCGGCGTGCTGATGCGGGTCTGCACCCGTGTGCACATCCAGGGGCAGAACCACATCCCGCCCAGCGGCTCCTATCTGTTGGTCACCAATCACCTCAGTCGCTTCGACGTGCCGCTGATCTTCATCGGCGTGCGGCGCAGGATGGTCGTCTTCATCGCGCGCAAGTACCACGAGGTCTGGTTGCTGAGGGTGCTGGCGGAGGCGGCCGGTTGCATCTGGGTCCGCCAGAACGAACCTGACCTGGGAGCCGTCAAGCAGGCCCTGGCCCACTTGCGTGGCGGGGGCGCTCTGGGCATTTCGCCGGAGGGCACGCGCAGCCAGTCGACCCACGCCCTGATCGAAGCCCGCGACGGAGTGTCGTTCCTCGCCGCGCGCACGGGCGTGCCCATTCTGCCGGTCGCCGTATGGGGCACCGAGACCATTCCGCGGCTGCTGCCGCGCCTGCGGCGCGCGAAGGTGTTCCTGCGCATCGGCAAACCTTTCAGCCTGCCGGTGAGGCCCCACGCTCGCGGCGAAGAGCTCGACCGCTACACCGAGGACATCATGTGCTCCATCGCTGCGCTCCTGCCGCCTGCCTACCGCGGGGTGTATGCCGGCCACCCGCGCCTGGCACAATGGGAGGCGAGGCTGGCGGCGTGAAGATCGTTACCCTGGCCGCCGAGGAACGCTCCCGCCTGTTGCGGCTGCTCGATCAGCGCGACGTGGGCGACGCCCTGGCCTGCTACTACGCGGTGCATCACGCCGCCTCGCGCGTCCACCTGAGCGGCGCCCTTTCGCCGGAGGGCGGGCTGACGGGTTTTCTGGCCCGCGCCCAGACAGGGCAGGATCTCTTCCGCCCCCTCGTCACCGGGCGGGCTCCCGATTTCCCCACCCTGACCGAATTGGTGCAGTTCGCGCTCGCCCCGGGGCAGCCGCTCTACTTCTCACTCCCGATGGTCAACGCCTCCTGGGCCCGGGCCCTGGTCGACTGGGCCTCCCAGACTCGCCTGCGGCTGTATGTGCTGCGGCGCGAATCGTTCTCGCCCGTGGTCAACATCCTGGTCACGCGCAGCACCTCTCCCGACGGTCTGCCGCGCTACGAGATCCGCCAGGGCGAGCGCCTGCTGGCCGCGGCCGGCCTGAACTGGCGTTCGCCGGCTTTCGCTGAGGTCTTCGTCCACACCGACCCGGAAGTGCGCGAACGCGGTCACGGCCGTTCGGTCGTGGCCGCACTGTGCCTGGAACTGCTGGAGGCCGGTTGCACCCCGCTGTATGCCGCCGACGAAGCCAGCCCGGCCTCCCAGCGCCTGGCCGAATCGGTCGGCTTCAGCGATAGCGGGCAACGTGAATTCGTGTGCACCGGCACCCTGCGCCCGCCGGCGGTGGCCACCTCGCCCAGTCCGCACGCCGAAGGAGCCGCTGATGGCTGAAGCCGCATTCCACTTTCCGCCGAACTTCCTGTGGGGCACGGCCACCGCCGCCCACCAGGTGGAGGGTAACAACACCGGCAACGACTGGTGGCAGTGGGAACTCGAGCCCGGGCGTATCAAGCGCGGCGATCGCTCCGGGCTGGCGTGCGACTGGTGGGGCGGACGCTGGCGCGAGGACTTCGACCGCGCGGCCGAGGCCGGGCAGAACGCGCATCGCCTCTCGGTCGAATGGAGCCGCATCGAGCCCCGCCCCGGAATATGGGATGATGCGGCACTTGCCCATTACCGCGAGATGTTGCGCGGCCTGCACCAGCGAGGGCTGCGCCCGATGGTCACCCTGCATCATTTCACCAACCCGCTGTGGCTGGTCGAACAGGGCGGCTGGGAGAGCGAGAGTGCCATCGGGCGCTTCGAGCACTTCACGCGCAAGGTGGTCGAGGCGCTGCACGACCAGGTCGACATGTGGTGCACGATCAACGAACCCAACGTGTACGCGTACGCGGCCTACTCCGGGGGTGCCTTTCCCCCGGGGCGGCGCGACCTCCGCGCCACGTATCGCGTCATGCACAACATGCTGCTGGCGCACGGGGCCAGCTACCATGCTATTCATGATACTCAGCCCGCGGCTCAGGTGGGGATCGCCCAGCACATCCGCGGCATGCAGCCCGACAGCCGCTCGCCGCTCGATGGCGCGGCCGCCCGGTGGCAGTCGCGTGCTTTCAACGAATCCTTTGTCCTGGCCCTGCGCGACGGGCGCTTGCGTTTCCCCTTGGGGCGCGGGCGCGAGCGGTCTCTGGCAGGAACCCTCGACTTCCTCGGCCTCAACTACTACACGCGCGATCAGGTGCGCTTCGACCTGCGCTTGCCCGGGCAGCTTTTTGGCAAGCGCTTCTTTGCCCCCGGCGCGGAGGTCAGCCCGACCGGTTTCATCGCTAACGAGCCGGAGGGGCTCTTTGCCGCACTGCGCTGGGCGCACCGCCTGGGGCTCCCGATCTACATCACCGAGAACGGGGTGGAGGACGCCGCAGACCAGCTGCGCCCGCGCTACCTGCTGCAGCACCTGCACCAGCTGTGGCTTGCGGTCAACTTCGCCTGGCCGGTGAGGGGCTACTACCACTGGACGCTGGTGGACAACTTCGAGTGGGAGCGCGGCTGGACCCAGCGCTTCGGGCTGTGGGCGCTTGACCCGGAGACGCAGGCCCGCACCGCCCGCCCCTCGGCCCACCTGTACGCCGAAATCTGCAAGGAAAACGGACTCTCGAGCGCGCTCACCGCGCGCTACGCCCCCGCACTTCTGGGGCGCCTGTTTCCCGGCTGAGATCCTTGGGCAACGGGCGCGCCCAGCGACCCGCTGGATTGACTTGCCGCGTTTCGGGCCGGCGAACCTGCTCCCTTCGCCGGAGGCCGAGGCTCGATCAGGGCCGGGGCCCTCCTCCCCATGCCCTACACGGAAAAGCGCTGGGCTGCCTCGTGCAGGCAGCCCAGCGCGGTTTGCAGTCAGCCCTTCAGCCATCACTCAAGGGTATATCGCCTCGCACCGATTGAAGGTGTCGTTGCCGCCACCACCGTAGCATTGATCGCCCGCGCCCTGGCCCCCATCGATGTCGTCGTCGCCCGGGCCGCCCAGGATCACGTCATCGGCCTGGTTGCCGTTGATCGTGTCGTTTCCGCCGCCGCCCAAGATGCAATCTTGCCCTTGCCGGCCGGTGATGTCGTCCGCACCCGCGCTACCCAGGATCAGGTCATTGCCGTTCGTGCCGTTGATGGTGCCCGAGCCGACAATCAGGTTGGCCACGAAGAACGCGTTGCACTGCGAGGGTTTCTTGTCATTGGGCGTGACCGCCCGGGTCGAATCGCCGAGTCTCGTCGCCGGCACCGTATTGGCTGCGGCCACGGCCGTGGCCGCAGCCACGAAAATGAGCACGGCCAGGAGGACGAACGCCAGGCGCATGGATTTCCAGACCATCATGATCCCTCCTGGCTCTTGCGCCGGCGGCGCGCGGGGGCGAGAGCCAGCGCCCCCTGGCTTAGAACCACCTGCACTTCTTCGGCTGGCGCCGGCCGCCCGAAGAAGTAGCCCTGCGCCATGTCGATCCGACCTTCCTTTAGGAAGGTCACCTGCTCCTGCGATTCCACGCCTTCCGCCACAACTTGCAGGTGCAGGCTGTGGGCCGCCGAAATGGTGGCCTGGGTGATGGCCGCCTCGTCCGCATCGGTCGCCAACAGGCCGATGGAGGCATGGCCGATCTTCACGCCGTCGATCGGCAAGCGGCGCAGCGCATCGAGCGAGGTCTTGGCGGTGAAATTGTCGATCGCCACGTGCACGCCCATCTCGCGCAACTCGCGCAACTGCCCACCGATCTCCTGCGGCGCGTCCATCAGCAGGCGTTCCGAGATCTCCAGGTAGATCCGCTCGGGGTTGACGCCCGTCTCGCGCAGCACGCGACGAATGGTCGCCGGGCCATCACCCGCCAATTCGCGCGGCGAGAGATTCACCACCAATCCGAGCTGGGTGTGGCCTGTCCTATGCCACGCCACCAACTGGTTGCACGCCTCACGCAATGCCCATTCCCCGATCGGGACGATCAGGCCGCTCTGTTCGGCGGCCGGGATGAATTCGGCCGCCGACACCAAGCCGCGCTGCGGGTGGCGCCAGCGCAAGAGTGCCTCCACCGAACTGACTCGGCCGGTGGCGAGCGAGCGGATGATTTGATAATGGACCTCGAACTCCTTGCGTTCAAGGGCCAGCTCGAGTTCGCGCGTCAGCGCCTGCGCCTGTCCGGAAGGGATCCCGGCCGGCAGCACGCGCAGCAGATAGCGGTATGTCGTCTGACCATCCTGGACGAAGTACCAGTGCCCCTCGGGGCCGGCGCGATGCAAGATCATCAGCCCGTGATGCTGGGCCAAGCGCGCCAGGTCGTCGATCGAGCGCACATCCACCAGCCGCCCGCCGCTCGGGTCGCCCCCGCGTCCGACACCCACCAGGAGCGGGCCGTACTTCAATTGAACCAGCGAGGTGCGATCGACGCGCGAGGCACGCAAGACCACCGCCGCAAAGGCCCCCAGGCCGGCCGCCGCGAGAAGCAGCCCCGCCAGCGCGATCCACCGCGCGCGCACGACCTCCACCTTCCATCCAAGGATCGAAAGCGTGCCGACCTCCACTCGCGTCCCTTCCAGGACGCCCTCCTCCACCGGGCGCAGCGGATCAACCTCCGGATCGTTGCGCAAAAGCTGCGTCTGCGCGAGGTCGAATTGGAAGGTCAAACGGGGCGTGAAGTGGTCGTCGATCGGCCGCCCGCCCAGGCTGCCTTGAGTCTCAACCTTCGGAATGATGGCCAGTTCGTAGACCGAGCGACGGATCCCCGTCTGCTGCTCCATGGTGTTGATGAAGCCCTGCATGTAGCACAGGTTGAGCGGGCTCTGGGTGGAGAAGGAGGTGCCGTCAAAGGGCGTGCTGGGGTGCAGGGTGAGGGTGCGCTTCCATCCGCTGGTGTCGCTTACCTCCGCCACCATGGAGTAGGTCCCGCCCAGCTGTGCGGGAGTGTCGGTCACCAGCCGGTAGTCGAAATCCACCCGGATGAGACAGGTGAGCGGAGTGAAAAGGGGTTCGCCGGGCTGCACTGCCGGCAGGTCATACAACCCGGGCGGCGCCGCCGCCGTGTAGCGGAATTGACCCGTGTGCGAGTAGGTCAGGTCGTCCGCCACCACCTGGGTCGGCGACCGCAGCAGCGAGGCCACCCCCAGCAACAGGGCCGCCAGACCGATCGCCGCGGCCACGAACAGCAGCACTTCTTTGTGATCCGCAATGGACTTCATTTCAGGACTCGCTGTCTGCGCCGGCCGCGGCCGGCGACCCCCGCGCCACTTTGGGCGCGGACGGTATCGCATGACCACCGCTAGGCCCACCCCCACCAGAGAGGCCGCCAGGGCCATATTGAGCGGCAGGCGCAGCCACAATATCTTGTCTCCAAGGCCCGCGAGATGCAGCCAGGTGCGTCCGATGATTTCCGACTCGCGCGGGCTGTACGAATCGGTCCACCCGTTGTTGTCCCCCTTCATGACGAAGCGCGTCCCGTCACGCGCCAGGATGCGGTGGAAAACCGGCCGCCCCAGGTCCGCATCGTGGAAAGCGACCACCTCCCCGACGGTGTAGGGTGGATCGCGCCGCACGATGACCAGATCGCGGTTGTGGAAGGTCGGCTCCATGCTGTTACCGGTGATGATGACGTAACCGGCCGGCCCGCCAAACTGCTGCGGCGCAAAGAGCAGCCACACCGTGCTCGCCAGAACCAGCGCCGTGGCCGAGATCACCGGCCGCCACCACCGCCGCCAACCGACCATGAGCAACTGAGGCAATCCTCCCCTCATAAACAACGAGCCTGCTCGCGCTGCCCCGGTGGCCATGTGGCCTCACGGGGGCTCCTCGCAAGCAAGCTCAGACGCCGGCCGCCTCGCGCGTTGGGGCGGCCAGCGCGTTGTGAACGCGGCGAGCTGCGGGCCGGCGCGCTTACTGCGCGGCAACCACGCGCAGGTTGGCCGCCGCCAGGGCGGTCAGGCCGGCGGTGGTGCAGCTCACCGAGCCCGCGGTGTTGGTGCAGTTGTACCACGTGCTGCCGTTCAACTGCACGCGCACCACGCCGGTGGTCGGGGCGATGGTGAACGACACCGAGTCAACGTTGCCCGGGTTGCTGGCATTGAGCGCGTAGCTCACGTTGCTGATGGTGTAGCCGCTGATCGCGCCGCTGCCGTCGCCGGCCGTGGTGTCGGGCACCGTGTTGGAAGCCGCGAAGGCGAAGGCCGCCGTGGCAAACACGAGCGTGACAATGAGCGTTGTGAAGATGGTGATCGCGCGACGAGTAAACATATTTCCATTCCTCCTTCAAGATGAGACGGGTTGATCAATATCGCTTCAAGTCCTGCTTGCCCACAGTATAGGAGGAGAAGTGGCGCGAAAAGCCTCGGCCATCATTCGGCAAGGGAACTGTCATCGGGCGGCTGGGCGACATGGCCCGTGAACGAATTGTCACGGTTCATTCACCCGCCGGAGTCTGTCGCCCATCGCCTGCAATTCACATACGAGTCGGCTGCACACTCCATGCCAGGCACACCAGGCAGGCTGGGCTGCCTGGCAGCCTTCATCGGGAGTCGCACGCGATTCCCAACCGCAATCGCACACAGCTCCCGGCTGGGGACGCGGGGGCAATAGAACGTCCGTTCCTCACGGGGCCTTGCAGGGGAATCCCGCCGGCACCTGTCAAAAGCTCTCACCGGTGCCGCCTGCCCAGCCTCGGGTTGCAGGCCTAAGCGTGATAGAGGTTGGCAGTGCCGCGTGAGTACCATTCGCATGCTCAGCGGTTGTTGGCGCGGCGCTCTTTCGTGCGGCTGCTGCTGGCTCGAGACAATGCCAAACTCCCGTCTTCCCGGTTTCTACCGCAAGTCTTGGCAAGAGCGATTGGCGCTCCTGGCCGAGAGAGTGCGCCTCACACCCGAAGAGATGGAAGCCCTGCGCCTGGGCGGGCTCGACCTCGAGAGCGCCGACCGCATGATTGAGAACGTGGTCGGGTTGTACTCACTGCCCTTGGGCATCGCCGTCAACTTCCTGGTCAACGGGCACGAGGTGCTGGTGCCGATGGCGATAGAAGAGCCCTCGGTTGTGGCGGGCGCCTCGTTCATGGCGCGTTTGGCGCGTGAGGGAGGAGGCTTCATCGCCTCCACCAGCGCCCCCGAGATGATCGGCCAGGTGCAGATTCTCGAAGTCGGCGATCTGGCGGCTGCGCGCCTGGCGCTCCTTGAGCAGCGCGAGCGTATTCTGGCCGCGGCCACGGCCGCCGACCCGCTGCTCGCCCAACTCGGCGGCGGCGCGCGCGATCTCGAAGTGCGGCTTGTGCCTGCCTCGCCGGCTGGGCCTTTCCTCGTGGTGCATCTCATCATCGACACGCGCGACGCGATGGGCGCCAATGCGGTCAATGGCGCATGCGAGGCCATCGCTCCGCTGTTGGAAGAGATCACCGGCGGGCGCGTTCTGCTGCGCATCCTGTCCAACCTGGCCGATCGCCGTCTGGCGCGCGCACGCTGCAGCATTCCGTCGCGCGCGCTGAGCTTCGAGGGCTACAGCGGCGACACGGTGCGCGACAGGATCGTCGAGGCCTATGCCTTTGCCGCGGCCGACCCCTATCGCGCGGCCACGCACAACAAGGGCATCCTCAACGGCGTGGACGCGGTGGCCATCGCCACCGGCAACGACTGGCGCGCGGTGGAGGCTGGAGCGCACGCCTACGCCGCCCGCTCAGGCCGCTACACCTCGCTCTCCACGTGGGGGCGGGACGCCAAGGGCAGCCTGGTGGGAACGCTCGAGATGCCTCTGGCGGTGGCCACGGTCGGCGGGTTCACGCGCGTGCACCCGCTCGCACGCCTGGCTCTCAAGATTCTCGACGTCCAGACGGCGCGAGAGCTGGCCGAGGTGGTGGTGTCGGTTGGCCTGGCACAGAATCTCGCGGCGCTGCGAGCCTTGGCCACCGAGGGCATCCAGCGCGGACACATGACATTGCACGCGCGACAAGTCGCCCTGGCCGCCGGCGCCAGCGGCGACCAGGTGGAGCGCGTCGCGGCTCAGCTTGTCCGCGAGCAGGCCATCCGCCTGGATCGGGCACAGGCGATTCTCAAAGAGTCCGGCGCGGCGCGCGGCTAGCGCGTTGCGCCTGCAACCGAGGGAGTGCGAGTGACGGAACGGGTACACACACCAGCGGCACCCGGCGAGGGCAACGCAGCCCCCCGCCCGGCACGCATCATGCGCCCCGCCCGCGCCGTGGGGCTGGTGGGCTATGGCGCCTACGTGCCGCGCCTGCGCCTGCCGGCCAAGGAAGTGGCGCGCGTGTGGAGCGAAGGGGCGGCCCTGCTGCCCATCCGGGAGAAGTCGGTCGCCGGCCTGGATGAGGATGTGATCACCATGTCGATCGAGGCCACGCGCAATGCGCTGGCCCGTGCCCAGATCGCGGTGGATGAGATCGGCGCGCTGTGGGTCGGATCGGAGTCGCATCCTTATGCGGTCAAGCCGACCTCCACCGTTGTCGCTGAAGCCATCGGCGCCGTGCCGCACCTTCTCGCCGCCGATTGGCAATTCGCGTGCAAGGCTGGCAGCGAAGCGCTGCAGGCCGCGATCGGGATGGTCGGCGCGGGGATGATGCGCTACGCCATCGCCGTCGGCATGGACACGGCCCAGGGCCGTCCGGGCGACGCGCTCGAGTACACCGCCGGCGCGGGCGGCGCAGCCTTCATCGTCGGCCCGCAGGAGGAGGCCCTGGCCGAGATTGAGGCCTCCCTTTCGTTCGTCACCGACACGCCGGACTTCTGGCGCCGTCCGGGTGCCAAGTACCCCCAGCACGGCCAGCGCTTCACCGGCGAGCCGGCCTATTTCCGGCATGTCACGACGGCCGGGCGGGAACTCATGCAGGCCCTCGGCCGGACGCCGGCCGATTATCGCTTCGTCGTGCTGCACCAACCGAACACCAAGTTCCCGCAGCGGGCCGCAGAGCTCTTGGGCTTCAGCCCGGAGCAGAACCGCACCGGCCTCTTGGTGCCGGAGATTGGCAACACCTACGCCGGGGCCGCATTCCTCGGCCTGACCGCCATCCTCGATGAAGCCGAGGCCGGCGATCGGGTGCTGCTGGTCTCGTTTGGCTCGGGCGCAGGATCGGATGCCTTTTCGCTGCGGGTCACGCCGCTTCTGGCGGAGCGCCGCGCGGCCGCGCCGCGCACGCGCGACTACATCGCCCGGCGCAAAGAGATCGATTACGGCGTGTACGTCCGCACCCGCGGCAAGCTCAGCCAGTAGACATTTGCGGCGGCCGGGGTCGCTCTGCCCGGTCCGCCCCTGAGGAGAGAACGTGATGGAGATTCCGCGCAACTGGCGACTGAGAGCTCAACGCTATGCGCTAGTCGGCGAAGAGTGCGACCACTGTCACAGCAAGATCTTCCCCCCGCGCGACATCTGCCCGGACTGCGGGCAGGAAGCCAAGGCGCATTATGCGTTCAGCGGCAAGGGGGAGGTCTATTCGTTCACTGTGGTGCACGATCCACCCTCCGGCTACGAGGATCAGGCGCCGTATGCCATCGCGCTGGTCAAGCTGGAGGAGGGTCCGCTCGTCACCGCCCAGCTGACGGATGTCGATAGTGGGCAGGTGGCAATCGGCATGCCGGTGGAAATGGTGACGCGCAAGCTGCGCGCCGAGGGCGATGAGGGCGTGATCCACTACGGCTACAAGTTCCGCCCTATCCTGGCTCGCGCCTGATGTCCTCCAGAGCCTCAATCCGACCCAGGGTGGGTTGAAACGATGCGTCCGGTGGCAGTTCTCGGGATCGGCCAGACCGCGGTGGGCGAGCACTGGGAGCGCTCGCTACGCGACCTGGCCACCCAAGCGGGGCTGGCGGCGATGCGCGACGCGGGCCTCGAGCACGTGCAGGCCGTGTTCGTCGGCAACATGCTTTCGGGCCTCCTGACCCGCCAAGAGAATCTCGGGGCGCTCGTGGCCGATTGGCTCGGGCAGTTGCCCGCAGAAGCCTTCAAGATCGAGGCGGCCTGTGCCTCCGGCGCCGCCGCCTTTCGGGTGGCGCACATGGCCGTCTCGTCCGGCGAAGTGGACGTGGCCCTGGCGGTGGGCGTCGAGAAGATGACCGACACCACCAGCGGCGAGACGACCGCCGCATTGGCCACCGCCGCGGATGCCGACTACGAACTGGTGCATGGGGTGACCTTCGTCGGGCTTAACGCGCTGGTGATGAGGCGCTACCTGCACGAGTTCGGCTGGAAGCACACGGACTTTGCCCCGTTCTCGATCAATGCCCACGCCAATGGTGCACGCAACCCCAACGCGCGGCTGCAAGAGCCGATCAGCGAACGTGACTACACCCGCGCCCGCATGGTGTGCGATCCGATCAATTTGCTGGATGCGTCGCCCATCGGCGACGGTGCGGCGGCAGCGGTGCTCGTTCCGGCCGAGAATGTGTACGACCGCCCGCGGGCGCGCGTGCTCGTGGCCGGCTCGGCCAGCGCCACCGACACGCTGGCCGTTCACGATCGCAAGGATCCGCTCTTCCTCTCGGCGGCCTACCAGTCGGCGCGCAAGGCCTATACCCAGGCCGGGCTCGAGCCGGCGCAGATCGACTTCTTCGAACTGCACGACGCCTTCAGCATCATGAGCGCGCTCTCGCTCGAAGCGTGCGGGTTCGCCGAACGCGGCCAGGGGCCGCGCCTGGGGCTGGAAGGTCGTATTCGCTTGCAGCAGGCGCTGCCCATTTCCACCCAAGGCGGGCTCAAGGCCCGCGGCCACCCGGTGGGGGCCACCGGCATGTACCAACTGGTGGAGGTTGTGCAGCAACTGCGCGGCGAAGCCGGCCCCAACCAGCTCGATCGCGCGCGGGTGGGCATGGCCCAGAACATCGGCGGCTCGGGCGCGATGATCGCCACCCACATATTGCGCGTGGCCTGACCCCTCCTTTCCGTCACCTGGTCGCTCAACAACCTCTCTGGCATGCCTCGTGCACCTCAAGGTCACGGGGCCTCCGGCGCGTCTCCTGAGTAATGCCTCGCCTCGGCGGGCGCGGCCCTGACCAAACCCGCTGGAGGAAGTCATGGGAGCCTCACGGGAGACGCGCCTCGCCCCCTGGGTCGCGCGCGACGGATTGGTTGCGGCGCGATAGTGCTTGTGCTAGGATTAATTGTTGAACTCGTGCCGTCCTGCGCGGCGGCAGGCGATCCGCAAGGATCCAGGGAGGACTCGATGTCGAAAGCCATTCGCCAGGTCATTCTGCTTGCCGCCGTGGCCGCTCTCGCGGCGTGCACCCGTTCGGTCGGGCCGGGGGGGCCGACCAGCGCGCCCACCACGGCGCTGGGTGCCACCTCGCCAGCGGAAGCCACGATGAACGCCATCCGCTCGGCTTTCCTGACCCAGACGGCTCAGGCCCACGGCGCGACACCGCTGGTGGCCGCCACGCCGACCTTCGTCTCGTTGGCCACCCTGCCGGTGACGCAGGCGGCCACCTCTGCGGCGACGGTTGTCGGCCCCTCGCCCACCGTGCGCCCGCTGGCCACGGCCACCTTCCCGGCCATTCCCACCGCCACACCCGGCGTGCCGGCTTCCTACACGCTCAAGCAGGATGAATTCCCGTACTGCATCGCACGCCGCTTCAACGTGGACCCGGAGGAGTTGCTCAGCCTGAACGGCTTGAGCCGCACCTCGCTCTATTACGAGGGCCTGGCGCTGCGCATCCCGCAAAGCGGCGTCAAGTTCCCTGGGCCGCGTGCGCTCGTCGCGCACCCAGCCACCTATGTCGTCAAGTCGGGCGAGACGATCTACTCGATCGCCTGCATGTACGGCGACGTCGACCCGAATGCGATCATCGCGGCCAACAGCCTGACCTCGCCGTACACGCTGACCCCTGGCTCAACGATCCGCGTTCCGTAGCCTCCGCCAAGGGGCAAGGGCGACCTTGCCCCTTCTTCTTTCATCATCCCGCAGAGCCGGCAGCGGCTCAGGAGGGGCTCCGTGGCGATCTGCGTGCTCTCCTCCGACTCCCTATATGAAGGACAGGCGCTGGCGCTACGCGCTGACCGCATCCGCCTGGAGAACGGCCACGAGGCCCTGGTCGAGATTGTGCGCCATGCCGACTCGGTGGTCATGGTGCCGGTCGACGATCAGGGGCAGCTGTGGTTCGTGCGCCAGTATCGCCACTCCGTCGGGCGCGACCTTCTGGAACTTCCGGCGGGCACGCTGCGCAGCGGCGAAAACCCGGGCACCTGCGCTGCACGCGAACTGCGCGAGGAAACCGGTATGGGCGCGCGCGATTTGTTCTCGATCGGCGCCTTCTACCTGGCGCCCGGCTACGCCACGGAATACATGCACGTTTATCTCGCGCGCGGCCTCTTCCCCGACCCGCGCCCTGCCGATGAGGATGAAGCCATCACGGTCGAGGCCGTGCCGCTCGAAAAAGCACGTACCTGGATGCACGGCGGCACGCTCCAAGACGCCAAGTCCATCGCGGCTCTGGCGATGGCCCTCCCCTACCTCAGCCTGTGAGCCCAGAGCGATGATTGATCCCGCGCTCGTCCGTACACATTTCCCGGCGCTGGCCTCGGACGCCGTCTTCTTCGATAACCCGGGCGGCACGCAAATCGCGCAGCCGGCGCTCGACCGCATGGGCGAGTATCTCGAGCGCTCGAATGCCAATCACGGGGGCGCCTTCCGCACGAGCCGCGAGTCGGATGCGCGGGTGGAGGCGGCCCGCGCGGCGGCGGCCGACTTCCTGGGGGCCGCCCGGCCGGAGGAAATCATCTTCGGCGCCAACATGACCACCCTCACCTTCCATATGAGCCGCACGCTGTGCCGGCGGCTCGGCCCGGGCGATGAGATCCTCGTCACCCGTCTCGACCACGATGCCAACATCGCCCCCTGGGTGCTTGCCGCGCAGGAGCGGGAGGTCGTGGTGCGCTGGGTAGATTTTCGGCCCCAGGATTGCACGCTCGACATGGACGAGCTGGCGCAGCAGATCACGCCGCGCACCAAGATCGTGGCGTTGGGTTATGCCTCCAACTCCGTCGGCACAATCAACGAGGTGGCCCGCGCCGTCGAGTGGGCGCATGCCGTGGGCGCCCTGTGCTACGTGGACGCGGTGCACTACGCCCCCCACGGGCCGATCGACGTCGCAGCGATCGGATGCGACCTGCTGGTGTGCTCGGCCTACAAGTTCTTTGGCCCGCACCTGGGCCTCCTGTACGGACGTTACGACCTCTTGCAGGAATTGCCCGCCTACAAAGTGCGCCCCGCTCCCGACCAACCACCTGACAAGTTCGAGACCGGCACTGGGAATTTCGAGGCCATCGCCGGCCTGGGGGGGACGATCGAGTACTTGGAGTGGCTGGGGAGCACCTGCGGCCAGGAGTATGGGGAGAGCTTTGCCGGCACGCTGAGCGGGCGACCCATGCGCCTGCGCTGCGCGCTCTCGGCTATTCGCGCCTACGAGATTGAACTGGGGCGCATCTTGATCGAGCGCCTGCAGGCGATCGATGGATTACGCATCTACGGCATACAAGAGACCGCCCGCCTCGACCGGCGCGTCCCGACGGTCTCCTTCACCCTGCGCGGCCATGCGCCGCGCGCCGTCGCAGAACACCTGGGCCAGGCGGAGATCTATGCCTGGGACGGCAATTACTATGCGCCCGAGGTCACCCAGCGCCTGGGGGTGGAGGCCAGCGGGGGCATGGTGCGCGTCGGCCCGGTGCACTACAACACGCGCGCCGAGATAGACCGCTTGGGTGAAGCGCTCGAGTCGTTGAGCCGCAAGTGAATCCGCCGCCGGGGTGGGAGCTGCACGCCTGCGGAGATTGACGTAGAATTCTCGACAGTCCGCGTGAACTTGATCGCCGGAGAGGGGGTCGGTGGAAAACCGCCGGCCCGTCGGCCAAGTGCCAGATGAGCGAGACCCGAAGCACAACTCGCGAACGTCCTCGATTGCTCTTCGTGGGCCCGGCTGCGGCCCTCTCCCCGAAGGCCTCGCGCCTTCTCGAGCAGAGCGGTCACATGCTGCGCCTCCTCCCGCCGGCGCGCTTCCGCCAGCGGCTGAACCCGCGCGCCGGCAGCACAGGCGCTCCCCTCCCGCGCCAGAGTGCGGGAGGTCCGCCGGCCATCTCGTTGTATGCGCCGCCGCCGATTTCGCGCGAGCATATTCAGGCTGCGCTTAACGACCAGCGGCGCCGGCTGGGGGTGGAACTCCGCCGTGCGACCGAGGCCGGGGCGGGCGTTCGTCTGGCGGCGGTCGTGTTGAGCGAGGCCGAGGGCACGTCGCACCGGGTGCTGGCCGCGCGCGGCCCTGGCGCCAAGGTCTTTCCCGCCAGCGTGAGCGAGGCGGAATTCCCTGTGCTGGTGGCCGCCGATAGGCTGGACGCCGGGCTGGTGGTGTCCGACCTTGAGCGCGCCGCCCCCTGCCCGCTGGCCTCGGCCATCGGCGCGCGCGCCGTGTTGCTCTTCCCGCTCGACCTCGCGCGCAGGCTGGGTTACCTGCTCATCGCGTGCGACAAGCCCGGGCTACCGGAAGCCGCTCATCTCGGAGTCTTCGTCCAGCTGGCCGTTTCCCTGCGGGCCATCACCGAGGCGGCCGCGCTCGCGATCCAGTTGGCGGCCACCCAGGCACGCTACCGCAGCCTGCTCGAAACCATCCCATTCCTGATGGTGCTGCTCGCCGACGACGGGCGAGTGCTCGAGCTCAACCGCCATATGAATGCCGAACTCGAGCGCCAGGGGCTCGACCCGGCTCAGGTGCTTGGGCGCAACGCACTCTCCGACCCCAACGTGCCGGAGAGCGTCCGCACCCTTCTGCGCGATTCGCTCGAGCGACGCACGCCGCTCTCGGCGGAAAAGGTGGACCTGGCCATGCCGCGCGGCCAGGAGACGCTGCGTATCCACAGCGTGCCGCTGCCCGACCTGGCGCGCGCCAACTGGGGCCTGATGGTCATCGCGGAGGTGACCACGCGCTATTCGCTGATCACCGCCGAGGCCGAACGCACCGAGCGCCTGGCGGCCATCGGGCGGGTGGCCGCCTCGCTCGCCCACGAGATCAACAACCCGCTGCAGTCGCTGCGCGCCCATCTCGAACTCATCCGCCGCTATCGCCTGAGCCCGATGGAACGCGAGCAGTCGCTGCGCATTCTGGAGGGCGAGGTGGAGCGGCTGGATGAGATCACCCGCCGCATCCTGGGCTTTGCCCGCCCTACGCCGGACGTGCTGCAGCCGGTGTCGATCCTGGGGGTGATCGAACAGACTCTGGCCCTCAGCCGCAACTACCTGCAGAACCAGAACGTGGAGTTCGTCATTTCGGCGCCCAAGGCGCTGCCCCCGTGCATGGCCTCGCCGGGGCAGCTGATCCAGGTCTTCCTCAACATCATTCTCAATGCGGCGCATGCCATGGAAGGCGAGGGCAAGCTCGAGATCCGCGTGCGCACGCGCGGGGAGATGGTGGAGCTGACCTTTACCAACAGCGGGCCGCCCATTCCGGCCGAATCGCTGCCGCACCTCTTTGAGCCCTTCTTTACCACCCGCGCCGAAGGCACCGGCCTTGGCCTGAGCGTCTCGCACACCATCCTGCAGCGACATCACGGTACAATCCGTGCTGCCAACCTGCCGCAGGGACGCGGGGTGGTGTTCACCATCAACCTACCGTTGATCCACGAGAACCCGCCCGCCGAGTGAGCCCATGGAACAATCTATCTCTGCTCCCTTGCTCCCCGAAGCCCGCATCCTCCTGGTCGATGATGAGCCGCACGTGCTTTTGGCTCTGGGCCGAGGCCTGCGGCTCAAAGGATACAACTACGTCGACGAGGCCCGCTCCGGGCAGGAGGCGCTCGACAAGCTGACCCGCCTGCCCTACGACCTGATGATGCTTGACATCCGCATGCCGGGCATGGATGGCCTGGAGGTCCTGCAGAAGGCGCAGGCCTTGCGCCCGAATTTGCTGGTGGTCATTCTCACCGGCCATGCGGCGCTCGACAGCGCTGTGGCGGCCCTCAAATCCGGCATGGTGGTGGACTATCTGCTCAAGCCGGCCTCGCTCGAGCAAGTCGACAGCGCCATTCACAAAGCGCTGCGCAAGCGCGTGGCGGAGATCCAGCAGCGCCATTCGCTCGAAGCGGCCATCGCGGCGCTGGAACAGTTGAAAACCGACGGCCCGGTCCCGCAGTCCAAACCCGCCGCGATGCCGGCCGAACGCTTCCAGTACGCCGGGCCGTTCTCCCTGGATCGTGAGAAACGCACGCTGACCCTCAACGACGACATACAGACGCGCTCGATCACGCTCACTCAAAGCGAGGAGAGCATCCTGGCGCTGCTCATGGCCCATCCGGGGGACGTGCTCTCGTCGCGGCGCATCGCGCGCGAGGCGATGAACTACGACCTGAGCGAGAGCGAGGCCAAGACCATCGTCCACCCGCACATCGTGCGCCTGCGGCGCAAGCTTGAGAGGGACCCCAAGCGGCCGGCGTTCATCCGCACCGTGCGCGGGCGCGGATACTTGCTGGCGCTCCCCCCGCCCACACCGGGCGGCGCGTGACGCACTCGTCCTGCGCAGGATGACAGTCGGGGCTGTCCGTTGGGACAGCCCCGATGCTTTGCGGACGTCGGCCTGCCAGGGTCTCCCCGGGGCACGCCCGGAGCGAGCTATTCGAGCGCACGAATCTGCGGGGCCCAAATCCACAGCCCCAGGGCAGAGAGGAGCAGCAGGATGCCGCTCACAAGGACGGTCAGCGGTTCGCCCACAATCGAGGCCGCCGAGCCGGCCAGGAGCGATCCCACAGGCACCAGGCCGAAGAAGCTCAGGGTATAGACGCTCAGGACGCGGCCGCGCAGCTCGTCAGGCACGATGGTCTGGATGAGGGTATTGAGCATGTTGAATAGCGACATGAAGGCCCAACCCGCCGCCATCAGAACCAACAACGCCAGGGGAGTGGATCGGACGAACGAGAAGATGATCAGCAGGACCGGCAGCGCCAGCATGCCGGCGGTGAGCAGCCGGCCTTTCCGGCGGAAGCGGCCCAGCGCGGCGATCACCAGTGCTCCCACAAGCGAGCCCAGCCCACGCGCCGACTGCATCCAGCCGTTCGTGACCGAGTTCCCGCCAAGGATCTCCACCGCCCAGGCCGGCATGAGGGTGACGAAGCCCAGCCCGAACAGGCTGACAACGCCGGCGACGCCGATGAGTGTGCGCACGGTCGGTTCGCGTCGCAGGTAGTCCAGCCCGCGCCTCAGCTCCGCCAGGGCGCCCACGCCTCGTTGGCGAACGGCATGCGGCGCGAGCTTCATGCGCGCCAGCGCGGCGATTACCGCCACGAAGGACACGGCGTTGATCAGGAAGCACCAGGCGGGGCCGATGGCGGCGTAGGTGATGCCGGCCACGGCCGGGCCGACCACGGTGGCCGAGTTGAACATCGTCGAATTGAGGGCGATCGCGTTGGAGAGATCCTCGCGTTCAACCATCTCGAGCACGAACGATTGCCGCGCCGGCGCGTCAAAGGCGTTCGCCACGCCGAGCAAGAAGGCCAGCACCACGATGTGCCACGGCTGCACGAGATGGGTGAAGGTGAGCGCCGCCAGGATGAGCGCCAGGATCATCATCGCCGACTGGGTGAGAATCATCACCGTGCGGCGTGGCACTCGATCCGAGACAACCCCGCCATACAGGGTGAAGAGCCACGAAGGAACGCCTGCGGCGAAGGCCACCACGCCCAGGTAGGCCGGGGAGTGGGTCAGTTCGTATATCAGGAATCCCTGCGCCGTGGATTGCATCCAGGTGCCCACCAGCGAGGCCAGCTGCCCTGCGAACCACAGCCGGTAGTTAGGGTAACGCATCGAGGCGAAGGTCTGCGAGAGGCTCTCGCGCAGCGGGCTGTGCGCACTCTGCTCCGGCGCGCCCTCGGCAGGCGACTCACGGGGGGTCACTTGTTCTCGATAATCCATTCCGGGGTGAGCTCCGAGCGCCAAGTCTACCGCGAAGCAGGCAATCGAGTGGACCCTCCGCCCGCGCCCTTCACTATGGGCAGCGACTGTGGCGGGAATATCACCAACGGACCCTGCTCCCCCCGGCGCGCGGGAACGGGACGCACTCTCGTGCCTCCGCGGCTGACTTGCTAACGGTGGCGTTTTGGCTATGATAGAGCCCAGCACAGAGCGCGCCCAAGTCACGTTGCGGCGAAGCGAGTTATCCAACTCGCCTCGCCCATGCCCAGGACATCCCCAAGGAGACCTGCGATGCCCACCCGACGGCGACTCCTCCTCGCGCTCGTATTGGCGCTGCCCATCCTCGCACTTCTCCCCGGCCAAGGCGCTGCGGCTCCCACAGTGTGGTTTGTCGCCACCACCGGCAACAACGGCTGGGATTGCCTCACCCCTTCCACGCCTTGCCGGACGATTCAAGGAGCCATAAACAAATCCTCTGACGGCGATGCGCTAAACGTGGCCGCGGGAACATATTCCGCCGCGATCGGCGAGGCTTTTCCCATCATGCTCGACAAAACGCTGCTCATTCACGGGGCCGCAACCGCCACCACCATCATCGATGCCACCGGC
This sequence comes from uncultured Anaerolineales bacterium, assembly GCA_964353865.1. GTDB lineage: Bacteria > Chloroflexota > Anaerolineae > Anaerolineales > RBG-16-64-43 > RBG-16-64-43. Next base: position 3,234 of record CAYGXJ010000006.1, on the reverse strand, counting down.
AGCGGGCAAGATGTCATCTACGCCTACGGCAGCCGCGGGGTGTATCTCGATCATTTCACCATCCAGGGCGGAAACCGGGGGATCATGCTGCTCGGATACGCCCCGGGAGACATCACAGGGAGTATTCAGGACAACAAGATTAGCGGCAACCAGACCGGCATCTACATCACCTACGGCCAGGTTGGGATCATCAACAATGACATCTCCGGCAATGTGCACGACGGCATCCACAACGGGCTCTCGCCCAACGTGATCGACCGGAATGTCCTTGCCCTCAACGGCAGCGGGGCCGGGGATGCTGCAATCTTCAACGATCAATCCAGCCCCATCATCATCAACAACCTCATCGGATGGAACAACGGCAACGGCATTTACAACTTCCAGTCCAGCCCCACCATCACCAACAACACGATATCGATCAACTATGGGGGCAGCGGTATCTACAACTTTAACCTTAGCAGCCCGAACATCACCAACAACATTGTGACGTCCAACGCCGACTATGGCATCCGTGCCGACGGGACAAGTCCATCGATCAATACCTACAACGATGTCTGGGCGAATAACCCTGGCGAGTACTATTTAACGAGCGGCGGCACGGGCTCCATCTCGGCCGACCCGCGGATCGTTTCGATCCTCGACTTCCACTTGCTGTGCTCTTCGCCGGCGATCGACCATGGCAACAACAGCGCCCCGAGCGTTCCGTCGGTCGACTTTGACGGGGAGCCTCGGCCGGTGGGTGGGGTCGTCGATATGGGCGCCTACGAGTGGCAGAGTCCGTTACGCTGCGCGGCCTTTTTGCCCGCCGTCCTGCGCTAGCAGCGATGAACTGGGCGTGGAGTGCCGCCCGACAGCTCCGGTGGCCAAGCCGGCCATGACCCGGCGATGCCCATGAGGGTGGAATGGCCTCGCTGGGCTGCCCAGCCACGCGGCCGGCCCTCGCAAGTCGTTTCTCCCGCCAGCTCCATTACCCCAACAGCCCCTCTGCACCCCTTTTTGGCCGATTCGTCGCATGCTTGACGAGGCCCATTTCCCATGGTATCATCCAGCCAAGTTGCTTAGCACTCACCAAGCGAGAGTGCTAAAGGGGTGAATAGTGCCGGGGCTAACCAATCGGCAGGAGTTTTTTCTCGGGTTGATCGTTCGTGAGTACGTCCAGGCGGCCCAGCCGGTCGGCTCTAGGACGCTGGTGGCCCGCTACGCGCTCGACTTCAGCCCGGCCACAGTGCGCAACGAAATGGTGGCCCTGACCGAGGCCGGCATGCTGCGCCAGCCGCACACCTCGGCCGGCCGCGTGCCGACGGATGACGGCTACCGCTACTTCGTCCAACGCCTGACGGCGGATGCCGACCTGCCCTCGGCTGAGAAGCGCACGATCAGTCATCAGTTCTATCAAGCCCAGGGCGATGTGGACCAGTGGCTGCGCCTGGCGGCCTCGGTGCTCGCGCAGCACTCGAGCGTAGCCTCGGTCGTCACCGCGCCCAGCGCCGATCGCACCCTGCTGCGTCATCTTGAATTGATATCGGTCCAGGCGCGCCAGGTGCAGCTGATCCTCGTCCTGCAGGGCGGCGAGGTCTTGCAGCAGATGCTCAGCCCGCAGCAGCCGGCGAACCAGGAAACCCTGACGCGCATCGCCGCGCAGGTCACCGCGCGCTGTCAGGGGGCAGATGCTGCGGCGGTCGAACGCGTGGATCAAGGCCTCGACCCGCTCGCCCCCGAGATCCTGCGCCTGGTCGCCGAGATGATGCGCCGGGCGGATAGCAGCCCGAGCCCGGATGTGATTTACGACGGGCTGTCCAACGTACTCAACCAGCCAGAATTCGCCGACCGCGAGCTCGCTCAGCGGGCGATGCATCTCATCGAAGAACACACCCTGCTGAGCGGTTTTCTCGCGCGAGTGCTCGCCCCGGAAGTCGGCGGGGTGCAGGTGGTCATCGGCGGCGAGGGCCAGTGGGAGGACCTGCGCGATTGCTCGATGGTCGTGGCGCGCTATGGCGCGCCCGGCCTGGCCACCGGCGCGTTGGGCGTGCTGGGCCCGGTGCGCATGGCCTACGACCGGACAATATCGGCGGTGCGTTACGTGGCCACCGTGATGAGCGAACTGGTGACCGAGGCGTTTTCCGAATAACCCTGCCGCTCAGGGAGTGAGCATGACCGATCTCAACCCGAAGGCCGAAGCCGAGCCGGCAGGCGAGGCGCCTGAGGCAGCGGAGCTCGAGACGCTCAAGGCCCAGGCCGCCGAGTATCTCGACGGCTGGCGCCGGGCCCAGGCCGAATTGCAGAACTACCGCAAGCGCATCGAGCGCGAACAGGCGGAGGCTCTGGCCCGCACCACCGGCCGCGTGTTGGCGCGCTGGTTCCCGGTGCTCGACGATTTCGATCGCGCCCTGCGCGAGCCGCGCACGCCGGAGGCCATCCAGCGCTGGGCGGCGGGCGTAGAACTGATCTATCAGAAGTGCCTGGGCCTCCTGCGCGAAGAGGGCGTCGAGCCCATCGAGGCGCGCGGCCAGGCGTTCGACCCGGCACAACACGAGGCGCTGAGCTACGAGGCCAGCCGCGACCACCACGAGGGAGAAGTGATCGACGTGGTCCGTCCCGGTTACCGGCTTGGCGAAACCATGCTGCGACCGGCGCTGGTGCGGGTGGCCCGTGCGGCCCCCGATGATGTTGACGCGCCCGCCGCGAGCGAGTAAGCGGCGCGGTCTCAAAGGAGAGGATTTTCCATGGGAAAGATTATCGGCATTGACCTTGGAACGACGAACTCGGTGGTGGCGGTCATGGAAGGCGGCGAACCGAAGGTGATCCCTTCGGCCGAAGGCTCGCCCCTTGTCCCGTCGGTGGTGGCGATTAACCCCAAGACCGGCGAGCGGGTGGTGGGGCAATTGGCGCGCCGCCAGGCCATTGTCAACCCAGAGAACACCATATTCTCGATCAAGCGCTTCATGGGGCGCAAGTTCAGCGACCCCGAAGTGCAGCGTGCGCTCAAGTACGTGCCTTACAAGATCTCGGCCGCCGCCAACGGCGACATCCGCGTCCATATGGGCGGGCGCGACTACTCACCGCCCGAGATCAGCGCAATGGTGCTGGGCAAGCTCAAAGCCGACGCCGAAGCCTATCTCGGTCAGACAGTCACCCAGGCGGTGATCACCACGCCGGCCTACTTTAACGACTCGCAGCGCCAGGCCACCAAGGATGCCGGACAGATCGCCGGCCTGGAAGTGCTGCGCATCATCT
>CAYGXJ010000005.1:0-31108 GCA_964353865.1 uncultured Anaerolineales bacterium | reverse complement strand
CGGCCCATGGCGCCGAGGCGGTGCTGGCCGTCCTAGCCATCATTCTCTGGCACATGTATGGGGTCCACCTCAAGCGCTTTAACAAGAGCATGTGGACTGGCACGATGACCGAAGAGGAAATGATCCACGAGCATCCGCTGGAGTTGGCCGACCTCAAAGCCGGCACCGCGCAAATCGCACAAGATCTAAAGACTCTGCGCCGCCGGCGCCTGGTCTACTTCCCCACCGCGGGGATCTTGGCCGCCGGCATGCTGGTCGGACTGGCCTATTTCGTCTCGTACGAGAAGACCGCGATTGAGACAGTGCCGCCTGCGGTAGATGTGCCAATCTACGCTCCGCAGACCCCGACCGCAGTGCCCACAGCCGTTCCTCACTCCGCGGCAACCTTAAAACCCACAGACGCTGCCCCCGTTGCGGTGAGCTGGCAAGACACGATTGGCCCGCTGCTCGCCAAACAATGCGTGATGTGTCACGGCCCCGTGAACCCCGCCAGTGGTCTTTCGCTCGCCTCTTATCAGACGGCTCTGGCCGGCGGAGCCGGCGGCCCCGGGGTTGTGCCTGGCGACCCCGCCACGTCGCGCCTGGTGATCATTCAGAGCGTCGGCGGGCATCCGGGTCAACTCACACCGGATGCGCTGAGCATGCTCAAAGCCTGGATTGAAGCAGGTGCGCCCGAAAAGTGACTCCGGCCATCCCCGGGAAGAGTACGGGGCCGCTCTCGACTGAGCGGCCCCCTTGTGTCGCTGCAAAGTGCCACGGTGCCGGCCATGCCGGGACCGTGATCCGATTTAGCGTCAGTTCGCAGCCCAATCTGCGCGCTTAGGACGCCTCCACCGGCGGGGTGAACTTCAATACGCGCGAGGTATCCGTGTCCACAATCCACACATTGCCTTCGTCATCCACAGCCACGCCCACCGGCAGTTCAAAGCGAGCGGCATCGCGGCCAAAGTCGCCCCAGGTAAACAGGAACCCGCCATTCTCGTCGAAGCACAGGACGCGGAAACCCTCGGGGTCGGTGACCCACACCCGACCATCGGCGCCGGCCGCAATGTAAGGTTTGTTGTCGAGCGATTGCCCGACCCAACCCGCGATCTCCCACTGCCGGTCGAAGACAAACGTCCCCTGCCCGGTCTCGCGGAACACCTGCACGCGGCGGTTCCATGTGTCGGCGACGACCAGATCGCCGGCCGGGGTCAGGCTGATGCCCACCGGTTCATCGAACTGGCCGGCCTCGAAACCGGCTGAGCCCACCTGGGTCAGATAGCCGCCCTCTTCGTCGTAGACCATCACCCGCTTGTTGCCCGTATCCACGACGAACACACGCCCACGCTCATCGACCGTGATGGCCCGCGGCCCGTAGAGTTCCTGCGGCGAGGCGCCCTGGCCCAGGGTGCCCCACATACGCACGAAGGTCCCATCCGGCTGGAAGACCTGAATGCGGTGATTCCAGGTGTCGGCCACGAGCACCTTCCCGTCGGGCGCCAATGCAATGCCCCACGGTTCGTTGAAGGTCCCTCCGGGCGCCGAGCCGGCCGCCACATCGCCGAAGGTTCCCCACCCGCCAAGCCACGTGCCGCTGGCATCGAAGTGCTGGATACGGTGATTGGCCGTATCGGCAACATAGACTGTCCCATCCCGCGCAATGGCGATGGCGCGCGGTCGCTGCAATTCGCCCGCGGACGATCCCTGCGAGCCGAACACCACCGAGGCGGCCAGCTCTTTGCGCGATTGGGCATACGGGTCGATCACAACTTCGGCGGCCGGCTTGACCCCGTATTGCCAGACCGTGGCGGCAATGTCGCGCCGAACATAGAGCCGCATGCGCTCCGACACAGGCCATTGCGCCAGATCATACGAGGCGCCGGTCAGGCTGCCGTATTCCGTGTAATCGCGATCGAACCAGATATCCCACAACGCTTTGCGGTAGCGCGGGTCCGACAGGGCATTGCGGATGCGCTCCCAGTTGAGACCGAAGTACTCTTGCATCGGCCACGACATGCGGACGTATTCGAAGTAGGTGTGCGTGCGCGCCAACAAGGGGTCGATCTTGCTGAAGTTGCCCTGGCCCACGACGATGACCGGCACCTCAACCAGGTCACGCGAAGGCTGGTCGCCAAAGAAGCGCTGGTTGTGATAATCACGGAAGTACCAGGTGAACGACCACGAGACCAGATTGTCGTAGCCAACTTGGACCCCGAGGCCGTCGGCCGTACGGCGCGAGATGTCTTGGATCTGAGCCATGACGGTCTTCACGCCTTGCGCCGAATGGGCGTAGTCGATGAATTCCCGCCCGTTTCCATAGTTGATGTAGCTGGCCGTCCACCCGGCGCGCAAAGTGAGCAGCCCCAACAGCATGAAGAATTCAAGCACAAGCATACGCAACCATTGGCCGAAGGGCAGACCGCGCCACAGACGCCACAGCGCCCACAACGAGAGAGCCGCAAAGCCCAGGGACTCGAGGAAAGAGGTGGTGGACTGCAATTCCTCCAGCAGCATTCCGCGGAAGGGCGGGCGCGGGCCAAGACCAATCGCAAAGACGACAACGAGCGAGATCGCCGCAATCGGCAGAAGCAACCAGGCAACCCAGCGTGGCGACCGGACAACCTGCGGCCAGTCGATGTGCTGCACGATGTGGGCGATGGCCCAACCACCCAGCAGAATCATCGGTAGGGTGACGTGCACGGTCAGCCAGGGCATCTTCTCGCCGGCCGCACTGTAGGCGGCCAGCGACACCACCGACCAGAACCCCAAGAAGCCAACCATACCGAAGACCGGCACGGCGGGTGGTCGCGTCGGATCTCCTGCGGCGGACGGCTGCACAGCCTCGGAGTGCGACAGCGCCTCGGCTCTCTGGGTCTTGCGCGCGCGCAGTCCGCTCAAGCCAATGACCCCGGCCGCGATGGTGGCCAGCGCGGGCAAGAACTCGTACAGCGGCAGTTGGATCAGCAGGTAGTAGTACCAGGGCTGCCCGCCGCGCTGCACACCTTGCTGCTCGAGCCAATAGCCCAGCGACCCATACAGCCCCGAGAACAGACCATTGCCGTTGGTGAAGAAGGTGGTGAAGAACACCCCCATGATGCCGAAGAAGATGGCCGCGTTAACCAGCCACAAGCGCCGGTCCCACGCCAGCCCGATCACCACCATCACCAGCAGCAGCGGCACAGCGAAGACCGCGGTGTGTGAAAGCCCCTGCAGCGAGTAGTCGAGCGCGTCCCATCCCATGGCCCGCACCGGGAAGGAGGCCAATTGCGGCAGGACAAAGGTGCCCAGGACGATCAGCAGGTCGAAGGCCGGAAAACGCGGGCGGAACGAAGGCCCAAAGGAGCGCGCGGCCAGCCACAAACCCACCAGGAATGCCACGCCGCCCAGCACCCCCACCCCGCCACCCCACAACAACATCGGCGCGAGCGATAGTGTCTGTCCCGGGGTGCGCGGCAGGTTCGGGTCCGATGGGACAGCGGTGGCACCGGGCAGCCCGCCCAGGCGCGTCTGGTTAAACGCGAGCAGCCACAGCGCGGCCAGGAGCAAGGCCGCTCCCAGCGAGACCAAGAAGGTAAATCGCCGCTGGTCGCGCTCGCGCGCCCACTCGACACGCATCAGGGAAATCAGGAGCTGCAACCCCAGGAAGACCAAGGCGATCGCGACATAGATGTAGGAAGTTTCCTTGGTGGTGTAGTGCAGGGCTGTCGCCGCCGTCAGCAGGTACAGCCAGCGCGCCTGGCGGGTCTCGAAGTAGCGCGCGATGGCCAGGAACATGAGCAGCCCCCAGACGACCACGAAGGCCTCATTGCGCACGTAGCGTGAATAGTAAAGCATGAACGGCGAGAGGCCGATCATCACGCCGGCCATCAATGCGCCCAGCTTGCCGAGCCAGCGGCGGAAGGGCAACATCAATGCCACGGCCGCGATGCCGAAGAGCGCGGCTGGCAGCCTCGCCGCAACATCGCTCGCGCCAAAGACGAAATATGACAGCGCGACCAGATGCATCTGCAGCGTGCCGTGCATCATCGGATTGTGAATATAGCCCTGCCCGCGCGAGAGCAGCCAGGAATAGTAGGCGTGCAGCGTTTCATCGTGCGACATGGCGCGCGTGTCGATATCATAGAAGCGGGTGGCGGCCACGCCCACCAGAAGCAACAGCCACAGCAGATGCTCCCAGGCGATCGGCAACCAGGGTGCGACGGGACGTTCGAGCCACGAGGACTTCGCCGAGGATGGCTGCATATCCTGCCTCATTCTCGCTGTCGTTGGCGGACACGGGGACGGGCTGCGCGCACCGGAGCCCGGCGGGACGGCTTGGGCGATTGCGTCGCGCGGGTACTGGCCAGAAGTTGACGCGCTTCCGCCGCCGTGAGTTCACGCGATTGGCCCGGACGGAGGCTGCCCAGCAGCAGGCTGCCGATGCGGATGCGCTGCAGGCGGACGACACTCAGCCCCAGACGCATGGCAACCTCACGTATCTCGCGTTTGCGCCCTTCGCCCATGACCACCCGCACCCACGCGCCGCGGCCGGCCAGGCTCTCGACTCGCACCAGCGCCGGAGCGGTACGCAGGCCGCCCTCCAGCACCACGCCCCGCCGCCAGATCTCGAGTTGCTGCTCATCCGGCCGGCGCGAGAGTAGCACGCGGTACTCCTTCTCGCAGCCGTAACGGGGATGTGTCAGCCGCAACGCCAATTCCCCGTCGTTGGTCATCAGAATCAGGCCCTCGCTTTCGAGGTCCAGTCGCCCAACCGGGAAAAGCCTTGCCGCGCCGGGCACAAGATCGCGCACCGTTTGGCGATCGCCTTGCGGCTCGAGCGAAGAAACAACCCCGCGCGGCTTGTGCAGGGCCAAGTACACCGTTTGTTCCGCGGCGGCCAGTGGCCTGCCATCGACGCGGATGTCGTCGTGCCTAGGATCGGCCTTCTCGCCAAGTGAGATCGGCTTGCCGTTGACGGAGACGCGCCCGGCGCGGATCAACTCTTCGCATGCGCGGCGCGATCCCAACCCGGCGGCGGCCATAAGCTTCTGCAGACGCTCGGAGGTCACTGCGTCAACCCTTCAGGAGGGTCTCGGGCGCCGCGGGTTCGGCCGGAATTGGCGCCGCCTCTTCGATCTCCAGCGGAGGCAAGTCATCAACCGACGAAAGCCCAAAGTGCTGCAGTGCTGTGGTCGTCAGACCATACAAGATGGGCCGCCCTGGTCCCTCGGTGCGTCCGATCTCCTCAACCAACCCCTTGGCCAGCAGGCTCTGTAAGACGCTGTCGCAGTTGACGCCGCGGATTGCGTCGACCTGAGGCCGGGTCAACGGCTGGCGGTAGGCCAGGATGGCCAGAGTCTCGAGCGCGGCCTTACTCAGGCTGGTTGTGTGCCCCAGGCCGAGGAACTTCTCGACCACGCCTGCCGCGCGGGGGGAGGTCGTGAGATGGATGCGATCGCCGAGACGCAGGATCTGCAGCCCGCGCTGAGCATATTCCTCAGCTAGCGAGCGCAGCGCGGACTCAACCTCGGCGCGCGTCACCGCGAGCGCCTCCGCCAGTGTGGCCAGGAGTGCCGGCTCCGCGGTCACAAAGAGCAGGCTCTCCAGCTGCGCACTGAGGGGAAGGCTCCCGTTCGATTCAGGATTCGTCGACATGCTATAATCCGGCTCGCCCCAGGGCACGATTCATGTAACGACTGCGGTTGATGATACGCCCCCTAAGTCTATCTCTCAAGCAGATTCTGCCAAGCCTGCCGGTCATTGGTCTGGCGGCGTGTACGCTTTACCTGGGGGGTCCCCAGCCGCCGCCTACCCCGACGCCCGGCGCCAGCGAGGTTCCGTTCGTCGAACAGGCCTGGCGCGATGCCATCGCGCAATCTGCCGGCGGGCAGGTCATCGTCATCTTAACCCAAGAGCAACTGACGGAATTCCTCAACCTGCGCCTTTCGGCGCAACCCCAGAGTCGACTTAGATCGGTGCACGTCATCCTCGACCAGGGCGCCATATCCGTGTATGGCATGTTGGAGGCGGCCGATCTCTCGGCTTCGGCGCTGGTCGTATTGCGGCCGCTCATTTCGGATGCGGCGCGGCTGACACTAGAAATCGACACGCTCCAGGTGGGACCGCTGCAACTGCCGGCCCAATCGATGTCCGCCCTTTCGCAGGCGCTGTCGGAGGTGTTGACCGGTGAGGTCGCGAGCCTGGCGACCGGGTTCCAGGTGCAAGAAGTGCTGGTGGCCCAAGGGCAGATCGCCATCCGAGGCGAGCTGCGCTAGGGGTCTTGCGCATGCGGCCAGGCCGGCGTCCGACAACTCAAATGGCAATTATACCAAGGCACTCTCCGCAATCATCCGTGCGCTCCCAACTCCGCGGGCCTCTCGGCACGCGCCAGCTCACTCGCCGCTGGTACGCAAGCCCCACGCGCCGGACCATCGCGTGTCTCCTGATCGCCGCCCTGGCCGCATGCGCCGGACCGCAGGTGACCCTCGTTCCACTTGAGGTGAGTATTCACGCGGATGGCTCGCAGCACTCGGTGCGGGTCGAAGGCGGAACGACCGTCGCGCAGGCCCTGGCCCATGCCGGCCTGCAGCTCGGGGCCCTCGATCGTGTATCTCCGCCGCTCTATGCGCTGGCTTCGGCGGCAAGCGAAATCGTGGTTGTGCGAGTCATCGAGGAATTCGAGATCGAGCGGGCCACTTTGCCTTACACGCAGCAGACGGTCCGCAGCGAGATGCTCCCGGCGGGAACTCAACGCCTGCTGCAGGCCGGGCGCAATGGTCTTGAGGAAGTGACCTACCGCGTGCGACTTGAAGACGGGCAGGAAGTCTCGCGATCACCCGTGCGGCAAGTCGTAGTCGAGGCCCCCGTGCCGGAGATTGTCCTAGCAGGAGCGCAGACCCAAACCGCGACGATCAGCCTGGCTGGCAAGTTGGCTTACCTGGACGCGGGCTCGGCCTGGGCAATGAGCGGGAGCTCGCGCGAACGAACCGCGGTCGCCATCACTGGTGATCTGGATGGGCGCGTCTTCTCTCTTGCGCCGGACGGCACATGGCTCGCGGCCTCGCGTGCGGCCGAGAGCGGCCTGAACGCGCTCTGGCTCTATTCAACGCAGGCCCCCGGGGCACCGCTCGCCCTTGGCGCTGCAAACGTGGTTCATCCGGTTGGGTGGTCACCCGAGCTGCCATTGGCCATTGCGCTTTCGACCGTTGAGCCAAGCCAGGCCGCTCCCGGGTGGAAGGCGAACAACGACCTGCGCGTCGTCTCAATTGGCGTTGCCGGCCAACCCGCCTCTCCGCAGCAGGTGTTGCCGCCGCAGGTTGGCGGCCGCTATGGATGGTGGGGCACATCTTTCGTGTGGTCTCCCCAGGCTGAGACCTTGGCCTACCGCCGCCCGGATGGCATCGGGGTGATCGACGGCCGCACCGGTCGCACGCTCGCCTCGTTCCCCGTCACGCCTTACGTCAGCCCCACCGATTGGGTGTGGATGCCCGGGCTGAGCTGGTCTCCCGACGGGCGCTTCATATACACCGTCGCCCATGGCGCGCCGCTGGGTCTTGAAGTCCCGGAATCCTCACCGGCGTTCGATCTGGTCGCCATCCCGATCGCAGGCGGCGCCTCGCTCACACTCCGCCCGCGGGTGGGAATGTTCGCGAGCCCCGTCGTTTCGCCGCTCGGCGAGGTAACCAGCGGCGGGGAGGCCCAGGTGGCCTTCCTGCAGGCGCTGCAACCTCTTGAAAGCGAAAGCAGCAGCTACCGGCTGATGGTGATGGATCTGGATGGGAGCAATGCCCGGGCCGTCTTCCCGCGCGAGGGCGAGGGAGGCCTGGAGGCCCAGCAGGTGGTGTGGTCGCCGCAGGGTACTCACCTGGCCCTCGTCTATCGCGGGGACGCGTGGGTGGTGGAAGTGTCGACTGGTCTGGCCCAACCTGTCACGGCCAGCGGCCGGGTGACCGCCGTCGATTGGAGATAATGAAGTATCATTGCGGAGCCGGAGCGAACCCACGCTCTCCCACTTCCCTCGTTCGGAGAATGCATGCGAGTACTGCTCACCGGGGCTGCGGGTTTCATCGGGTCGCACTTGTGCGACCGGCTTCTGGCCGAGGGCTACAGCGTTGTCGGCCTCGACAACTTCGTCACCGGCTCGCCTGAGAATATCGCTCACCTGGCCGGACACGACCGCTTTCTGTTCATCCGCCACGACGTTTCGAACTACATCTACATTCCCGGCCGGGTGGAGGCGGTGATGCATTTCGCTTCACCGGCCAGCCCCAACCCGCACAGCCCGTTCGGCTATCCGAACCTGCCGATTCAAACGCTCAAGGCCGGCGCGCTGGGGACGCACAATGCGCTGGGCGTGGCTCGCGCGCACCAGGCGCGCTTCCTCTTGGCCTCCACCTCCGAGATCTATGGCGATCCCCTGGAGCATCCGCAGCGCGAGACCTACTTTGGGCACGTCAACCCGGTGGGGCCGCGCTCGATGTACGACGAGGCCAAGCGCTTCGCCGAAGCCATCACCATGGCCTACCACGGCCACCACCGCGTCGACACGCGCATCGCGCGCATCTTCAACACCTACGGCCCGCGCATGCGCCTCGACGACGGACGGGTAGTGCCCAACCTGGTGGGCCAGGTCCTGCGCGGCGAGCCGCTCACTGTCTACGGCGACGGGTTGCAGACGCGCTCCTTCTGTTATGTCGACGATTTAGTGGATGGGATCCTGCGCTTGTTGCTCTCCGATGAGCACCTGCCGGTGAATCTGGGCAATCCGTCGGAGATCAGCATCCGCGACTTCGCCGAGCGCATCGCTCTTCTCGGCGGCGGGCACAGCCCCATCACCTATCTGGCCGACCGGCGCGGCGCCGATGACCCGCAGCGCCGCCAACCCGACATCTCGCGTGCGCGCGAAATCTTGGGCTGGCAGCCGCAGGTGGATCTCGACCGCGGGCTGCAAGCCACGCTGGCCTCCTTCGCCGGCCGGATGGGGCTCCGTTGAGCATGGACTGGCGCCGCGAACGCGTTCGCTTCACGCGCTTCCTGGTCGTCGGCGCGATCGGCGCGGTCGTGGATTTTGGCACCTTTAACCTGCTGGCGGAGTGGCTGAATCTCAACGCGGTAGTGTCTTCGGTGATTTCATTCACGGCCGCGGTCACCAGCAATTTCACCCTCAACCGCCATTGGACTTATCCTGATTCGCGCAGCAAGCCGGTGGCGCGGCAGTGGGTGCAATTCGCGATGGTCAATCTGGTCGGGCTATTCGTTCGCACACCGCTTTTTGCATTCCTTCGGGCGCCCTGGACTCGGCTGGCCGAGCGGCTTCCCGTGGGCTGGGGGCCCCTCACGGCGCAGCAACTCGGCAACAACCTGGCGCTGGCCTGCGCTGTGGGTGTAGTGCTCATCTGGAATTTCGTGGCGAACCGCCTATGGACCTACAATGACGTCCGCTAGGGGGAACAACATGACCCGACGGGTGCCCCCGTTGCATCTGTACACCACTCGCGGCGAGTTCGCCGCCCTGCTCGTCTTTCCCTATCTCTACAGCCGCGATGGAGACTGGGTGGGATGGGTCAGCGACGAACGCGACGTCTTCAATTTGGAGGGCGGCTACGTGGGATGGGTGTCGCACGACCGGCGCATCCTGCGGCGGGCTACGGTCCAACCGCGAATCATTCCCCCGCCGCCATCCAAACCCGAGGAGCCCCGCGTGCGCGTTCCGGCCACCACCCCTCTGCCGCCGCTCATGGCCGAGTATTCGCATGATGTGATCGACGTGCTCGAGGAAATGCCCGAGCTGCTCCACTCAGGCGACCGCTCAGAGCTCCAATCGGACATGGACTAGTGCCCGTGGCCAACCCGACTCCCGAATCCAAGCACATCCGCGATTCGATCGTAACCCTCAGCCAGATGATGCGCCTGGAGCATGCCAACTTGCACGGCAACGTGCACGGCGGCATCGTGATGAAGTTGGTGGACGAGGCGGGCGCGCTCACCTGCATGCGCCACGCCCAGCACCCGGTGGTGACGGTGGCCATGGACAACATGAGCTTCCGCCATCCGATTCAAATTGGCGACTTGGTGACCCTCACCTCGCGATTGACGTACGTCGGGCGCACCTCGATGGAGGTGCGGGTGGAGGTGGAGGCGGAGAACCCCTTCACCGGCAATCGCGTCCACACCAACACCGCGCATCTGGTCTATGTGGCGCTCGACACGGCCGGCCGCCCGGTGCCTGTCCCAGTGCTGATCCTCGAATCCCCGGAAGAGCAGCACGAGTTTGCGGAAGCCGAAGCGCGCCAGGGCCAGCGCCGCGCGCAACGACCGGCCGCAGGCACGTCGGAGTAGCCGGCATGGCCGAGGCCATCCGCGGGATCACACACCTCTTGGAAGTCGCCTCTTCCCGGCGTTTCCTGGCGGCCGTGGAGCCGGGCGACCGCGGGCTGGCCGAGAGCCTGCCCTTCCCCTTCCTGGCCTTCGTCGGCGAAGGCGAAATGAAATTGGCGCTGCTGCTGGCCATCATCAACCCGGCCGTGGGCGGCGTGCTGCTGCTCGGTCCGCGCGGAACGGGCAAGACCACCGCCGTGCGCAGCCTGGCGCCGCTCCTGCCTCCCGTGCCGCGCAGCCTGTGCCCCTACGGGTGCCTGCCTGAAGACATCGAGACCGGCGGAATGGATGCCGTCTGCCCGGATTGCGCGCGTAGGTACGGGCTGGGCGAGCCGTTGACCTTCAGCGATCGCATGAAGCTGATGGAGCTCCCGCTCAACGCGCAACTGCCGGATGTGATCGGCGGGCTGGACGAGCGCGCGGCGTTGCACCAGCGCCATCGCCTGCACCCGGGCATTCTGGCTCAGGCCGATCGCAACTTCCTCTACGTCGACGAGATCAACCTGCTCGCCGATGACATCACCGACGCCATCCTGGATGCCGCCGCGCAGGGCATGTACACCGTTCGCCGCGGCGCGCTGGCCGCGTTCTACCGCTCGCGTTTCGTCCTGGTCGGTTCGATGAATCCAGAAGAGGGCATCCTGCGCCCGCAGATCTTCGACCGCTTTGGGTTGCGCGTGGTCGTGCACGGGGTGACGAGCATCGCCGATCGCTGGGAGGCCTACCAGCGCGTGCGCGCGTACCAATCCAACCCACGCGGGGTGATCGAACACTACCGCGAGGAGACCGACATCATGCACGGCGAAATCCTGGCGGCACGTGAGAAGCTGCCCGCCGTGAAGCTGGCTGCCGAAACCGCCGAATTGGCACTGCAGATGGCCGAGCGCCTCCATATTGTCTCGCATCGCGCATCGGCGGCCCTGTTCGAAGCCGCGCGCGCGTTGGCCGCGGCCGACAATCGCGACGCGGTGACGACCGCAGATATCCGCACGCTGGCACCCCTCGCGCTACGCATGCGCCGCTCGGCGTTCCTCACCGACTACTTCGCTCGCCAGGGAGAAGAGGAGCAGGAGCTGAGAAAGCTGATGGACGAGGTGCTGCCGGCGCCGCCCTCCCCCCTGCCCGCGTAGGCGCTCACCCAACCCGAAGAGGGCACAGCATGCCCTACGCACGCACCCGCACGTAGGGCATGCACAAGGATTCGGCTCAGCACGATCGCCAGGGGCAACCTCGTCCCGAGGCGCACGCCGCCGACTTGCACAGCGAAGAGGCACTCGCACGTGTCATAGCGGGCCCCGGCTTGCGGGGGGGAGCAATCCTGAATCCTCGCCGCCCAACGCGCTGCTCGTCCGGCGCACGTTGCCTCAAGATCGCTTCGTCGCACCGCCCCGCCCGGCGGGGGAATTGCCCCTCGCAACGACAACAATGAGGACGCGCGGCGCGGGCAAGCCAAGGCGTGCCGCAAGACGGAAATCGCCACGCGAGAGACAGTCCCTATCCACGCGTCACTGCTAGTGCGGGAATAGGAGCGGCGCGCGTTTGCGGGCGGCCCCCCCGCCCGTACATCGCCGCAAGGATGCCACGCAACTAATGCACGGGGAGACACCATAAGGGACACGCCGCGGGTCATGGGTAAGTTGTCAAAACTCAAGAGCATCAAGGCGCTCCGGTTTCGATCGCCCATCCTCGATGGGTTACAATTGGCGTCTGAGGCGCTCGGCCAAAGCGAAGGTAGCGGCCCGTGCACCTCAAATCAAGCTGCAGGCCGAGCTTGGCAGGCCTCGTGTGTTCCTCGCCCGCTTCTCGTCCGGCGGAGATGCACGCTCACGGCCGCCCCTCCAGGGGAGGATCACCTGCCCACTGGCCGCATCGGGAGACCTTATCCGACATGACCCTCAGTCAACTTGCACGATCCATCGCCGAATCGCCGACGCTCGAACTTAATGAAGAGGCGCGCCTGTTGCGCGAACGCGGCGAGCCGGTGATTCACTTGGGCATCGGCGAACCCAAAAACCGCGCCCCGATTGCCGCCATCCTCAGTTCGGCCGCGCGCCTCAACGAGGGCGACATCAAATACACGCCGACCGACGGCATGCCCTCGCTCAAGAAAGCGATTATCCGCTACACCGAGGAGAACTACGACCGCGTGGTCGCCCCCGAGAACGTGATCGTCTCGTCCGGCGCGAAGCAATCGCTCTACAACGTGCTCTACACGCTGCTCAACCCGCAGGATGAAGTCATCATCCTGGCGCCCTACTGGGTGAGCTACCCGGAGATGGTGAAGATGGTCTACGGCGTGCCGGTCATCGTCACACCGCAAGACGGCTCGTTCCATCCGCGCATGGAGGAGATCGAGCGCGCGGTGACAACCTACACCAAGGCCATCATCGTCAACTCGCCAAACAACCCCTCCGGGGTGGTGTATTCCGACGACTTCATGGCGGCCATTGTCGAGTTCTGCGAGCGCAAGAACATCTATCTCATCTCCGACGACATCTATCACAAGCTGGTATTCGACGGCCGCCAGCCGACCTCCTCCTACAAATACACCACCCGCGATATCGAAAGCACGCGCGTCATCGCCATCAACGGGGTGTCGAAGTTGTACGGCATGACCGGTTTCCGCATCGGCTGGGTGGTGACCAATCGCAAGATGGTCGAGGTCATGACGAATGTCCAGGCGCAGACCACCTCGTGTGCCTCGGAGGTGCTGCAGGCGGCGGCCGAAGGCGCGCTGACCGGCCTGCAGAGCGTGGTGGAGGCGCTGCGCCTGACAATGGAGAACAACCGCAACGTGATGCTCGAGCAGCTCAAGGCCTTCGACGGCGTGCGCGTCGTGCGCCCGGGCGGCACCTTTTACTGCCTGCCCGATTTCCGCGCCTACAATCCGATATCCGAGGAGCTCTCGCGCTTCCTGCTGCGTCGGGCGCTGGTGGTCACCGTGCCGGGCAAGGAGTTCGGCATGGAGGGGCACCTCCGCCTGAGTTACTCGGGGACCGTCAAAGACATCACCGAGGGCGTGGAACGCATCAAGTGGGCGCTCGACCCCCATTCGCCCAACGAAATCTACATCGGCGACCGCAAAATGGTACGAGACTGGCTATGAACAATATTCTCGATATTCGTACGCCGGCCGAAGGCGAGGCTGCGGCGCTGCGCTCCGACTACGGCCTGGACTCGATCGGCCTGACCAATCTGCGCAAGGCCTACTGGAACCTGCCGGCCGAAGCTCTCTACGAAGAGATCGTCTTCCGCCACGAGGCGAGCATTGCACGCCAGGGGCCGATCGTGGTGGCCACCGGCAAGCACACCGCCCGCTCGGCGACCGACAAGTTCATCGTGCGCGAACCTTCCACCGAGGGCCGCATCTGGTGGGGCGAGTACAACCGGCCCTACGCGCCCGACAAGTTCAACGAGCTCTACGAGCGGCTGCTGGGGTTCCTGCAGGGGCGCGATGTGTTCGTGCAGGATTGTTTCGCGGGAGCGGACCCGGCCTATCGCCTGCCCATCCGCATTGTCACCGAGCACGCCTGGCACAGCCTATTCGCGCGCAACATGTTCCTCCCACCCCAATCGGCCGAGGAGCACCGCCGACACGTGCCGGATTTCACGGTGATCTGCGTGCCCTCCTTCCAGGGTGCGCGCACCATCGACATGACGGCCACCAAGACCTTCATCATCATCAACTTCCAGCAGCGCCTGTGCATCATCGGCAACACGGCTTACGCGGGCGAGATCAAGAAGTCGATCTTCTCGATTCTCAACTTCCTGCTGCCGGCGCAAGGCATTCTTTCAATGCACTGCTCGGCCAACGCCGGTGAGAGCGACGACGATGTGGCGGTATTCTTCGGGCTCTCGGGCACGGGTAAGACCACGCTCTCGGCGGACCCGCATCGGCGGCTGATCGGCGATGACGAGCACGGCTGGAGCGATGAGGGGGTGTTCAACTTCGAGGGCGGCTGCTACGCCAAAGTGATCCAACTTTCGCCCACGGCTGAGCCGCAGATCTATGCCTGCACACGCAAATTCGGAACAATTCTCGAAAACGTCACCTATGATCCCGTCACGCGCCTGATCGACCTGGACGACGACAGCATCACCGAGAACACGCGCGGTTCGTACCCGCTCGAATACATCGAAAACGCCATCCCCGCGAAGATGGCCGGCCACCCGCGCAATATCATCCTGCTCACCTGCGATGCCTCGGGGGTGATGCCGCCGCTCGCGCGCCTGACGCCGGACCAGGTGCTGTACCACTTCATCTCGGGCTACACGGCCAAGATCAGCGGCACCGAAGTCGGCCTAGGGGTCGAGCCGGAGATCACCTTCAGCACATGCTTCGGCGCGCCGTTTATGGCGTACCACCCGGCCTTTTACGCCGATCTTCTCAAGCGGAAGATACTCAAGCACAAGGTCAATTGCTGGCTGGTCAACACCGGCTGGGTGGGCGGGCCGTACGGCGTGGGCAAACGGATCAGCATCCGCTATACGCGGGCGCTGCTCAACGCGGCGCTCTCAGGCCAACTGCTCAACGTCGATTGCGTCCCCGACCCGGTCTTCGGGTTCCAGGTGCCACGCTCGTGCGACGGCGTGCCCACCAGCGTGCTCGACCCGGCCGGTTCGTGGCCGAGCAAAGACAGCTACATGGTCAAGTACAGGCAGCTCGCGTCGCGCTTTGTCGAGAATTTCCGCAAGTATCAGGCGGAGGTTCCTCCTGAGGTTGCGCAAGCCGGCCCGCATGCGTAGGGGCGGCACGTCGGGGAATCGTGGGGGCGGGTCTCAGACCCGCCCCGATTTCTTCATGATCGGCCGGGTTGTTCCTCTGCGCTGCGCATGGCCTCGAACGCGGCAATCGCAACCTCCAGCATCTTCTCATCCGGCTCGCGCGTGGTAAGCGATTGAGTCCACACTCCTGGTAGAGAGAGCCAGCGCGCGAGGCGCAGGTGCTGATGGCGGCCCGTCCAACGCAGGAATTCGTAACCCAGCCCGACCAGGATGGGCAGCGCGAGAACGCGCGTCGCGAGCCGCATGCCGAGCGACATCGGGCCGAGCAGCGCAAAGAGCAGCACGGTGACCGCCACCAGCGTCACCAGAAACGAGGTGCCGCAGCGCGGGTGGAAGCGGGGGAATCCCGCAACCGAGGACGGGTCGAGCGGTGCGCCGGCCTCGTAGGCGGAGATCGTCTTGTGCTCGGCGCCGTGATAGGCGAACACCCTGCGGATTTCCGGCATGCGTCCAATGGCCGCCAGGTAGCCGATGAGCAGTGCGAGACGCACCAAGCCCTCGGCCACGTTGCTCCAGGTGGAGCTCAGCCCCAAGCCGCGCTCGAACCACTGTCCGATGCCGGCCGGCAGGAGCATGAACAGCCCCACGCCGATAACCAGCGACATGCCGAAGCTCAGCCAGAGAGATCCGCCGCTGAGCTTCTCCTCCGGCATCTGGATCTGCGCCGAGTAGGCCAGGCTCTCTAGACCGAGTCCGAGCGCATCCGCCAGCAACAAGGCGCCGCGGACGAACGGGACCCGCACCCACCAGCCCCGGTAGAAGCGGCCCAATGGCCGGACTTGGACGCGGATCTGCCCATCCGGCGCGCGCACGGCCACGGCTAGCGAGCGCGCCCCGCGCATCATCACGCCTTCGAGCACGGCCTGCCCGCCGTAGTTGAGCAGCGGCCGCGGCGCGGCCGAGGCGTTAGCGGACGAGGGCATACAGGAACCGGGTGTAGGATTCGATGCCGCGGTAGAAGTTGGGCAGGAACAGGCGCTCGTTCGGGCTGTGCAGGTTGTCGTCGGGCAAGCCGAAGCCCATCAGAATCGATTCGTGTCCGGTCAGTTCCTGCAGGATGCCCACCACCGCGATCGTCCCGCCCTCGCGCACGAACACCGGATCGACCCCAAACGTCTCCTTCAGTGCGCGGATGGCAGCGCCCATCTCGTGCGTATCGCGCCGGACGATTGCCGGCGGCGCGCCGGCCAGGTTCTGCACTTCCCAGCGCACGGTGGGCGGCGCGTTGCGGCGCAAGTACTCTTCGAGCTGGGCTTGCACGGCTTCCGGCGTCTGATCGGGGACCAGGCGCATGGAGATCTTGGCCATCGAGCGCGCCGGCAGAACGGTTTTCGACCCTTCGCCGGTGAACCCGCTCAACAGGCCATTCACCTCGAGCGTGGGCCGCGCGCCAAGCTGCTCGACGGTGGTGTACCCTGCTTCACCGCGCAGCTGCGTCACGCCGGTCTGTCTCTTGACATCCTCATCGGTGGTGGGCACGCGTGCCAGGGCGGCCCGCTCATCGGCCGTCAGCGGGCGCACCGAATCGTAATAGCCGGGCAGCGTCACACGCCCATCGGCATCGTGCATGCCCGCGACCAGGTCGCACAGCACCTGGGCCGGATTGTGGATTGGGCCGCCAAACAGGCCGGAGTGCAAATCCTGCTTCGGGCCAAACACCCGCACTTCGAAGTAGGCCAGCCCGCGAAGGCCGTAAACCAGCGAGGGCAGGTCCGGACGCAGAATCATCGAGTCGACATTGAGCACCACGTCGCATTTCACCAGGTCGCGATGCTCCAGGAGGAAGGCCCTGATGTTGGGCGAACCCACCTCTTCCTCGCCCTCGAGAAGGTACTTCAGGTTGACCGGCAGCTTGCCCGTCGCACGCACGGCCTCGACCGCGGCCAGTTGGGCGATGAGCTGGCCCTTCATATCGGAGGTGCCGCGCCCAAAGAGGTAATCCCCGCGCCTTGTCGGCTCGAAGGGCGGGCTCGTCCACTCCTCGAGCGGCTCCGCCGGCTGCACATCGTAGTGACCGTAGACCAGGACCGTGGGGGCACTCGGGCCCGCATCGGAACTCTCGGCGAAGACGACGGGGTGCTTGATGGCCGGATAGACTTCGGTGCGCATGCCCAACCCACGCAGGCGTTCTGCGATCCAATCCGCGGCACGGTGCATATCGGCGGCATGTTCGCTGTAGGTGGAGATGCTCGGGATGCGGACCAGCTCTTTGAGCGATTCAACCGCCTGCGGCTGGTGGGCGTGCCCGTGGGCAATTGCCTTTTCCATCGACATACTTCCTCCAGGTTTCCTCACTCGGTGGATGCGCAGGCGGGGCTAGCGTCGCCCGACGATATTCGCAGCCAGCGCGCCGAACAGCCCCACCCCCGCCAGAGCGATGATGACCAGCGCCGGCGGAAACCCGCTCGGGGCCGCGCCGCCGTCGGTGGTCAGGCTGACGGGCGTGGGCGGCGTGGCCGGGGTGAACGTGGGCAGGCGCGTGGGCAAGACCGACGAAAATTGCGCGGCGAAGGTCGGGTCGATCGTGGGCGTGACGCGCGGCGTGGCGGTGGGCGGCGGCTCGATGATGCGCAGCACTTCGCCCAGCGTGAACAGCCGGACGATCGGCGCATACACCCAGGCCAGGCCTGCGGCGACGGGCGAATAGCGAATCTGGATCCAGTCTCCTCCGGTCGACCGGCCGAGCGCTTCGGCCGTTTGCCCTGTGACCAGCACGCCGACCGACTCATATGTCACGGCCGGGCCCGAGCGGATGTTGACGAAATCCGAGTTCAGGCAGCACTCGATATAGGGGCCGGCCGGTGTCGCGGTGGCGCCCGAATCCTGTGCGCTGGCGGCGGGCGCGCCCATCAACGTGAGGGCCGCGACGCTAAGTGCCGCCAGCACGAGCAGCCCGGCCTTTCCGCGCACATTCATCCGCATCCCAATCCTCTGCCCCTCATGGCGAACACATTTCTTCAGGGCTATAATCTCCCCGAGTTCTCACCGGGAGAGACAATGCTGCCCATTCCGCTTGTGACGACACAAACCTGGCTCTACGCCGCCACCGTTTTCCTGGGCGCCTTCATCGCGGCACTGTGGCTGAGCCTGGTCCTTTGGACCGTGCGCGACATTCGCGCCCGCACGCCCGACCGGCGGGCCCAGATCCTGGCCGTGGTCGTGGTCGTGCTGCTCAATCTGCCCGGGCTCTTGATCTATCTCCTGCTGCGCCCGCCGCTCACGCTCGACGAGGCCTATCAGACCACTCTCGAAGAAGAAGCGTTGTTGCAGGGTTTGGCGGAGCGGGCACGCTGCCCCGGATGCAGCCGCGCCGTCAGCCCCGATTGGCAGGTGTGTCCCTCATGCGCCACGCGCCTGCGTAAGCCATGCAGCAAGTGCACCAAGCCGCTCGACCTGACCTGGGAAGTCTGCCCCTATTGCGCTACACCCCAAACTTAGCCGCCGCGCACCCGGCGGTCCTGTCAAAACTGACGTTGCAGGAGCCCCCTCCCTGCAACGTCAGTCGCTGATTCCGCGGGCTGCGATCCCTATCCGATACCGCCGTTGCGCAGCGCGGCGTGCCCGGCGTAGGTGGCCTCGTCGCCCAACTCGCGCTCGATGCGCAGGAGTTGGTTGTACTTGGCCACGCGGTCCGAGCGCGCGGGCGCGCCGGTCTTGATCTGCCCCATGTTGAGGGCCACGCTCAGATCGGCGATGGTGCTGTCTTCGGTCTCGCCCGAGCGGTGCGAGGTGACCGCGCGCCAGTTGGCCCGATGGCACGTCTCCACCGCCTCGATCGTTTCGCTGAGCGTGCCAATCTGATTGAGCTTGACCAGCAGCGCGTTGGCCGCGTGCTCGGCAATGCCGCGCCGCACGAGCTCAGGATTGGTGACGAAGATGTCGTCGCCGACGATCTGGGTGCGGCTGCCGACCTTCTGGGTAAGCATCTTCCAGCCGTCCCAATCATCTTCGGCCAGGCCATCTTCGATGCTGACGATCGGGTAGCGCTTCAGCCACTCCTCCCAGAAAGCGACCATTTCCGCCGGGGAGAGTTTGCGATTCTCGCGGCGCAGGTTGTAGGTACGGGTCTTGGGGTCGAAGAGTTCGGAGGCCGCCGCATCCACGCCCAGCCCCACCTGCTCGCCCGGCTTGTAGCCCGCCTTGGCGATCGCTTCCAGGATGACCTCCACCGCCTGGGCGTTCGATTCGAGCGCGGGGGCGAACCCGCCCTCATCGCCCACCAGCGCGGCGAACTTCTTCTCGCGTAGCACGACCCGCAGCGCGTGATAGATCTCCGATCCCCAGCGCAGCGCCTCGGCAAATGAGGTGGCGCCCAAGGGCATGACCATGAACTCCTGGATGTCGGTGGATTGCCAGCCGGTATGCGCGCCGCCGTTGAGAATGTTGAGCATTGGCACCGGAAGCACGTGCGCGAAGACACCGCCGATGTAGCGGTAAAGCGGCAGATGCAGCGAGGAGGCCGAAGCCTTGGCCGCCGCCAGGCTTACTCCCAGGATGGCGTTCGCGCCCAGCTTCGATTTAGCCGGCGTGCCATCCAGGTCTATCAATGCCCGGTCGAGCGCGCGCTGGTCAATCGCATCCCAACCTACCAGGTGGTCGGCGATGACATCGTTCACATTGCCCACGGCCTTGAGCACGCCCTTGCCGCCGTAGCGGCCGGGATCCTTATCGCGGAGCTCGAGCGCTTCGCGCGTACCGGTGGATGCGCCGGAGGGTACAGCTGCCCGCCCCCACGAGCCGTCGGCGAGTGTCACCTCCACTTCCACCGTCGGGTTGCCGCGCGAATCAAGAATCTCGTGTGCAATGATCTGTTCAATGGTCGTGTCCATCAGTTGGCCCCATCCATGGAGAAGGATGTCGAGTGATATGCGCCGCGTCCTGAAGAGCTGCCCCGCAGGACGCCGGAGGTGCATTATACCCCTCCCCTTCCCGCGAATCGCGCTTTCTCGCGGGCATTGCCGATTCCGTTGACCGGGCCCGAGGCAGACGGTACAATCGCCTCGTGAGTGAACACGAGGCTCCGCGGATCTATCTTGATCATGCCGCGACCACGCCGCTCGACCCGCGCGTGGCCGAGGCTATGCAGCCGTACTTCAGTGAGGCCTTCGGCAATCCCTCATCCCAACATGGCTGGGGGCAGCGTGCCGAAGCGGCCGTCGAGGACTCGCGCGAGAAGGTCGCGCGCGCGCTCGGCTGCCGGCCGGAAGAGGTTGTCTTCACCAGTGGCGGCTCGGAAAGCGATAACCTGGCCGTGCGCGGAGCCGCGCTGGCAGCGCGTGCGCGCCAGGGCGCCGACCATTTGCTCGTGAGCCCCATCGAACACCCGGCCGTGCTGGCCACGGCCCGCGCCCTCGCCGCGGATTTCGGATTCACCTTCGAGCTTCTGCCGGTGGATGCCTTGGGGCATGTGGACCCGGATGACGTGACCCGCCGCCTGCGCCCGACCACCGCGCTCGTCTCGGTGATGTACGCCAGCAATGAAATCGGTACGATCGAACCGATCGCCGCCATCGGCCGCCTGTGCCGCGAGCGCGGCGTCCTCTTCCACAGCGATGCGGTGCAGGCCGCGAGCCAACTGTCGATCGAGGTCGAGGCGCTGCAGGTGGATCTGCTCTCGCTGGGCGCGCACAAATTCTACGGACCGAAGGGCGTCGGCGCACTCTACGCTCGAAAGGGAACGCCGCTCACGCCCCTTCAAACCGGCGGCGGGCAGGAGCACGGCCTGCGCGCCGGCACGCACAACGTGCCCTACCTCGTGGGCATGGCGCGCGCGCTCGAGATCACTGTCCGCGAGCGGGAGAGCCACAACGCGCGCTATCGCACGCTGCGCGAGCGGCTCATCGGCGGCATCGACGATCTCGTACCCGAGGTGCGCCTCACCGGGCATCCGGTCGAGCGACTGCCCAACCACGCCAGCTTCGCGCTGCGCGGCATCAAAGGCAACCATCTGCTGGCACACCTCGACTTGGCCGGCATTGCCTGTTCCTCCGGGTCGGCCTGCAAGACCGGTGACCCAAAACCCTCCGAAGTGCTGCTCGCGCTCGGCCTCTCGCCGGATTGGGTCTACGGTTCGCTGCGGGTCACGCTCGGCCGCCAGACCACCGAGGCCGAGATCGATCGCCTGTTGCAGGTGCTGCCCGGCGTGTGCGCCAAACTGCGCGCCACGGATACGCGATGAGCGACCGGCCGCTGGTGGCCATGGCCATGAGCGGCGGGGTCGATTCGTCAGTGGCCGCGGCGCTGCTCGTCGAACGCGGCTACCGCGTGGTGGGCCTCATGCTGCGCCTGTGGAGCGAGCCCGGCCGCGCGGCCGAGAACCGCTGCTGCACGCCGGCCGGCATGGCGCTGGCGCAGCGCGTGGCGGCAAAGCTCGCCATTCCCTTCCATGTGATTGACGCTCAGGAATCGTTTGCATCGGCGATCCTTTCGACATTCGTGTCGGAGTACCGCCGCGGACGAACGCCTAATCCTTGTCTCGTCTGCAACCGTGAGATTCGCTGGGGGTACTTGCGCCGCCACGCGCGTGCGATGGGCGCGGACTTGCTCGCCACCGGCCACTACGCGCGCGTGCGCGTGCGCGAGCGGGAGGGGCAATTCGAGCTGCTGACCGCGCGCGACGGGGAGAAGGACCAGTCGTACGTGCTGAGCGTTCTCGATCAGGAGGCGCTGCAGCACAGCCTGTTCCCGGTGGGTGACCTCCCCAAGCTGGAAGTGCGCGAGATGGCACGCCGCCTCGAGTTGCCCGTGGCGGATCGCCCCGACAGCCAGGATCTGTGTTTCCTCGCAGGCGACGACTACCGCGATTTTCTCAAGCGCCAGGCGCCGGACGTTTTCCGTCCGGGGGCGATCGTCACGACCGAGGGCCGGCGGGTCGGCACGCACGAGGGCCTGGCGGCTTACACGATTGGCCAGCGCAAGGGCCTCGGCCTCTCGGCGGCCGAGCCGCTGTACGTTGTGGATCTCGACGAGCGCAGCAATCGCGTTGTCGTTGGCCCGCGCGAGACGCTTGGGCGAAGCGCGCTCGCAACCGAGCGCGCGCATTGGATCAACCCGCCGGCGCCCAAGGAACCGATCGAAGTACAGGTGAAGATCCGCTACAAGGCCGCGCCAGTGGCAGCGCGCGTCACGCCGCTCGCGGATGGTGCATGCCACGTTGAATTGGAGCGGCCGCTGCGCGACATCACGCCCGGGCAGGCGGCGGTGTTCTATGTGGGCGAGCGCTGCTTGGGCCAGGCGACGATCGCGCAGTCGCTGGCTGAACGCGCCTGAGCGGCCAACGAGCGGTCAACCCGCACCGAACTTGCAGAGTGGAGGTCCACCAATGAACATACCCGCAATTGCGCTCGGCGCGGTGATTGCCACACTTTACGGCGCGCTCTTCTATCTGGCGTGGCCGCACGGGTCGTATCGACGGTTGCTGTTGTGCCTCGTCCTGGCGTGGTTTGGGTTCGCGCTGGGTCACTTCGTGGGCAACCTGACCGGCTTTGCGCTATGGCGGCTGGGGGCGATCAACATGGCCGGCGCGACGGTAGGCAGCCTAGTTGCGCTGGTGGGCATGCGGGTGTTGGCGCTGAGGGAGTGGAAGTAGGAGCGCGCTGCGCCGGCACATAGAGGGAGCCCTGCTCCATTCAAGTAACGACGATTCGAAGGCCTGCAATCCAAAACCTGACTGGTTGGGTGGAGGCAAATACTATGTCCGTCGGACCAATGGAAACCCTCGTCATCCTCGCCATGTGCCTGGTTCCGCTGGCTGTAATAGGGGTGGTCGTGTTCTTCATCTTGTGGCTACGCGGGCGACCCAAGTGACATGCACCTCCCACCGGGATAGGAAAGACTTCAGAAGCAAGATCGCCTTGTGTCGTGCTCCGCTGACTGCGCCGTCGCCCGCTGTGCAGTGTCCCTACCCGCCGCGCAAGTTACACTCCCAATTCCACCTCGTTTGATGAGGCTCTCGTGCTCACTCGCCTGCGCCGGCTGAGCGCCGCGCACCCGCGCCAGTTCTGGATCATCTTCTGGGGCGTCCTTCTCAACGCCTCCGGATCATCGATGATCTGGCCCTTCATCACGATCTATATGAGGGAGCGCTTCGACCTGCAGCTCACCTCGGTGGCGCTGGTGCTCACGATGAACTCGATGGTCGGGCTGGTGAGCTCGTTCATCGCCGGCGCGGTCGTCGACCGCGTGGGGCGCAAGGGTGCGATGGTCGCCAGCCTCGCGATCACCAGCCTGACCATGTTCGGCCTAAGCCTGGCGGATTCGCTCCCGATCTGGGTGGCACTCATGGCGGTCAATGGCGCCTTCGCCCCGCTCTACCGCGTCGGGGTGGACGCCATGGCGGCCGACCTCATCCCCTCCCCCAAGCGCCCCAGCGCATATGCCCTGCTGCGCATGAGCCAGAACCTGGGTGTGGCCATCGGCCCGACCATCGGCGGCTTCGTGGCCGCGATCTCATACTCCTGGGCCTTCCGCGGGGCCTCCGCGGCGCAGGGGTTGTTCGCCTTGCTGCTCTTGGCCGCCGTCGCCGAGACGGCGCCCTTCCGCGCGGCTCTCAGAAAGGAAGAGGCGAAGGTCGCGCGGCCGGCCGAACGGTTCGCGGGCTACGAGCACGTGCTCCGCGACCGGCGCTTCATGGGCTTCGCCACAGCCTACACCCTGGCGGGGATGTGTTACGCGATGATGTGGATGCTCCTGCCGGTGTACGCCAAGGACAACTTCGGGGTGGCGGAGAACATGTACGGGTTCATCCCGGCGACGAACGCGGTCATGGTCGTTTTGCTCCAATATGGAGTGACCGGTCTGACGCGGCGCTTCAACACGCTGTGGGTGCTCGCGGTCGGGTCGCTCTTCTTCGCCGTGGGGGTGGGCAGTGTGGGCTGGGGCGCGGGCTGGGCGGCGTTCCTGATCAGCATGGTCATCGCCACCATCGGTGAGTTGATCGTCGTGCCCACCTCAACCACGTTCACCGCCGACCTGGCGCCGCCCGAGATGCGCGGACGTTACATGTCCATCTACAACCTGACTCACAGCCTGGGCATCGGTCTGGGGCCAGTAATCGGCGGCCTGCTCAACGACAGCCTAGCGCCGGTTGCCATCTGGTACGGTGGGCTGACAATCGGGCTATTGGCCGTGGCTGGATTCGTGCGGATGGCATGGTCATCGCCGGCGCGCGCCGTGCCATCTATTCCCGAGGCGGCCAAACCTCCCGCCTAGCTCGAGCGGCACGCAAACGCATATGGCTCGTATCGCGTCCGCAATCCCACAACCCGGCCCTCCCGGCTCCCCGCCCAGAGTGCACACGGGGACGACAAGCTTGGCTGAAGCGACCGTCATTCCCAAATGGTCCTGGCGGGACTCTAGCGCGAGGATTTACATCAACCCACCCCGCACCCTTCGCAGCAGTCCGTTGAGCAGCGCCAGGCCGGGGAGCAGCGCGGCGTCCACCACGATCGTCATCGAGAAGGCGAGCGCGACGGTTTGCGCGATGCGCAGCGCCGGCCGGCCGGCTGCATCGACCACCCAATTGCCCACGCCTGTCACCAGCGTGATACCAAGCAGCACCCCGAGCACCATCCCAACCCACGGCCATGAGCGCCGATCGGAGGCCGAAGGGAACATCGTGTTGCTCACCGCGAAGACCAGGTAGATCCACAAACCGGCCAGCGGAAGGCCAAGGATCTGCGCCGCCGATTGCCAGGCGAGGTCGAACTCACCGCCGGCAATCGCCAGGCCCACGGCATCGATATGCAGGATTCGCTGCCCGAGTACAAGCAGGGTAACAATGGCCACGACGAGAGGGGCAACTCCCACCAGCGAGCTGCGCAGGAAGTCCGCGCGCTCGGTCTCCACGTAGCCCAGGCGCAGCGTGCCATCGCGCTGCAGCTTGGGCCAGAGCGAGATGCGCCCGGTGCGCATGCGCAAGAGCTTGGCCGTGAGCCAGTGACTGCCCTCGTGGAGGATCACACCCGGAAGGAGGAGGAGCGCAAAAAGGAACAGTGCCCACTCCAGCCGACCGGTGAGCCAGAAGAGCGCTTGCTGCACGGTCTGTTGGATGAGGCGCTGAACGAGGACGAGCAACAACGCGGAAAGGATCAACCACAGCGCAGCGGCGAGGGCGCTCTCCATGAGAAGGTCAGGCGGCGCGCGCCTGCGCCGCGCGAACGATCTCGACGAACTCGCGTTTGGGGCTGGCCCCGCCGACGAGCGCGCCATCGACGTCCGGCTGGGCGAAGAACTCGGCCGCGTTCTTGCCGGTGACGCTGCCGCCATACAAGACGCGCACGCCTTCGGCCACCGCCGCGCCGAACATCTCGCCCATCACGGGGCGGATGGTGGCCGCGACAACGGTGTTGGCACCCTCGGCTGTGGCGGCACGCCCGGTGCCGATGGCCCACACCGGTTCGTAGGCGATCACAACCGCGCCTGCCTGCTCCGGGCTGAGCCCGGCCAAGCCGCCGCGCAACTGGCGCGAGACGACAGCTGAAGTTTGGCCGGCCTCGTTCTCGGCGAGCGACTCGCCGACGCACACGATCGGGACCAAACCGTGGGCCAGCGCGGCCTGCACCTTGCGTGCAACGCCGTCGTCGGTCTCACCGAATAGCGCGCGCCGCTCCGAGTGGCCGAGGATGACGTAACCCGCCCACTCCTTGACCATACTCGGCGCAAGTTCACCGGTGAAAGCCCCCTTCTCCTCCGAGTGCATGTTCTGCGCGCCCAGGCCGATGCCTGATCCCTTGAGCCACGGAGCAACCGTTCCGAGCGCCGTCCCCGGCGGGCAGAGCACCTGCTCCACACCGGGAATGGCTACAAGCCCCGGGATGATCTCGCGCACGAAGGCGGCCGCCTCGGCGGCGGTCTTGTTCATTTTCCAATTGCCGGCTACGAACGGTTTTCGTTTCATGCACGTAACCTCATCATGCTTTCGAGGGTGGGCTCTCTTCGGAGTCCGCGGCTAGGAGGCCAGCATGCGGTTGATCTCGGCGTTCAGCCAGCGCGGGGTGCGAGGATCGTTCAGCACCTCGCGCAGAATGGTCTTGGCTTCGGTCGACCGACCGCTCAGGCTGAGATACTCGCCCCACAGCGCGCGCACCATCGGGGCATCCCGTTCCTGCGGCAGGGTCTGCGCCTTTTCGAGATCCTTGGCACCGGCCTCGCGCTGCCCGTTGAGGAGTTCCCATCGCCCCCAGGCGCACAACCCCGCCGCCCACTCCGGCGCGATCTTGACGATCTCTTGCAGCGGCCCGCCGCCATCGGCCAACCCGCTCGCGCGATACATCGCCTGCTGCATTTCGAGGCGCACGTCTTTGCCTCGCGGATCGATGCGCAAGGCCTGCAGGTAGAAGAGCAGCGCCTGCACCCACTCCTGGCGCGCCTCCAGTTTCTCTGCGGCCAATCGCAGATAGGGGGGTGCGTGATCGGCCGCGACCGCGCGCGACTTGTCGAAGGCAGCTACCGCGCCGGGTCGATCGCCGGCCTCCAAGAGGCGCAGCCCCTCTTCGAAGTATTTGGCCGCCTCGCGCGCTGGACCCGTGTCGTCGGTGGGCTTGGGCACGATTTCTCCGGCGACAATCGCCACAGCCGTCGCCGCGGCTGTTGCCGTGGGTGTGACATCCCCCTGCTTGTTGGTGGAAAGCAGCAAGGCAGCGACACCCAGGCACAGACACAGCCCGGCGGCGGCCAGCAGCCAAACCCACCAGGGCCTCTTGCGAGCGGCGGGTTTCCCTGCCGCTGCTCCCGCGGCCGCCGCAGGCGGAGCTGCGGGCGGCGTGCCCGGCTTGCCCTTGACGGTGGTGGTGCCCGACGGCGTCGTCGTGGTCGATCCGCCGCCGCGCAGCGACTCGACGAACGCGCTCACCAGCGAGTCGACATCCGCGTAGCGGTCGACCCGTTCCTTGGCCAGCGCACGCAGCAGCACGCGTTCGACGGCCTCCGGCACGCGCGGGTTGACAGTTCTCGGCAGCGGCAGAGGCTTGAAAATGTGGTCGTGCACGATGGAGAACGGCGTGTCGGCGGTGAAGGGCACGCGCCCAACGACGATCTCGTACAGCACCACCCCCAGCGAATAGATGTCGGTGCCGGCGTCCAGGTCGCGGCGACCCTGGCCCTGCTCGGGCGAAATGTAATGCGGCGTCCCGAGCAGCATGTCGGCCGAGAGCGTCGTGGCGCCGAGTTCGGCGATGCGCGCCAGGCCAAAGTCCGCCAGGTAAACCTCGCCGTTTGGCGTGAGCAGCATGTTGGAGGGCTTGATGTCGCGGTGCAGGATTCCCTGGCGATGAGCATGCGCGAGAGCCGCGCCCACGGCCTGCAGGATGCGCAGCGCCTCATCCGGGGCAAGCGGCCCACGCGCCAGGCGCGCCTTGAGGGTCTCGCCTTCGATGAACTTCATCACCAGGTACGGCTGCCCCATGTGCTCGGCATAGTCGTAGATGGGGACGATGTGCGGATGTTCGAGCTTGGCGATGACTTTGGCTTCGCGCTGGAAGCGCATGAGGAAGCTGGCATCCTCACGGAAGGCCGGATGCAGCACTTTGAGCGCCACGTAGCGGTCGAGGGCCGGGTGGTAGGCCTTGTAGACCGTGGCCATGCCCCCTTGGCCAAGCTGTTCGATGACGCGGTACGGGCCGACCGTCTCTCCCGCTGCGAAAGGCATGCACCCTCCCGTCGGATAAAAAGAGGGCGCCCGGTGACGGGCGCCCTCTTGACCTCGGCGAACCTAACGGTCCTGCAAGATAACCACGCCGGGAAGTTGCTTCCCTTCGAGGAACTCGAGCGAGGCTCCGCCGCCGGTCGAGATGTGCGTGATCTTGTCCGCCAAGCCAGCGCGGTTGATCGCCGCGACCGAGTCGCCTCCGCCGACGATGGAGGTGGCGCCCGAGGCGGCCACCGCCTGCGCCAGCATATTGGTCCCCTGATCGAACGGCGGCACTTCGAACATGCCCATCGGGCCGTTCCACACGATGAGCTTGGCGCCGCGCAACGCGTCGGCGTAACGCCTGGCTGTCTTCGGCCCGATATCCAGCGCCCGCCATCCGGCCGGAATGGTGCCCATGGCCATCTCTCTCACCTGCGCCCCGGCCTCAGCCTTGTCGGCGATGACCAGGTCTTCGGGCAAGACGATCTTGCGGCCGGCGCCGGCCAGGATCTTCTTGGCGGCCTCCACGCTGCCCGCTTCCACGAGTGAATCGCCCATGGCGATGCCCTTGGCCGCGAGGAACGTGTTGGCCATGCCGCCGCCGATGAGCATCTTATCGCACTTGGCGAGCAGGTTTTCGATGACGCCGATCTTGTCGCTGATTTTGGCCCCGCCCAGGATCACCACATACGGGTGCTCGGGGGCGTTGGCTGCTTTGTCGAGGTATTCGATTTCCTTTTCCATCAGGAAACCGGACACCGCCGGAAGGTAGCGGGCCACGCCCTGGGTGGAGGCGTGCGCGCGGTGGGCCGAGCCAAAGGCATCGTTGACGAACAGCTTGCCCAGGATGGCCAGGCGCTGCGAGAAGGCCGGGTCGTTCTTCTCCTCCTCCGGGTGGAAGCGCGTGTTCTCGAGCAGCACCACTTCGCCCGGCTTGAGTGCGGCCACGCCTTCTTCGGCCGCCGGACCCACGCAGTCGCTGGCGAACTGGACCGGCTTGCCGATGAGCGTAGCCAGGTGCGCGGCCACGGGTGCCAGGCTGAAGGCTGGGTCCACATCCTTGGGCCGGCCCAGGTGCGAGCACAAGATCACCATCGCGCCCTGATCGATCAGATACTTCAGCGTGGGCAGTGAGGCGCGGATGCGCGTGTCGTCTGTGACTTTGCCGCCCTTGATGGGGACGTTGAAATCCACCCGCACCAGGACGTGCCAGCCCGAGACTTGAACGTCGCGAACGGTTTTCTTGTTCATGGCGGCCTCGCGCTTAGAGCTTCTTGGCCATGATCGCCGCCAGGTCGGCGGTGCGGCACGAGTAGGCCCACTCATTGTCGTACCAGGCGATGACCTTGACCATCGTTCCGCCCAGGACCATCGTCGAAAGACCGTCCACAATCGACGAGCGCGCATCGCCCTTGAAGTCGATCGACACCAGCGGCTCCATGGTGAGGCCGAGGTAGCCCTTCATCGGGCCTTCGGCCGCCGCCAGGAAGGCCGCATTGAGCGCCTCCACCGAAGTTTCCTTCTCGACCTCCGCCACAAAGTCCACCACCGAAACAGTCGCGGTCGGGACGCGCAGCGAGAAGCCGTCGAACTTGCCCTTCAGATCGGGGATGACCTTGGCCAGCGCCTTGGCCGCGCCGGTGGTGGTGGGGATGATGTTGAGCCCGGCCGCGCGCGCGCGGCGCAGGTCCTTGTGCGCCAGATCGAGGATGCGTTGGTCGTTGGTGTAGGCGTGGACCGTCGTCATCAGGCCGCGGCGTATCTTCACCAGGTCGTGGACCACCTTGGCCGCGGGCGCCAGACAGTTGGTGGTGCACGAGGCATTCGACACGATGTGATGCTTGGCGGGGTCGTACATCTCGCCGTTTACGCCCAGCACCACGGTCAGATCTTCGTTCTTGGCCGGGGCGGTGATGATGACTTTCTTCGCCCCGCCGCTCAGTATGTGCACGTTGGCGCCGGCCTTGCCCTTGGCCGTGTCGGGCAGCGCGTCGGTGAAAACGCCCGAGGATTCGATGACCAGCGACACGCCCAGGTCTTTCCAGGGCAGCTTGGCAGGATCCTTCTCGATGAAGACCTTGATCTTCTTGCCGTCTACGACCAGGTCGCCATCTTTGACCTCAACCGAACCGCCGTAGATGCCATAGTTCGAGTCGTACTTGAACAGATGGGCATTGGTCTTGGCGTCGAACAGGTCGTTCAGCGCCACCACTTCCAGCTCACGCGGGTAGCGCTCGATGATTGCCTTGAGCACCTGTCGCCCCACGCGGCCGAAACCGCTGATTGCTACTCGGGTTGCCATGTCGAACCTCCTAAATGGAAGGGATTTTGACTCGTCACATACGTAGCGGCGTGCGGCGGGGACTTAGGGCCGCCAGCAGCGCCGCCGCAAGCTTCTCAGGGTCGTGATGCCCGGGCAGGCGTGTATCCGCCAAATCCAAAGCCCGCACCTGACCGCGTACTTCTCCAGGCGTTCCGCTCACCCAGGCGACGCCCTTGGGAAGCGGGAATGATGTATTCGAGTTTACCAGAATCATATCGAAGGGGCTGGGCCCGATGTGGCGTTCGAGGGCCATGAGATGGTCGCCGACACTGAAGCCATCGGTCTCCCCGGGCTGCGTCGCCAGGTTGCACACATACACGCGCAGCGCGGTGGTGGCACGCAAGGCCTCGCGAATCTCGCGGATGAGCAAGTTGGGAATGACACTGGTGAACAAGCTGCCTGGCCCGACGACCACCATATCGGCACCCAGGATCGCCTGCACCGCGCCCGGGTAGGCGGGTACATCCTCCGGATTGAGGGCCACCCGCCAAATGGCGCCCGCCATCGCCACGATCTCGCTTTCGCCCTCGACCCGCTTCAGCCCGCTGGTGGCCGCATCGACCAGTTCACCCACAAGGGTCACATTGCGCAACGTGGAAGGCATCACCTGGCCGCGGATCGAAAGCACCCGCCCGGCTTCGAGCAACCCTTTCTCGAAGTTGCCGGTCACGCCGGCCAGCGCGCTCACAAACAGGTTGCCGAAGGAGTGCCCGTTGAGGCCTCCGCCTTCGGCGAAGCGGTACTGAAAGAGCTGGGTGAGCAACGATTCGTCGTCGGAGAGGGCCGCCAAGCAGTTGCGCAGGTCGCCCGGGGGCGGAATGCCCAGCGAGCGACGCAAGCGGCCGGATGACCCTCCGTCGTCGGCCACCGTCACGATCGCGGTGATATTGGCGGAGTGGTGCTTGAGCCCGTGCAACAACGTGGAAAGCCCGGTGCCGCCGCCGACCGCCGCGATGCGCGGACCGCGCTCGCGCCGGCGAAAGGCCGCCATGGCCTCTGCCGCCGGGCGCCCCGCCACCTGGAACGGCGCCAGC
>CAYGXJ010000004.1:0-90062 GCA_964353865.1 uncultured Anaerolineales bacterium | reverse complement strand
CCAGCTCGTCGTTCACCGCGATGCGCAACGCTTGGAAGGTGCGCGTCGCGGGATGGATGCGTGAATGGCCGGCGGCCGAAGTCCGTCGCGATGCAGCCGCCACAATCTCGGCCAGCTCGCGCGTGGATCGGATCGGCCGCGCGCGAACGACGGCGCGCGCGATGCTCCGGCTGTTGCGCTCCTCACCGAACTCCCACAAGAGCTGCGCCAGCTCGTGCTCGGCCAGGCGATTGACCAGGTCCTCGGCTGTCTCGGCCTGCCCCGCTCGGTCAAAGCGCATGTCGAGCGCCCCATCCACCACAAAGGAGAAGCCGCGCTCCGCCTCCGCCAACTGCGGCGACGAGAGACCCAAATCAAGCACCGCCCCGTCAATGCCCTGCCAGCCCAGTGCGGCGAGGATTTCGTTCACGGCCCGAAAGGAGGCCTGCCGCAACACGGCCCGCCCGCCGAATGACGCCAAACGCTGCGCCGCACGGCGAACGGCCTCGCCATCCCTATCCAGAGCGAGCAGTAGCCCGTCGGGCGAGGAAGCTTCCAGCAAGCCCTGGGCGTGGCCGCCTGCCCCAAGCGTTCCATCCAGATAGCGCCCGCCCGGCCGCGGTTCGAGACAGGTCAGGATCTCGCTGTACAGGACGGGCACATGCCCGTGGTTTGCGGCTGCGTAGGGGCGGGTCGCGTTCCGGTGAGGGTCTCCCTCACTCACGTTCGCCGCCGATCGCCAGGTCGAGCGAGGCGAAGCGTTGCGAGTTGGCCTCGGCATTGTTGAGTGAGGCCGATTGATCCGCCCACTTTGTCGCGTCCCAGACTTCGAGATACTGACCGGCGCCGACGATGACGATCGCATCGCCGAGTTGGGCATAGGCGCGAAGATAGGGCGGGATGAGGACGCGGCCGACGGAGTCGAGCGTCACATCGGCCGCACCGCCGAAGAGCAGGCGGTTGAGGGCACGATTGGCGGGCTCGGTTGTGCTCAGCCGCTGCGCTTTGGACTCAAGCAGGCGGAAGGTTTCGAGGGGATACACGAGCAAGCAAGATTCGAACCCACGCGTGACGACCGCCCCGCCGGCGAAACCCGCGCGCAGGCGTGAGGGGATGGTTATGCGCCCCTTGTCATCGACGTTGTGGGTGTACTCGCCAAGGAACATTTGTTCTATTCGCCTCTTAAGCAGCAGACGCCGGACCTCCGGCGTCACACCACTTCATTCCACTTTGCCCCACAAGCACCCACAGTATATGCCTATTGCCCCACCGGGGCAAGTGTCAGGGGAATGTTTTAAGGCTTGCGTCAGGAAGAGGGTCGGATGGGTTGTGGCGCTCGATCGAGGAGGTTCGGCCGCGAACGGCAGAGCGGCGGCTTGCGCCACCGCTCGTCGTGCGTGCCCAAGTCGGCCTATAAGCCGCGTTCTGTGGGTCGAGGCAGCCAAGCCCTCGGCCCGGCGGTCATCTCTCTCGGCGCGCCGTTGCCGACGCGCTCTAGCAGCCTACCCGAGGCTGAGCGGATCGAGCCGATCCGCACCGCACGGCGGACCGTGCAGTTCGCCTCTGTTTGGCCTTGCTCCCGATGGGGGTTGCCTGGCCGCCGACATTGCTGCCGGCGCCGGTGGTCTCTTACACCACCGTTTCACCCTCGCCGCGCATGACGCGGCACTGCGCTTCTCTGTGGCCCTATTCCGGCAGGTCACCCCGCCCCGGGGATTACCCGGCATCGTGCTCTCAGGAGCGCGGACTTTCCTCGAACGGCTGCTCTTGGCCCGGGGACACTTGCCCCGGACGGCAACAGTCGTCGCGATCGCCCGGCCAACTTGGGCACACCGTCCAGTGTAAGCGTTCGTTCGGGGCGGGTCAAGGCTTGGGAACGGTATGGCAGGTGGCTCCGTACCGCTCGAGCCAGGCGTGGGCCGTTTTCCTAGGGCACCGAGGGGGAAGGCAGCGCCAGTTGATTGGCGAAGGTCGAACAGGTACAGGCGGTGATCACATCCAAGAATCGCGTGAGCGTCCCCAGGTATGCCTCGCCGCTTGACCCCGCCACCCAATTGCTGAGGGTGAAGGGTAGCGCACCTGCGGCGGGGATCCATTCTCCGTTGTAGCGGCGGGCGATATGAACGTGTGAGCCTGTGGCGCGGCCTCCCTCACATGATGGATGACCGAGGTGATCGCCGCGCGAGAGGTGGGTGCCGTGAGCCACCCGCCCCTCGGTTTCGAGATGGAAATACAACACAACCCACCCCGTGCGTTCATCCCCGTCCCCATCCAGATCGAGCACGACGGTGGCCAGTTCGCTGCGCGCGACGCTACCCTCGGCCACCGCCACGACCCACTCCGGGCTGGAGATGCACCCGGTCACCGTCGACGGCGGCGCGAAATCGAGCGCTCCCCAAGGCAGGCTGTCGCCCCAGGTAGGATGGGGGCCACCGGTATAGGCCCAAACCTTGCCAGGCTCGAAGGGTAGTGCCAACTCCGGCTGGGTCAAGTCGCCCGGGATGAGTGCTTGATCGTTCACAAACGGGTCCCCGAACAATGCTCGATAGGTCAAGACGAATCCCTGCACCCCGGCGGCTTCGTCGAATTCCTCTTGGCCGAACCACTGAGCCAATAGGTACTGAACTGCCACGGTGCCGGCGTTTTGCCACGGGTCGGGGCGTGTCACGCGGCCGTCAGCCAGCACAATCTGATGCAAGGAGCCGTCTCGCCAGCCGTAGTATCCGTTGTTCAGCATTTCGGAGGCCCAGTAGAGTTGCCCGGCGAGACCTTTCCACTCTGCCTCCAAGTACCCAAGCGGAAAAAGGACTTGCTGCGACGTGAGCGCGCCGCGGGTGAGCGCCGATGACCTGTATTCAATCAGCGCAAGCAGGAGCCGCGGATTGACCGAATATCGCTCGGCGACCTTTTCGATCACCTGCCACCCTTCCCGGAACCCGCCCAGCGTATACGCGCGAAACGAGGCCAGGTACCCGCCCCGCCCCTCTACCTCACGCGCCAGATCCCACCCCGCGCGCGGCGGGCCATTCACCACCTCGCCGTCGGGGAGTATGTGAAAGGGAGTTCCGGTGAAGGGTGCAAAGTAGGTGGGCACCCGCAGCACTTGACCGGGTGAAAGAGTCGATACCTTCCGCGGCAGGCCTGGGTTGGCGCCGCGGATGGCAGCCACGGTCGTGTTGAAATGAGCAGCCACAGCCTCCAATGTGTCGCCGGATTGGGCCGCGTAGGGCATGATCTGCCCTGGCACAATCGGAAGGCGCGTGGGCAAAGGCGTTGCGGCCGCAGCGGCTGCCGCCAGGGTTTGAGCCTCACCGCCCGACGGGGTAGCGGGGCGCACGGCCTCCTCCGGCAGGCAGGCGGAGAGCAAGACCGTTCCGGCCAGCAGGCAAGTGCCCAAGATCGAACAGGTGCGAGCGGGGAAAGGATACATTCCTGGGTCCGCCGCGTCAGCGCCAAACGAGCGTGTCGCTCGAGGCGCAGCGGCAGGCGACGGCCAGGTTTCCGCCCCGTACCAGCGCGCCTTCGTAAGGCTGGCTGCCCGCCTGCGCCCGCCAGCCGCTCAAGACAAAGGGCAATGGACCGTCCGCCAGCATCCACTCGCCATTGAATTTCCGCGCCAGGTGCAGGTGAGTCCCGGTGGCCACGCCACCCTCGCACGAGGGATGGCCGATGTAGTCGCCTGGCTCAAGGCGAGACCCGGCCGCAACCCGGTTGGCGCTGGCGATGTGCAAGTAGAGCAGATTCCACCCGGTTTGCTCCTGCCCGTCTCCGTCCAGGTCGAGAACCACGACGCCGTTCTCGCTGCGCACCACCTGCCCCGGCGCGGAGGCCGTCACCCACAAATCCGACATGACACAGCCGCTGATACTGGTGGGCGGCGCGAAGTCGAGCGCGGCGCGCGCGCCGTCGCGTTCCCACGCCCCGTGCGGCCCGCCGGTAAACGACCAGCGCTGCCCCGCGAAGAACGGAAGATTCAACTCCGGCTGGGTCAGCGTGGGGTAGTAGAGCGGTTCAAAGCGGTCGACTCGGGCAAAGGGATCGCCAAACAGACCGCGATATGTCGCCAGGAATGACTGGACGTCGCCCAGCCACTCCGCCTCGTCCGATGCATCCTTGGCGAAGAAGTAGAGGATGGCCACGGTTCCAGCATTGAGTTCCGGTGCCAGGCGCAGCCGGGAGCCGTCGCGAAAGGCAAGCTCAAGCAAGCTGGCATCTCGCCAGCCGTAATAGCCAATCCCTAGGCGGTTGGCCGCCTGAATGAGTTGCGCCGCAAACCCCGTGGCGGAAGAATCATAGATGCCGAAGGGATAGTTGAGCGCCTCGCCGGACGGCGAGGGATCCGTCACCCACCCGCCGAAGTGTTCGAGCAGCGCCAGCAGCAGGCGCGGGTTCACCGAGTTGTCCAGGGCCAGGCGCTTGAGCGCAGCCGGTGCGCTGCCCGACCCGTTCTCGGCCTGAGCGTGCGAGAGGTAGCCTCCTTTCTCGCGGGCGAAGGCGGCGACGTCGAATGCGGCCGCGCTGGCGGAAAAGACCACTTCACTATCGGGCAGGAACTCGTCGCTCGCGGTCGTCCGCCCGAGGCGCACGGGCACAACCACCTGCAGCCCCGGGTTGAGCAGCCCCTGGGGGGGCGCGTGGCCCTGGAGTGCCTGAATGTCGTTGGGTGTCACGCCGAAGCGGATGGCAAGCGTGTTGAGCGTGTCGCCGGCTTGAACCCGGTAAACGAGCGGCAGGCTGGCCGTCGCAACTTGCGTGGGAGTCGCCGGAAAGGTTGGCGAGGCAGGCGGGACGAGAGTCCAGATCGTGGTCGCACTAGGCAATGGCACCGCCGTGGCGCTAGGGACCGGCGGGGTGTTCGTCGGTGGCACGCGGCCGGGCGTGAGTGTTACCGGGGCGGCCACGGTCGGAAGCGGAGTTCCCTCACCCGGCAGGAGAATGCCCTGGCGGGCGCAGGCGAGGCTCACCGCCGCAATCGCGGCGGCGGCAATCCGCCACGCACTGCGCTTCATTGGGTGCGCTGGCAAGGGGGACTCCCGTCTCTAGGGGGTAAGGGCATTCGATGAAGCGCGGCATTCGCAGGCTTCCATGCGCGTGCTGCCGCGCGAGAGGGTTCCATCATACTCCCGACCCAAACCAGCGGAGATCCATCCGCCTATTGTAAAAGGCAGTGTGCCATCGGCCGCTATCCATTCGCCGTTGAACTTGCGAGCAATGTGCAAGTGGGTGCCGGTCGACACACCGCCCTCACATGAGGCATAACCGATGCGGTCTCCGGTTTGCAGGTACTTGCCGAAGGGCACGCGATCGTGCGCGGCGATATGCATGTAGAAGATGACCCACCCGGTTTGTTCGTGGCCGTCCCCGTCCAGGTCCTGGACCACGGCGCCTTCATCGCTGCGCACAATGAGGCCCGGCGCGGCAGCGACGACCCAATCGCTGCTGGTAGAACACCCGAGCGGCACGCTACCGGGTGCGAAGTCGAGAGCGCCCCAGGCCGAGCCGGTGTCCCACGCGCCATGCGGCCCGCCGGTGAAATACCACGTATGTCCATTCTCGAAGGGCAGGCGCAACTCGGGTTGGGTGAGGTCGGGCGGCACGAGTGGTTCAAAAGCCCAGTCGAACGGGTAGCCAAAGAACGCTTCGTAGGTGGCGGACAAACCCTGCTCGCCCACCGCGCGCTGCCACTCGCCGCGCGAGTAGAGCTGAGCCATGAGCTGCTGAACCGCAGCCGTTCCGGCGTTGAT
This sequence comes from uncultured Anaerolineales bacterium, assembly GCA_964353865.1. GTDB lineage: Bacteria > Chloroflexota > Anaerolineae > Anaerolineales > RBG-16-64-43 > RBG-16-64-43. The sequence continues at coordinate 84,339 of CAYGXJ010000004.1, read as the reverse complement.
CCCCGGGCCGGCGCGGATCGCGCTGCCGTCGCCGAATGTCCAGTAGTCCGACCCTCCGGCACGCCAGGAATAGAACCCGCGATTGAGTTCGTTCGCCGCCCAGGTCAATTGGTGATACAAGCCATCGCGTCCCGAGAGATAGACAATGGGGAACCCTTGGCGAAAGGCCGACGGGCTGCGGTTGGTGACCCACCCGCCCGCATATTCCACCACGGCCAGCAGCAGGCGCGGGTTGACAGAGTAGCGCTGACTGACGAGCTCAATTATCTGCGCGCCGCTCCGATCCCGCCCGTCCACAGTCTGATCGTAGGCCGCAAGGTATCCGCCCTGCGAGTCCACGAATCCTTGGATATCGAAATCCATCGCCCCAGGTCCGAACACCAATTCGGAATCGGGGATGATCTTGAAACTCGGTCCTGGCTGCTCCGAATCCGGCATGGGTATTTCCACGTGCTGTCCGATCTCCAGGCGAGTCGGATCGAGAGTTGGGTTGCGCGCTTGCAGGGCCGCCAGGCTCACCCCGAAGCGAACAGCGATGGCGCCCAGTGTGTCCCCAGGTTGCACGGCGTACGACGCGGGCTGTGCCGCGAGATTGAGCGAGGCGCGAATGGGATCGGGGGTCGGGGTGCGCCGGGCAGAGGCAAGCGGCTGGAAAGCCGTCGGTCCGGAAGGTGCAGAATCCACAAAGGGCAGAGGCAAATTGCGTATAGGTAACGGTACGCCGCTGCGCGAGCAGGCCAGGCCGGTCAGCCAAAGCCCAGCTGCGAGCGCTGCAGCCCGCACCGCCAGTCGGTATTTCGTCATCCTCTACGCCTCCCTGCCCCCAGGGCAGCAGGAGGCGTGCCAGGCGGGACTCCCTTGCGGCAGGCCCGATTGTGGGGGGCGCAGCAGAACCTATTGATATTTGGCCGCGCGGCAGGTATCATTACGGGGATAGGGTCGGCGGCCTCATTCAACAAAAAGGTCGGTGTCCGACCCGGCACACCGACCCGAACCGACCTGGATGTGTGCCTAGCCCGTTTTCACCATCGTGCGGATGCACTTGGTGCACAGCACCTTCTGAACCGTTCGCCGGCCTTCAAGCACACTGACCTTCTGCAGGTTCGGCCGGAACGCGCGGCGAGTCGCCCGGTTCGAGAAGCTGCGGTTGTGCCCGAAGCTGAGCGTCTTGCCGCAATTCGCACACTTGGCCATGACGTGAGTTCCCTTTCCGTCTACTTGGTCGAATGACTTTTCAATCTTACCATACCGTCCGGCGCCCGACAAGGACGTACGCAGGGGCGCTGTGCAGCAGGGGCCATCACGGATGACTACGACTGAACTCACCTCCCTGGGATCAATTTGCATCTCGCGCCGCGCCATCGCGACGCTGGCCAGCCATGCGGCACAGGCCTCATACGGCGTGGTCGGCATGGCCGCCCACCGCATGATCGACACTTGGATCAGCCCGATCGCCCGCGACCCACGGCAAGGGGTGGAGGTCACGGTCGAGGCGGATGGTCTGATCCTCGACGTGTACGTCGTCCTCGAATACGGCTTGCGCATCACGACGGTCACGCGCAGCATGGCGGATGCCGTTCAATACCACGTGCAACGGGCCTTCGGGGTGCCGGTGCGCGCCGTCCATGTTCACGTGCAGGGCCTTCGCGTCAGCAGTCAAGACTGACTCCAACCCGGGACGCAGGATTGAATTGCGGATGATGACAGCGAAAAGACGGCCGTCACAGGGGCCGGCGAGCGGCACGCCACCCGAACCCGACACCATCGACGGTCACCGGTTGCGCCATTTGGCCAAGGCCGGTCTGGCCTGGCTCAGCGTCAATCAACAGACAGTCAACGCGCTCAACGTCTTCCCGGTGCCGGATGGCGACACCGGCACCAACATGCTGTTGACCATGCAGGCCGCCTGCCAAGAGATGGGCGAGGCGCGCGAAGCGAATGCGGGCAAGGTGGCTCACACCCTGGCGCACGGCGCGCTGATGGGCGCCCGCGGCAACTCGGGAGTCATCCTTTCGCAATTGTGGCGCGGTCTTTCGCGCAGCCTCGACCAGTTGGCGGAAGTCGATTCGCCCGCACTGGCGCGCGCGCTGGCTGCGGCGCGCGATATGGCCTATCAGGGCGTGGTGCACCCGGTGGAAGGGACGATCCTGACCGTGGCCACGGATGTGGCCCGAGAGGCGCAGGCCGCCGCGGACGCAGGGGCCAAGCCCGTGGCGCTCCTCGAGCGCGTCGTGGCAGCTGCCGACGAGTCGGTTCAGCACACGCCTGAACTCCTGCCCGTGCTGCGGGAAGCCGGCGTGGTCGACTCGGGCGGCAAAGGATTGTTCTTCATCCTGGAAGGCATGTTGCGCTTCGCGAAGGGGCAGCCCCTCGACCAGCCCACGATTGCCGTGCAGCCCCTCTCGGCCCTCAACCTGCGCCAGGTCGAGGAGTTGGCCGAAGCGGGCCAGGACTTCGAAGTGGTCATCGATTTCCGCCCGGGCGAGCCGCTCAACCTGGACAGCTTCTATGCCCGCCTGCAGGAGATGGGGACGTCGATCCAGGTTGGGCAAGGCGACGAGTTCTACCGGCTACATATTCATGTTCCCACCGACAAGCGATACGTACCAATCGACTACGTGATGAGCCTCGGCTCGGTCACGAAGATCGCGGTGGAGAACTTGCAGGTGCAGTTGGCCGAGCGATCGCAAGAAGCCGCGGGCCGCGAGGCGCTGCGTCTGGCCCGGGTGGCTCCCGGGCAGTTGGCCGCGGTGGCCGTCGCGCCCGGCCCGGGCATTGCCCGCGTGTTCGCCAGCCTGGGTGTGGCGGCGGTCATCGCGGGGGGTCAGACGATGAACCCGAGCACGCAGGAAATCCTCAACGCCTTTGAGAACTTGCCCACCGACCGTGTGCTGATCTTGCCCAACAACAAGAACATCCAACTCGCCGCTGACCAGGCACGCGAGCTGACGGTGAAGCAGGTGCGGGTCATCCCCTCGCGCACCATCCCCCAAGGGATTGCCAGCATGCTCTCCTTCGCCAGCGACGGGGATCTGGAGGCAGTGGCCCAGGCCATGACTCAGGCGCTGAGCGTGGTCGAAAGCGGCGAGATCACCCTGGCCACACGCAATGTGGAACTCAATGGGGTGCACGTCAGCGAAGGCCAGGTAATCGGTTTGCACAACGGGACTCTGGTCGTCAGCGGCGACAGCATCGAAACGGCACTGCTCGAATTGCTCGAACACATGCAGGCCGCGCAGCACGAGCTGATCACGCTCTACTACGGTAGCGACCTGAGCGGCGCCCAGGCATACCAGATCACGGATCGGGTGCGCAAGCGCTACACCTCGGTGGAGGTGGAACTGCACGAGGGCGGGCAACCGCATTACCCCTTTATCCTTTCAGTGGAATAGCCCGGCCGCGTGAAGGTGGCGCCGGCCGGCACGGGGCAGATATGAGCAGACTGCGTGTGGTCACCGACAGCACGGTGTGGCTGGCCGATCCGGAATTCGCGGCCAAGCACAATACGGTCATCCTGCCGCTCACCATCCATCTGGGCACCCGCTCCTACCTCGACGGTAGTGAAATCTGCGCCGGCGATTTGCAGCCGGCCGCCGGCACACCCAGCGTGCTGCCGGTGGTGGCCTCGCCCAGCGTCGACACCTACACCTCCGTCCTGGAGAGCCTGACCCACTGCTCCTCCGACATCTTGTGCCTGCATGTCTCCGGCAAACTGTGCCGCACGGTGCGCAACGCGCGCGCCGCAAGCGAGACCTTGATGGGGCGGACGAACATCGCGGTCATCGACTCGCTCACCACCTCCGCCGGTCTGGGTCTCCTGGTCGAAGAAGCCACACGCCTGGCAGATGAGGGCGCTTCACTGGACGACGTCGTGCGCCACATTCGCTACCTGATACCGCGCCTGTATGCCGTCGTGCTGGTTGAGGATTTGGCCTACCTGCAGCGCGCCGGACATCTGAGCCGTTCGCAGGTTCTGCTCGGCGAGATGATGGGCATCAAACCGTTTCTTTCACTGGAAGACGGCAGCTTCGTCCCGCTGGAAAAGGTGCGCACGCGCGAGCAGGCCATTGAGAAACTGATCGAGTTTGTCGGCGAGTTCACGCACCTGCGCCAATTGGCCGTCCTGCAGGGCTCCGACCACCTTCAATCCGACGTGGAATTGCTGATCGAACGCGTGCGCGAAATCTTCCCCACCTGCCCGATTGTGATCGCGCGCCTGAGCGCCTCGGTGGCCTCGCTGCTGGGACCGCGCGCGCTGGGCCTGGTGGCCTACGATATGCCCGCCGCCTAAGCCACGGAGGCCTCCTATGCCCACGGGCATTGTCACCGACAGCACGGCCGACATCCCTGCGGCCGAAGCCGAGCGACTGGCCATCCAGGTCGTGCCCGCGGTGGTCGTGATGGACGGCAAGGCACTTCGCGAGGGCATCGACATCACCCGCAGCCAGATGTACGAACGCATTCCGGATCTCGCCCATTTGCCCACCACCGCCGCGCCCTCCAGCAGCACGTTTGAGGAGGCCTACCACCGGCTGTTCGATCGCGGGGCGAGCGAGATTCTTTCAATCCACATTTCCTCCAAGTTGAGCGGCATGATGAATGCGGCATTGGTGGCCGCCCAGAAGTTTCGCGGCAAGGTGCATCTTTTCGACAGCGAGCAGGTCTCGCTCGGCCTGGGTTTTCAGGTGATGGCCGCGGCCGAGGCGGCGTTGCGCGGCGCGACGCCCGCTCAGCTGCTCCAGTTCCTCGATCAGGTCAAACCCCGCGCTCAATTGATTGCCATGGTCGATCGTCTTGAAAACCTGCGCCGCAGCGGGCGGATCTCCTGGCTGCGCGCCGAGCTGGGCAGCCTGCTGCAAATCCGGCTGGTGGTCACGGTCGCCGAAGGTACGGTGCGCAAGCTCTCGGAAGTGCGCACCCGCGCTCGCGGTCTGATGCACCTGGTGGAGGTGGCGCGCAGCTGGGGTGGGATGGAGCGGTTGGCTGTGCTGCATGTGGGCGCCGAGAACGAGGCCCGCGGGCTGCTGGAGCATCTGGCGGCACTCCCCGGCCTGGAAACCTTGTTTGGCGCGGGCACTCCCTGGCTTGTCGAAGCCACGCCGGTCATTGGCATTCACACCGGGCAAGGGGCGGTGGGGCTGGCGGGCATTCGGCGAGCCTAGTCCCGCGGTCCGCGTCGGCAGGCGGCTGCCCGCGTATAATCCATCTTCATGAATTCTGCCCTCGAACGACTCAGCAAAATCATCAGCCTGGAGGCCGAACGCGGTTACGACAACCGCGCCGTGATGGGCGGCCTGGAGCGCATCCTGGAGAGTTGGAGGCAGGAGGCGCAGGCCGGAGGTTTGCCTGCGCGCGCCATCCAACTTGTGGAGAGCCGGCTGCGCGACTACGACCGCCTCTCGCCCGCGTCGCGCGAAGAAATGTTGCGCGGCCTGTGGCACAACCTGAGCGGCACGCAGGCGGCGGAGCCAGCGGATGGGTCGCTCCCCGCCCATCCGACCCCTTCAAGCCCGACGATGGCGGCCTCGGCGCCCGCCCCCGTGACTGCAGCCGCTGAGCCCGCCGCTTCCGCAAGTGAAGGCGCCCCCTCAGCCTCTCCAGCGGAGCACGCCCAGCCTCAACCGCCGGCCGAGCCGCCGGCGCGCGACCTGTCGGCGCTCAAGTCCCCGCTCACCGTTATCAAAGGGGTGGGGCCTCAAACGGCGCAGACCATGGAACGCCTTGGGCTTTTCAACCTGGGCGATCTGCTGTGGTTCCTTCCCCGCCGCTTCGTCGATTATTCGAGCCTCAAACCCATCAATCGGCTGTGGTATGGCGAGGTGGTCACCGTGATCGGAGCGCTCGACTCCGTCGAAACTCGCCGCACGCGGGGTGGGCAGCGCGTCATCGTCGAAGCCGTGGTGAGCGACGGCAGCGGCGCGCTGCGCGTCACCTGGTTCAACCAGCCCTGGCTGGCACAGCGCTTCCGCAAGGGCGATATGCTGGCGCTTTCCGGGCGCATCGATCAATACCTGGGCCGCCTGACAATGACCAGCCCGGAGTGGGAGCTGGTGGAGCGCCAGCAATTGCACACTCGACGTATCGTCCCAATCTACAGCCTGACCTCCGGCCTGTATCAGAAATCGATGCGGCGCATGATGGAGAGCACCGTGCGCTACTGGGCCCCGCGCATGCCCGAGCCGCTGCCGAGCGATCTGCTCAAGAATGGCGGGTGGATGGGGATGAGTGCCGCGCTGCAGCAGGCGCATTTCCCGGACTCATGGGAGAGCCTGCGCGCGGCGCAGCGCCGGTTGGCCTTTGACGAACTGCTGTGCCTGCAAATCGGCGTGCTGCAGCAGAAGGCCGAATGGGAGCAAATGCAGGCCACCTCGTTTCCCGCCCCGGAGAACTTGGTCGAATGGAAATCCGGTTTGGGCTATGCGCTGACGGCGGCTCAAGAGCGCGCTCTGGGAGAGATACTGGCCGATCTGGCGTCGGGTCGGCCGATGAACCGCTTGTTGCAGGGTGACGTCGGATCGGGGAAAACAGCCGTTGCCGCCGGCGCGGCATATGTGGTGGCCTGCCACCAAGGCCAGGTGGCCATACTGGCACCCACGAGCATTTTGGCCGAGCAGCACTTCCGCACCTTCACACGCTTCTTGACCGGAGAGGCGGACACCGCCGGCGAGTCTTCGGCCTACCCCGTGCGGCGTGACGAGATCGCACTGCTCCTTGGCGCAACACCCGAAAGCGAAAAGGCCGCCATCCGCGAAGGTCTGGCTGCGGGAAGGATAAGGGTGGTGATCGGTACCCACGCGCTTCTCGAACCGAACGTGAAATTCGCCCACCTGGACCTGGCGGTAATCGACGAGCAGCACCGCTTCGGCGTAGAGCAGCGCGCCGCGCTGCGAGCCAAGGGCGGCACACCCCATCTGCTGGTGATGACGGCCACTCCCATCCCCCGTTCGCTGGCGCTTACGGTGTATGGCGATCTGGACCTGGCGCTGCTGGATGAGATGCCCCCGGGTCGCGAGCCGACCACGACGCGGGTGATGCTGCCCACCGAGCGCGAGCGAGCCTATGCCTACATTATTGGGCAACTGCGCCAAGGGCGACAGGCCTATATCATCTGCCCGCTGGTTGAGGAATCTGAAACGACCGAGGCGGCATCGGCGGTGGAGGAACACCAGCGCCTGCAAAAAGAGGTCTTCCCCGAATGGCAACTGGGCTTGCTCCACGGCCGGCTGAAGGCGGAAGAGAAAGAGAACGTGATGCGGCGCTTCCGCGACGGCCAAGTGCACGTACTGGTGAGCACCTCCGTGGTGGAGGTGGGCCTCGACATTCCGAACGCCACAGTGATGATGGTCGAGGGGGCCAACCGGTTCGGGCTGGCTCAACTGCACCAATTCCGCGGCCGAGTAGGACGGGGGCCCTATCCGTCCTCTTGCCTGCTGGTTGCCTATTCCGAGAACGAGGCCGACAATGAACGGCTGAAGGCCATGGAGGAGACCCACGACGGTTTCATCCTGGCCGAACGCGATCTCGAACAGCGCGGACCGGGTGACTTTCTCGGCACGCGACAATCTGGATACGCCGACCTGCGCCTGGCCAAGCTGACCGACCTGCAACTCATCGAACAGGCACGCGCTACCGCCCGCCGGCTGTATGAGGCCGATCCGCGCCTTGAGCGTCCGGAGCACCAACTCCTGGCCGAGCGACTGGCCGCCTTGTGGATGCCCGGACAAGGAGATGTGTCCTGATGGTCCGCGCCGTCTTCCCGGGAACCTTCGACCCGATCCACCACGGCCACATCGACATAGCCCAACGGGCCGCGCGCCTCTTCGAGGAAGTGGTTGTGGCGGTGTACGACCGCCCGCTCAAGAGCCTGCTCTTCAGCCCGGAAGAGCGGCTGGACCTTGTGCGGCGCTCACTGGCGGGGCAGGACCGCTTCCGGGTGACCGGCTACAGCGGACTGACGGTGGAGTTTTGCCGCAGCATCAATGCTCAGGTGATCGTGCGCGGGCTAAGGGTATTTTCGGATTTCGAACACGAATTCCGGATGGCCCTCGCCAACCATCGCCTGGTGAGCGGGATCGAGGTCATGGCGCTCATCACCAGCGAGGAACACACATTCCTTTCATCGAGCACCGTGCGCGAGATCGCCTCGCTGGGCGGCGACGTCAGCAGCATGGTGCCGCCGCATGTAGCGGCCGCCCTCACCCGCCGATTTGCCGAATTGGGCGAGGAAGGCCAGCGCATTGTGCCCATGACCTCTTTGCGCGATTGACCGCTTTGCCTGAGGGTCCGCGCGGCGCGCACGATATGGCGCCGAATTGACGGCCGATACAAATCAGTGTACGCTTGCATGGAACGTTGCAGGCGGTCGGTGCAAGGCGGCGAACCGTGAAAGTCGGCCGCCGTGCGCCGGTGAGTACCCGCCACGTATCCCTTGCGCAGGCCCCCGGGTCGGAGGCAGCCATGGACATCCTTCACCTCGTCGATCGGTTGGAGGAGCTGTTCAACAGCGGCCGGCATTTCCCTTTCACCAACGACACTATCGTCAACGAGGATCGCTTCCTGGAACTGATCGACCAGCTGCGTGTGACCATCCCCGAAGAGGTCAAGAAGGCGCAGCAGGTGCTGGCCCAACGCGATCGGCTTCTAGCCCAGGCTCAAGAGGAATCGCAGCGAACGGTTGAGCTGGGGCGCCAGCGGATCGAGACGCTCGTGACGCAGGACGCGATCACGACCGCCGCCCAATCGCGCGCCGAGCTGATCCTCGCCCAAGCGCGCCAGGAGGCGGAAGGCATGCGCCGGGACGCCGACGAGTACGTGCTCGAATCGCTTTCCAAACTCGAAGCCGAAATCACCCACCTGCTCTCGCAGGTGCGCAACGGCATCGCCAAGATTAACAGCGAACGCGGAGGTCTCACCCCGCCGGACTTCCCCGCAGGCAAGAACTAGCGCCGCCAAGCCCGATCGCCGGCGCCTGCCTCATCCCTCGCGCGATTCAATTGAGTGTCGGAGCGGGACTCTTCTCACGCCGGGCATCGTTGCGCCAACGACCGCGCAACGAGCTGCTGCGACTCAACCCCTGCGGCCGAATTGGCGTTCGAGCAGGTCGACCGAAAGGTGGACCATGGTCGGCCGTCCATGCGGGCACGTGCGCGGTGAGTCGCAGGACTCCAGGCGCGAGACAAGATCCTCCTGCTCGCCGGAGCTGAGCGTCTGGCCACCCTTCACCGCTACGCGCTTGCAAATGCGTGCGATGAGGCGTCGCTCCTTTTCGCGGGCCAGGGGCGTTTCGTCTTCCTCGAATTCCTCCACCACCGCGCGCACTGCCTGCACCGGATCCGCCCCCTGCACCAGATGCGGCACAGCGCGCACCTGGAAGCTCGAGCCGCCAAACGGTTGAATATCGAAGCCGAGCCGTTGCAGCGTTTCCAGCTCGGCCTGGAGCAGGCCGGCCTGCGCGGCCGGCACTTCGAAGATCACCGGAGCGAGCATCGGCTGCGAAAGGCGATGTTCATCCCGCTCGCGAAGGAATTGTTCGAACAACACGCGTTCGTGGGCCGCATGCTGATCGATCAGGTACAGGCCGTCGGGCCCTTCGGCCACGATGTAGGTCGTGCCCACCTGGCCGATCACGCGCAGAAGCGGCAGGTGGACATGCGGCAGCAGCGCGCTGGCGGGAAGCGAGGGCAGCCCGGGCGGCGCTCCGGAGTCGGTTGCGGGTGCTGCCTGAGGCGAGGCTCGACCTGGCCAGGCGATCGCCGCGGATGGCTCAACCTGCGCCACCCACCCCGCCCCGCGCCAATCGGAGGCGGCCGCGGCGACGCCCGCGCCTGAGTGCATGAGCGTGCTGCGCAGCGTGCGCTGCACTGCCGAGAAGACACGTTCCGCGGAACGGAAGCGGACCTCGCTCTTGGCCGGGTGAACGTTGACGTCCACTTCCTGTGTGGGCAGCGTGATGAAGACCGCCGCCATCGGGTAGCGGCCGGCCATCAGCAGGGTGTGGTAGGCCTGGACGACGGCCGCAGTCAGCGCCGCATCCTGAATCCAGCGGCCATTGACGAAGAGGATGATCTCCTTGCGGTTGGAGCGAGTCACACTGGGCGGGCTGGCGAATCCGCCGACGGTGATCTCGCCCGCCACGGGCGGCGGCTGAAGCTCGAGCATCTGCCGCGCTTCGTCCAGCCCGAACACGCTGGCCAGGGCCTCGCGCCTGTCGCCGCTGCCGCTCGAGCGCAGCGCCGGCCGCCCGCCGACATCCAGCGCGAATCGCACCTGGGGGTAAGCCAGCGCGTAGCGCGAGACCACCAGTTCGATTTGGCGTCGCTCCGTCAGTTCGGACTTGAGGAACTTCAGCCGCGCGGGAACGGCGAAAAACAGATCTTCCACCGTCACCGTGGTACCAGGCGGCGCACCGACAGGTTGAACTGCCCCAGCCCTGCCCCCCTCAACATGCACCTGCGCGCCCCGCGCCTCATCCGCGCTGCGGCTCGCCAGCGTCACGCGCGCGACAGAGGCAATCGAGGCCAGCGCTTCGCCGCGAAAGCCGAGGGTGGTGAGGTGTTCGAGGTCTTCGGCCTGCGCCAGTTTGCTCGTGGCGTGTCGCTCGAGGGCCAGGGCGATTTCGGCCGAGGGGATTCCGCGACCGTCGTCGGTGACGCGAATACGCCGAGTGCCGGCGGCCTCAACCTCGACGGCAACACTCCGCGCACCGGCATCCAGCGCGTTTTCGAGCAATTCCTTGACGACCGAGGCCGGCCGCTCGACAACCTCGCCCGCGGCGATCTTCGCGGTCAGCTCAGGCGGCAACAGGTGGATGGCCATCAGGATTCGCGGAGAAAGAGCATGATCTCGTTGCCGGCGGATTGCGCTTGAGGCTCGAGGCGCTCGGGCCCACTGCAGGCCAGAATGCTACTCGCCGAACTCAAGTTCAAAATCCGCCTCATCGTTCCAGATGTCGGTCGGGACCAATTCGATCTCGCCGAACAGTTCGAATTGACGGGCCACGACCTGGCGCCGTTTGACCAGTTCCAGCATCGCCAGAAATGCCACCACCACTTCCATCTTGGTTTGGAAGCCACGGATGACCCGGTGGAAGGCGGCTTTCCCGTCGGCGCGAATGGCATCGGCGATACGGCGGATCTGTTCGCGAATGGTCACCTTGGGCGCGCTAACCATCAGGTCAAGGGGCGGCAGCTCGGGCGAGCGGGAGAGCACCGTGGCCGCGGCCCGAGTCAGGTCGGCCAGGGTCACCCTGCTCAGGTCGAAGCGCGGCGGCACGCGCGGGGGCGGCGCCAGGCGGACGTAGCTGCGCAGCCCCAACGTTTCGCGGTAATGAAGAAACTCAGCCGAGCGCTTGAAAGCGCGGTAGAGGCGCAACAGGCGGGCGAGCTCTTCGCCCGGATCCTCTTCCCCCTCCTCACGTTGCGGCGGCCGCGGAAGCAAGGCCTCGCTCTTGATCTGCAACAGGCGGGCGGCGATGACCAGAAAGCCGACCACTTCTTCCAAGTGGCGCTCCTGCATCGTTGCCAGATAGTTCAAGAACTGGTCGGTGACTTGGGCCAATGCGACACGCGTGATATCCAGCTCGGCCCGCTCGATGAGGTGCAGCAGCAAATCGAGCGGCCCCTCAAAAACGGGCAGCTGGACGGTGTAACTCGAATGGCTCAGGACTGTCTCGGGCATCGACCGCCTCAGTTGAACTCACCCGATTATACAATGCCCATCGCGCCTCGCCGCGTAGAGCGATTCGAGCCGTGGGTGCGGACGTGGCGGCGAGCGCATTGTCTGCCCCAAGCCTCTCGACCCTCGCCCCATGCTTCGCGTCGGACGCAGCCGCAAGGCGTGACCGGCGGGCAACACCCGCGGCGATGAGCGGACGATCTCGCCGGACATCCGAAGGCCTCTCGCGCGAGGGCACATGGGTGTGCATGCAAGGCGCAGGGTCCGGCAAGGACGAATGGACTGCGGGAGACGTGACCGATATCCCATGTAAGAGACCCAAAACGGCAGCACAATGTGACCACTCTCGCACATTCGGGCGGGATCCGCTTGGCCAAGGATCACGCATCACGACCACAGGGAGCCGCAGGAGTACACATGCCGCAGCCAATTCACGTAAGCGAAACCGATTTCGAGACTCAGGTACTGCGCGCGCCGATGCCGGTCGTGGTGGATTTCTGGGCCCCGTGGTGCGGGCCGTGCCGGATGATCGCCCCGGCCCTTGAGAAGCTGGCCGAGGAATTCGACGGCCGGCTGTTGGTGGCCAAAGTCAACACCGATGACAACCCGAGCCTAGCAGAACGATATGATGTCCGCGGCATCCCGACGCTGATCTTCTTCCGCCAGGGTGAGCCGGTGAATCGCCAGATGGGGGCCCTGCCGGAGGCGATGCTGCGTGAGGTTTTTGAGACCTTTCTTACGCCGACGGCCTGAGGCAGGCCAAGCAGCGGCACCAGGCGCGTGCCGGGGACGGGGCGGCTGGCCGTCGCCAGTGGGCAACGGCAAACAGGGCACAACGGCAAACAGGGTCTTGCTGGCGGGCGACGAATGTGCTAGAATCTCAATAGGCTTTTCTCGGTTGAGGTCGTTGGGTTCAGAAAAGTGGGTGTCCCCCACTTTTCTGCGTATCAGGCGGCCATTCGCCGCTGGACGGAGATAGAAGGAACAATGAAGAGCGAGTTCATCTTGGCCTTCAACGAGGTGCTGGAGCATTACGGCCTGCCGCGCGAGGTGGTGCTTTCAGTGCTGGAAACGGCGCTGGTCAACGCCTATCGTCGCTCGGTCAATGCCTCCAACGCACAACAAGTGGAAGCCAAGGTCGACCTGGCCAAGGGCACGATCCAGATCTTCGCCGAGAAGGAAATCGTCGAAGACGTTCAGGATGAGCGCACCGAGGTCACCCTGACCGATGCGCAGCTGGTGGACCCACAGGCCGAGCTGGGCGGACTGATCCTGGTGGAGAGCACGCCCAAGGACTTCGGGCGCATCGCCACGCAGACTGCGAAGCAGATCGTCCATCAACGGCTGCGCGACGCCGAGCGCGACAAGCAGTTCGACGAGTGGTCGGCGCGCAAGGGCGAGATCGTCCACGGGACGATACAAGCGGTGGGCGCGCAGGCGGTGACCGTCACCCTGGGCCGCGCCGAAGCGGTGCTCCCCAAGCGCGAGCAACTACCCACCGAACGTTATCGACCGCGCGATCGCATCCGCGCCTACCTCCTGGACGTCTCGCGCACGCCGCGCGGGCCGCAGATCACGCTCTCGCGCGCCGATCGCAGCATGTTGCGGCGCCTGCTGGAAGCGGAGGTGCCCGAGATCTACCAGGGCATGGTGGAGATCAAGGGCATCGCGCGCGAACCGGGCATCCGCTCGAAGGTGGCAGTGACCGCGCTGCAAGCCAACCTCGACCCGGTGGGTGCATGCGTGGGCATGCGCGGCGGGCGAATCCAGGCCATCGTGCGCGAGCTGCACGATGAGAAGATCGACGTCATCGAGTGGAACCCGGACCCGGCGGCCTTCATTGCCAAGGCCCTCAGCCCGGCGCGCGTGGCCGGCGTGTACTTGGATGACGACCCGCAGCGCGGCAAGACCGCCCTGGTCGTCGTTTCCGAAGACCAACTGAGCCTGGCCATCGGCCGCGAGGGCGTAAACGCGCGGCTGGGGGCCAAGCTCACCGGATGGCGGATCGATATCAAGAGCATCCCGGAAGCCACCTCCGACGCGCTGGCCAAACTGACCAGCGATCCCGGGCTGGCCGAACTGGCCGAGCAGCACGCTGAGCTGGTGAAGCCGGTGAGCGAGGCCTTGGCCAAGAAGGCCGAAGGCCGCCCGCTGCCGCCTGAGGACTACCAGGCCATGGAGCAGCTGGTCAGCCTGGTGGAGTCGGCCCTCTCGCAGCAGCGCGAAAGCCGGCGCAAGGCACAGGCGCGGCGACTGGCCGAGATCCGCAAGAACATCCCGCAGCCGGCGTACGAGATCCCCCTCAGCCAGATTGGCCTCGACGAACCGTTAGCTGCCGCGCTGACCGCGGCCGGCCTGACCAACATCGCTCAGGCCTTCGAGCAACTGACGCTGGACCCGGATTCGATATTGGCGCTGCCTGAAGTCGGCGCCCGCAGTCTGGAGGATCTGCGCTCGCGGCTGCAGACTGCGCTCCTTTCGGCGAAGGTGGTTGAGCCCGAACCCGTCGCGATCGAGGTTGCAGCGGAGGCTCCGGCTGTTGCAGAAGGTGCGCTGGAGGCGGTACCCGCGGCAGGAGCGGAGGGTGCACCCGCCGAGGGTGTGGCTGAGACGACGGAGGCCGGAGAGGCCCCCGCCCTGCCCGGCACCCTGCCTACCGGCGAGGCCGTTGAAGAGGAAGCCGAGGAAGAAGAGGGCGGCACGGGCAAGAAGAAGAAAGGCAAGAAGAAGAAGCAAGTCACCCTTGTCTTAGACCCGGACCTGGGGGTGACCGTGGCCCATCGCACGCGCAAGGCCAGCCGCCTGCGCGAATGGGATCCTCCGGAGGAATAGGCCGGCGGCGAGTGCCGCCCGGCGGACACCATGAGCCTGCGGCCCAAAGGCGCGCCTCGCACCAAACACGTCGCCCAGCGGACTTGCATCGGCTGCCGCGAAGTGCTGCCCAAGCGGACTCTGATGCGCGTGGTGCGATCGCCGGATGGGCTTCAGCTTGACCCGACGGGCAAGGCGCCCGGCCGGGGCGCGTATCTTCATGACCGGCGCTCGTGCTGGGAGCGCGCACTTGCTGGCGCGCTTGCACCGGCCTTGCGAACGGAATTGGCCGCGGACGACCGTGAACGCATGCGGGCGATCCTGGCTTCTCTTCCCGTGGAAGAAAGTGACACCGCGCGCGGCACGTGAGCGCCTGCGATGACCATGAGACCGTCCCCAGCGCAACCCAGGCTGCCCTGCCCGCCACACCCGTGCGCGGTTCAGGGCGCACCGAAAGCGAGCCGGGTTATGCCATAAACCAGGACGCCTCAGGCGCGGGAGCTCCCCCCGGTCCTCGCGGACGCCGGACGGACGCGGTCCCAAGAGGAGGAATGGGATGAGCGACAACGGACACAAAGTGGTGGAACTCCCGGAAACGCTCACCGTTCGCCATTTGGCCGAGCTGATTCACGTCAGCCCGATCGAAGTGATCAAGCAGCTCATGGCCAATGGCGTGATGGCGAACATCAACCAGCAAATCGATTTCGATACGGCGGCGGTCATTACCCAGGAATTGGGTTTTGAAGCGCGCCTGCACAAGGAAGAGGTGGAGGCACCGGCCGCCGAGGCTGAGGCGCCGGCCTGGCGCCGCGCCATGGAAGCGGAGGATGCGAGCCAGTTCACCCCACGGCCGCCGGTGGTGACGATTCTCGGGCACGTCGACCACGGCAAGACCTCCCTGCTGGATGCGATTCGCAGCACCGACGTAGCCGGTGGCGAGGCGGGCGGCATTAC
Organism: uncultured Anaerolineales bacterium; assembly: GCA_964353865.1. Taxonomy (GTDB): domain Bacteria; phylum Chloroflexota; class Anaerolineae; order Anaerolineales; family RBG-16-64-43; genus RBG-16-64-43. Next base: position 68,901 of record CAYGXJ010000004.1, on the reverse strand, counting down.
CCAGCACATCGGCGCTTACCAAGTGCAGCACAAGGAGCGCCTGATCACATTCCTCGACACGCCCGGCCACGCCGCCTTCACCGCCATGCGCGCCCGCGGAGCGCAGGTGACCGACATCGTCATTCTGGTGGTGGCCGCCGATGACGGCGTGATGCCTCAAACGCGCGAGGCCTATGCGCACGCCAAGGCGGCGGGCGTGCCGATCGTGGTCGCCCTCAACAAGGTCGACAAGTCGAACGCCAACCCCGATCGGGTGAAACAGCAATTGGCGGAACTCGGCTTGACGCCGGACGATTGGGGCGGCGACACCATGGTCGTGCCGGTCTCCGCCAAGAAGCGCAGTGGTATCGACGACCTGCTGGAAGCCATCGTGCTCACCGCCGACAACACGCGCATCCTGGCCAACCCGGCCGGGCGGGTCATCGGCAGCGTCATCGAGGCAGAACTCGACCGCGCCAAGGGGCCGATCTCCACCCTGCTGGTTCAGAACGGCACGGTGCATGTGGGCGACGTTCTCGTTGCCGGGACGGCGCACGGCAAGATCCGCGCGATGTTCGACTTCCGCGGCCAACCCATTCAGGCGGCCACACCCTCCATGCCCGCCACCGTGCTCGGCCTGGGCGATTTGCCGCAGGCCGGCGATGTGATCGAAGTGCTGCCCAGCGACCGCGAAGCGCGCACGCTGGTCTCACAGCGCAAGCTCTCCGCGCGCGAAGCGCAGACCCAGCCCAAGAAGGCGTTGAGCTTGGAACAGGTATTCGCCCGCTTCCAAGCCGGCGAGGTCAAGGAACTCAACCTGATTCTCAAGGCCGACGTGCAGGGATCGCTCGAGCCGATCGTCTCCTCGCTCACCCAACTCGGCAATGCAGACCTCAAAGTGAACCTGCTCTACGCCGAAACCGGCAATATCACCGAGAACGACATCATGCTGGCCTCGGCCTCGAGCGCGATCGTCATCGGGTTCAACGTTCAGGTGGATCACGCCGCCCAGCGTGCCGCCGAAAGCGAACATATCTCGATCCGTCAGTACGACATCATCTACCGGTTGATGGAGGACGTGGAGAAAGCGCTCAAAGGCCTGCTGGCGCCGGAAAAGCGGGAAGTGGTGATCGGGCGGGCCGATGTGCGCGCCATCTTCTCCACTTCGCGCATGGGGAAAGTCGCGGGCTGCGCCGTCCGCGAGGGGGAACTGCGCCGCAATGCGCGGATTCGCGTGATGCGCGGCAGCCAGAAGTTGTTCGAGGGCGAGATCGCCTCCCTACGCCACGAGAAGGAAGACGTTCGCGAAATCCGTCAGGGCTTCGAGTGCGGCGTGGCCGTTAAGGGATTCGAAGGCTTCCAGGCGGGCGACGTTCTGGAGTGCATCGTGATGGAAACGGTTTAGGTCCGATGCCAAGTGTTGCCCGCGCTCAGCGCGTGGCCGAACGAATCCGCCAGGAGATCGCCGACCTCATGTTGCGCGACCTGGTGGATCCGCGATTCCAGGGGCTGTCGGTCACCGACGTGCGGGTGGATCGCGAATTCGCCTTTGCCGACGTGTACGTGAGCGCGGTCGAGGCGGATGCGGGCCGGCGGGAGGAGATCCTCAAGGCCCTGGAAGGCGCGCGCGGCCACGTGCGCCATGAACTTGCGGCGCGCATCCCGCTGCGCACATTCCCTCAGCTGCGGTTCCACTGGGACCCCACGCCGGAACGCGCTGAGCGGCTGGAGGGTTTGATCGACCGGCTGAAGGATCCTGGCGAAGGCACACGCCCCGCGGAGAAACATGGATAAGGGGACCGTCGAGCGTGCGCGGCGAGCGCTGCACGAGGCCGGCCACATCCTCCTGCTGACGCACGAACGCCCCGACGGCGACGCGCTCGGGTCTCTGCTGGGCATGGCCTGGATGCTTCAGGCGGCGGGGCGACGCGTGAGCGCCGTGAGCCGCGACGGTGTGCCCGCCTCATTCCGCTTCCTTCCGGGGAGCGAGCTGGTGTCGGACAAGCTGCCGGCCGCGGCCGATGTGTGTCTGTTACTGGATTGCTCGGACGCCAATCGCATCGGCGAATTCGCCGCGCCGCTGCCGTGCCCCGCAACGGTCAACATCGACCACCATCTGACCAATACCCTCTTCGCCGAGGTCAATCTGGTGGATGCCGAGGCTTCAGCGACGGCCGAGGTGGTATGCGAACTGGCCGAGGCACTTGGGCTGGCGCTTTCCCCGCAGGCCGCCACCTGCCTCCTGACGGGCGTGGTCAGCGATACGCTCGGTTTCAGAACCTCAAACGTCGGGCTGCGCACGGTGGCCAACACGCGCCGGCTGATGGAGGCCGGAGCCAATCTGCCCGCAATCGTCGAAGCCAGCTTGTACCGGCGCAGCTTCGCGGCGACGCGCTACTGGGCGGCCGGGCTGGCCCGCCTGCAGCAGGACGACACGCTGGTGTGGACGGCGCTCAGCCTGGCCGACCGCGCCGCGGCCGGCTACCCCGGGCGTGACGATGCGGACCTGATCAATATCCTGTCCACCATCGAAGGGACGGAGGTGGCTGTAGTTCTTGTCGAGCAAGACCTGGAGCGAACCAAAGTCAGTTGGCGGGCACGCAATGGGGCGGACGTCAGCGCGCTGGCAGCCCGCTTTGGCGGAGGCGGCCACCCGGCGGCTGCGGGCGCAACCGTGCAGGGCGCACTGGACGAGGTGCAAGCGCGGGTTATCGCCGCGACACGCGAGTGGCTGCGCGGGCACTCTCCCCCGCTGCCCGGTGGAGGCTAGTCGGTGGCTCGGCCTGCAGTCCTGATTGTCGATAAGCCCGTCGGCCCCACGTCGCACGATGTGGTCAACATGGTTCGGCGCGGCACGCACATCCGCAAAGCCGGCCACACCGGCACTCTCGACCCGTCAGCAAGCGGCGTGCTGGTGGTTCTGCTCGGCGGAGCCACCCGTCTGGCCGAGTACCTCCTCGAATCCGACAAGGAATACGAAGCCGTCGTACGTTTCGGGCAATCCACCTCGACCCACGACGCGGCCGGGCAAGTGACGGCCTCCGGGCCGGTGGCCTTCACGGGCGATGCGCTTGATCAGGCTTTGGCCTCCTTCGAGGGAGAATCGCTTCAGACGCCTCCTGCTTATTCGGCGGTCAAGATTGAAGGGCGCAAGGCCTACGAGCTGGCGCGCAAAGGCGAAGTGGTCGATCTCGAGCCGCGCATGATTCGCATCTATCGCATCGAGCTGCTGGGCTGGGAGGCGCCGCAGGCCCGCATCCGGGTGCGCTGCTCGCGCGGAACCTATCTGCGCTCGCTGGCGCGCGATTTGGGCGAGCGGCTGGGGTCGCCGGCGCATCTGGAGTCTCTGCGTCGCCTGCGCCTGGGCCCCTTCACGATCGACCAAGCCATTGCTCTTGACGAACTGCGAGCACGCTTCGCCCCGCCCACCTGGCCGAGCATCGCGTTGCCGGCCACAGCCGTACTGCAAGGCTGGCACCTGCTTGAACTGACCCCCGAACAGGTCGCCATGGTGCAGCGCGGCATGGCCATTGAAGCCGCCGACGCCAAGGGGAGGGCCCAGGCGGCCGACCCCGATGGCGAGTTGGTGGCCATCGTCGAGGCCGATACCGAGGGGCGGCACTGGCTGCCACGAAAAGTCCTGACCCAAGCTTGAGGTTCGATGCAGCACTTCCCAACGCTTGACGGTGTCCGATTGCAGAAAGCCTTCTTGGCTGTGGGGTCGTTCGACGGCGTCCACCGCGGCCACCAGCACTTGGTGCGTTCCATGGTGGCCGAGGCTCATGCCCAAGGGAGCACGCCCACCGTGCTCACTTTCTTTCCGCACCCCTCAGTCGTCCTCGGCCGGCGTTCTTCCACGCTCTATCTCACGACGCCCGAAGAACGTGCCGCACGGCTGGCGAAACTCGGGGTGGAAGTCGTCATCACGCATCCGTTTACCCTCGAGTTCTCGCATACGAGTGCCACCGACATCATCTCGCGCCTGGTTTCCGACTTGGGGATGCGCTCGCTATGGGCGGGGATGGATTTCGCCCTGGGTCACAATCGGGAGGGCGGTCGGGAGTACCTCACTCGGGCGGGCGCCCAATTGGGCTTCGAGGTGCACTTCGTTGACCCGCTCATCGACGATGGGGCGCCCATCTCCTCCACCCGCATCCGGCTCGCACTGAGCGAGGGCGACATGGCTGAAGTCAGCCGCTGCCTGGGACGGCCCTTTACCCTCACAGGTCAAGTTGTCCACGGCGCGCAACGAGGGGCAACGCTCGGATTCCCCACGGCCAATGTGGCCGTGTGGGAGGCGCGGGCAGTGCCCGCGCGAGGCGTGTACGCCACATGGGCCGAGGTGGGCGTGCGGCGCCTGGCAAGCGTCACCAACATCGGCGTCCGCCCGACGTTCGCCGGCCAGCCCGAGGAGCAAGTGGTCGAGACCCACATCCTCGATTTCGATGAAGATCTTTACGGTCAGCCTCTGACTGTGACCTTCGTCGCTCGGCTGCGGGCCGAATTGAAGTTCGCCGGCGTGGAAGCGCTGCTGCAGCAAATTCGCGCAGATATCGAGCAGACCCGCACACTCCTGCGCAGCTCGAGCTGATCGTCGTGAGTCTTCAAGGCCGCCCGACAGCGCCGCGGCCGCAATGCGAACCCGGGATTTCGCGCCAAGGACCGTCAGAGAGGGAGGGGCCATGAGTGGTCAGGACCGGCGCGTATATCTTCTGAGCCCGCGCTCGCTTTCCCCAGAGACCATCGCCGTCGCTTTCGCCAAGACCTCCCGCTCTCCGGAGTCCTTCGACGTTATCGCCTCCGCGCTGAGCGAGGAAGCTTCTGCCCAATTCCACGAACGGTGGGTGGTGGGCTACGGCCATGCCTCGGTGGCAGAACACGCCGTTTTGCACATCGCGCTCGAGAACATTTCGCGCCTGGCCATCGAATGCGTCGAGTCCAACCGTCTGGCTTCCTACACCGAGAAGAGCACGCGCTACCAAATGTGGAATCGCACTGCCTTCGTGGTACCCGCGGAGATCCGCGGCGCACCGCTCGACAACCTGTATCGGCAGACGTGCGAGCTTCTGCTGGATACCTACTTGCAGTCGCTCGATCCTCTCAAGAAGGTGGCCCAGTCCGCATTCCCACGCGAGGACGGCGAAAGCGAGGCGCGCTGGGACGGCCGGATCCGTTCGCACTACGTGGATGTGGCGCGCTACCTTTTGCCGAGCGCGGTCATTGCCAACGTGGGTGTGACCCTCAACGCGCGCGCGCTCGAGCATGCTATTCGCAAGATGCTCTCCCACCCCGTGGGCGAGGTGCGCGACATTGGCGAAGATGTGCGCCGGGTGGCCCAGCGGGAGGTGCCGACCCTCGTCAAATACGCCCAGGCCAGCCCCTATCTGAGCCGTCTGGCGCAGACGAACCCGGCACCCATGCAGCACGACATCTCGGGCGGGGCCTCGGCGGAGGCCTTCGGCCCGGCGGGCGCTGTCTTTCTGCGTCATGCGGATGCAGCCGCAGAAGCGCGTGCGCTGGCAGCGGCCATCGTCCGCACTCAAGGTCTGGCCTATCCGCAGGCGCTGCGCGCGATGGAGGCCTCACCCGAGAGGCGCCGCGCCGCCGCCCAGGTTCTGCTGGGGGACATGGGGCAGTGGGACCACCCCTCGCGTGAAATTGAGCACGTGACCTACACGGTCGAGGTGGTGGCCGACCAGGGGGCCTACTTCGAGGCCAAGCGCCACCGCATGCTCAGCCTGACCAGCGCGCCGCTCACCTGCGAGCTGGGCTATGTCACTCCGCGTTGGATGGCCGAGGCCAACCTGCTTGACCACTACCGGCGGGCCATGGACGCGGCGCGTGACACCTGCGAGAAGATCGCCCGCCAGAACCCGGCCCTCGCCGGGTACGTCGTTCCCAACGGGTACTTGCGTCGGTTCCTGATGACTCTTAACCTGCGAGAGGCCTTTCATCTGTGCGAGCTGCGAGCGCGCCCCAATGCGCACTTCGCCATGCGGGTCGTCGCATTGCACCTCGCCGAACTCGTGCGCCAGGTCCATCCCCTGCTCGGCGGCTGGATGCGCCTTGAAGGCCTGCCCGACTGGAGATCCCTGGAGGCCGACTGCTTCCTGCCATCTTGACCCTGGAGTTCCATCGACGGTTGGGACGGCCTGTCGAGGAATCAAGAGCGGGCGAGGCCTCCGCCGAGGAGACCTCGCCCGCTGCTTTTCGCAAAAGTCCACCGACTGGCTTGCGCCTGGCGCAAGCCCCCCGCCCGCCTATTTCGGCGAGCGCGAGGCGATGTACTTGACCGCCTCCGCGACGGTCGTGATCTTCTGCGCATCCTCATCGGAGATTTCGGCGCCGAACTTCTCCTCGAAGGCCATGATCAATTCCACCAGGTCGAGCGAGTCCGCACCCAGGTCCTCGCGGAAGCGGGCGGTTTCGGTTACTTTTTCAGACTCAACGCCCAACAGCTCCGCAATGATCGCGCGAACGGATTCAAACGTGGCTTCTGCCATCAGAGTATCCTCCCTTGTGCGGACCACACTGCCGAGATAGGTGCCGGATATGCCGGAGGGTGTAACTCTCGGGTCCAGGCGGTCGACTGATTCTAAGCGCATGCGCGGTGCGGGTCAAGGGACGGGCCGCGCTGTTTGACACCCCTCCGACCGGCTGGTAACATGAATCGGATAGCTGTTTAAGGAACCCCAGGCCATGCCCGAAGTTGCGCCAACTGCCTCGCGCAAGGCAGACCACATCCGCATTAATCTCACCCAAGACGTGCAATCCGGGCTGACGACCGGCCTGGAACGGTATCGCTTCGTGCACCAGGCGCTGCCGGAGCGCAGCCTTGACCAGGTGAACCTGGGCAGCGTGTTCCTCGCCCACGAGCTGCGCGCGCCCTTGCTCATCTCCTCCATGACCGGCGGGACCGAACAGGCGCAAGCCATCAACCGCGTGCTGGCCGAGGCGGCCGAACTCACCGGAATCGCCATCGGCCTGGGTTCGCAACGCGTGGCGCTCGAAGACGAACGCGCCGCGCGCTCCTTTCAAGTCCGAGATGTGGCCCCCACGGCCATGCTGCTGGCTAACCTGGGCGCCGTCCAACTCAACCACGGGGCGGGTGTGTCGGAGTGTCAACGCGCGGTCGAAATGATCCGCGCCGACGCACTCATCTTGCACCTCAACGCCTTGCAGGAGGCGCTCCAGCCGGAAGGCGACCACGACTTCTCGAACCTGCTGTCGAAGATCGGCCAGGTTTGTCGCGCCCTGCCAGTTCCCGTTGTGGTCAAGGAAGTGGGTTGGGGGATTTCGGGCAAGGTGGCGCGCTGGCTGGCCGATGCGGGCGTGGCGGCCGTGGACGTCGCCGGGTCAGGCGGCACCTCCTGGTCGCAAGTTGAAATGCACCGCGCGACCGACCCGGACGTGGCTCGTTTGGCAGGCGACTTCGTCGACTGGGGGCTTCCGACCGCCGAGGCCTTGGTGCAATGTCGGGCCGAGTTGCCGTCGCTGCCTTTGATCGCCTCCGGCGGAATCCGAAACGGCATCGAAGCCGCCAAGTGCATTGCCCTCGGCGCAAACCTGGCGGGCAGCGCCCATCCCTTCCTCAAGGCTGCCTGCGTGTCGCTGGAGGCCACGATCAAGGAAATCCGACTCATGGCTCAGCAGATGCGCATCACCATGTTCGCCGCCGGCGTGGGCTCGATTGCAGAATTGCAGCGCACACTCCTGATCAAAGAGTAAATCGAATGAGTCTGGTGCAGGAGATGCTGCCGGCCGTCGAACAGGAGCTGCGCGAGGCCGTCCAGCGCTGCGGCTCGCGTCTGGGGTCAGACCTGTCGGAGATGTTGACCTATCACATGGGCTGGTCCGGCCCGGGCGCGGGCTTTGCCGCGACGGGCAAGCGCATCCGGCCCATTCTGACGCTGCTGGCCTGCGGCGGCGTGTGCGGCGACTGGCGTCGCGCGCTCCCGGTGGCCGCCTCGGTGGAATTCATTCACAACTTCTCACTGGTGCACGACGACATCCAAGACGAAAGCCCGACCCGGCGGGGTCGCGAGACGGTCTGGAAGCGCTGGGGCGCCGCTCAGGCGATCAATGCCGGGGATGCCCTTTTCGCGGCTGCCTCATTGGCTATCCTGGAAAGTGAGCGCGGAGCGCTTGCGCCGGCAACGCGGGCCGAAGTGCTCTTGGTGCTCACCCGCGCCTGCCTGGAATTGACTCACGGTCAGCACCTCGACCTCAAGGCAGAAGACGCGGCCCAAGCCTCGCTCGACTTCTATTGGCAGATGGTCATGGCCAAGACGGGCGCGTTGATCGCTGCCGCGTGCCTGGCAGGTGGCCTGGCCGGCGGAGCCTCCGCCGCGCAAGCGGATACCCTGGCAGACTTCGGACTGCACCTCGGGCTCGCGTTCCAAGTGCGGGACGATGTGCTCGGGCTGTGGGGGGACCCGGCAGTGACCGGCAAGTCGGCCACGACCGACCTCGAGAGCCGCAAGAAGAGCCTGCCGATTGTGTTCGGCCTCGAGCGCTGCGCGGAATTTCGGGCGCTCCTCGCCGAGCCGTTTGCCGCCGCGCTGGTCCCGCGGATGTTGGCTTCGCTTGAGACGTGCGGCGCTCGCACATTCGCATTGGCCGAGGGGGCGCGCATGACTGAACGCGCTTACGCCGCCATCGGGGGCGCAGCGCTTCTGCCTGAATACGACTCGGCGCTCAGAGAGTTGACGGCATCGCTGCTGACCCGCGATAAGTAACTCGATGGCGAGGCTCAGACAAAGCGGACAAAGACCTGGTTCGCCAGCAGGCGGCCGTGTTCCGTCAGCCGAAGTCGGTCCGGTTCCGCCTGACGTTCGATCAGCCCACGCGCGAGAAGTTCATCGATTTCTCGCCCGAAACGCGCGTCGGGCGAGACGCCAAATCGCTGATTGAAGCCTGCGACCGGCACCCCTTCCTCGGTGAGCCGCAGCCCCAGCCACATCGACTGACGCATCGCCTCGTCGCTCGAGAGTATCTCGCTGCGCGCCGCCGCGCGTGAGAGGGGCCAGCCACGTGACGCCCCCAAATTCATCCGGCGGATGTACGTCGCAGGAGCCAGGACGTTGGAATACCTGCGTCCGTCTAGGTAACCGTGCGCCCCGCCTCCCACTCCGAAGTACGGCAGGTTGCGCCAGTATTGAAGATTGTGCCGGCTCGCAAAGCGCCATGCCTCCGGCCCAGCCGTGCGCCGCGCCCAATTGGATATCTCGTATTGGGCGAAGCCGTTCCGCGCCAGCCGTTCCCCCGCTTGCTCGTACATCTCGGCCGCCAGGTCATCATCCGGCGTCGCGACCCGCCCGGCGCGCACTTCGCGGCGCAGCCGCGTCCCGACTTCGAGCGTAAGCGCGTAGAGGGAAAGGTGGTCGGGTTCGAGGGCGAGCACGCGCGTGAGTGTCTGCTCCCATGTATCGAGCGTTTGACCCGGAATCCCATATATCAGATCCAGGCTCAGATTGGCGAACCCGGCGGCCCGCGCGGTGCGCACGCTTGAGACGACCAGGTCGATCCCGTGCTCGCGCTCGAGCACGGCTAATTCGGCGGGGTGAATGGACTGGACGCCCAAGCTGATGCGATTGATCCCGAGGAGCAGCAATTCCGACAGGTACCCCTCCGTCAACCCGTTGGGATTGGCCTCCAGAGTGATCTCCGCATCGGCCTCGATCGAGAACGAGTGACGGATGGCCCCGATCAAATCGCCCATCTGACCGACCGTGAGCAGCGAGGGAGTCCCTCCGCCGAAGAAGAGGGTGTGCACCGAGGGCCCATCACCCTGGCTGCCGACCTCGCGAATCTCCTTCGACAACGCCTCGACGTAGCTTGGAATGAGGGAGTCCAGGCCGCTGTAGGTGTTGAAATCGCAGTAGCCGCAGCGATGCCGACAGAATGGAATGTGCACATACAGGCTGTGCATGCGGCGAGTTTACCACTCGATCGCGGCCTCCCCCAAAATCCCCCCAAACGAATGCAAAGTGCACCGTGGACTGTGCTAAACTTGCATGTTTGTGCGATGAGCCCCAGTAGGCTTGGCGCGGACGCCCGTCCCGTCACGTCCTGGGGCGCGAAGCATTTGGCCCGTAACTCGCCGCCGGCTGAGCTTGCAGATCGCAGCCGGCCGGCATGAAAGGCATCGATGGACGAGGTCACTCTCATCATCGGGCTGGGCAACCCTGGCCGCGAGCACTCCGCAACGCGCCACAATGTCGGGTTCCGCACTGTGGACCACCTGGCGCAAAGCCTGGCGCTCTCCTTCTCACGCCAGCGATTCGAGGCGTTCATTGCGAGCGGGAACCCGCTCGGCCGCAAAGTGATTCTGGCCAAGCCTCAGACCTACATGAACCTGAGCGGCGGATCGGTCGCGGCGTTGGTTCGCTTTTTCCGCGTTCCGCTCGAGAATCTGCTGGTGTGCGCGGACGACATCGATCTGCCGCTTGGGACCTTGCGCCTGCGTCCCTTTGGGGGTTCGGGCGGTCATCGCGGACTGCGCTCGATCATCACCGCTCTCGGCAGCCAGTCGTTTCCTCGCCTGCGCATCGGCGTGAGCCGCCCGCCGGGGGTGATGGTGGCGGCGGACTACGTCTTGCAGGACTTCGATCACCAGGAGCAGACGGAGGTGGCCGCGGTCATTGCGCGTGCGAGCGAGGCGTTGCACACCGTCCTCGAACACGGGCTGGACGCGGCGATGACTCGATTCAATGGCGACCTGCGGACCGCGGCGGGGGGCAGCGAGTGAATCTGAGCGGGCTGCTCCCGGCCATCGAACAGCTGGCTCCCTTCGAGGCCATGGTGGCACACCTCCAGGCGGCGAGTTCAAATTCGCCTCGACCCGCGGGGGCGGCTGCCCTGGGGCTGTTGCGCGCCGCACGCCCGGCGCTGGTGGCCGCATTGGCAGCACACTGGCCGGCGCCCGTGTTCGTGCTTGTTGCGCGCAACGAGCGCGCGCTGGCTGTGCGCGACGACCTCGCCGCCTGGAACCCGCACGCCCGTGTGCTCAACTTCGCCGAGCCCGCAACGCTTTTCTACGAACCCCTGCCCTGGGGCCCGCGCACGATTCGCGAACGCCTGGCCACGCTGGCCTTTCTCGCAGACTACAACTTGCCTGCGCGCGAACCGCGCGCCCCGCTGGTTGTGGTGGCCTCGCTCCGCGCCTGGATGACCCCTACCCTGCCGCGGCAGGACTTCCTGCGTGCCTGCCGTCAGCTGTCACCCGGCGGGGCGGCCTCGCTCGATAGCCTGGTCCGCACTTGGACTGACGTGGGTTATGTCCACGAACCGTTTGTGCTCGAGCCGGGGCAATTCAGCCGGCGCGGCGGCATTCTCGACGTGTGGCCGCCTGCCGAACCTTCACCTGTGCGCATCGAGTTCTTCGGCGGCGACATCGACACCTTGCGCCGCTTCGACCCGGGGACACAACGATCGACCGAGAAGATCGGCACGGTGAGGGTTGCACCTGCGCGCGAAGTGCTCGAGCGCGACCTCAGCGCGCGCCGCGAGGCGGCACCCTGCGATTGGCCGAACGTCAACTCGGGCGCCGACACCGCGGAGGCGCCCCTCGCGCCGGGCCCCGAGTTCTACGCGCCTTGGGTCTACCCGCCGGCCAGCGTGCTGGACCATCTCCCGCCCGGCGCGCTGCTGGTCTTCGACGACTACCAGGAAGCAGAAGACACCTCGGCCGAATGGGAAACCCAGGCGCTTCAATTGCGCGCCGAGGCAGAGGCCGCCGGATGGTTGAACGCGCGCGCGCCCTTGGCGCATCTCACCTGGGATCACCTGCGCGAGGCGACCGAATCGCAGGCGACGCTCGTGTTGGCCTCTTATCCCGAGGCGGCCGTGCAAATCCCGCTCGGCGAGGCCTTCTCGCCTGGTCCTCGCTTCGGCGGGCAAATCAAACCCCTGCTCGATCATCTCGAAGAATTGGATGATTCCTCCGCGCGCACAATCCTCGTCTCGCGTCAAGCGGCCCGCCTCGCGGAATTGTGGAGCGAGCGATCTGGAGAGGCTCCCCGCGCGCTGCTTGCCGACGAGCAGGTGATCGAGCTGCCGCCTCCCGGCGCGGCAACCATGACGACCGGCGGCTTGCAGGAAGGGTTCGTGGTTCGTCTGGCGGATGAGACGGCCCTGCACCTGCTGAGCGACGGCGAGATCTTCGGTTGGGTTCGACCTGAACCGCGCCGCCGTGCGCGGGCCGCGGCACTGCCTCCGGAAGCCGAGTACGCCGATCTCAATCCCGAAGATTTCGTTGTGCACGTCGAGTACGGCATCGGGCAATTCGCGGGCCTGGTTCGCCGCACAGTGGAGAGCACCTCGCGTGAGTATTTGCAGGTGGAGTTCGCCGGGGGCGATCAGGTTTTCGTCCCGGTCCATCAAGTGGACCGCCTCACGCGTTATGTCGGGGCGGACGAGCATCCACCCACGCTGTCGCGTCTCGGCACCGCAGAATGGGGACTGGCTCGCGAGCGGGCACGGCATGCCGTCGAAGATATCGCCCGCGAGCTGCTCGATCTGTACGCGCGTCGTCAAGCCGCCCAGGGAATCGCGTTCGGCCCCGATAGCCCATGGCAGCAGGAGCTGGAAGCCTCGTTCCCCTACGTCGAGACCGAAGACCAGCTTCTGGCCATCCAAGCCGTCAAACGCGACATGGAATCCACGCGGCCGATGGATCGCTTGATCTGCGGCGACGTGGGCTATGGCAAAACCGAAGTCGCGCTGCGCGCGGCCTTCAAGGCCGTGATGTCCGGGCGTCAGGTGGCGGTGCTCGTGCCCACCACCCTGCTCGCCCAACAGCACGCGCAGACCTTTGCCCAGCGCCTGCTACCCTTCCCGGCCCGCGTGGAAATGCTCTCGCGCTTTCGCACGCCGGCCGAACAGCAGGCCGTGCTTGGCGAATTGGCCGAGGGCCGGGTGGACGTGGTCATCGGCACGCATCGCCTGCTGCAACGAGACGTGCGCTTCAAAGACCTCGGACTGGTGGTCATCGACGAAGAGCAGCGCTTCGGAGTGGCTCACAAAGAGTATCTCAAGCAACTGCGCACTGAAGTCGACGTCCTGACTCTCACGGCCACGCCCATCCCGCGCACGTTGTACCTCTCACTCACCGGCGTGCGCGACATCTCCACCATCGACACGCCGCCCCAAGAGCGCCTGCCCGTCGTGACCAGCGTGGGTGCCTATTCTGAGGGCGCGGTGCGCAAGGCCATCTTGCGCGAGCTCGATCGCGGCGGGCAGGTGTTCTACGTGCACAATCGCGTCGAGACCATCCTCGCGGCACGCCAGCGCCTGGAGCGGATCATTCCCGAGGCACGGTTGGTTGTCGCCCACGGCCAGATGCACGAACACGAGTTGGAGCGAGCCATGGCCGCCTTCCTGGCCCGCAAAGTGGACGTGCTGCTGTGCACCTCGATCATCGAGTCGGGCCTGGATATCCCCTCGGCCAATACGCTGGTGGTCGAGCGCGCCGACACCTTCGGCCTGGCCCAGCTTTACCAATTGCGCGGGCGGGTCGGGCGCAGCGCCATGCGCGGCTACGCCTACTTCTTCACCGAACGCCGCCATCGTCCCACGCCGGAGGCGCACGAGCGATTGCAGACGCTGGCCGAACAAACCGAGTTGGGCGCCGGGTACAGCATCGCCATGCGCGATCTGGAAATTCGCGGCGCGGGCGAGATCCTCGGCGCGCGCCAGCACGGTCACATCGCCGCCATCGGCTTCCACCTCTACACGCGCCTCCTGGCCCAGGCCGTCCGTCGCGCGCGCGATCAGGGTGAGGGCGTGCTGCCCGGGTTGGAAGCTGGCCTGGTCAGCGTGGACTTGCCACTCAACGCCTCGATCCCCGATGAGTACGTGCCCAGCCGCGAAGCTCGCCTGCGGCTCTACCGGCGCATGGCGGACCTGACTCGCGAGGGCGAGGTGCTCGCCCTGGCCCAGGAAATGGAGGACCGCTTCGGTGCGCTGCCGGAGGCGGTGGAGCACTTGCTCTACCAGCTGCGCGTCAAGGTGAAAGCGCTGGAGGCCGGCGTCGAGAGCGTGTCCATGGAGAACCGCAATTTGGTGCTGCGCATTTACCTGCCGCAGGGCCTTGAGCCCGGTGAGGTTCCCTTAGGGATGCGCTACAGCCGGGGTGCGTTGTACATGCCCGCCGCCGTCCCGGCCACGGAGTGGAAGCCCGCGCTCACGCGCGCCCTGGAATGGGTGCGAAGGTGGAAAATCTCGGCCGCTCCACCGGGCGGATAGCGACCTGCACCCGGCCGTGGCGCGCGCAGGTGACCCGCCTCGTGCCTGCAGCCAGGTGAATGCACAGGCTACGACGCGCCCGCCCTTGGATCGGCCTCGCACCGCGGTGAGGCTTGCGGGGCGTGCGGCCCGTGCTTATAATCAACTAAGACCGTGGCGCTCTAGCTGCACGGCGTGAAGGAGTCTTGCCTCTGGCCACCGATCCGATGACCGCCCCCCTGGGGCCAGCGCGCACCGGTACCGCCTCGCTCAGCCAGGGGACGGTGCTCGAGAGCCGCTACAGCGTGCTGCGCAAACTCGGGCGGGGCGGGATGAGCGCCGTCTATCAGGCACGCGACCTGCGCTTCCCCAACATCACCCGCCTGGTGGCGGTGAAGGAGCTTCTCCACTCGAGCCAGGATGCCGCCATGCTCGAGGCTGTCCTTTCAAGCTTCGAACGTGAAGCCAACCTGCTGGCCACGCTCACCCACCCGGCCATTCCGCGCATCTACGATTACTTCACCATCGGCGAGCGCTCCTTCCTGGTGATGGAGTTCATCACCGGCGGGGATCTGGAGGGCATCCTGGAGCAGGCCCCGGACGGCCTGCCGGTTGAGAAGGTTGTCGGATGGAGTATCGAGCTGTGCGACGTTCTCAACTACCTGCACAATCACACGCCGCCGATCATCTTCCGCGACATGAAGCCCTCCAATGTCATGATCGATGAGAACGGCATCCTGCGTCTGGTGGATTTCGGGATCGCCAAGCTCTTCGCCCCCGACCACAAGGGCACGATGATCGGCACCGAAGGTTACTCACCGCCCGAGCAATACCGCGGCGAGGCGGGTCCGCTTTCCGATGTTTACGCCCTGGGCGCCACGCTCCACCACCTGCTCACGCGGCGCGACCCGCGCCTCGAGCCGCCCTTCACCTGGGGCGACCGGCCCATCCCTCAGATTCGGCCGGAGGTCCCGCCCGCGGTGGTGGCGGTGGTGGAGAAGGCTTTGGCCTACGACCCCAAGGCGCGCTTTGCGGATGCGCACTCGATGGGCGAGGCACTGGCCCAATCGATCAACACGACCGTCGCGGTGTTTGCGGCCCCCCAGCCCGTGGTGGAGGCCCCAGGTCGCTCGAGCGTCGCCGACCAGCCCGGCGCCCCCAAGGTGGAATGGGTTTTCGAGTGCGAAGATGAAGTGCGCGGCACGCCTCTCCTGGCGCGCGACTTGCTGCTGGTCGGCGCTTACGATAACAACCTGTACGCGCTCAACGCCGAGCATGGGGAGCTTAAGTGGAAATACCCCACCGAGGGCGGCATCCCCGGACGGCCGGAGGTCGGCGACGACACAGTCTATGTGGGCTCGGAAGACCAACGCCTGCACGCCGTCAGCCTGCAGACCGGGCGCATGATGTGGACGTATTACACCGAGCGCCCGATCCGCGCCTCGCCGCGGGTGGCGGTCGAGCACGTCTTCATCGGCTCCGACGACGGAGCGCTGCATGCAGTCCAGGCGCTCACCGGCCGGCGGGTTTGGAAGTGCGACACCGGAGCGCCGGTTCGCTCGACGGCCCTGGTGGTGGGTGACCGAATTTACTTCGGCAGCGACTCGGGCGACGTCTATGCACTCAGCTTGCGCGGCGAGATCAAGTGGCAGTTTCATGCCAAACGGGCGGTTCTCTCCTCGCCGGCCGAAGCCGACGGCATGGTCCTGTTCGGTTCGGTGGACTGGGTCTTGTACGCCGTGGATTCGACCTCCGGCTGGGTCATCTGGCGCTTCCGCACCGGGCATTCGATTGTCTCGTCGCCAGCCATCGCCGAAGGCGTGGTGGTCTTCGGCTCCGCCGACGGGCGGATATACGCGGCCGACTTGCGCAGCAGCCGCGAGCGCTGGCGCTTCGAGACGGAAGACCAGGTCACCGGGACGCCACTTATTCACAAGGGACTTGTCTATTGCGGCTCAGTCGACGGCTATCTATACTGTCTAGAGTTGGCCAGCGGCCGCCTGCGATGGAAATTCAAGAGCGGCGGCCCCATCACGGGTGCTCCCGCGGCCAATGAGACCTGTGTCTTTTTCGGTTCGAGCGACCACACGCTCTACGCGCTCTCAGCCAATGTCTAAACCAGCCGAGGCTGCATCCTTGTCTCCCGACACACCACCCCCATCCGCCGACGCCCCCGGGTCCGAGAAGACGGCGGCGCTCTCGAGCGGACCGCCGATATTCCACGTGGGCATCGGTCACGACGTTGGCCGTGTGCGCACCGCCAACGAGGATTCGCTCATCGCGCTCACCGGGCTGCAGCAGGCCGACAGCACCCTGCCCTACTTCGGCCTGTTCCTTGTGGCCGACGGCATGGGCGGGCACGAGCTGGGCGAGCGCGCCAGCCGCTTGGCCGCGCAAACTTTCGCCCGCCACGTGCTGACCCACTTCACCACACTCTGGCTCGGCGGATCGGGCGGCGAGGAGCAGTTATCCATCCAAGAGATACTGCAAGGGGCAATGATCGCGGCCAATCAGTCGGTGCTGCGCCACTTCCCGGGCAGCGGCACGACCCTCACCGCGGCGCTGATGTTCTCTAACCAGCTGTTCCTGGCCCACGTTGGCGACAGCCGCGCTTACATGGTTGGGCCGCAGATCCAGCAGGTCACCCGCGACCACTCGCTGGTGCAGCGTTTGATCGACATCGGCCAGATCACCCCGGATGAAGCAACCCGCTTCGCTCAGCGCAATGTCTTGCTGCGCGCCATCGGGCAGACAGACGAACTCGAGCCGGAGTTCCTGACCCTGCCCTGGGAGCCGGGGGCGCGTCTGATGTTGTGCTCCGACGGCCTGTGGGGCCCGCTGGACGATGCGCGCATCCAGGAGACGATGGCCAACAGCGACACACCCCAAGCCGCGTGCGATGCGCTGGTGCAACTCGCGAACGCCGCCGGCGGACCCGACAACATCTCCGTCATTTGTGTGGAGCTGGCAGGCCTGCGATGACTAGCGCTGCCCCGGCCGAGCCGTTCGTCGTCGACCTCAACCACAGCCGGACTGCGCTGCAAGTGCACACCGAGGCGCAGGTCCTCTACACGCACATCGCGGTCCGCCCGCCGGCGCGCGACGACGCGTTGCCCGCCCCGCCACTGAACATGTGCCTGGTGCTTGACCGGTCGACCTCCATGACCGGCGAGCGCCTGGATACCGCCCGCTCGTCGGCGGTCGAAGTCATTCGCCTGCTTCGCCCGCAAGACCGTTTCGGCCTGGTGACTTTCAGCGACAAGGCCGAACTCCTCATCCCCTCCGATGCCCACCTCTCTCCGACCGCGGCCAACAGCCGCCTCTCGGAAATCCAGACCAGCGGTGCCACTGAGATTCTCAAGGGGCTGCGGGCCGGCATGGAAGAGGTACGCCGTGGGGCGGTCGGCGGAACCATAGACCACCTGATTCTGATCACCGACGGCCGCACCTATGGCGATGAGCAAGCTTGCATGGACTTGGCCGACGAAGCCGCGCTCGAAGGAATCGAGATTACGGCCATCGGGGTGGGCGAAGCGTGGAACGACATCTTCCTGGATGCGTTGGCCTCCAAGACGGGCGGCCAAGCGGTCTACATCGAGGACGTCTCCACCCTCAACCGGATGCTCAAACAGAAGTTCCGCGAACTAGGGCTGGTCTACGCCGACCAGATCTCGTTGGCCATCGATCCTGCGCCGGGCGTCATGCTACAGTCGTCCTTCCGCACCTCGCCCGCGCCCACGCCGCTGCCCGGGGGGACGACGCTGCGCCTGGGATCGCTCTTCAGCGGCACAAGTCTGTCGCTGTTGTTGCAGTTCGTCGTTTCCACCATCCCCGAGCCGCTGGCTTCCTTCGAGGTGTGCACGATGCATTTTAGCGCGCACCTAGCGCAGACCAACCTGCACCTCAAGTCCTCGTTGGCGCTGTCATTCCCGGTGCTCAAAGAGGCCGCGCCCGCGCCGATCTCGGGCCAGTTGCTCACCGCGGCCCGCAGCGTGAACCTGTATCATTTGCAGGAAAAGGCGCTGGCCGACGCACGCTCGGGCGACGCCGAACTGGGCACGCGGCGGCTCAACCGCCTGGCGACCCAGCTGCTGGAGATCGGGCAAGGAGAACTCGCGCAGTCGGTGATCGCCGAGGCCGAAGCGCTGGCCCAAGATCACAAGCTGACCGAGCGCGGGCAGAAGCGGGTCAAGTATGGGACGCGCGCGCTGCTCGAAGCGCACGCGGAGGGGCCGCGGTGATCACCTGCCAGCGTTGCAAGGCCTCCCTCTTTTTGGGCACGCTCTTCTGCCCCGAGTGCGGGTTGATGGTGGATGAGGACGCCGCCTCACCGACCGTCTCCTTGCCCGTCGACGAGGCCGAAGAAATCACCACCAAGCCTCGCCCAACTCAAGGCCCGGCCCTGCTCACCCGCCAGGATTCGATTGCCGTGCGGGTGATGGGCAGTACGGTTGCCATTCCGCTGCGCGGCCAGCAGGACTACATTCTGGGCCGGGCGGAACCAACCCAGGCCATCCTGCCAGATATCGACCTCAACCGCTACGGTGCCCACGAGAAGGGCGTCTCACGGCTGCACTGCCACCTGCGCTACGAGGGGGATTCGCTTGTGGTGGTAGACCTGGGGAGTGCCAACGGCACCTTCCTCAACGGCACGCGTTTGACCCCCGAGAGACCCATGCCGCTCAGCGAGAACGATACGATCAGCCTGGGCAGCCTCAAGGTCCAGGTGTTCCGCAAGGTCTAGCCCCGGAGGCGCGGATGTCGATCACCGTGCTGGTGCATCTGGTCAACGAGGAGGCGGTGATGGCGGAGATGGACGACATGCCGCCTGCCACGGCCACCTTCCTCACCGTCCATCACCCGCGCCGACGCGACGGCAAGGACCTGCCCTACTTGCAGGAGAACGTCTCCACCGTGATTTGGGCAGCCAGCCGCGTCGCCTTCATCGAGGTCCTGCCGGGCGAGGCCGAGGAGCGGCTGGTGACGTTTGTGCGCGAGTAGCACGATGCCTGCGACGCCGCGCCGACGCATCCTGGTGGTCGATGACGAACCGCGCATGGTTCGCTTCATCCGCCTGAACCTGGAGCACGACGGCTTCCAGGTTTCGGAGGCGTCAAGCGGCACCCAGGCGCTTGAGCGGCTGCGCAACGACCTGCCCGACCTGGTCTTGCTGGACGTGATGCTGCCCGACCTGGACGGCTTCGAAGTGCTGGGAATGATGCGTGAGTTTTCCAGCGTGCCGGTCATCATGGTCACGGCCAAGGGCGAGGAGAACGAACGCGTGCGCGGCCTGGAGATGGGTGCCGACGACTACGTCACCAAACCTTTCAGCCCGCGCGAACTCGTCAGCCGCATCCGCGCCGTGTTGCGCCGGCTGGAGGGCCCGCAGCCCGGCGCAACCGGCCCGCTGGTGATCGACGAGCGGTTGCGCCTGGATTTCGACCGGCGCGAAGTGTGGGTCGAGGGCAAGCTGGTGCGCTTGCGTCCGACCGAATTTCGCTTGCTTTATCATTTGGTGCAGAACGCGGGTTGGGTGGTGCCCCACGACCAGCTGCTGGCCAAAGTGTGGGGCTATGAATACCGCGGCGAGACGCATTACCTGCGCCTGTACATCAACTATCTGCGGCAGAAGCTCGAAAAGAATCCCTCCCACCCGCTCTACATTCTCACCGAGCACGGTGTGGGATACCGCTTTTTCGATTTCCGTCGCGAGGACAGCGTCGCGGCACCTCCGGCAGAGAAGTGAGCAGGAATGACCCGACACGTCAAGGTACTCGTGACCGGACCTTTTGGAGCGGGCAAATCGTGCCTGGTGCGGACCATTTCCGAAATCGAAGTCGTCTCCACCGAGCGGCGGTTGACTCGCGTGGGGGGTGACGGCAAGGACCATACCACCGTGGCCATGGATTACGGCCGGGTCACGCTGGGCGACACTGTGGTGCACCTGACCGGCACACCCGGCCAGGAGCGATTCGATTTCATGTGGGATATTCTCTCCGCGGAAACCGATGCGGTGCTATTGATCGTGGATTCGACCGCGCCCGGAAGCTTCGCCGGTGCGCGCGAGCTGCTCGCGCGGTTTGCCGCGCTCGGAGTCCCCTTCATGGTTGCGGCCAACAAGCAGGACATCCCCGGGGCTGCCTCGCTGCGCACAGTGCAGCAGGCGGTGGCGCCCGGAGCGGAGGGCGCCGCATTGCCCTGCGTCGGTACGCGGGCGGCCTCCGTCCGTCAGGTGCTGTCGCGCCTGATCGAGGAGGTCTAGCATGCAGACGCTGCGCCTCCTCTTCAAAAGCATGCGGCCGCGTCAGTGGCCGAAAAACATCTTCATCTTCGCCGCGCTCGGCTTCGACCGGCAAATACTGCATCTGGATGCGCTGTTGCGTACCGCGGGCGGGTTCGTGCTGCTGTGCCTGGCGTCGGGCGTGGTCTACCTCATCAACGACGTCGCCGACCGCAACCAGGACCGGCTGCACCCCGACAAGCGCAAGCGGCCGATCGCCGCGGGCGAGATCTCAGTGGCCCTGGCGCTGGCCGTGTCGGCGGTGCTCGGCCCGCTCTCCGTCGCCCTGGCGTTCTTGTTGAACCCGGTTCTCGGATGGCTTGTCTTCGGCTACTTGCTGCTCAACCTGGCCTATTCTTTCGCGCTCAAGCACGTGCCGATCGTGGATGCCTTGACGGTGGCTGCGGGGTTTGTCATCCGCGTGGCGGCCGGGGTGACCTTGATCGAGGTCGAACGGTTTTCGCCATGGCTGTACGTATGCACGATCCTCCTCGCGCTGTACATCAGCTTCGGCAAGCGCCGCGCCGAGCTGGCGTTGTTGGTCGACGAGGCCTCTAATCACCGCCGCGTGCTGGATGGGTACACCCTCCCCTTGCTCGACAGCTACATTCAGATCGTGTCGGCGGCGACGATCGTCGCCTACTCGCTGTATACCTTTTCGGCGCCCAACCTGCCCGCCAATCATTCGATGATGCTGACGGTGCCCTTTGTGGTGTACAGCATCTTCCGCTACCTGTACCTCATCCAGGTGGAAAAGGCTGGCGGCGCACCCGAGGAAATCGTCATGATGGATCGCCCGCTGCAGGCCGGCGTGGTGTTGTGGGCGGTGTCCGCCATGGGCATCCTCTACCTCCAGCGATGAGCTTCTCGGCCACCGCGTGCGCCAAAGTCATTTTGTTCGGCGAGCACGCGGTCGTCTACGGGCGCCCGGCCGTGGCTCTGCCTCTGCCCGGCCTACGCGCCCGCGCCGAATACCTGCCCGGAAACTTCCCCATTTCGCTCGACGCGCCGCAGATCGACGTGACCTCGCCGCTCGCGGCACTTTCCGTTGGCCACCCGCTCAGGGAAACACTGCGAATTGTCTGCGAGCGGCTGGGCCTCGAAGTGCGCCAGGGCACGCTGCGCATCACGTCCGAAATTCCGGTGGCCTCCGGGCTCGGCTCCGGCGCTGCCGTGACCACAGCCATCGTGCGGGCATTGGCTTCCGCGCACGGCGTCGACCTCGCTCCGGCACAGGTCTCGGCCATCGTTTTCGAGGCGGAAGCCGTCTATCACGGCACGCCTTCCGGCATTGACAACTCGGTCATCGCCCTCGAGCGGCTGATTGTCTTCGTCCGCGGCACACCCCCGCAACCACTAGATCTCGGTGCCCCATTCGACCTAACGATCGCCGACAGCGGAGTACGCACCCAGACACGCGTGGCCGTCGGGGTTGTTCGCGATGCGTGGCAACGGGATACGCCCACCTTCGAGCGCCTGTTCGATGAGATTGGGGCCTGCGCGCGTCAGTCGCTGGCGGCGCTGGCGGAAGGTGACTTGGCGCGGGTCGGCGTTCTGATGAACCGCAACCAGGACTTGCTCGAGATGCTCGGGGTTTCTACCGCTGGGCTCGAGCGAATCGCGCAAGCCGCGCGCCGTGCCGGCGCGCTGGGTGCCAAACTTACAGGCGCGGGCATGGGGGGGAACATTATTGCGCTGGGTGAGGCACACCAGGCCGCGGCCATTCGGGCCGCGTGTGAAGCCGCAGGAGCTCGGTGGGTGCGCACAACGACCGTTCAACCATGAACACCCGCAAGGGCCTCAGCGGTATCTGGCTGACCGTGGCGCGCCTGCTCAGCCTGGCGGCCGTGATCGGCATTACGCTCTACATCTTCTCCATTCGCGACCACGCCGCGCAGTTGGCGGTGTACGGCTACCCGGGTATCTTCCTGCTATCGATTCTCGCCAATGCCACCCTCTTCTTGCCCGCGCCGGGCGTGGCATTCGTCTTCAGCATGGGAGCGGTGTTTCCCCCGTTACCGGTGGCATTGGCGGCCGGGGCGGGCGCGGCGTTGGGCGAACTCTCCGGATACCTGGCGGGGTTCTCCGGGCGCGCGGTGCTCGAGCGAACATCACGCGTCGAGCGCCTGGAACATCTGATGCGCCGCTACGGGGCGTTGACGATCATGGTGCTGGCCTTTATCCCCAATCCGGTCTTCGACGTGGCAGGAATCATCGCGGGCATCCTGCGGATGCCCGTGCACAAGTTCCTTTTTTATTGTTGGATCGGCAAGACGCTCAAGATGCTGGCGTTCGCCTTCGCCGGCGCGTACGCGCTGCAGTGGCTTACTCCCTAAGAAGGGCGCGCCGCAGCGTGACCCGACGCAGCCGATCCCATCGCAGGTCGACGCCGATCCCCGGTCCGGCAGGGACGGTCAGCGTGCTGTCGCTGTTGAGTACGAAGGGCTGCTCGATCAGGTCTTCGGCGTAGTATCGATCTGAAGCCGAAAGGTCCGCCGCCAGCCGGAAGTTGGGCAGCGTGGCCAGAGCGACACTGGCCGCGCGCCCGATCCCCGTTTCGAGCATGCCACCGCACCATCCCGGAACGCTGCGCTGCGCGCACAGATCGTGGATGCGGCGCGCCTCACCCAACCCTCCAACTCGGGCGGGCTGGATGTTGATGATGCGGCAGGCGCCCACATCGAGTGCGGCCCCGGCACTGGCGGCATCGCCGATGCTCTCGTCCAGGCAGACCGGCGTCCGCAGTTGGGCCTGCAGTCGACTGTGATCGGTCAGTTCCGTCGCCCCCAGCGGCTGCTCGATCATCGCCAAGTCGAATTCGTCCAGCGCTTTGAACACCGGCAGGTCCGCAAGTGAATAGGCTGCATTCGCGTCCACCTGCAATGCGAGCCCCGGGAACGCCTTGCGCAGAGCGCGCACCTCCTCGACGTCTCGGCCGGGTTTGATCTTGACCTTGACCCGGGCGTACCCGCGGCGCACGTACTCTTCCACCGCCCGCAGCAACGCGGGCGTGCTTTCTTGAATGCCGATGGAGACACCCACCGCTACCCGGTTGCCCGTTCCACCCAGGTAGTGGGCCAACGAGTGCCCGGCCTGCTTCGCGAACAAATCCCATACTGCGGCCTCGAGTCCGGCTTTGGCCATGGGATGCCCGCGAGCTCCGTCCAGCACCCGCCGCAGTTGTTGCGGTTCTTCCACTTCGGTCGCAAGGGCGGCGGGGACAAGAAAGTCGGTCAGCACGTGCCACACCGTGCGGGCGGTCTCATAGGAGAAGTCCGGCCGTTGGCCGGCAACACACTCGCCCCAGCCCTCCGCACCCCGGGCGCAGGCTCGAACCAACACCGCCTCCCGCTCACGAGTGACACCGAAAGAGGTTTCGAACGGCTCGCGCAGGGACATGCGGATGTGATGGAGTTCGACCGATTCAAGTCGCATGCCTGGATCCTTCCCAGCCTCATTTCGCGGCGCCCCGGGGTTGGGGGCGCGTGCCGGTCTCACATTGTGGGGGCGGAGGCTTCGCTTGTCAACCAGCCGGAGAAGCTCCGCAGCTCATCCAGCGGAGAGGGCCAGCGGACCGCGCCAGATGAAACGCATCAGTCCACGCAGGCCTCGACCACGGCCCAAGTAGTCGAGCCGATCCGCAAGCCGGGCCGGCCGAATGCCGAACCAACGCGCCAAGGCGTTCGCCTCGCAGGTGCGGTTCACGGCGAGGTAGTCGATCCAGTAAGGAGTCAGCGGCGAGTACGGCAGGAGTGCGTCAAGCATGGTGGCACCCAGGCGCAGGTAGGGCGGCCACACCCGCACCAGAACTCGCGAGCGGCGGCACGCGGCCAACACCGTTTGCACTACTTCGTCAATCGTGAGGTGCTCGGGTCCCCCGATCGAGAGCACCTGCCCAAAGCCCATCTCCTGGCGCAGCGCCAGGTCGATCGCCGCAACCAAGTCACCCACCCACAACGGCTGCAACAAAGGCTGGCCCTGTGGCACGAAGAACGCCACCGGCACGGCGCTGGCGGCCATGGCGATCACGTTGGTGAATGAATCCTCGGGGCCGAAAACCGAGGAGGTGCGCAAGATACAGGTGGGCAGGCCGCTCTCAAGCAGGATCTGTTCGGCGATTCCCTTGGCCTGGAGGAAGGGAAAAGCCGAGATGCGGCTGGCACCGATGTGGCTGAGGTAGACCACTCGCCGGACGCCGGCCAGGCGGGCCTGCTCGACAAGCAGCGCCGTTCCTTCCACATCGGTGGCAAGCAGGTCGCGCCGCCGGCGCTCACCTTCGGCCGAGGCCAGGTGAATGATGGTCTGGACGCCCACCAAGGCCGCCCGCAGAGAGCGGGCATCGGAAAGCGAGGCGACCGCAACCTCCGAGCGCCCCGGCGGAAGACCCCGGATAGATCGCGAGGGCCGGAGAAGAAGGCGCAAGTCGTAGGCCCGCCGCGAAAAGACCTGGCAGATGGCCCGCCCGATGAAGCCGGTCGCTCCCGTGATCAGCAGACGTTCGGCCATCGCACGAAGTCCCTTGGATTCACGCCTTGCCTACCCCACCCTGCCGATCTAGCCACCCGGCGGATCCTGCTCGATGAGCACGCGGTGCTCGATCGGCACGAGCTTGGCAAGCATACCCTGGGCCGGGCAATACTTGTCCCGCGAGAGCGCCACCGCCCGGTGTACGGCCTGCGGGTCGATGCCCTGTCCGCGCACGCGATATTCGATCACCATGCGCGTGAAGACTTTCGGATGTTCGGCGGCGCGCTGGCCCTCCACCCGCACCTCGAAGGCCGTGACCGCCTGCTGCTTCCTGTGCAGAATGGAAATCACGTCCATCGCCGTGCACCCGGCCAAGCTGAGGGCCATGAGCTCCATGGGGCGGAACCCGTCCTCGGCGCCGCCCACGTCGGCGGCAGCCCCGAGCGGGATGCGAAACCCCGAATCGGCCGTCCCTTCAAACGAGAGACCGCTCTTCCACAGCGCGGCGGCATTCACGGTACGCCTCCCACATCCCCCACGCGGGCCAATGCGGCTTCCAGGTGGTCCCGGTCGATAGCCCCGAACCACGCCAGGCGCACCTGGCCCTGCGCATCCACCAAGTAAGAAGAAGGCAGCGCCGAGGTGCGCAGCAGGCGCATCGCCTCCTCGTGCGGGTCGAGACCAACCACCAATGCCAGACCGGAGCGCTCGACAAAGTCGCTCACCACCGGTCGCGATTCACCTTGGTTGAGGGCCAGCACCACCAACCCTAGCGAGGCATGATCGCGGGCGGCCGCCGCAAGCACCGGCATTTCCGCAAGACACGGCGGACACCAGGTTGCCCAAAGGTTGACCAGAACCACCTGGCCCCGGAAGTCCGAAAGCGACCCCCGCCGATCGGCGAGATCGACAAAGCTCAACTCCGGCGCAGGGTAATCGGCTTCGATGGGTACGGCCGAGGGCTGCTCTTGTGAACTGGACAGGCGCCCGAGGCCTACGGCTCCAGCCACCGCCAGCAGCATCAATCCGCTGCCCAGAGCCGCGAATGAGGTCGTGCGCAGCCACGAGCGGTTCTTGACGACACTCATCGGATGCCTGGTTTGTCGTCTCCGCTGAGGGCCATCCCACCGACCTGCATCACCCTCACTCGCCCAGCCACAACTGCGCGCGTTGCGGCAAGTCGCGCAGTGTGCCTTGTTCGATCTTGCAGTCCGGCAGCGAGTTGGTGAAATAGCGGCCGTAGGATTTGGTGAGGATCCGTCGATCGAACACGACGGCCAGCCCGCGGTCGGTGCGCGTGCGAATCAACCGCCCGAACCCCTGGCGGAAACGCAGGATGGCCTCCGGCAGCGAGTATTCCGAGAACGAGTCATCGAAGGTTTCGGAGCGGGCCGCCACGATCGGGTCACTTGGCACGGAAAACGGCAAGCGTACAATCGCCACAACCGAAAGCGCCTGACCGGGAACATCCACACCCTCCCAGAAGGAACGTGTGCCGAGCAGTACGGCTTGATCGCTGGCGCGAAAGGATTCGAGCAATGAGTGGCGCGAGGCGCCCTCGCCCTGCTCGAATACGGTGACCCCCGCCCGCGCCAGCGGCGCAGCGATCGCCTGATGAGTCTGGCGCAGTTGTGCATAAGAAGTGAACAGAACCAGTGCCCGTCCGCGGCTGGCCTTGCACAACCCGATCAACCCCTGCTCGACTCCGCGCTGATACCCGCGCGCATCGTTGGGCTCAGGGATGTCGGACACCAGATAGACCAACGCCGAGTGTTCATAATCGAAGGGTGAGCCCACGACCAGGGTATCGGCCTCATCGGCGTTCAGGCGCTGGATCAGATAATCGAACTCGCCCGCCGCGGTAAGGGTCGCCGAAGTCATGATGATGGCCGCCTTCTGGTGCCAGAGATGACGCTCGACAAGTGGACCCACGTGCAGCGGGGCGGCATGCAGCGACATCGTCAGGCGCTCGGATTGAATTCCCACCCA
The DNA here is from genome assembly GCA_964353865.1 of uncultured Anaerolineales bacterium. GTDB lineage: Bacteria > Chloroflexota > Anaerolineae > Anaerolineales > RBG-16-64-43 > RBG-16-64-43. Next base: position 41,960 of record CAYGXJ010000004.1, on the reverse strand, counting down.
GTTAATGATCAACGGCGAGGGTTCGGCGAAGACCTGATTCATCTGGCTCATCAGAGTCTGCGCCCGCCGCGCCCATCCGAGCAAGCCGGAGGCCAGGTCATCCCCTTCAGTGGCCCCGCCTGCGGTTCCCGTCATCCGATCGCCGAGGGCAGAGGTGATCCGCCGCACTTCGTCGAGTGCGCCGCGCAGGTTTTCCCACGCAATCTCCACTTCCTCCCACCCCGGGAGAGAGCGCGTCGACGGCAGCAACCGGAAGTCGAGGCCGTATTCGCCGATGGGCGATTCGAGCTGATTATCGATGAAGCGCCGCAGCGTCTCGAACAGCGTGCGCCCATCGCTCTGGCAGCGTTCCCCGCCCTCGCCCAGGCGGTCGAGCTGCCTGTGCAGATCGACTTCGCCGGCCCAGGCGGGAGATCGCCGCGCCAGCGTGGCCAGCGCACCCAGCAGGCCGCTGCGCGAGGCGCCAAGCTCGCGCAGCACGCGATCGAAATCCGGCTGCGAAAGATGGAAGGCCAGCCCGTCGGTAGCTGCGCTCTCGAGATGATGGGCTTCATCTACGATCAGGTAGTCGTACTCGGGCAGCACCCGGTTCTCTGCGGCGATATCGGCCACCAGCAGCGAGTGATTCACGATCAGCACGTGCGCGCTCTCCGCGGCCACGCGCGCACGGTAGAACGGACACGTCCCATGTCCGAGCGTTTGACACGTCTCGAGAGTGCACTGCTCATCCTGAGCCGAAAGACGGTCCCACGCCATGCGTTCGGCCGGCCCGCTTAGATTGAGCTCGCCGCGGTCGCCGGTCGTTGTCTGCCGCAGCCAAACCAAGGTTTTTCCCAGTACGCGCATCTCTTCAGGCGTCTCGGGGCCGCGTCGTCGCGCGACCTCAAGTTTGCGCGGGCACAGGTAGTTGGCACGGCCTTTCAGAACGGCGGCGCGGAAATCGAGGTTGAGCGCAGCTTGCAGGTCGGGGACGTCTTTGTGGATGAGCTGGTCCTGCAAGTTGATGGTGTTGGTCGATACGACAACCCGCAAGCCGTTACGCACGGCCCAGTGAACTGCCGGAACGAGATAGGCCAGGCTCTTGCCCGTGCCCGTGCCGGCTTCAACCAGCAGGTGCCGCCCTTCGCTCAGCGCGCGGGCGACGGCGGCGGTCATCTCCAGTTGCTGGGTGCGCCGCTCGTAGCCGGGGAAACGCGAGGCGAGTGCACCGCCGGCGTCGAGCGTGGCCACCACCTCATCAATAGTCAAAGGCGAGGGTTCGCTGGCCGGCGACAAGTCCGGTGACTCGGAAGGCCGCAGCGCAGGGAGGTTGAAGAGCGCGGGTGGGGTCAGCGGCCCGATCGCCTCGTGTGCCTGCAGGCGCTCGCCCAGGACATCCTCCAGCGGCTGCCCGCCGCCCCATTCCAGATTCTGGCTGAGCCGTACCAGTTCGGCCAATAGGTCGAGTGACAGTTCCGCCGCGAGTTCGAGCAGCCGCAGGAACACGGCCCGAGTGGCGCGGGCATCATCCAGGGCGCGGTGGGTGGCCGGCAAGATCACCCCGAGGGCGCTGGCCAGCGCCCCCAGGTTGTAGCGCGGGGCCGTGGGCAGGAGAACCGCGGCCAGATCGTACGTATCGTAAGCCGGGTTGAACTTGAACAGCCCATGGCGTTGGAGAAAGCCCAGGTCGAAACCGATGCTCTGGCCGAGGATCGGCCGTTCTCCGACAAACGACTCCAATTTGGCGAGCGCCCGGTCGAGACGGGGCGCTTCGGCCACCATCGCGTCTGTGATCCCGGTGAGGTCGGTGATGGCGCGCGGGATGGGGTGCCCGGGGTTGACCAGCGTGCTCCACTCGCCCTCGACGCGCTCGCCGCGAAACAGCACGACGCCGATTTCAATGACCGAGTCGCGTTCTGGACTGAGGCCTGTCGTCTCCAGGTCCAGACAGGCAATCGATTTCAGGTTCTTCATGGGAGCAGCGCGCTCGGGCTTTCTAGGGCCGTGGGCCGGCCGAGGTAAGAAGTAAGAGTTCGATTATAGCATTCGATACGCGGGCAGCGTGTGGTAAACTGCGCGGGCTCTTCGGCGCGTGGTCGCGAAGGATCGCCCGTGGGTCGATGCTTCATGACCCACTGACTTGGACGATGCATCGTGTGAGGTTGTGTCGGTCATAAACTCGATCACTGCGAGCTGGGGCGGCTCGTGCCCGCTCGCGTCCCGAGAGTAGCATCCTCTACTCACGAGATCATCCCACCTTGGAACAGCACCCGGCGAAGGAGGCCTGCATGCGGCCCAAGATCACAATTATCGGCGCGGGATTCACCGGCTCGACCACCGCGCATTGGCTGGCGGCTCAGGAGCTGGGCGATATCGTGCTCCTGGACATCATGCAAGGCATGCCCCAGGGCAAGGCGCTCGACCTGCAGGAGGCGCTGCCGATCATCTCGAGCGATGTGAGCGTACGCGGAACGAATGACTACGCTGACACGGCCGGCTCCGATATCATCGTGATCACGGCCGGGGCGACGCGCAAGCCGGGCATGAGCCGCGAAGACCTCTTGACCATCAACGCCGCCATCGTTCGCGGCGCGATCGACAACTCGGTGCCCCACTCGCCCAAGGCCATTTTGGTGGTGCTCACCAACCCGCTCGACACGATGGCTTATCTGGCCTACAAACGTAGCGGCTTTCCCAAGGCGCGGGTGGTCGGTCAGGCAGGCATTCTCGATTCGGCTCGCATGCGCGCCTTCGTCGCCATGGAACTCGGGGTGAGCGTCGAGAACGTCCACACTTACGTGATGGGCGGCCACGGCGACGAGATGGTTCCGCTCACGCGCCATTCCAACGTGGCGGGCGTGCCGCTGTTAGAGATGCTGGCCCCCGACCGTCTGCAGGCGATCGTTGACCGGACGCGCACAGGCGGGGGCGAGATCGTTGACCTGCTCAAGACAGGCAGCGCCTACTACGCCCCGGCCGCCGCCGTAGCCCAAATGGTGGATGCCATCCTTAAGGACAAGCACCTCATCCTCCCCTGTTCCGCGATGCTCGAGGGTGAGTACGGCTTGCGCGACATGTACTTTGGCGTGCCGACGCAGCTCGGCCGCTCGGGCGTGGAGCGGGTCGTCGAAGTCCCGCTGGACGCAACGGAAAAGCAGGCGCTGGCCATCTCGGCGGCGCTGGTGCGCGAAAGCCTGGCCACTCTCGAACGGCTGAGCGCCTGAGAGCCCCGCCCGGCCTTCCGGTCTTATCCCTATCTCGCAGTGGAGTTTCTCATGACAACCTACAGTGAAGAAATAAAACTCATCGCCCGCCCCGGCGAAATCAGTTTCTCCAAAGGCCTGGAGGGAGTCATCGCGGCCGAGAGCACCAAGAGTTACGTCGATGGCCTGGGCGGCCGCCTGGTCTACCACGGACACCCGATTGAGGAGTTGGCCGAGAAATCCACTTTCGAAGAAGTGCTCTTCCTCCTTCTCTACGACCGGCTGCCGGCGGCCCCCGAGCTGGCCCAGTTCACCGGGCGCATGCAGATGGATCGCGAGATCCCCGAGGAGGTTTATGCCCTCGTCCGCGATCATGCCGCCCGGCGCGGGGTTCATCCGATGACCGTCCTGCGCACGGCGATCTCGGCGCTGGCAGTCTTCGACGAGCATGCCGAAGAAGACACCCCCGAGACCCATCCGGCACAGGCGATCGCGATCACCTCCAAGATGGCCACTGTTGCGGCGGCGATCGGGCGCGTTCGGAGCGGCCAGCCAATCGTGCATCCGCGCAGCGATCTCAGCCATGCCGCCGATTACTTCTATATGATGATGGGCCGCCTGCCCGACGAATTCGAAGCGCGCCTGATGGACGTGCTGCTGATGTTGCACGCTGACCATGAGGGCAATGCCAGCACCTTCGCCGCACTGGTCGTCCAATCCACCCTGGCCGACATGTACTCGGCCGTGGTCGCGGGGATCGCCGCACTTAAGGGCCCGCTGCACGGCGGGGCGAACGAGCAGGTGATGAAGATGCTCGAGAGCATCGGCCGCCCGGAGCGCGTCGCGGCCTGGCTCGACGAGGCCATGGCCCAGAAGAAGAAGATCATGGGCTTCGGCCATCGGGTGTATAGGACGATGGACCCGCGTGCCACCATCCTGCGGGGCTACGCGCGCGAGGTGACCCGCCGCGCCGGCACCGAGCGCTGGCAGGTCATGGCCGAAAAAATCGAAAAGACCATGGTCGAGAAGTTCGGTCAGAAGGGCATCTGGCCCAACGTGGATTTTTTCTCGGGCGTGGTCATGGCGTCTCTGGGAATCGACCCCTCCATGTTCACCCCGTTGTTCGCCGTGGGTCGCAGCGCCGGTTGGGTAGCGCATGCCTGGGAGCAGCGCCAAGATAACCGCCTCTTCCGGCCGCGCTTTGTGTACGTCGGGCCCGAAAGCGAGCCCTACCCTCCGCTGGCCGAACGCAAGTAGCCGACAACCATTTCGCACAGATTGGCTGAGCCGTCCGCTGTATAATCGGAGGGCTCATTCCGTTTTGAGGTGAGTGCGTGAAGCCGCGCATCCTGATCGTCGAGGACGATAGCAGCCTGGTTGAAGGCATGGCCCTCATCCTGGAGGATGCGGGCTACCAGGTGACGACCGCCCACAACGGCCGGGAAGGCCTGGAACGATTCCGCGGCCAAACGCCGGACCTGGTCATCTCCGATGTGATGATGGACGAGATGGACGGGTTCCATATGCTCGACCAGATGCGCAAGGAGCAAGCCGGGTTACCCCTGCCCTTCCTATTCGTCAGCGCCCGCTCCTCGCGGGCCGACATGGACACGGCCCGCCAGCTGGGGGCCGACGACTTCCTCCCCAAACCGTTTGGTGCGCAAGAGTTGATCAACGCCGTGCGCGCGCGGCTCGACCGCTGGCGCGTGGTGCACTTGGCCGGAACCCGTGAAGCCCACCTGCAGACGGTGATCCTCCTGGCCAAGGCGGTTGAGGCGCGCGATCTATACACCGGCCGCCATGTCGAACGCGTGCGGCGTTACGCCCTGGCGTTGGCGCGCGCCTTGGACTGGGACGACGAAGCGCTGGCGGTTCTCGACTTCGGTTCGCTGCTGCACGACCTGGGCAAGCTATCGATCCCCGACGCCCTGCTCAACAAGACGGGGCCGCTGACCGAGGACGAGTGGCTGCTAATGCGCAAACACACGGAGAATGGCGCTCACATGCTGGACCAGGTGGAACACCTGCGCCCGGCCATCCCCTACGTCCTGGCGCACCACGAACGCTGGGACGGGTCAGGCTATCCACGCGGATTGACGGGAACCGAGATACCGATCGAGGGACGCCTGATGGCGGTGGCCGATGCGTTCGACGCCCTGACGACCTGGCGCCCCTACTCGACGCCGCACACGGCGGAGGAAGCGCTGCTGAAGTTGCGCGATGGCGCCGGCTCGCAGTGGGATCCATTCCTGGTGGAGACGTTCCGGGCGCTCTTTGAACGAGGCGAGCTGACTTCCATACTCGATATGATCGACGACGCGCCGGAGCGCGCTCCGGCCGCGAGCGAGAGCTGACGGATCATCCTGCCTCAAAGCCGCTTGCCCCGCCGGCCAGCGGCGAGTGCCTCCGCTTCCTCAAGCAGGGATGAGGACGCCTCCCACACCCAGCGCACCTCTCTGTTCGCGATCAATTGCGCAATCGCCTCCCACAGTTCACGATGCCGGACTGCGCTGCCGGCGGTCGTACGCCAGCCATTGGCGCGCCAGCGGCGCAGGCTGTGCGTGACGCCATCCACCAGGTAGCGCGCCGAGGCGTGCACCGTCAGCGGCGTATCGCTTGCCGAGTGGCGCAGCGCGCAAAGCGCCGCATGCAAGATCAGCGCGTTAGCCGTCGAGCCGGACGCTTCTCCCGAGACGGCGGTTTTGGCTCCGTGGCACTCCAGCACGGCCGCCCAACGCGCATGCAGGGTCGAGGCCGAGGCTCCCAGGTAGGCGTTGCATCCGCCGGCATGGGCGCGGGCTGGGGCGGGGGTTTCCCGGTAGCGCGAAGCGGCCTTCTGTGCAAGCTTGTCGGCTGCCTCATTAAGCGAGTTGCCTGCATGCCCGCGGACCCACACCCAGGTCACCGTGCGGCCCGTGAGGGCTTCCACCAATGCCTGCCACAGATCCTGGTTGGCCACCGGCTGCCGGGCGCGCGTCTTCCAGCCCGCGCGCTCCCAGTAGGCAAGATACTCGGTAATCCCCAGACGCAAATACTGAGAGTCGGTGTGCACGCGTATCTGTTTCGAGCGCGGCAGCACCTGCAGCGCCTCAAGCGCGGCGCGCAACTCCATGCGGTTGTTGGTCGTGCGGGCCTCTCCCCCGGATAGATCTCGCCGCCGACCCGCCTCGACCACGACCGCGGCCCAGCCGCCCGGACCTGGGTTGGGGGAAGCCGAGCCATCGGTATAGATCTCGACCACGGCCGGCGGGTTCTTGCGAGGCGATCGAATCGGCGCGACGGACCCTCCTGTCGAGACCCACCCCGATCGGTGTGTGCCTGACCCCACGTGAGAATTGCGCGCAGCGCGTTTCTGCCCAAGCCCGGCGGCGCCTGCGCTCATTCAAAAGGGGGACGATGAGCGACTGGGGCCAATCCTACCGCATTCGCAACCTGCCCACCCAAGACCGGCCTCGCGAAAGACTCATCCCACCCGGCCCTCAGGAGCGCGGAATCGCCCGCCCTCTTGGTGCGCGTGGGTGCCCGCGAGCGAAGCGCCGTCCAGGTCGGCCAGGACCTCTTGCAGCGTATCGGAGGCCTGGCGGGATTGCAGCGCGCCGTGGCGGCGGAGCTGTGCCGCCTGCCCGGCGTCGGTCCTTCCAAAGCTTGCACGCTCTTGGCGGCCATCGAACTTGGCCGCCGGATGGCCAGCCTGCCTCCCGAGGACCGGCCCAGGGTTGTCTCAACGGCGCAAGCCTCCGGGGAATACGAGATGAGCGCGCTCGATCAGGAGCATCTGCGTGTCTTGCGGCTCGACACGCGCCATCGGCTCGTGCGCCTCGCTGAGATGAACCACGGGGCGCTCAACACCTCGCTGGCGCGGATCGGCGAGGTGTTCCGCGAGGCGCTGCGCCATAGCGCGGCCGGGCTGATCGTCGTTCACACTCATCCGAGCGGCGATCCCTCGCCCAGCCCCGAGAATCTAGCGCTCACCCGTTCACTGGTCGAGGCCGGCAAGCTGCTCGACCTGCAGGGGCTCGACCACCTGGCTATCGGCCAGGGGCGCTTCGTTTCCCTGCGGGAACGTGGCCTGGGATTTGCACCCCAAGGAGCTGCTGCATCAGGTGCGATTTCAGCCCTTTTCGCGGGGTTTTCGATGCCCGAATACCAGATTCTGCTTCTGCCCCGCCCGGACTACTGGAATTGGGTCCGGGCCGTGCGGGACTACGTCATGGCCTTTGGCGTGGCAATTACCGGCGATGCCGAGAATGCCGGCCGCCACATGGCCCCCAGCCAGACGATCTCCGTCGTGGATGCGCCCAACGCTTACCTGGGCCACCCGGTGCATGGCGCCGTCATCCCCTGGCTTAATCAGCACTTCCCCGAGGTCCGCCTCGACCCGCTCCTGGCCAAGACACCCGCCGAACTGCAGGCGTTGCTGGCGATGCGGATCGCAGTCAACGACCGGTACGGGCGAGAGACGTCTCCATTTGCGTTGCGCTGGCCGACCGACTACGCCGTGATCACGCAGGCCTTCGGCGCGAACCCCGCGATTTACCGGCGCTATGGCCTCCCGGGTCATGAAGGAGTGGATGTACGCGCTCCGACCAACGCCAACGTGTATGCCTGCGCGGAAGGAACCGTGTTCGAGGTTCACGATGGACACGGGCGCCACCTTTATGGCCGGCACGTTCGCATCCAGCATCGCGACGGGTACCAGACGGTCTACGCCCATCTCAATCGCCCATTGGTCTCCGTCAACCAGGTCCTGGGCATGGGCGCTCGGGTGGGGCTGGCGGATTCAACCGGCAACTCGACCGGCAGCCACCTTCACCTGACGCTGAAGAGGATCGGCGCCACAGCAGCGGGTCTGACGCGCTACCCGAAAGACATCCTCGACCCGACTCCCTATCTGATCTGGCCGGGTCGAGCCGGGAACGCGAAGGGCCTTCCCGAGCTGCCTGCCGCCTCCTACCCCTGGCCGGCCCAGAAGTGCCTGGTGGGCGCGCACGGGCGTATGGATGGCCCGCTGACCGAGGCCGATGTCCAGGCTGCGCGCCACGCACGCCTGGAGGCCGTCAAGCTGCTCGCGAGCGCCCCCGATTCCAGCGTAGTGCAGATGCGCTCGCTCAATCCGCAGATGTTCATTCTGGTCCGCCTCGCCGGGGACTTGGCGACGCGGGCCGTGCCGGCCAGTGACTTCGTCGAAAGCGTGCAAGCCGATGTGCAGCGCCACTACCGCATGGGTATCCGCTACTTCGAGGTTCACCACGAACCCAACCTGAGCAGCGAGGGGTGCGAGCGCACGTGGATGGACGGCGGCGGGTTCAGCCGCTGGTTCCAGGAGACAGTAACTCGCCTGCGCCAACGCTTCCCGGATGCCAAGTTCGGTTTCCCGGGCCTAGCTCCCGGCGCGACGGTGGACGGGCTGCGCCAGGATGCTCTTGCCTTCCTTCAGCAGGCCGACAGTGCCGCCCTGGCCGCAGACTGGATTGGCGTGCACTGCTTCTGGACTCGCGCGGAAGAGATGCATTCGCAACAGGGTGGCAAATACTACGAGGTCATTCGCCAACGCCACCCCGGGAAACTGCTGATGGTGAGCGAATACAGCAATACGGCGGCCGGGGTCGACTCGCGCATAAAGGGCCAGCAGTACGTTGACTACGCGCGGCTGCTGCGCGACGAACCAGGCGTTGCAGCGGCTTTCTGTGTAGCGCTTTCCGCCTCGCGCGGATACGAGTCGGAAGTATGGCGCTACGAAGACGGCCGGCTCAGCGAGATCCCGGCGCTCCTGGGCGGCCGCGCGGCATGACCCGCTCGATCATACGTAGCGAATTCGGAAGTCAGCGAACTCCATCCTCGCGGGCTGCCATTCCACAGCCACCTGCCCCACCGAGGCCGCGCGCGGCCCGCGCTTGAGATCGCGGACCAGGGCTTCGAGCGAAGCACGTTCGCCCTCGGCCATCACCTCCACGCTGCCATCGAAACGATTGCGTACCCAGCCGCGCAGCCCGAGAGGCCCCGCCGTCCGCACAACGAAAACCCGGTAGCCAACTCCCTGGACGCCGCCTTGCACGATGGCGTGCAGCCGTTCGTGAGAGTGCTCCATGCTCATCCTCGCCGGCGCCACCTCTCCGCTCTGATCTTCGGTCACCAGGCCACACTGACGGATCGTTTGCGGTAGCTGCGGTCGCGATAAGACACCTGATGCTGCGTGCGGCCATGTTCGTACACCCGCCACGTCAACTCAACGTCCTTCTGGCAGTAGTCGAGTACCTTCTCGATTTCCCCGGCACGATACCATTGCACGGCCAAGGTCCCCTCGCCGGACTTGGTCTCCCCCAATGTAGCCTCGGCCACCGAGTCCAAGGGCAGGCGAAACCCAAGCGCCCGGTGCAGATGGTCGAGCAGATCAATGGTGGGGAGTGCGGCAAGGCCCTCACCCCCGTAAGGCTCGAGCACGCGATAGTCGAAGCGCAGGATGTTGTAGCCGATGACCAGGCCGGCGGAACGCAGGTGGTCAATCAGCCGGCCGGCATCCGCCTCGGTGTAGCGGGTGTATAGGCCGCTGGCCGTGTCGAGCACCACGGCCGCCGACAGTCCAAGACGGTGGATTTGGTCCCAGCCGCCTACCTCTTCGGCCAGAGACTTGGTTTCGAGATCGAAGACCAGCGTCGCGCGATCGGCGGGCATGCCGACCCACCTCGTGTGAAATGCAGCCTCTAAGAGGCGCGCAGTGCTTCGGTTGCGGAAGCACACTCCCCGCATGGCTGCGGGGCGCCGCCCGTCTCAATTGAGCGGGCCCTTGCCTGCTCCATCCACGTCGAGCAAACGAAACTCGTCCAGGCCACTCTGAAACTCAAGGTTGTCAAGCGCGTCCTCGATGAGTTGGCGCTCGCCCGCGCTGGCCGAATGCTGCAGACGCTCAAGGGCGCGGCGCGCCCGCTCGCCCCCGATCTCGCCCAACGCCCAGATAGCCTGCTCGCGTATCTCGCGATCGCTGTCATTGAGCAGCTCGGTCAATTCGGGGACCGCACTCTTCAGCCCAAGAGATCCCGCAGCCCCTACGGCTTGAAAGCGGATGGCGGGAGACAGGTTGCGCAGCTCGCCGAGAACCGTCGATCCCCACAGTCGGCTGTCGGCGGTGCGCCCCATGGCCAACAAGGCACTGCCTTTCATCTCCGGTTGTGGCTCGGCTATCGCCGCACGTAGTAGGTCCGTCACTTCGGTCCGCGACGAGTATCCCATCGACTCGACGGCTCGCCGTCGAATCTCCAAGGGGGCTGCGCTCTGGACGACGGCCATCAGCCGCGCCTCAATCCGCCGCCCAAGCCCAGGTCGCAGCTCTTCGAAATCGTGCAACATGACGAAGAGCCCCAGCGCGCTGGCCGCCTGGGCGCGCACCTCCTCGGCCGGGTCGCCGGTCAGCATGCCCAAGAAGCGCTCCCCCAGTTGGGCCTCCTTGCACTCCCACAGCGATTCGATTCCGAGACGGCGCACCTCGCTGTCCCCATCGTCGAGCGCTGTCCACCCGACGGCAACAAAATCCAATTCGACGTTGTCTTCGGCGGCCTCCACCATCTGCTCCAGCAGGCGCCGCCGCGCGTCGAGCGGCAAGCCGCCGAAGGTCTCGCGGAAGCGGCGCGCCTGGTCAGTGTCCAGATCGGAGAACCAATGCAGATGGGTCACTGGAACGCGGTGGTCGTCTGCGCCAAGTTCCCCCATGCCGGCTGCGAATCGTTCGGGGTTAGCCACAACGAGCCTCAACGGGGGATGACCGGGCGAACCAGGTCCAGGTAGCTGATGTAGATCATCAGCCCCAGCAGCATGACAAAACCCAGCGCATGCACCGCACGTTCCCGATCCGGCGAGATGCGCCGTCCGCGCACCGCCTCGAGCAAGACAAACATAAGACGTCCGCCATCCAGAGCCGGGATGGGGAGCAGATTGCCCAGCGCCAGTGCGGTGCTGATCAACCCCATCCATTGCACAAGAATGACCCACTGGCTTGTCTGTTGCGCCGTCTCAATCGTGCGCGAGGTCAGGTCGTACAGGCCGACAATACCGATCGGTCGCACCTCACTGGCGCTGATCGAACCCTGAATGAGCCGGGCCGGGAGCGTGAGCAGCAACCAGGCTTGCTCGCCGATGGTCTGTAGGGATCGTCCGGCCGACTGGAACCAGGTGTACGTGCCCACCACCTGGGCCTGCATCTCAATACCCATCGGGCCCTGGCCTTCCGGCCAGGCGCTGCGCGGGGTCACCTCGAACGACAACTGTTCCTGGCCGCGCTCGATCACGAGCATCAGCGGTTGACCGAGGTGCTGGTAGGTGGCCTCGGCCAAATCCGCGCTCTGGTGCACCTGGCGTCCATTCACCGTGAGCACCATATCGCCCGTCTCGAGGCCGGCCACCGCAGCCGGCGCCTGCGGCACGACGGAGAGAATCACCACCCGGTCCGGCCAGCCGATCTTGAATCCGATCGTGAACACGACCAGCGCAGTCAGCAAGTTGGCGCCAACCCCGGCCAGCAAGATCGCGGCGCGAACGCGTTTGCTCGCGCTGGCCAGGCCGCCAGGGATGCTGGGATCATCCTCCCCCGCCGGGCGGACGAAGCCTCCGAAGGGAATCGCATTGAGAGTGAATTTGGTTCCGCCGCGTTCGAAGAGCGTAAACAGCCGCGGCGGGTAGCCGAAGCCGAATTCTTCGATCTTTACGCCGGTCAGCCGGGCCACGGTGAAGTGCCCCAGTTCGTGGAGCAGGATTAGCGCGCCCAGCAACAAGATCGTCAACAGCCAGCCGGGTACCAGAGAGAGCATAGGTGAGTTGACCTCATGCGAAATCCGGGATCGATTTCGCGATTATATCATTCGAGATTCGGGATTCTTGGGATCTGCACGGGATGCCCGCCGCGGATCGCTCACCCTCCTCTCATCCGGCAGCGTGGCAGTGCGAGAACGGATCAGGGAATCCGCTCTGCGCCAGGTGCGGGGTGACAGACAATGACCTGGGTGACTTCCGGTAGGTGAGAGAGACGGGAGACGACCTGCTCGAGCGAGGCGGCTTCGCACAGACAATGCACGTTCGGGCCCGCGTCGACGGTGAAGGCTGCCGCCAACCCGTGCGCGCGCCACTCGCGAACCTGATGCAGAATGCGCACAGTGGCGGGAAGCCAGTAGAGGAGAGACGGGCGTGAGGTCATCATCACGGCGTGCATCATCAGACAATCCTGCTCGACGACCTCCGCCAGTTGGAGCAAGTCCTTCTCCTGGATGGCCTGCCGGCACGACTCAAACCGCCGCGGCGCATCTTCCACGCGGGCCAACTGAAGCGGGCTGGTCGCGGCCAAGCGGTGACCTTCGCTCGAGCCCACCAACTTCGGCTCGCGGCTGACCAGCGCGATGCAATCGATCAGATCCCAGTGGGTGTGGGCGGCCAGGGAATGGGCGAAGGCCTGCTCATCGCGCGCGCCCGTTTCGAGGGCGACGAACCCGTCGGGGATCGAACGCGCCGCGGACCCCGAGCCCAGGCGGGCGATGCGTGAGAGGTGATCCTCGGGAAGGGATAGGCCCGACGCGGCGCAGGCCGCCACGGTGAGCGCGGCAAAGGCCGAGGCAGACGAGGCGATGCCGGTACCGGCGGGGAAATTGCTGCGGCTGAGAACCCGCGCCCAAGCACGCTGCCCGCTCAACGCGCGGATGTGGTCGAGATGACGCACCACGCGCTCGGCGGCCGGCCCCTGGGCGGCCAGGCCGTCAATCTCGATGCTGTCGGCCGCCAAACTCGGTTCAAAGGCGACGCGGGTTGTCGTCTCGAGCCCGGAGAGGTTGAAGGAAATCGATGCGTTAGCGGGAAGCCGTAAGGCCTGGTCGCGGTTGCCCCAGTATTTGATGAGCGCGATGTTCGGGTGCGCGCGGGCCGTCGCGCTCAGTCCTGAATCCACGTTCCCTCGACCTCTTCGCCGAGCAGCACCCGACGGGTGGCGCCGTCGCTTTCGCCGGAATAGATGAAGGCGCGCAGCCCGGGCATGTTGCCCATCAGGTCGAGCATGCCCTGGACCTTGGAGGCCATGCCGCCCGTCACGTCGGCATTCATCGATCCTCCCACCATCCCGCCCAAGGTTCCCCACTCGCGACGTGTCAGAACTGGGATGACGGTTTGGCCGCGCGGGAAGTCGGAATACACCCCTCGTTCGAGACCCGCCAGGAGAATCTTCTGAGGCCGCAAGCGGGCCGCAAGATAGCCGAAGGTGGCCTCGGTCGAGGCGATCATCCCGCCTCGCTCCTGGTCAAGCATGACGTCGCCACAAACCACGGGCAGGAGGCCGCCCTCCAGCGCCATGCGCAGGGGCTCGCTCGGCAGGGCCACCACCCGCCCGGATTGGCCAATGCCTCCCGAGGAGGGCGAGAAGCGCATGACCGGGAGCCCGGCTTCGGCGAGCACATCCATGACAATGCGGTTGAGCAGATCTGCCACGCGCCATACTTCGGCCAGGCCGCGCCACTCGGCGGGAGTGCTCACCCCGCGGGCCGTCCCGTAGCGCTGGGCTTCGACGTGGCCAAACGACCCCGAACCGTGGCCGAGCACCAGCGCCAGGTCCGGCCGCTCTCGACGCGCCTGCGCGACCTCAGCCGCCAGACGCTGGATAACATCCCGGCGCGCCGTGCGTGGGCGGGATTTTTCGGTAATCAGCGAGCCGCCAAGTTTCAGGAAGACGAGCATGCGATCCAGCCTGGGAGGGGCGAGGCGACAGGCGGGGCGCGCCGGGCGTGCGCGTCAGCCGCGAGTCACCCGCAGGATGCTCTCTTGAACCCGAGCCACGACCATATCCAGCGCCACGCGGTTGAACCCCCCCTCGGGAATGATCAGGTCGGCGTAGCGCTTGGAGGGTTCAACGAATTCGAGGTGCATCGGCCGAACCGTCGTCAGGTACTGACGAATGACCGACTCGATTGTCCGCCCGCGTTCGGCAATATCCCGTTGCAGGCGGCGAATGAAGCGCAAGTCGGGATCGGTGTCGACGAAGATCTTGATATCGAACAAGCTTCGCAAGTCCGGGTCGGCGAAGATGAGGATGCCCTCCACGAGCAGAATGCGCCGCGGGCCAACCAGGCGCTTTTCCACCCGTCGCGCATGCGTCGTGAAATCGTAGACCGGCATGTCGATTGATCGCCCCGCCTGCAATTCGCGCAGGTGGGTGACGAGCAGCGGCGTGTCGAGTGAGTCCGGATGATCGAAGTTGAGGCTCTCACGCTGGGTGGGAGGCAGGTCGGCCAGGTCCTTGTAGTACGCGTCATGGGCAATGTAGGCCACACTGCCTTCTGGCACGTCACCCAGGATCGTCTGCGCCACGGTGGTCTTGCCCGACCCAGTGCCGCCGGCGATGCCGATGGTCAGACACGACGAGTTCTTCATGCGGTGATTATACCCAGCTTGAAGCGCGCCCACGATGTGCCCGCGAGGCGCGTCACGCGGGCCGGCATCGGAACAAAAAAAAGCCCTTGCGGGCGAGAGCCACGGAAGGGAATCGAACCCTTAACCGATCGCTTACGAAGCGATTGCTCTACCGATTGAGCTACCGTGGCACGCCGCGGATTATACCACCCGCGGCACTGCCTCCGACCGAGCGGCGAAACCCACTCGGCTGGCCGGGCAGGTGTGAGCGGCAATCGTCCAGCGGGCATTTAGCACCGCTGGACGATTGTGAACTGGGTGAGGCCGGCGAGATGCGCCGCTTGCGCGGCTAGGCGGCGGCCGTCCGCCGGTTCTCTTCGTCGGCCACCCGGATCCCTTCGGCCTCGCGCACCCGCGAGAGGATCAGCATTCCGCCGATGAAGAAGAGGATCAGCGAGACGATGCTCAGGCGGCTCGAGCCCATGAGTTGGCCCACGAGGGCGAACAGAAACGGGCCGGCGATGCCGGCGAGCTTGCTCGAGACATCATAGAAGCCGAAGAACTCCGCGCTGCGCGCCCTGGGGGCCATGACTCCAAAGAGGCTGCGAGAGAGCGCCTGGGTCCCCCCCTGCACCATTCCGACCGCGAAGGCCAGCACCCAGAAGTGCCAGGCCTGGCTGATGAAGTACCCGGCGATGGCGATGAGGGTGTACCACCCTAGACCGAGCATGATCGAGCGCTTGGTGCCGAGCCGTTTGCTCATCTTG
The DNA here is from genome assembly GCA_964353865.1 of uncultured Anaerolineales bacterium. Classification (GTDB taxonomy): domain Bacteria; phylum Chloroflexota; class Anaerolineae; order Anaerolineales; family RBG-16-64-43; genus RBG-16-64-43. The sequence goes on along the minus strand of CAYGXJ010000004.1, from coordinate 26,638 downwards.
CCGAAAAGCAGCGAGAAGGGAATGCCCACGAACTGGGTCATCAGCAGCGCACCGATGAGCGCTGTGTCGCCGATGCCGATCTCGGCGCCGTAGACCGTGGCCATCTTGATGATTGTTCCAATGCCGTCGTTGTAGAGCCAGAAGGCCATAAGGAAGATGAACAGCTGGCGGTAGCGGCGCATCTCGCCGAAGGTTTGCCCCAGCCGGCGGAATCCGGCGGCCAGCGGGTTGACTCCCTGGCCGATGCCCCGGGTATTGGCGGTGGGCTCCGGAACCAGACGCAGCAGCGGAATCGTGAACACCGCCCACCAGACGGCCACGCTGAGGAACGACAGCCGCGCGCCCAGCGTGCCGGGCAGCAGCTGAATCATCAGGATGTTCACCGCCAGCAGCAATCCGCCTCCCAGGTAGCCGAGCGCGTAGCCCTTGGAGGAGACGAAGTCCATGTCTTCCGGTTTGGCCACGTGCGGCAGAAGCGAATCGTAGAAGATGGCGGCGGCCGCGAAACCCAGGCTGCCAAGAGAAACGAGGATCAGCGCGCGCAGCCAATCGCCCTGCTCGACCGAGAAGAGAAGCGCGGTGGTGACGATGCCCAGCCCGGCGAAAAGGCCGAGCAGCCGCTTCTTCTTGCCGGTGTAGTCGGCGATGCTGCCCAGTAGCGGCGCCAGCAGCGCGCTCACCAGCAGCGAGATAGCCGCGGCGTACCCCCAATAGACGGTGGCCGTGTTGCCGCCCAACTGGCTGCCCGCAACGCGCGCGAAATAGACCGGCAACACGGCCGCCTCCACCGTTGTGGAAAAGGCGGAGTTGCCCCAGTCGTACAGACACCACGCATTCACTACGCGTGCGTAGGCGCGCTTGGCCTCCCGGGTCAGCGCTGTCGCAGTCATGGCTGTGTTCCTCCTCGTACACTGGATGAGGCAGACGGATGGATCACGGCTGGCGCGCGCGCGGAGCCGCGCCGCCACTCTGATCGTTGCGGCGCAGGCGCGCCACGTAGAAGCGATCGATGAGTAGATCGAAAAGGCCGGCCATGCTGGAATTGACGACGGCCAGCCAACCCATGTACCGCGGAATCACCACCATCCGCCGCGGCCGGAGCGCCAGGCCGACAATGCAATCGCCGACCGCCTGCGCCGAAAGGCGCAGGCGGCGGGCAATCGCGAGCTCGGTGCGCGCGTCGCGCTGCACGTGCTGCCCGAACTCGGTCGCCACCGGCCCGGGGCAGAGTAGGCATACCGCAATGCCGAATGGGCGCACCTCGCGCCGCAGCGCCTCGCTCATTCCGCGAAGGCCGAATTTAGCGGCCGAGTAGACGGTGTATGTCGGCGCAGCGATGAGCGCGGCCACCGAGGCCACATTGATGATACAGCCGCCGCGCTGGCGGATCATCGCCGGGAGGATGGCCCGCGTGAGCAGGAGTGGCGCCACCAGATCGAGCGTGATCTGTGCCACCACGTCTTCTGCTGGGTCGAGTTCCTCCAGCCAACGCAACCGCCCGAAGCCTGCATTGTTGACCAGGACATCGATGCGGCCGCGCCAGGCCAGCGCCTTCGCGGCCAAATTCTCGAGGTCGCGCATCTCGGTCAGGTCGGCGCGAACGACAAGCGTTTCGCTGCGGGGAGAAGTGCTTCGCAGCTGCTCCGCCAGCGCCTGCAACCGGTCTTCGCGGCGCGCCGTCAGAATCAGATGCGCGCCAGCCTCGGCGAACGCCAGCGCCGCCGCTTCTCCAATCCCGGACGAAGCCCCGCTGACGAGAACGACTTTCCCGTCAAGGGTCCCCTTACCCGGCACCAGGTCTTCCCTCCCGGGGTTCGACAGTGGCCGATCTCTCCAGCGCAGGTTGGTGCGTGCTCTCGTGGCGCAGGCAATGTTGGCGGAAGGTCACAAGGGGATCAAACCGCGTGATGGTTGGTCGGGTGCAGGGCGCGTCAGGCACCTGCACGCTCAGCCTGCCCGGGTTCGCGCTGCACGGGACGCGCGGCGAACCCGCGGTCGGCGAGGCGTGGCCGCTTTGCGTTTTGCCTCGCGCGGTTTGGCCTCCGCCTTGGCGCGCAGCGGGCCGCGCACCGACACGGCCAGGACCTCATCCATGTGTGTCACCAGCCGCAGGTCCATATCCTGGCGTACTTTGGCGGGCACTTCGACCAGGTCCTTCTCGTTTCGCGCAGGAAGAATGACCGTCTTCAACCCGATGCGGTGTGCGGCGAGCACCTTCTCGCGCACGCCTCCCACGGGCAAGACGCGCCCGCGCAGCGTGATCTCGCCGGTCATGCCCACTTCCTTCCTCACCGGCCGGCCGGTGAAGGCCGAAATGAGCGCGGTCCCCATAGTAATGCCGGCGCTCGGCCCATCCTTGGGGATGGACCCTTCCGGGACATGCACGTGCACGTCGGTCTTCTCGAAACGCGCGGCCTCGATGCCCCACTCGCGGGCCCGCGATTTGAGGTACGACAGCGCAGCCTGCGCACTCTCCTGCATCACTTCGCCCACTTGCCCGGTAATCTGGATGCCGCCCTTGCCTTCCACCAGGATGACCTCGACCGGCATCGTGTCGCCCCCGGCTTCGGTCCAGGCTAAGGCCGTGGCCACGCCCACCTCGTCGCGCTTCTCTGCCTCCAACTGGAAGTACTGCGGCGGACCGAGGTACTTGGGCAGGCTGGCCGGCGACACGCGCGTCGGCAGTCGATGCCCTTCAGCCTTCTGCCGGGCGATCTTGCGGCACACGCGGGCGATCTCGCGCTCGAGGTTGCGCACGCCCGCCTCCCAGGTGTACTCGCGGATGATGCGCCGGACACTCAGATCGGGGATGGTCAGGCGTTCGCCGCTCAGCCCATTCTCGCTGATCTGGCGTGGCAGCAGGAACTGCCGGGCAATGGCCAGCTTTTCCTCTTCGATGTATCCGGGGAACTCGATCACCTCCATCCGATCGAGCAGCGCGGAGGGCACCGGGCCCAGGGTGTTGGCCGTGGTGACGAACATGACCTTCGCGAGATCGAAGGGAACATCGAGGTAGTGGTCATCGAATGCGTGATTCTGTTCCGGGTCGAGCACTTCCAAGAGCGCGGCGGCCGGGTCGCCACGGAAATCGGCGCCCAGTTTGTCGATCTCGTCGAGCATGAACAGCGGGTTGACGATCGCCGCGCGGCGCATCGTCTGCAAGATGCGCCCAGGGAGCGCGCCGATGTACGTTCGGCGGTGACCGCGAATCTCGGCTTCATCCCGGATGCCGCCCAAGGAGATGCGCACGAAGCGCCGCCCGAGCGCCTCGGCAATCGAGCGCCCGAGCGAGGTCTTGCCGGTTCCGGGCGGCCCGACGAAGCACAGGATGGGCTGGCGCAAACTCTCGGGCGAGAGGCTGCGCACGGCAATGTATTCGAGGATTCGTTCCTTGGCTTTGGGCAGGCCGTAGTGCTGCGTATCCAGCACCTCGGCCGCATGGCGGACGTCGAGGTTATCGTCGCTGGCTTTCTCCCACGGAAGCTCGATCAGCCAGTCGAGATAGGTGCGCACGATCGCCACCTCGGGCGCCATGGAAGGCATTTGCTCGAGGCGCTCGATTTCCTTGCGCGCCTTCTTGTCGACTTCCTCGGGCATGTGCGCGGCGGCGACCGCCTCGCGCAGCTGGGCCAGCTCCTGAGTCCAACTGTCGGCCTCGCCCAGCTCATTCTGGATGGCCTTCATCTGCTCGCGCAAGTAGTACTCGCGCTGCGAACGGTCGACTTCGCTTTGCACCCGGGTGTGGATGCGGCTCTCAAGCTCGAGCACATCCAACTCCCGCCCGAGAATGACGCTCAGGCGCTGCAGGCGCGTGTTGGGGTCGATCGTTTCGAGCATTTCCTGGCGGTCGGAAAGCGGCACCCCCAACGCGGAGGTAATCAGGTCGGCCAGCCAGCCCGGTTCGTCCACGTTCATGGCGAAGACGTAGGCCTCTTCGGGCAGGCTGCGATTGAGCTGGACGACCTTTTCGAAGAGGGCCAGCACGGCGCGCATCATGGCTTCGGTCTCGCGCGTGCGCTGCTGAGGTTCGAAGATCGGCCGTGCACGGGCGCGCAGGTAGGGCTGAGTCTGGGTGAATTCAATCACCTGGATGCGGCGGCGGCCCTGGGCTAGGACGGTGGTCGAGCCATCCGGCATGTGCAGCACGCGGCCAGCGGCCGTCTCGCAGCCGACGGGGTAAAGGTCCTCCGGCCCGGGCTCCGCGATTTCCGCGTCGCGCTGAGCCAGCGCCACCAGGGTCTCCCCCGCGGCGTGCGCCGCTTCGAGCGCGGCCAAGGTCGTTTCGCGGCCGACGAAGAGCGGCGTCACCATGCGCGGGAAGAGCACCATGTCGCGCAGGGGAAGTACCGCGCAACTGATCAGGCCCTCGGCGTCGACAGTGGCGTCGCGAATGCGCTGCAGTTCCTCGGTGCGGTGTCCCAGCACCTCGGCGAACTCGGTGCGCATTTGCCACTCGCGAAACTCATGCCCAGTCATCGTCACTGCTTGTCAGAGGCACACGCCTCTCCTCCCTGCGGGCTGCGCGGCGCTGCGCCTCACGCTCCCAGACCTGCGGCCAATCGTGCAGCACGTCGGCCGACACAAACATGCTCCCCGCCGAGAGCACCACATCCTCATCGGAGGCGTTCTCCAGCGCCCGCGCCAAGGCCACCTCGACCGGTACGGCGGCTTCGGCCGGGCAGCCTCGGGCGCGGATGCGTTCCACCAGGTCGTCTGTCTCCGACGCGCGTGGATGTTCGGCGTGGGTCACAAAGGCAAACGACACCCGCGGGATCAGTTCGTCCAGAATGCCGTTGATGTCTTTGTCGGCCGACGCGCCGAAAATCAGAATCACCCGCCGCGCGGGGAAGTAATCGTCGAGCGCGGTCCGCAGACGCCGCGCCGAATCACGGTTGTGGGCCGAGTCGGCCACCACGAAGGGCGCCCGGTGCAGGATCTGGAATCGGGCCGGCCAGACAACGGTTTGGAATCCCTCGCGGATGGCTTCCTCGGAAACGTGCAGCCCCCGCCCGTTGGCCACCTGCAGCGCGGTATAGGCCACCGTGGCGTTGATCACCTGGTGGTATCCCAGGAGCGGGATGTCGAAGCGCGGCGGAGCCCATTCCCACTGCTGGGGCTGACCGCGTTCCAGGTATTCGTTGACGCGCTCCTGGGAGGCCGCAGACCAAATGGCAAGCGATTGCCCGTCGAGCGAGTGACGCAGCGGGGCAAAGAGCCAATCGCGGCCGACCAACACGAACGGCGATTGACGTTCTTCGGCAATGGACTTGAGCACGCGCAGCGCCTCGCTCTCCTGGGGTGCGCTGACCAACGGCACCCCGGGTTTGACGATGCCGGCTTTCTCACGCGCGATTTCTGCCAGGGTATGACCGAGCAAATGGGTGTGGTCGTACGAGAGCGAGGTGATCACCGAAACCAGCGGCTGAACGACATTGGTCGCATCCAGCCGGCCTCCCAGGCCGACCTCGATGACCGCCACCTCGGCCTTTTCCGACGCGAAGAACATAAAGGCCAGCGCGGTGGTGATCTCAAAAGTCGTCAGCCCCGGCACCTTGGTAACCCCAGGACGAACCTGCTCAGTCAATTCGCTCAACCGCTCGTGAGGAATGGCGTGCCCGTTGAGTTGGATACGCTCCGAGAAGTCCGTCAGGTGCGGGGAAGTGTAGAACCCCGTATGGTACCCGGCCGCCCGCAAGGCGGAGGCGGTGAGAGCCGACACCGAGCCCTTGCCTTTGGTGCCTGCGACGTGGATGACCGGGTACGCCTCTTGCGGATTGCCCAGCAGGTCGAGCAACACGCGCATGCGCCCCAGGTCGAACGTCTGCGGCGAGTAGCGGTAAGTCCGCTGCAAGCTGTAGTCGACGAATGAATACAGATAGTCGAGCGCGTCGTCGTACGTCATGCGGCTCATGCAAGGCATTCTAACCGTTGGGGGGATTGGCGACAAGACTCGCGTACCCGGCCGTCATCGATGAGAAGCAAGGGCATCCGGGGGGCGGGCACGCCTCGCACGACTCAGGGGTGACTGGGGAGGGACAGCCTGAATACGCTGCCTTTGCCCAACTGGCTCTCGGCCCAGGCACGCCCATGGTGCCACTCGGCCACCGAACGAACAATGGCCAACCCCAGACCCCAGCCGCGCCTTTCGTCGAGCTCCGGGCGGGTCACCTGGTAGAACCGTTCGAAGAGGCGCGGCATGTCAGCCGCTGCAATCCCCGCCCCGCTGTCTTCCACCGCGAAGGTAACCTGGCCCTGCACCGCTTCCACCCGCAGGCGCACCACGCCTCCCGCGCGGTTGTAGCGGATGGCATTGTCGATCAGGTTGCCCAGGGCACGTTCGAGCAGCGAAGCATCTGCCGTCAGCCGCGGCACGCTCTCGGGGAGGTCCAGTTCGAGACGCACGTTGTGGCTGACTGCCTCCGGGCGATACTCCTCCAGCAGCGACTCGAGCAGAGCACGCACGTCAATGGCTGCGGCATGGGCTTCGATCCCCTTTTCAATGCGACCCAAGTCGAGGAGATCGCCGACCAGCCGCGCCATTCCACGCACGCCATCCCGAATGCGTCCCACATATTCCTTCTGCGCGGGGTTGAGCGGGCCGAGCATCTCGAGCATGTTGACATGGCCGTCGACCAGGGTCAGTGGACGGCGCAAGTCGTGGCTCACGGTATTGACGAATTCGGTCTTGAGGTCTTCGAGTTCGCGGAATCGGGTTACATCCTGCAACAGGCAGACTTGGCCGAGGGAAGGCGAGTGCGGCCCGGGCACCGCACGCGTTGTGGCCAGAAGGCGCACGCCGCTGGGCGCCGCAAACTCAACCGTGCGGCCCTCCGGACCGGCCTCGGCTAATGCCTCCGCCAAACCGCCGTGCGGGCTGCGCCCTAGCGACTCACCCGCCCCGGGAAGGGCCGCCCCCAACATCGATCGCGCCGCGGCATTGGCAAACGTCACGTGCCCCTCGGCATCGGTCATCAGCACACCATCCGGAATGGCGGCCAGGATGGTCGCCAGCTGCTGTCGCTCGCCCTCGGTGGCTTCGAGCAACCCGGCGTTGGTGACGGCCAATGAGGCTTGGCCAGCCAGCCCGCTCAACAATTCGACGACTCCGGCATCGAAGACCTGCGGCTGGCGGAAAGCGAGCCACATCGCGCCATAGAACTTGTCGGCCTGCGAGAGGCGCAGCGCGATCAGCGCACCGATATGACCGGCCAACGCAGCCGGGAAGAAGTCCTCCGCCTTGGTTACATCCGCCACCAACCACGGTGATCGATCTCGAACGCGCGAGAGAACGTATTCATCGAGGGACGCCATGGTGCCCGCCAGTTCGCCCGCCGCCACCTCCGGGTACTTTTCGGGCGGGCGGCGGCCCCAGGCCACGATGATGCGCGCGCCCTGCGCCGTGGCGGAAGACAGCGCGCTTTGCAGGATGGGTAGGCAGGCCGGCAGGAGTTCAAGATGTGTGGCCACGCCCTGGCTGGCCTGCAGCAGCAAATCCTGATCGCGGATCTGGCGGTGCAGGTTCTGACGCATGAGTTCGAAGGTGCGCCCCAGCGCGGCGAATTCATCGTCGCCGCTCACCGCGATGCGCCGGTCGAGGTCGCCGCCGGCGAGTGCATTGGCGGCGTGCACCAATTGTCGCAAGGGGCGAGTGATGCGCTGGGCGATGAGAATCACGATCATTTGGGTGACCAGCGTGACCAGCAGGGTCAACAGGCCGATCTGCCCACCGACGGCGAGCGAGGTGCTGAGCGCGGCGGCCTCCGGCACGCGCAGCGCGACGTGCCACTCCGGATAGCTGAGCGGTACGACGTAGGTCAGCCGCCGATGGCCGTCGGAGGTCGTGCCGAAAAACCACGCACCGCCCTGGGGATCCTCCCCGGCGGGTTGCTCCTCCGCCCACGGCTCGGCGGTTGCGGGATAGAGGACGACGAAGTTGCGATCGAGCAACACGCCGCTCGAGTGAGGCAGGCTGGCAAGTGCCGCCTGGACCGGCGCCAACAAGGGATTGATGTCGAAGGAGGTGCGTCCAACGAGAATGCCCAGCGGACGCCCCGGCGAGATGGCCACAGGCTGAATCATTTCCAGCCACGGATTCGATGAGCCGCTGATGTCGACCCAACCCAGCCACGGGGATCCGCCAAGTGCCACGCTGCAGCCCTCGGCCTCGACCAACGAACCACACAACGGATCGGCCAGGGCGGGCACGCTGGCGCTTGCCACGCCGGCCTCGGTCAGGAAGGCCAGTTGTTGGAAGTACGGCGGCTGGCGCAGGCGGTCGGCGAAGTAAGCCGCGAGCGAATCCGGACGATCGGCCAGGCGCGCCACGTCGCCTGCCATATCCTCAAGCAGCGTTTGACCGGTCATAATGGCGGCCGGCAGCGTTGCCGCCGCATGGCTGGAGGCCAGCCGCGCCTGGGTCAACAGCTCACCCCGCGCTTGCTGTCGCGTTTGAATCACAACGGCCGCGAGGATGAACGCCGCCATAAGCGTCAGCGGCACGGTCACCCACAGGCTAAGGTGCCACACCAGCGAGCGTTGAAAGCGGGTCGTGACGAGCGCGGCAGGCTCCGGCCAAATGGACGGCAGCCCAAGCCGCAGGAGCTCGCAGATGGCCGCTGCCGCGAGCAGCTCGAGGCCCACGCCCAGGATATGGGCTGGCAGACGGGAAGAGACAAAGTCGATGGTCGCAAGCACATCGCCGCGCGCCAGACTCCAATCTCCAACCGCGCGCAGCAGGAGAGCCACCGGCAGCGCAGCGATGGCAGCCCCCCACGGCCGGCGCAGCCATCCAAAGAAACCACCCGCGTAATCATTGCGCATGAGCAGTGCGATCCACCACGACCCGAGACCGTATTCAACGATGGTCAAGACCTGGTGGGTATCGAGCAGCGAACGGCTAAGACCGATGGCCAGCCCGAGCAGCAGAGTCGGGAAGGTGCCGGCCAGTCCGGCCGACAGCATCACTGGAACAAAGGTGAGCAGGCCGGCTGCCACTGCTGGAACACTGAGCGGCACTCCGGGCAGACTGCTCAAGCCGACCGCCGGCAGACGAATGGCCAATGCCCCACCAGCCACCGGAGCCACCGCCAGAAGCACCGCCCACACTCGCCAGCGCGCCGCCGCCATATGACGGGCAGAGCTCAGGGCGAATGCCGCCGCCAACAGGAGCAGCGCGACTTCGGCCAGCAGCCCCCACAATTGAAACGGGATGCGTGGTACCTGAAGGGATGCGGCGATCCAGGCTTCAAACCCCATCAACGCTCCCCGGAATTCCAGCCGACGTAGGCCGGCGCAAGGACTTGAGGCGGTGCGCGCCGTGCGACCTTGATTATAAGACCGCGACTCAGATGGCATCGGCTCGGCCGACCCGACCGCCGACCCGAGCCGACCCGACCGACTTGTCGGGCGCAGACGATTATGCTAGACTAGAAACCCTCGCCGGGAGGCCAGGCATGCCCGAGAAGATCCTCATCGTCGACGACGATCTCGACACCCTGAAGCTGGTGGGGATGATGCTCCAGCGGCGGGGGTACTCGATCGTGGCCGCCATCAACGGCACCCAGGCGTTGAGCAAGGCCGCCAGCGATCGCCCGGACCTGATCCTGCTTGACGTGATGATGCCCGACCTCGACGGTTTTGAAGTCGCCCGTCGGCTGCGGGCAGACCCACTTTTCGCTTCAGTCCCCATCCTGATGTTCACCGCCAAGGCCCAAGTGGACGACAAGGTCCAGGGCTTCGAAGCGGGTGCCGACGACTACCTGCCCAAACCCACCCACCCGGCCGAACTCCTGGCACACGTCAAAGCACTTCTCGGCCGTTCGCGGCCGGCGGCGCCGGCCGGCGGAACCAAGCGCAGCCGGGTCACAGCCTTTATTGGCGCCAAGGGCGGGCTCGGGACCACCACCATTGCGGTTAATGTTGCGGTCGGCATGGCCGCCAAGCGCCAGGATGTCATCTTGTGCGAGCTGCGGCCGGGGCAGGGCATCGCCGGCTTTCTGCTGGGCATTTCCCGCCCTTCCGGCCTGTCGGTGCTGCTGCAGAAGCCGCGCGAGGAACTTGACGCTCGGACGATTGAAAAAGAGCTGGTCACGCATTCGAGCGGCGCGCGCATGCTGCTGGGCTCGGCCGAACCGCACGACTACGTGTTGCTCAAGGATGCTGAGCGAGTAGAAGCCCTCGTCCGCCGCCTGGCGACCATGTGCAACCACCTGATACTCGATTGCGGCAGCGGCTTCTCCGCTGCAACGTTGCGCGTGCTGGCGGTGGCCGATCAGATACTCATCCTGGTGGAGCCTCTTCGCTACACCGTGCTCATGGCGCGCGCGCTCATGGCCGACATGGAAGCCACGGGTATCGCCCGCAACAAGATCGATTTCCTGCTCGCCAATCGCGAACGCTCGAGCTTGCAACTGGCCCGCTCCAAGATCGAGGAGATGATCGGCAAGCCGGCCATCGTCACGATCACGCCTGCGCCGGAGCTCGCCTTCCAGTCGGCCGAATCGGGCGTGCCCATCGTGGTGCGCGACCCGAACGCGCTTATATCTGATCAACTGCGCCAACTGACTGACCGCCTGATTGCCAAAGGCGCGGAATGACCGTTGGCTCCGCCACAACGGAGCGGACCGAACACGCATATCGTCAGGCCGCTCGTCTGATCTTCACCTCGCACCACACGGTTGCACTTACCGGGGCGGGCATTTCCACCCCATCGGGGATCCCCGATTTTCGCACCCCGGGCAGCGGCCTGTGGGAGCGCTACGATCCGGCGGCAGCCGCCTCGCTGACCACCTTCCGCTACAGCCCGCACCAGTTCTATGAGTGGGTGCGCACTCTCATGGGCGGATGGTTCGCGGCTGAACCGAACCCGGCCCACCGCGCCCTCGCGGAACTGGAGAGCGCAGGGCGCCTGCAATGTCTCGTGACCCAGAATATCGACGGGCTCCACCAGCGTGCGGGCTCGCGTCGCATTCTTTGCCTGCACGGCACGTTGGACAGCGCAACCTGCGGATCCTGCTACCGCCAGACCGGATCCGAGGAGGTTCTCGCGGCGTTGCGAACACCGGGCGCCCTCCCGCGGTGTGTCCGCTGCGGCGGAGTGCTCAAGCCAGACGTCATCCTTTTCGGTGAACAACTGCCGCGCGCCACGCTGGATGAGGCGCGCCGCGAGTTCCGCCGCGCAGAACTCATCCTGGTCGCCGGGTCGTCCTTGGAGGTGGTTCCGGCCGCGTCGCTGCCGCTTGAGGGAATCGAGCGCGGTGCGCATCTGATCATTTTCAATCGCATTCCCACCTATCTGGACGAGCGGGCAGATGTGGTCCTTCACGAGGACGTGGCCCTCACCTTGCCCACACTGGTCCGCCTGGCCCTTCATGACAACGCTTGATGCCTCTTCCGTCGGGCACGACACCGCCATCCGCAACTATCAGGTGCTCGTGCGGCGCTACGCCCAGTTGCTGGACCTGGTGCGCGATCTGACCTCGGCCCTGCATCTCAACGACCTGCTCGAACGCGTGGCGTTGGCCGCCACTCGGCTGGTCGAATGCGAAGGCGCCGTGGTCCTCTTGCGCGATCCGCTGTCGGGCGAGTTGCAGGTGGGCGCAACCACCCACCCCGGCTTGGCCCGGTTGCGCGTACGCGAATTCCCTGTGGAAAGCAGCCTGGCGGGACAAGTGCTTGCGCGCGGCGAGTCGATTGTCCTTGCGAGCGAGGCGCTCCAGCGCCCCACGACGCAGAGTTCCCTGCGTTACTACGAAGTGGCTCTTCTGGCTCCTGCCTACCCGCAATCCTTCGCCGCGCTGCCGTTGGTAAGCAAGGACGTGTGCATCGGTGTGTTGGAGGCCATCAACCGTTCGGGAGGCCAGTTCAGCCCGGAGGATATGGCCACACTCGAGGCCCTGGCCGGGCAGGCCGCGGTGGCGGTCGAGAACATGCGCTTGTTCGAGCAGAGTGACCTGATCGCCGAGCTGGTGCACGAGATTCGCACACCGCTCACCGCCCTGGGAACCGCGGCCGCCCTGCTCGACCGATCCGACCTGGGCGAAATCCAGCGCCACTCGGTATTGAGCAGCCTGCGCCAGGAGATAGCGCGGCTCAACGAGTTGGCCGATGAATTCCTCGACCTGGCCCGCCTGGAAGCGGGACGCGCCCGCTTTCAACCCACGCGCTTCTCGCTCATCCCGCTCCTGGCCGAGTGCGCGGAAATCGTCATGCCTCTCATGCACGGCAACGGGCTCAAGTTCGTTCGCCAATTCGACCCGGAAGGATTGGACTTGTACGCCGACCGCGTGCGCATCAAGCAAGTCATCCTCAACTTGCTCAGCAACGCCGTAAAGTACAACTCGCCCGGGGGGCAAGTGACCTTGCGCGCCCGGCGCAACGCGGGCGCACCTCAAGGCGAGGGCGAGAGTTGCTCTATCGAAGTGGCCGACAGCGGACCGGGAATCGCCTCCGAGAGCTTGCCGCACATTTTTGAAAGGTTCTACCGGGCGAAGGAAGGCGAACAACGCGCTCAGGGGACCGGGCTGGGGCTGTACATCGCCCGGCACATCGTGGAAAGCCATCGGGGGCGGATTGAGGTTGAAAGCCAGCCGGGCCAGGGATCGGAGTTCAGAGTTGTTCTTCCGCTGGGGAACGTCGCCGGCCGCCTGCCCGGTTGAGCTCGGCGCATTCGATAGGATCTTCCACGCTTGACAAGGCGGCCCCCGCACCCAGGGGCCGTTTGCATCAGGATCCAATCTCCGGAAGCAGGTACTTCTCGACCGCCCAGCCCCCCGCCCGCAGCACGGCCGGTGGAACCGTCTCGTAGTCGGGGCGGATCAGCAAGGGGCTCTCACCTCGCAGCGCGTCAAGCACATCGCCCATGCCGTCGACGAGTACGACCGGCACGCCGAGTTCGCGGGCGACGCGCAACGGGGAGACATCATCCAGGCTGACCAGCAGCGGATGATCGAACATCAGGCGAGGCAGAATGACGGTTTCGCCCAACTCCCTCGCGTGCAGCGCGCCTAGGACCTCTTCGCCCATCATCAAACCGGCCACCGTGACCGATGGACCCATGCGCCCGTTGGCCACGACCACGACCTCGAACTGCGTCCCAGCCCGCTCATTGAACTCGTCCGTCATGCGTTGCAGCGTCGGAGCAAAAAGAGGCGCGGTCACCAGCGTGGCGCGTCGCCCACGCACCCCGGCCGCCTGCGCCGCCAAGGTCTCGCGCACGCCGGCCCACTCGTCCAGCACGGCGCGCACCATGCCCAGGCCGTTTTCGCGAAGGTCGAGGTCCTCGTACTCCGTGGCGGCGGGCACCGTCAGTCCGGTGGCCAGGTACCACTCATCCGTGAGAAAGGCGAAGCGCGAGCCGAGCCGCTCGCGGAAGCGGCTCTGCCAGCCCTCGACCTGATGCACGACCTCTAGGCATTCGGCGGCGCTGGAAACTCGCCGCCCGTACTTGTGATGGCGCGTGAGCCCCACCGGCACCACGCTGCACGAGCGCACCCACGGAAAGAGCCCGGCCAGGTCATCCAGCGACCGATCGAGATGCGGGCCGTCGTTGAGCTCGGGCGTCAGCACGATCTGGGTGTGCGTTTCGATGTGCGCCTCCGCCAGCCGCTTCAGCTGGTCGAGCACGTCGGGTGCGGCCGGGTTCGAGAGGCACGCACGGCGCACCGCCAACTCGGTGGCATGCACGGAGACGTAGAGCGGGGACAAGCGCTGCTGAAGGATGCGCTCCCAATCGTGCAGCGCCAAATTGGTCAGGGTGACGAAATGGCCGTACAGGAATGAATAGCGATAGTCGTCGTCCTTGATGGAGAGGGTACGCCGCATACGCGGCGGGGTCTGCAAGACAAAGCAGAAGGGACATAGATTGTTGCAGCGGCGGATGTCGGTATCGAATGTGGGATGCTCGAATTCGATCCCCAGTGGCTCTCCCGCCCGGCGCGCCGCGCCCGCCTGCCTCTCGTCCTCGCCGCGCATCCATTCGATCTCGACCCGGTCTTCGGCCGCATAGAACTGCACGTCGATCACATCCTCGACCGCCTGGCTATTGACGCGCAGGATCCGATCACCCGGGCCCAGCCCCAAACGGGCTCCCAGGCTGCCGGGCTCGACCGCCGCGACCCGGCCTGCCTTCTCCGCCGGCCGGGGAGTCTCACTCATTCCTCGGCTCCGGCGGCGCGAGGAGGCCCTTCGGAATTGGGGATGAAGCAGGATGGATGATGATTGTGGCGTGCGCGAAACCGTTCATCCGGCGTTCGCCGGCGGAGCCTCGCGTGGGCTCGGCGCCACAAGCCAGACGCGCGGCACGGGCTCGATCGTCTCGGTGCTGGCGCGGGTCAGGTCGGCGTACACCCCACGCCGATTGGGCGGCACGAGCTCAGCCACGCGGTACATGGCCTCATCGGTCATCAGCCGCAGGCGCTCGCGAGTCATGCGGCCCTCCATCGGCCGATAGCGGAACGGAGCGCCAACCGTGATCCGCGCCCCGCCCTGCCGCCATCGGTGCGGATTGATCGAGGGGTAACCTAGCGTGCCATCCACACCCACCGGAATGATCTGCGCCTGGGTCCGTGCAGCGAGGAACGCCAGCCCCTCCTTGCCGGGCTGCATCGCCGTGCTGCGTGTGCCTTCCGGAGCGACCAGGACGATCTCCCCGGCGCGCAAGACCTCCTGCGCCATGTCCAGCGCCCGGCGGTCGAACTCGCCTCGCCGCACCGGGATGACCCCGTACATGCGCGGCAGAATGCCTACGACGGGGTATGAATACACTTCAATCTTGGCCAGCGGCACGATCACGCGCGGTACGAGACCCAGGACCACGATGGGATCGACCAGGGCGATATGGTTGATGGCAATGACAGCAGCGCCGACGGGAGGGATATTCTCGAGCCCCACGACCGATTCGATTCGCACCAGGATGCGCCAGGCAACCGCGCGCAGCAGGAAGCGCATGGCGCTGCGCACCCCGGCGAAGTCCGCGTGGCGATACGGCCGCGTCCCCCACGCGTGGCGCTCGCGGGCGGGCCGGGTCCAGTCAGCCTTCATGCTTCTTCCTCAACTCCGCCGCTCTCACCCCGGCCTGCATGTCCAGGCGCGTTCTTCGCCCGCGCTGCCCGCTCCCGCTTGGCGACCAGATCCAGGGCCAAATCCAGAACCGACTTGGCCGAAAGATGGGTCGTGTCAACAACGACGGCATCCGGCGCGGCTCGCAGGGGTGCCACGGCGCGCTGGCTGTCGATGCGATCGCGCTCCCCGAGCGAGCGTTCGACCTCCGCAAGCCCAACGATCTCCCCAAGGAGAGCTAATTCCGCAAGCCGCCTGCGGGCTCGCTCTTCGAGGGAGGCGGTCATAAAGAACTTCAACTCGGCTTCGGGCAAGACCACAGTACCGATATCGCGTCCCACCATGACCACTCGCCCGCGCAGGCCGATGCGCCGTTGCTGCACGGTGAGCGCCGAGCGCACCCCGGGGTAGATCGAGGCTTGCGAAACGCTGTCGTCCACCTCGGGAGAGCGGATGGTCCAGGTGACGTCTTCCCCGTCCAGCAAGACCGTGCACGGCCGCCCGTCCGAGGCGGTCGGCGATGTAACGTCAATGGTAATGCCCGCGGCCAGGGACGACAGTGCGGACTCGTCGCTCATGCTCAGCCCTTGACGAAGAGCAGCCAGGGTGAGGGCGCGGTACATCACGCCGGTGTCAAAATACAGGTAGCCCAGGCGTGCAGCCAACCGGCGGGCGAGAGTCGTTTTGCCCGAGGCAGAGGTCCCATCAATCGCGATGATCATGCACGGAGGTCGAGGCCTTTCCCTTGCAGGGCAGACGTCGGATGAGAGCCATGGGCCCAGCAGCGGAGTTCAACCGCGCGATAGACCGTGCCCCTTGGGGTCGCGGATTCGAATTCCATCATCGATTCGAAAGGCGCGTGGGTCCCCTCACCCACTTGGCGGTGCGCCGTGGCGACTCCACGCTCCTGCACTTCTCTCCGCTACTACGGTTGCGCAGGAGGGAATTGCACATCCTCGCGCGCCCACAGGATTACTCGGTCGCGTGTCACCGGGCCCATGCGGTACAGCCACCAGCCGATGGGCTCGGCAGGCAGCCCGTGCCACGCGCGTCGTTCGCGCACGGTCAGCCCCTGACCCGCATAGTTGGCGGCCAACTCCGGCATGGCCTCACTTCCCGCATCGCCGAGGAGCGGTGCGATATACACCATCGGGTCCGACACGCGCGAAGGCTGTTCCACGAATTGGAGGCGGATGAAATCCTTGAAAGCCCACCCGAGTGCGGTGTAGCGATCTCCCTGAAGGATCACCGCCACCTCATTGGGCGTGCCGGTGACGTGCGCCGAGATCTCCTCGACGGATGCGACCAGCAGGTTGAGTTCACGCGGGGAGGTAGACTCCCACCACAGCTCGTTGCCATTCGTCCGGCGCGAGAAGCTCACACCCCACACCGCCGAGAGTTCGCCGACGAGCAACATGGCGGCCAGCCCGACGCCTAACCCGCCAACCGCTCCGGCCACGTTTCCCGACCAGCCCGTCGCGAACAGCCCCGCAACCAGGAAGATGCCCAGAATGGCAACGCCGCCCAACGCCAGGCGCAACGTGCCGTAGGTCGGCAGGTCCGGCTGCACGGCGTAGGCGGTGAGGCTCTGATAGGCAAACACTCCCAGGCCGAGGATCAGCGCGATCTCCAGCGCGATGACGCCGTTGAGCGTTTCGGGCGAGAGCAACGTCAGCACTTCGCGCAAGCCGACCGCCGCCATGATGACGAGCGGGATGACGACCAGCAGCGCATCACCCTCGAGACGGCCGGGCCGGGCAAACAAGTAGACCAGTGCCGCTACCGCGAGCAGCGGAATGAACAGCCCAAGGTCGGGCGATTTGAGGAAGACCCGCGCCGCGGCGATGGCAAATGCCAGAGCCAGCGTTTCGTAGCCGATCACAAGCAGCAGTGCCTGCCCCAGGCCGGTTGATCCGGCGAACGCGAACGACCGGCCCCAGGCAGCCAGCCCTTGCCCCAGCGTTCCCACGCCGCCTGGAAAGATGAGTGCCGTCGATGCGGTGATGCCCGCTACCACGCTGCCCACCCAAAAACCCGGAGTGCCAGCCGCCTGCCCGAGTTGCTGCCATGCATGGGAGTGACCGGGCGCACCCCGCCAGCGCCCGGCCAGCACCTGCTCTGCCGCCGAGGCGGCCAGCACGACCAGAATGCCGCCCAGCCCGACTGGGCCGGCGGCGACCATCCACCCCAGCACGCCTCCGGCCAACCACGAACGCTGGCCCACTTGCTGGCCATACAGCAGCACAACCAGCAGCCCGAATCCAAGGCCGCCCAAGATCGCGCCGTCGGCCGTTCGCGAGAGAGCGGCCGAGGCCGGCGAGAGGGCCAGCAGCAAGGCGGCCGCCAGGGTCAGGGTCGATCCGAGCCTCTGGCGCAGGACGAGCGCCGAACCGGCCAAAAGCACACCCGCCACCGCGGGCAGAATCCGCGCGTTGGCGGTCGACGCACCCGCGATCGAGAAGACCATGGCGCTCAGCGCGGCATAGGCCGCGCTGTCGGCCAACCCCGACGGCGCAGGCCGGCGAGCGGCAAGTTCGACCGCAGCGAACCCGTGGCGGGCCTCCAGGTCGTCGAGCAGCGGCGCGGAAAGAGCCGGCAAACGCAATGCGATGGCAATGGCGATGACCACGGCAAACAGCCACGGGAATTTCGCTTGGATCACCCGATCCAAGCGTTCGGCCATCGTCATGGGCTCACCTCCGGCAGCGGCAGAACCGGCTGCGCACCCCCCGGCACCTCGCCCAGGTCAACCGCAAACACGCTCACGCTCTCACTGTAATAGATCTCCCGCAAATACTCTTGGAACTTGGCCAGCCCCGCTGTCCCGTACGTCATGCGCTCGAGGTCGCCATAGTACACGTAGCGAATGCCGTAGCGCTCAAGGATGGCCCGCGCCGCATCCCAGTTGGTTGTGCGGTACAGCTGCTCAATATCCGCCTCGCGCGAACCGACCTCCGCATAGCCTCCGCGCCACTGACCCTCGTGGCCGGGCCATCCGAGAACCGTCGGGAGTCCGGTCGCGGTCGAGACGCGCGCGTAGTTCGAATACTGACCGCCTACGGCCTCCGCCAGCGGGCCCTCATGGATGTTCGCATCAACCCAGGCGATGGCCGCGGCGTCCTCGGGCGACTCGAATTGCAGATGCGCCGACGCATCGAGCGTGGCGCCTCCATACGGATGAAAGCCGGCGGTCTTGGTCCACACAGCGAGCGGTGTGTAGACGAAACCCGCGACGAGCAGAAGTGCTGCCAGGCCGCCCATCACTGGACGGACAAGCGCGACCGCTTTCGACCCTAGCTTCCTGGAGGTCGTCTCTGGTCGCGACGGGTCGCGACGGGTGGCTCGCCACAGATGAACCATGGCATAGCTCCCGGCGATCGACCAGAACGTCCAGCTCTGGAAGTAGAACTTGAATATCGTATTCATGCGTACGCCGAACTGATCGCGCAGGTAGAGGAACTCGGGGATCAGAACGAGCAATGCTCCGGCGCCGCCGAGGAGCAGAATGAATTCTCTCGAGATAGCGGATTCGACCGTCGTGTCGCCAAGGGATTCGTCTTTGGCAGCTGACGACCGGCGCAGGAGCAGTGCAGCGATCACGGCGCTGAGTGCGCCTAGGAGCAGCGCCGTCCCAGGCTGCAGGAGACGCCGGCGCAAGACGATGCCGATCGCCTCGCGGATCGAGTAAGGCTGTATGTATTCTGTCGCGAGAACCTGGATCCCAGGGGCGGTCAGCAGCAGGCCGCCGATGAAGAACGAGACCATAAACAAACCCAGCACGGCTCCTACACCGACGATCGCCCCTCGCCGCCAGTCCGGAACAACCTCCCGCGCAAGAACGGCCACCAGCAGCCACCCCGCCAGCGGGACCAGCAGCGGCGCGAACATGACCACCAATTGTTGGGCTTTGGTGACGAAGATCAGGTTCGGCAGGATCCCCCCGGCCTGGGAGGCGAAACCGACGTAGAACGGACCATAGGCCGCCACACCCACTCCGATGAGCGCGCCCCAGCGCAACCCCAAGGACTTGAGATCGGCGCGATCCGCTGCCCGCCGCCAGCCCAGCCATGTCGCGCCAAGGCAGACGGCAAGGTAGATCGGAAAATCCCACGTATTGAGGAAGGCCAAACCGCCGATGAGCACCCCCGCGATCACGACCAACGGCCAAGGCATCGCCCGCACTGCGGCAGGGCCTGGGTCGGCGGCGCGCGCATGGATGACGGCGAGCATGAGTTCGAGCGCCAGCCCGATCACCGCCAGCCCAAAGGGAAGCGCCAGCACGTGCGGGTGAAGATCGCCCAGGACGAAGGAGAAGGCCGGGAACTCATCGATCGGCTGCAGGCCGATACTTCGCCCGCCGAGGTCCAAGTCGTTAATCACTCGCGAGGCTCGCCACCACCACCAGAAGCGAAACTGAAGCGGGTCGATGGTCAGCGGCCCGGTGGGCGCGTCCGCCAGTTCGAGGATATCGAGCCAGCGCCAAAACGCACCTGTCCCCCAGCCCACGCGAAGAGCCCGCACCACCTCGAGCACGCCGGCCAGGTTGCCCACCAGCAATAGCGTCAGGGGTGCGAGGAGCGAAGTCGAGCGGAAACTACTTCGCTCGCGGGAGTCCCCGCCGCGCAGTGACAGCAAATTGTGCAACAGGCCAGCACTGGCTTGGGCCGCCATCCCGAACCATGAGGCGACTGCCAGATTAAAAGCAATGCCTCCCGCCACAGACGCCAGCTTGGCAAGCATCCCCACCAGGATGTAGCCGAAGTGGTAGTACGAGATGGCGTAACCCGAAAGCCACGGATCGTTCGGCGGGAAGCTGGAGGATTTGATCACCGCATTGATAAAGGCCAGCTCCATCGGCTTCTCGGTGCCGGTAGCCTCCGGGTTGTGCATGCGGATGACCGCCCACACCGCGAAGGCGATCAGGAAGAGGACCTCTTGCCCGAGCAGCAGACCGCGAAGCCGGCGCAACTCGGCCCACGGATTGCGTCCGTCGCGCCTCGCCCACCACAGCCCCACGGCGAAGACAATGAGCAGCGCGAGCCAGGCCGAACTCGAAGAGTTCGTCCACACGCCGAGCACCGCGCCAAACCAGAACACGAAACCGACCAGCAGCAAGCCGACCGGGCGGGCAAAGGCCAGCCCGCGATCGGGCGACCGCCGGAACACGCCGTGGACGAGCGGCCAGGCCGCCGCCTGGATCAGGAACAGGCCAATCCACCAGCGCAGCAAACTCGCCCCAGCGATCAGTGCACTCACAGGTCAATCCCTTCCGGACGGAGCACCGACCCCAACTCACGAGGCATGGGCCACCTCATAGATGACCGTCTCGCCCTCAGAGTACATGCGGCGCAACAGACCTGCCTGCGTCATCCGTTCGAACTTGGCCAACCCTTCGTCGGGGTAATAGGCGCGTTCAAGCTGGCCCACGATGACATAGGCAACATCATATCGCGCGAGGAAGCTCGCGGCCTGCGCTTCATCCGGCGTAGTGTAGAAATCGCCGATCTCGCGCACCCGATCCTCGACCCACAGCGTCGAGACGACGCCGCGTTGCTGTCGCTGGTGCCAATTCCAGCCCACGACGCCGGGCAGACCGGTATAGATCGTGAAGCGCGAGCCCCAGTGGTACTCGACGGTGTTGGCTTCGACGATCACGGGCGACCCGTCAACGTTCTCCTGCATCCAGCGAATCGCGTCATAGTCCTCGCGCAGCGAGAAATCCTTGCCGCGGTCCGCGTAGCCGGCGTAGGCCATAAAGGTCATGCCATCCAGGGTGCGCGGGGCTTCAAGAGCCATCCGGTCTTTAATCTTCGAAAGGCCGGCCTTGTAGGTATAGTACCCGGCCCCTAACACCAGCAGCAGCAGGGCTGTCTGCCACACCCCGCGCAACCGATGGCTCTCTCGATTGAGCGCATCCACGGCCCACGCCAGCGCGGGCCCGGCGGCCACACCAAAGAGCAGCCACACCTGCAGGTAGAACTTGAACACGGTGTTCATGCGGCTGACGTCGCCCTTGAGCACAATCACCTCGACCAAAGCGGTCAATGCGAGGCCGACCGAGGCGAGCATCAGTATTGCGCGGGTGGCCGCGTTTTGATCCCTGCGCAGCGCCAACAATCCTGCCCAGACCAGGAGGGGGAGCGCCAGGCTGAGCGTCTGATACCCGGAGAGGTAGAGCAGTGCAACGGCGGCGGCCGCGAGCACGCCGATGAGCAACACCCCGGCCAGGAGGGAGCCGGGCCGGGCGCCGCTGAACCGCGAGAGCGGGGTGCGAGCCATCCACTCGCGGGTCTGCCAGATCATGAACGATACGAGCACGAAAAGGAACAGGCCATGAACGATCAGATAGGAGTCGAGAGGCGTCTGGGAGCCGTGCCACACCTCCACCGCCGTGTAGCCCTGCACATTCCACTGGGAGTAGGGCTGATAGAGGACAAATGCCAGGACGACGGCCATAGATATTTGCGCGAGACCGCGGACCACAACCCGCGCACCGTCTGCCAAGGCTTTGGATTCCTGCCACGATTGCCAGTTGCCGTATCCCACGGCCAGCAAGACCAACCCAAGCTGAACCGGAAAATCCCAGGTGTTGGTCGGGCGCAGTGCACCGGCGGCGAGCACACCCACGAGCATCACCGGCAGGAATTCGCGCCACTTCTCCACCGTGCGGTGGCGCAAAACGAGGGCCACGGCTGCGGCCAAAACCAAGAGAGTGATTGGCATAGCGATCATGTGCGCATGCAGATCGCCATAGAGGAAGGTGAAGAAGGGGAACTCGGTGATCGGCTCCGCCTCGAGAGGCATGCCCGCCGCATCCAAGGCCACTGGAATGGCACGCGACGGCAGCCAGTACCAGTCGCCGGTGCTGTACGGCAGCGAAACCTGCCCGATCAGCAGCCGCCAGCCACCATACAGCCCGTGAATCAAGTTGGTGAGACCAAACAACACGTTGCGCGGCAAATCGATCGTGCTCACACTGAGCATGCCCCGCCACAAAAGGCGCACCTCGCCCAGGTTGCCAAGAAGCACCAGCCCAGTCGCCGTTGCCGCACCCGCGAGCCAAGGGGAGAGTCCCGCTCGGCCCTCGCGCCGCATGTGCGTCGCCAGCGACCAGGCCAGGCCGAATCCCGCGCTGCCCACCAACGCGAACAATGTAGGCAGGGTCAGGTTGTAGGCGACCGACGGCACGATCCCCAGCAGCTTGATCGGGATCGCCACAACGACGAACCCGTAGTAATAGTAGTTGATGTACCCACCGGCGAACCACGGGTCGAAAGGCGGGAAGGAGGTGCTGCGAATCACGGCGTTGAGGTACGAGAAATCCATCGGCTTCTCACCGCCGAAGGCCGGGTGCCAAAGGTCGCTGTTGCCAAGGCGGATCAGCAGATCGAAGAGGAATAGCGCGAGGAAGACCCCCTCCATGACAAGCCAGGTGCGCCAGTGGTCGCGCAGCGCGCCAACCCACTTGCGCCGCTGGAGGATGACCAGCGCAATGCCGGCTGCGACCAAGCCCAGCCACAAACCGGCGAGGGTGAACCGGACGAACGGGACGCGCAGGCTGGCCAGCATCCACGACATCCAGGTCACCAGCAACCAGCCGCCGATCTTGGCCAGCGAGTAGCCCATATCGGGCAGGCCGCGCAAGGCAATTGCAGCAAAGGGCAGAAACGCCCAGCCTGTGATGACAACCCATAGCCACCAGGCGGCGACTCCCAGGAGCGGGAAGCGATTGAGCAGGCTCGCGCGTGAGAACATGTCGGACCACGTGCCGCCAGAACGCTGTTCAGCCAGGCGTTCAGGTGGCAAGAGAAGCTGCGTATCGGCCTGCCCCGGGTTGCGTGGGTCGGCCGGCACCACCAACGTGAGATCCACCGCTTCAAGAACTTCCCGCACCTGCTGAATACTGAAGTCGGGGCGTTTGCGAAAGATCCACACGGGCGCATGATCGTAGACGCTGAATGCCTCTTCTGCCGCCAACAGATTATGGTTGTCCACCGGCAGCGTCGGCGCATGACCCCAGGCCGCGCTGCCGGCCGCGTCTGAGATGTAGAGCGGCCCCAGGCGAATGGGTGAACTAAACGCTGCCGCAAGATCGAATCCCAATCGTCCATCGAACAACGCGCGGTAGTACTCCACCGTGAGCGGGTAGGAACGCGGCAGGCGCGTCGGAGTCCACAAGCCGCGTTGACTGGGCAGGAAGAGATAATCCGCCTGGTCGAGAACTTGCAGGAACATGTCGAGCTTGTGGGCATCGTCGGGCCAGCGGTTCTCCACCATCAGCCCGGCGTACAGCCCGCCAAAGGCATCCCGCCCTTCGATGCGCAGGGGCAATCCCTCATCCCAACCTTCGTTGGCGACGGCCGCCCCCGAGACCGCCACCACATGGCCGGGCGCGGTCGAGAGGACCAGGAAGTACGTGGTGTCCGCGTTCACGATCGCGGGACCGAACGAGGCCTCGACGGATTGGCCGCGAGCGTCGCCCGCGACGGCAGGCACAGGGATGTGCGCGGTGGCCAGGGGCACGGAACCATCGGGCGAGGTGGAGAGGACAATCTCCACTAGGGTTGCGCCCGCACCGGCCCCCTCCGCACGGACGTGCGGCAGGAGAATGGAACGGGTCATGCCGGTTACGTGCGGCATGAACTGGATGACATTCGGTGCGAGGTTGCCGTCGACTGACCCGAACGGCAGCGCCAACGGTTCGTTGTAGAGGCCCTGCGAGGAAGACAGAACCAGGTTGACCGGTCCCGGAACATTCTGGTAAATCCAGCGCGAGGCCTGAATGCGCGTGTTGTCCACGCGATAGATGCCGGTGAAGCTCCAGGCCCAGGCCAGCGTTCCGCCAACCACGATCGTGATCGCCGCCGCCGCGCCGATCTGGGCAAGTTTCAATCGCGCCACGGCGCTCCATGGCGAAGCATCCCCGGCGGTGCGGCTCCTCCGCCAGAGCCACATCAGCAGCCACGCGGCGAAGAGGGCCATGAAGGGGTAGATCGGCAGGAAGTAGCGGATGGACTTCACGAAGCGCGTGCTCATGAAGAGGAAGTAACCGCCGGCCCACGTGAGCGGCAGGAGGTGCGCCGCCCACTCGCGATACCTCAGCGTGCGCCAGAATGCCAGGGCCAGGCCCGCCCAGGCCGCCAGACCGAGCGGCAGGCCAAGCCCCCACAACACCATGTTGACCCATGGGAACACCCCGGCCGGACGATTGGTCCACTGCTCGCCCGGTGGGCCGCCCCCGATTCCGCGCGACTCGTTGCTGGCCACGGCCATGCTGTCGGTCCAATCGCTGTTGAGGTGCAGCGTCAGCAAGCTAGTGTCGCCACTCGTTGCGCGGAAGGACATCGGCTGGGTGAGGCGAAACACGACCAGCGACAAGGCCCCGGCCAGCGCCAGGCGGGTCAGGAGGCCCGCCGCCTCGGTCAGGCGCAACCTGCGCAGACCTCCCTCGCGTGCCAACGCCACCCCGCCGGCAATGACAATCTCGACCGCGAGCAGCGCCAGGTTGATGCGCGAGGCCACTGCCATGCCAAAAGCGATCCCGAACAACGCGTACCAAAGCCAATCCCAGCCAAGGAACGAGCGGCGAGCCATTGGCTCGGCGGCACGCACGGCGCAATACATGGCGGCGGTCGAGAACAGCAGCGCAAAATTGTCGGAGGTCATGAAGTGCGACTGCTGAATCTGCATCACCGCCAGCGCGCTGAGCGCGGCGGCCAAGAGGCCTACCCGCCGGCCGTACAACCGCGCGCCGATGAGGAAAATGAACAGCAACCCCAACGTGTCGGCCAGCGCCGAGAGCGAACGCCCCCACAGGCGCAGGTCGCGGTAGCCGGAATTGTCGGACCATTCAGCCGTCACGCGCACCAGGATGATCGGCCACTGACCCCAGCGCATCCGGTTGTCGGGTCCGAGTTTGGTGGGAAGGCCTTGCACGTCGTACCGCTGGTACGGGCTGAGCGGGGAGAGGCGAGTGTTGATGTATTCCGCAAACGATGCGGGCACGCTCAGCTGGGAAAGGGTGCTGGTCAACCCGTATTCATCGGGGTGAAGATCGGCATCCTGGTTCCAGTTCGACCAACTGAATCGAAAGGCCACCCCAATCAGAATGAGGCCAAGTAGCAGCGTCTCAAAAACGGCCGCCCCGCGTCTTCCCCGCCCCCGGACTTCCCCCACGCCGCTCGGGTGCGGCGCCTCCCCCTGGGCATCGCCAGGCGGCACCGTGCTGGGTCTGCGGCCTTCAGGTTCGTTTTGGGTTGGGATCGTCATAGGTCGCTGGCCAGTTTGGCTCTGCCCTCGCCTTCCCTTGCGCGCGGCGATCTCACTCTCGACGCACGGCGTCGTGCAAGTGGCTCTCGTCTCGCAGGCGCTGAGGCCCTGCCGCGCTCCGCTCCTAGCGTGCGCCCAGCTGGGGCGCGGGCGCTCCCGGCACGAAGTAGAACAAGAAATCGTGGTCCGGAATGCGCGAAGTATACCGGTCTACCCGTCCGGATGGGAAACACGACTCCAAGAGATGCAGGGTTTCTACATCGTCGCGGTGGAAGACAACCAAGAGCGGCTGGTCGGCCGGGTCGAGGGTGGCCAATGCCTCCAGGGTGATCGCGTAGTCGCGGGCCGGATCGCCCGCATACATCCCCACCAGCCGAGTGTCGGCCCAGTAGATGTGCGGGACGACATATGCCTCTTCGTAGCTGCCCACCGAGTGAGCGAAATCGCCAATCAAGGCGCCGATCTCAGATGCGTTTTGAGCTGCATGGCGGTATTGCTCGACATAACGAACGAAAGTGAGCTGGATGTTCTGGGCCAGCGAGCCAGCAAGGGCCAGCGCAAGGAGCGCACCGGCCGCCCAGCCAAACCGGCGGCGGTGGAAGTGACGGCGCAGCGAATCGAGCAGGACGAAGACCGCAAATGCCGGCACCAAGAAGACAAACGGTACGGCTCCCGACGAGCGATTGAGCGCAGGGTTCTCTCCAGGGAAAGCGATGGCAAGGGTCGAGGGCAGAAGCAGCATGGGGATGGCCAGCATCACGACCAAGTCCTCCCACTTCCGCCGGCGCACATATCGAGCGAGCAGGAACATCACCCCGAACGCGAAGAGAACCGCGCTCACCACATCCAACGCCGGCCGGCCTGGAACGCCCAGGATCCACGCATCGCCGCCGTACCAGTTGAACATAAGCAGCGAGTGAAGGCCGTTCGACAGCAGGATGACGAGCGGGTTCTGGGTGTATGGTAGCTCCTCCTGCCCGAGACGGGTAATCGTCCGGCTCCAGAAGAGGTCCGGGTAGTCGAACGCATAGCGCATGAGCGGCAAAGCGATCACGGCCGCCAAGATGAGTGAGGCACCCAATCCACCCCAGGCCCAGGCTCGCCTTCCGCCCGACGCCTCGCGCAATGAGAAAACGGCGACGGCCATCGCCATCACAAAGACGAGGATGCGCGCTGGGGAATAACCGTTGAGTCCCAGCCCCAGCGCAATCCCCGCCCACAGGAAGTCTCGATGCCGCCCGTGCCTCAGCCCACGCAGAAGAAAGTACATCGCGGGTGCCACGAACAACGGGTAAAGCGGGAAGCGCAGGCC
>CAYGXJ010000003.1:0-14041 GCA_964353865.1 uncultured Anaerolineales bacterium | reverse complement strand
CGGGATCTCCTCCACCACCAAGTACAAGAAATCCGCGAACGTGGTCGGCGAGGTGCTCGGCAAGTACCACCCGCACGGCGACATGGCGGTGTACGACGCGATGGCGCGCATGGCGCAGGATTTCTCGATGCGCTACCCGCTGGTCGACGGCCAGGGCAACTTTGGCTCGATAGACGGCGACGCGCCGGCGGCCATGCGCTATACCGAAGCCCGCCTGCACCGCCTGGCCGAAGAGATGCTGGTCGACATCGACAAGGACACGGTCGATTTTGCGGACAACTTCGACAGCACCTTGCGCGAACCGACCGTGCTGCCGGCCCGCCTGCCGAACCTGCTCCTCAACGGCTCGTCCGGCATCGCCGTGGGCATGGCCACCAACATCCCGCCCCACAACCTGGGCGAGCTGGTGGCGGCCATCAACTACCTGATCGAGCACTACGAGACGCAGGACGAGGTCACGGTCGAGGACCTGACCGCCCACCTGCACGGCCCGGACTTCCCCACGGGCGGGACGATCATCGGGCGGGAGGGCATCCTCTCCGCCTATGCCACCGGGCGCGGGCGCGTCGTGGTGCGGGGTGTGGCGCGCATTGAGGAGATGAGCGGCGGGCGCTTCCGCATCGTCATCTCCGAGATCCCCTACCAGGTCAACAAGACCGCGCTGATCGAGCGCATTGCGGAACTGGCGCGCGACGGGCGCCTGGAGTCAATCGCCGATCTGCGCGATGAATCCGACCGGCGCGGGATGAGCATCGTGATCGAGCTCAAGCGCGGCGGCCCGCCGCGCCAGGTCCTCAACCAGCTCTACAAATACACCCCGCTGCAGTCCACCTTCGGCGTGCAGATGCTGGCCCTGGTGGAGGGCGAGCCGCGCCTGCTCTCGCTCAAGCGCGCGCTGCAGGCGTATCTTGAGCACCGCCAAGTGGTGATCACCCGCCGCTCGCAGTACGAGCTGGCCAAAGCACGCCAGCGGGCGCACATCCTGGAGGGGCTGCTCACCGCCCTTTCGCATCTGGACGCGGTGATCAAGACCATCCGCGAATCGAAAGATGTCGACACCGCGCGGGCGCGGCTGATGGAGCGCTTCACACTGTCCGAGGCCCAGGCCCAGGCGATCCTCGATCTGCAGCTGCGCCGCCTGGCGGCGCTCGAACGCCAGAAGATCGAGGACGAGCACAAGGAAACGCTGGCAACCATCGCTCACCTGGAAGACTTGCTGGCCCACCCGAAGAAGATCCTGGGCGTGATCCAAGCCGACTTGGCGGAGATTGTGCAGCGCTTCGGCGACCCGCGCCGCACGCGGGTGGCGCTGGATGCCACGGAAGAGCTGCGCGAAGAGGACCTGGTGCGCGACGAAGGCGTGCTGCTCTCGATCACGCAGCGCGGCTACATCAAGCGCGTGCCGGCGCGCCTGTACCGCACCCAGGGCCGCGGCGGCAAGGGCGTCACCGGCTACGAGCTGCGCGAAGAGGATGAGGTGGCCTATCTCTTCCCGGCCCGCTCGCTGGACACGATTCTGTTCTTCTCCGACCGCGGCAAGGTGTACTCCGAGAAGGCCCACCGCATTCCGGAAGCGGACCGGGCGGACCGCGGCACGACGATTGCCAATCTGCTCTCGGTGTCGCAGGGCGAGACGATCACCGCGGCGGTGGCCGTGGGCACCTTCGCCAGCGGCGAGTACTGCACCATGGCGACGCGCAACGGCAAGATCAAGCGCGTGGAGCTCTCGGAATTCGAGGCGGTGCGGCCCTCCGGGCTGGTGGCGATCACGCTGGAGGAGAGCGACGTGCTGAGCTGGGTGCGCGTGACGACCGGCGCGCAGGAGATCATCCTGGTGACCGAGAAGGGTCAGGCGTTGCGCTACTCCGAGAAGCTGGTGCGCCCGATGGGCCGCCAGGCGGCCGGGGTGAATGCCATCCGCCGTGCCAAAGACGACTTCGTCGCCTCGATGGAAGTGGTGGACGAGGAGAGCGATCTGTTGGTGGCAACTTTCAAGGGCTACGGCAAGCGCACCCCGATCCGCGAGTATGCGCCCAAGGGGCGCGCCACCGGCGGCGTGGCCACCATTGCCCAGAAGACGCTGGACGTGACCGGGCGGATTGCCGCGGCGCGCATGGTACGCGCAGACGACGACCTGACGATCATCACCACCGGCGGGCAGGCGCTGCGCCTGAAGGTGAAGCAGGTGCGGCGTGCCGGCCGGTCGACGATGGGCGTGCGCATGATGCAACTCAAAGAAGGCGACAGCATCGCCTCCGTCGCGCGCCTCTCGGCCGACCTGCAAGAAGAGGCCAATGGCGGCGAGGCGGTCGAGGCGGCCGCACCGCCTGCGCCAGAGGAGACGGAGGCGCCCCCCGACGCCGGCGGCTGAGCCCGCCGAGCGGGAGACTGTGACGCAGGCCGCACGGCCTGCGTTTTGTTTTGTATCATTGCCTCGCCCGCCGTCCGCGCTACAATCATCGTGCGTGCCGCACCCTGCACCGGGAGCTGTGCACATGGTTGTCACCGAAACCAACATGGCTTACCTGCCGGAACTCGAGCCCGCCTCCCTCAGCGAGCATCTCGTCGCTCTGGCCAATACCGACGGCGGAAGCCTGGCGCTCGGGCTGGACGAGCACGGGGCGGTGGGTCGGTCGCTGAGCGCCCATGAGGCGGAGGACCTGTTGCGCCGCGCCGAGGCGCTGTGCCGCCCGCCGGTTGCGACCCAATGGGAGGAACGCGAGCTACACGGACGATCGGCGGTGGTGGTGCGCGTTCCGCGCTCGAGCGAGCTGCACGCGCTCGAGGATGGGCGGGTGCTGGTTCGTTCGGGAACGCATAACCGGGCGCTGGGCGGAGAGGAAATCCGCCTCCTGGCCGCAACCAAGTCGGCGGGCGATTTCGAGGCGGAGGTCGTGGCCGCTGCAGCGTGGGACGATCTTGACATGCAGGTGATCGAGGGTTTTCTCGAAGGCAGGCAGAAAAGACGCCGGGCTCTCACGCGCGGTGAGGCGCACGAGGTCCTGGAGGAGATGGGCTACACCCGCCAAGGGGTACCCACGGTCGCCGGGGTATTGCTCTTCGGCCGCGCGCCGCAAACGCACTTCTCTCAGGCCTCGCTGGTCTTCGTGCGCTTCGATGCGCCGCAGGTCCACGCGGCGGCCGGCGAGGCGGGCTATGGCCGGCGGGAGGAGATCGGCGGGCCGCTGCCGCATCTCATCGAAGAAACGTGGCAGCTGCTCAACGACGAAATGCAGTCACGCGCGGTGATGCGCGGCTTGGTGCGCGAGGAGCGCAGCCAGTATCCGCTCTTTGCCGTGCGCGAAGCGCTGGTCAACGCCGTGTGTCATCGCGACTACCGCGTGCGCGGGCGGCGCATCGAGGTGCGCCTGCACCCCGACCGGCTGGAGGTGGTGAGCCCCGGCGGGCTGCCAGGTTTCATCACCCTCGACAACCTGGTGGAGGAGCACTACTCGCGCAATCCGCGTTTGGTCGCTGGCCTGTTCCAATGGGGCTTCGTCGAGGAGCTAGGCCTGGGCATCGACCGCATGATCGAGGAGATGGTGGCCGATGGGCGGCCGCCTCCGGCCTTCCAGGCCACGCCCTACTCTTTCAAGGTGACCCTGGCCGCTGCGCGTGAGAGACCGCCCGTGCCGGCGTGGGAACGCGATCTTAACCAGCGTCAGGCGCGCGCCCTCAACTACGCGCGCGAACACGGGCGCATCGCCAGCCGCGAGTATCGCGAGCTGTGCCCGGAGGTCAGCGCGGAGACCCTGCGCCTGGATCTCGCGGACCTGGTGCGCCAGGGCCTCTTGCTCAAGGTGGGCGACAAGAAGGGGACGCACTACATCCTCAAGTAGAAGCGTGCAGGCGGGAGGCGCGCCAGGGATACGTAGTCCTGGGATTCGAAATGTCCGCGTTTCAGCTGCGAGTTATGCTGCGGCCACCTGGCCGCGTACCCGCGCACGTTCCATGTGACCGAGGTGATCGAGGCCCGGCCGGGGCGGCAGGGAGACTGCGCTTCTGGCCAGCCATGAAGCCTCGGTGGGCAGCCCCTTTGGATACCGCAGATTCATCTCCACCATTGCACGCTGAGGAGAATGGACACGATGCGAATTGTGATCATCGCTCCAGGAAGCCGAGGCGATATTCAACCGTACATTGCCCTGGGAAAAGGGCTGAAGAAGGCCGGCCACACCGTCCGATTTGTGACCCATTCGGACTTTGAAGCGCTGGTCACTTTGCATGGGCTAGGGTGTTGGCCGGTGGCAGGCGATGTGCAAGACATCGCCCAATCCAAGGTCATGCAGGAACGTATTGACAAAGGCAACTTCCTTCGTCTCCTGGCGCAGATGGCCAAAGATGCCCAGGACGCAGCCCTTCGTTTCGCGACGGTCGGTTTAGCAGCTTGTGAAGGAATGGAAATCGTGCTGGCGGGTATGGGAGGGGTTTACATCGGTCTCGCCCTTGCGGAGAAGTTGAACCTGCCTCTGCTTCAGGCCTACCTGGTCCCCTTCACACCGACAAAGAGATTCCCTGGCGCCCTTGTTCCCAGCCTGCCCGGGTGGCTCGGTGGTTCCGTCAACCGCATCTCGCACCATCTTGTCCGCCAGATCCTGTGGCAAGGGTTTCGATCAGCCGATAGGTCGGCGCGACGGCAGGTGCTGGGGTTGCCTGCGGCTCCGTTTTGGGGACCTTACAACTCCAATGCAACTCGGGGTTTGCCCATTCTCTATGGATTTAGTCCATCCGTGATACCCGCCCCCCCGGATTGGGATACGGATGTTCATGTGGCGGGTTACTGGTTCTTGGATTCGGCGGAGGAGTGGTCTCCGCCGGCTGCCATGAGGGACTTCTTGGAAGCCGGTTCTCCGCCTGTGTACATTGGATTTGGCAGCATGAGTAGTCGGGAGCCTGAGGCCACGACCGGACTTGTCATCGAAGCGCTGAGGCGAGTTGGGCAACGGGCAGTCTTGCTCTCGGGATGGGGCGGCTTGCAGAAGACGGATCTGCCAGACACGGTGTTCATGAGCGACTCGCTGCCGCATGCCTGGCTCTTCCCACGCATGTCGGCTGTCGTCCATCATGGGGGTGCCGGAACAACGGCGGCCGGTCTGCGAGCCGGTGTTCCTTCAATCACCGTTCCGTTCTTTGGTGATCAGCCGTTCTGGGGTCGGCGCATTGCCGAACTGGGAGTTGGCCCAGAAGCGATTCCACGGCGAAGACTGACCGTTGAGCGCCTGGCGAGTGCCATTCAACAAGCCGTTGGCGACGACGGTATGCGTTTGCGCGCGGCCAAACTCGGGGCACGAATCCGGGCGGAAGACGGGATTGCAGGCGCTGTAGAGATAATTGGGCAGGTGGAGAAGCGCTGGGCCGCCTGATACCTCGCGGCCCGCCTCCGCCTTCGGCTCTTAGCGCGGAGCGAGGCGCGCTGCAGGGGAGGTCAGGCAAACATCTCAGCCAGCGCTGCAATGACCTGTGACTGAACCCCTTGGCCAATGCGCCCCAAGCGCCGAATCAAGCGTGTCTTGTCGACCGTTCGCAACTGGTCCAGCACCACGTACCCGGATTTCCCGGCGAAGCGGCACGCAATGCGTGTCGGGTAGGGCCGGCCGCCCGTGGTCATTGGGGCCACAATCGCGGTCGAGATATGGGCATTCATCTCATCGGGAGAAACGACCAGGCACGGCCGCCTCTTCTTGATCTCGCCGCCGACGGTAGGGTCGAGGGACACGAGATAGACCTCATGGCGTTTGACTACCATTTCCATTCCTCGCCTTCCCAGCGAGTCGGGACGGTCCCCTCCAGCAGCGTGTCGTCGCCGGCCACCGCCATGGCGCGGAAGGCGGCTGCCCAAGTCTCTCGCGGATGACGCGGTCGGGTGATCACCAGTCGTTCATCCTGGATGGCCATCTGCACCTCGTCCGTAACCCCCAGTTGTTTCAGCCACACCTTGGGGATCCTGATCCCACGCGAGTTGCCAATCGGGACAACCTTGGCTCGAACGGCGTTTTCCATGGGCCACCTCCTGGATGGTCGAGGTAATTACATTGTACTCACCTTGAGGAAGGACGGTCAAGGGCGTGGGTGGAAGTTGGGACGGGGCCATGCGGCGGGGAAAGCGAGCAGGAGGGTTGAGCATGGCCAATACGAGCGCGACGGAATTATCCCAAGGTGAGGTTTGGGATAATTTGGGATAAGCTAGTCAGCCTCTGCCAACCCCTCGTGCCCCCAAAGCAATTCATGCACTTTGGATCGTACGCCCACCAATGACGACAGAGCGCGCTCGAATCGGGCGCGCTCACCGCTTGTGGCGAACCAGTCACTGCCGGGGGTACTCTCAGTATTGGAGAGGCCGCGCTCGGCGAGCACACGTTCAACTTGGCGAGCCACTGCGGGCGCCGGGTCGACGATTTCGACCCCCTCGCCCAGGATGTGTCGCATGGCGGGGACGACAAACGGGTAGTGAGTGCAGGCGATGACCAGCCGGTCAATGCCTGCATCACGCAGCGGGGCGAGAGCCGTCTCGAGGATGCGTGTCACGCGCGGGCCGTCGAGGTGGCCTTGCTCGATCTCGTCCACCAAGCCCGGGCAGGTTTGGGTGATGACGCGCACGCCCTGCGCGAAGCGATCCACGACCGAAGCGAAGAGTTCGCCCTGAAACGTCGCCGGCGTGGCGATGACGCCGATCACCCGCGTGCGGCTGTGCTCGGCGGCCGGCTTGACGGCGGGTTCCATCCCGATGAAAGGCGCCTGGGGGAAGCCGGCGCGCAGTTCCTTGAGGGCGGCGGCCGAGGCGGTGTTGCAGGCGACGACGATGGCCTTGGCGCCGCGCCCGAGGAGAAAGCGGGTCAGGCCGACCGCAAAGCCTCGCACTTCTTCGAGAGGCCGCGCGCCGTAGGGCACGTGCCCCTGGTCGGCCAGGACCATCAAGTTTTCGTGCGGCAGCCGGCGGCGGATCTCGCGGTAGACTGAGAGCCCGCCCACTCCGGAATCGAAGAGGCCTATGGGGGCGTAGGACATGCGCGGATTATAGCCGAGCCTTCAGCGGCCGCGGCAGGAGGCGACGAACGCCTCGAAGAGAGCGCGCATGGCCGGCTCGCCTTGCATCTCTTCCGGGTGCCACTGAACGCCCAGGGCAAACGGGTGCCCGGGAAGCTCGAGGCCTTCGACCACGCCGTCCGGCGCGCGGGCCGAGATGCGTGCGCCGGGGGGAACCTCACGGGGCGCCTGATGGTGGAAGCTGTTGACGGCCACCTCGCGCGCCCCGAGGGCCTGCTCAAGGCGCGACCCCGGTTCAACCCGCAGTCCATGCGCAGGTAGGTTGCGGGGAGTCTCCTGCGGCAGGTCGTGGGTGAGCGCGCCAGGGAATTGCGTCCGCAGGTCGAGGTACAGCGTGCCGCCCAGAACCACGTTCATCACCTGCACGCCGCGACAGATGCCCAGGATCGGCCGGCCTTCGTCCACGGCCCAGCGCACCAGAGCGAATTCGAGCAGGTCGCGCTCCTCGCTTGGCTCTCTAGGCGAGGGCAGGGGGCCCTCGACCCCCAACCTTTGCAGGCCGATATCGCCGCCGCCCGGGATGAGCACGCCATCCAGGCGCTCGAAGAGGGCGCGCCACGAGGCCTGGCCGAGGCCGAGGGGCACGATGAGTGGCGCGGCCCCGGCGCTCTCGAGCGCCGCGAGATAGGAGCGCGAGACGCCCGTCAGGCGGGTGGGGCCGTTGGTGGAGCGCGAGGTGAGGCCGATGACCGGTCGCTTCATATAAAGAAAGTGGCGTAGCCCGTGGCTACGCCAAGAAATCGCTTGACGGGGAGGCTGCATCCCGCAAGGGTCTAGGCACCTTCGGATTTGCTGCGCAGGCGGGCGCGCTTGCCGCGCAGGTCGCGCAGGAAGTAGAGTTGGGCGCGGCGCACGCGCGCCTGACGCTGCACCGTGACCTTCTCAATGTTGGGCGAGCGCAGCGGGAAAGTGCGTTCAACGCCGATGCCGTGCGAGGCCAGGCGGCGCACGGTAAAGGAGGCCTGGTTGCCCCCGCGGCGCACGCGGATGATTGTGCCGCGGAACTCCTGCACGCGTTGCTTGTCGCCTTCCTTGATGCGCACCGAGACCGTCACCGAATCACCCGAGTTCAGCTCGGGGATATTTGGATTGACCGGGGCCTCAACGGCCTTCAGAAGATCGCTCATGCCACACCCCATGACAGGAAAAGATTGCCGCCCTCCGTCTTCCCGGGCGGCGAGCGCAGATTATACCATGCCCGAGGCGGGCCTCCGGTCAACCTGAGTTCTAATTCTAAGTGCAACGCTGGTAGGACAATAGCGTTGTATGGGCAGATACAGGCATTTGACGGCATTGGAGCGACTGCACATGTGTCAAGGGATCAGGGAAGGCCACAGCTTGGCCCAGATTGCTCGTGAGCTTGGCCGGAGCACGTCGACGCTGAGCCGGGAGCTGAAGCGCAACGGGACCGGCCTCGGGTACTTGCCGGATCTGGCCCAGCGCCGATACCGCCAACGGCGACAAGCCTGCAAGCCGCGCCTCAAGCTCGGGCAGCGTCCTCTGCGACGCCAGGTCATCTTCAGCCTGGAACGTGGCTGGTCTCCCGAACAGATTGCTGGCTGGTTGCGGCGACACAACGGACGATCCCTGGTCTGCCACGAGACTATCTATCGCTTTGTCTACCTCTCGCCACTGGGCCAGCAAGAGAAGTTGTGGGAGTACCTGCGGCGAGCCAAGAAGCGGCGCACTCAGCGTCCCGGGAGACGATCCCAGAAGAGCCCCATCCCCAACCGTGTTTTCATCGAGCAGCGGCCCCTGGAAGCCCAGGAGCGTCTCGAGGTCGGCCATTGGGAGAGCGATTCTTTGCTCTATCCCCATGGACAAGCCTTAAATGTCTTGGTTGACCGCTGCAGTCGATTCGCTCTGGTCACCAAACTCGAAGGCCGAACAGCCGAGGCCACCTCCACAGTCCTGACCCAGCGCCTGGCCGACCAACCTGCGCGTAGCCTCACCGCCGACAACGGCTCTGAGAACTATCACCACCAGCGCGTGTCCCACGCTTTGGACATCACTTTCTTCTTCTGTCACCCCTATCACTCGTGGGAGAAAGGCACGGTGGAAAACATGAACGGCCTCATCCGGCGCTACCTGCCGCGTCGCACGGACGTGCGCCGCATCACCCAGGAGGAACTCGACCAGATCGCTGACGAACTGAACCACCGACCGCGCAAGTGCTTGCACTACCAGACCCCTCTGGAGATACTGTCTCTTCATCCCGTTGCACTTAGAACTAGAATCTAGGCAAGGCACAGGTCACCTCCTGCAACCCGTGCCCCCTCACGGTCTGCCCAG
The DNA here is from genome assembly GCA_964353865.1 of uncultured Anaerolineales bacterium. Lineage (GTDB taxonomy): Bacteria > Chloroflexota > Anaerolineae > Anaerolineales > RBG-16-64-43 > RBG-16-64-43. The sequence continues at coordinate 4,705 of CAYGXJ010000003.1, read as the reverse complement.
TGCCGCGTCGTGCCGGCCCACACGGCGAAGGATCAGGGCATCCCCTTCGGTCTCGAAAGTGAGCGTGGCGAGCGGCTGGCGCGGGCTTTCCAAATGCGCTGATCCTTGGATGCGTTTCACATGCAGGCTAAGGTGGCGACGGCCCGCTGTCACTGTACGCCAGCCCATCTGCGCCCACTGCGGGCCCGGCGCCGCAAGCAAGCGGTGACTCGGAAAGGCGTCAGGCCTTCCCCGCCTCGAGCGCCTGGATCAGCGACTCGACGTCATCATGCTGGCTGACCCGGTCCTGGCTGATGTCGCGGCAGGCCTGGCGCTCGCCCTTTTGCCAGGCTGCGGTGTAGAAGTAGGCCTGGCTTGTGCCCACGAGTCGCGTGGGGGTCAGGACAATCGTTTGGCGCTCGAGGGTGACGGCGACCCAGTCTCCCTCCTTGATGCTCGCCGCGCGCCGGACAGCTGCCGGCAGCGTAATTCGCCCGCTGCGCGTTACCTTCGTCAAGACGGTGCGTTCTGCCATCTTGAGTCCTTTGTTTCGAGATCGGCAAGATAGCCAGGTTTGAGGACCAGGGAGTCGAGAAACATGAGGAGCCCAGGCACCCACCGCCAGTTTACCAGCAAAGAGATGCCCTAATTCACTTCATGAATTGCAGGGGAGCGGCTTTCCGCAATTGGACTCATGGAAGGATCGTCATCCCCTCGGACTCCGAGGCCCGGCATTCGCTGGACGCATTTCCTGCAACCCTCTGCTCATGTCTGGACGGCGTTGCGCTGTGGGCGCGCGCCTTCGGGCGTTCGAAACAACTTCCCGCGATCAATCCCACGGCACCCTTGACAATCAAGGAATCGGCCCGGACTTGGGAGCAGGTTCGGCGCTGAGACCCGCTGAACACGTCGACCGCAGAAAGCCCGATCGGCGAGCCCAGCCCCGGCACGGAAGGACGAAACCGTGACGTATTGTCCTTCTGGGAAGGACGGTATTGACCATAATTCTCCCTCCAAGAAGGACAATCATGCGTGTGTTGCCACGACGTTAGGGCTGAGGTTGGCGAGGGTGGACGACATCCAGCGCGGCGATCGGGTCACCCCGCCATTCGTCGCGGACTTCCGTCGAGAAACCGTCCAGGCACTCGGTTCATGACCCTGCCAGCCGATACACCCCACCGCCCAAATCCACCAGGTATACCTCGCCCGCCTCGTCCTCGCCGAACGAGGAGATGTTCAAGCCGGTGGCGATGAGCGCGACGGCGTTCCACCCGCCCTCCGACGTGCGGGCGAGTGCCCACACCGTGCCGGCGCAGTAGTCCCCGAAGAGATACACGCCGAGCAGCGCCGGCAGCGCCCGGCCGCGATAGACATAGCCGCCGGTGACCGAACAACCCTGGCCGTGGTCGTACTCCCACACCGGCAGGGTCAGCCCCTCACGGTAGCCGCCCTGATAGGCGTGCAGACCTTCCATTGCGTTCCAACCGTAGTTCAACCCGCCCACCCCGGCCGGTTGCAGGTCGATCTCTTCGTAATGATTCTGTCCCACGTCGCCGATCCACATCTCGCCGGTCGCGCGGTCGAATGAGAAACGCCATGGGTTGCGCAGGCCGGCGGCCCAGATCTCCGGCCGCGCGTTGCTCTGTCCGCTCAGGGGGTTGTCGGGCGGGATGGCATATGGATCGCCGTTGTCGACATCCAGGCGCAGGATCTTGCCCAGCAGCGTGTCGAGGCGTTGACCTGCGCCGAGAGGGTCGCCGGCGGATCCGCCGTCGCCCACCCCGATGTAAAGGAAGCCATCCGGTCCGAAGGCGAGTTCTCCCCCGTTGTGATTAGGGTAAGGCTGGTCGATGCGCAGGAGCACCTTCTCGCTGGAGGCCTCGATCTGATCGGCCGAGGGGTCGGCCTGAAAACGTGAGATCACCGTGTTGCCATTCAGGTCGGTGTAGTCCAAGAAGAACTGGCCGTTCTCGGCGAAGCGCGGATGAAAGGCCAGTCCGAGCAACCCCTGTTCGCTTCCCGCGCTGCCGACCCGGTTGCGGATATCCAAATAGAGCTCGGGCAGAAGGTTGCCATCCCGCAGGAGGCGCACCCGGCCAGGCTTCTCGACGAGAAAAAGGCGCTGTGATCCGTCGCCGCTATGGGTGAGATAGACCGGGCGATCGAGTCCGCTGGCGACGGCTTCGAGAGCGTAGTCGCCCGGGTGCGGGAGTTGGCCAGTGACGATCTCGGGCGTGGGGGCGGGCAGCGTGGCTTCGGGGACGAAGGGGGTTGGTTCGAAAGTGGGTGTGGCCGGTGGTGGGGCGGCGGTAAGCGTGCTGTCCACCGTCGGGCTGACCTGCGTCTGCGGGGCGACTGGGCCCAGGCAGCCGCTGAGCGTGCTCGCAAGGAGCACCCCGGCCGCGAGCCCAATGCGCGGCCACCTGTTAGAAAAACGAGTCGAGGGACTCATTGCCGGCCGGGCCCCGTGTCACTCGCTCGCGATGGGCGGTTCTTCCGCGGGCGGCGGCTTGGGCGAGGCCTTGGGCCGGGAGGCCTTGACCAATTGGCGCACGACAGTCGGCAGGATCCCGCCGTTGCGGTAGTACACGACGTCGACCGGCGTGTCGAGGCGGGCCACGGCGGTGAAGGTGGTGGTTGTCCCGTCGTCGCGCCGGGCGATGACCGCCACTTCCTGGCGCGGCTGCATTTCCGCCGTGATCCCCTGAATGGTGATGAACTCGTCGCCCTTGAGGCCGAAGGCCGCGGCGTTCTCACCTTCGTTGAACTCGAGCGGCAGGACGCCCATGCCCACCAGATTGGCGCGGTGGATGCGTTCGAAGGACTCGGCAATCACGGCCCGCACGCCCAGCAGCAGCGGCCCCTTGGCGGCCCAATCGCGCGACGAGCCGGTGCCGTATTCCTTGCCGGCGATGACCACCAGCGGGATGCTTTCTTCCTGGTAACGCATGGCCGCGTCGAAGATGGTCATGCGGTCGGCGTCCGGGTAGTGCGGGGTGAAGCCGCCTTCCGCCCCCGCCAGGAGCAGGTTCTTGATGCGGATGTTGGCAAATGTGCCGCGCACCATCACCTGATGATTGCCGCGCCGCGCGCCGAACGAGTTGAAATGCGCTTTGCTGACGTTGTGCTGGCGCAGATACTGCCCGGCCGGCCCGCCTTCGGGAATGTCGCCGGCCGGCGAGATGTGGTCGGTGGTGATCGAGTCGCCGAACAAGGCCAGGATGCGCGCACCCTGGATCGGCTTCAGGGCGGCCGGCTTGAGGGTCAGCCCCTCGAAGAAGGGCGGCTCTTGGATGTAGGTCGACTTGCGCTCCCACGCGTAGAGCTCGCCCTCCCCGGCCGGGATGGCATTCCAGGCCGCGTTGCCGGCGAACACGTCGGCGTAGGTGTGGGCAAACATGTCGGGCTGGATCAGGGCCAGCGCCTCGCTCACCTCGGCCCGCGTCGGCCACAGGTCGCGCAGGAATACGGGCGCACCCTCCCGGTCGAGACCCAGCGGCTCGCTCGAGAGGTCGATGGCCACGGTGCCGGCCAGGGCAAAGGCCACCACCAGCGGCGGCGAGGCCAGGTAGTTGGCGCGCGTGAGCGGGTGCACCCGACCCTCAAAGTTGCGGTTGCCCGAGAGCACAGCCGCGGCCACAAGATTCTTCTCCTGGACCGCTTTGGCGACGGCCGTGGGCAGCGGGCCGGAGTTGCCGATGCAGGTGGTGCAGCCGTAGCCGACGAGATGAAAGCCGAGCTCGTCGAGGAAGGGCTGCAGGCCAGCCGCCGCGAGGTACTCGCTGACCACTTTCGAGCCGGGCGCGAGGCTCGTCTTCACATAACCGGGGACGCGCAGCCCGCGCTCGACCGCCTTCTTGGCGAGCAGCCCGGCCGCGATCATCACCGACGGGTTGGAGGTATTGGTGCAGGACGTGATGGCAGCGATGACCACATCCCCATCGCGCGCGGGAAGCGTGGGCAGCGCAGGCAGCACGGGGACGGGGAGCGCGGGCTCGGCCGGTGCGGTCGCCTCGAGCGGTGCGGGTGCGCCTTCCGGCGGGGCGGCCAGGGCGGGCTCCACGGCCACCGGCACGGGGACGGGCTCGCTCTTGCCGTACAACTCGCGCAGCGCAACGGCGAAGCTGGTCTTGACCTCCGTGAGGGCCACCCGATCCTGCGGGCGGCGCGGTCCGGCGAGCGACGGCTCGACCGTCGCCAGGTCAAACTCGAGCCGTTCGGAGTAGTCGGCCTCGGGCGACTCCTGGGTGCGGAACAGGCGCTGCTCCTTGCAGTAGCGCTCGACGCGCAGCACGTGCTCCTCGCTGCGCCCGGTGCGACGCAGGTAGCTGAGGGTCTCGTCGTCGACCGGGAAGAAGCCGCAGGTTGCGCCGTACTCGGGGGCCATGTTGCCGATCGTGGCGCGGTCGGGCAGGCTCATGCTCGAGAGGCCCGGGCCGAAGAATTCGACGAACTTTTCAACCACCCCTGCCCGCCGCAGGAGCTGGGTCAGGGTCAGCACGAGATCGGTGGCGGTCACGCCCTCGCGCAGTTCACCCGAGAGCTTCACGCCCACCACCTGCGGCGTGAGGAAGTACAGCGGCTGGCCGAGCATCACGGCTTCGGCTTCAATGCCGCCAACGCCCCAGCCCAGCACGCCCAGCCCGTTGACCATGGTTGTGTGCGAGTCGGTGCCCACCAGCGTGTCGGGGTAAGCGGTCGGGTGCTTCTCCTTGCCCATGGGGTA
>CAYGXJ010000002.1:0-90444 GCA_964353865.1 uncultured Anaerolineales bacterium | reverse complement strand
AAGTGAGCGGGGCACGCAGTATATGCGACGGCGGGCCAACCCTGGCCCGCCGTTTGATTCCGCGTGCGCGGTCGCGCGTCTGCGCCTCAACGGGTGCACCAGGTTGCGAGCATGGCCTCCAGGCCCACGCCGGCCGCAATTCTTCCGGTCTTGATGTCTTCGTCCAAATCGCGCAGCTGACCGTACCACTGATCCAGTGCGGCAAGGTTAAAGCGGCGGGCCTGGGCCTCAAGCTTCTCAGCCACAAAGTCCGGGACTCGCTCGGTCTCGCGCAGGGGGATGGCGCGCAGCGCCTCGCCCAGGCGGATCGTTCGCGGGCCCGTGTCGAGCGCTTCGCGCGCCAGGAGCAGCAGGCGTATTTGGCGTACCACCATGCCCATGATGTAGCCGGCCTCCTGTTCGCCGAGCATCTTGTGCAGAAGGCGCGTGGCCTTTGGCCCGTCGCGCTGGCCGATCGCGTCCACCATTGCAAAGACATCCGTCTGGGCTGACTCGGGCGTGAGGCGGCGGACATCCTCGGCGTTCACCGGGCGTGCGCGGTCCACATACGTCAACAGCTTGGCGACTTCTTCGTCCAGCCGCGATAAATCCTCTCCCACAGCCAGCGCCAACTGCTGGGCCGCCTCGCGCTCGATGCGCCCGCCATGATGCTCTGCCCGCCGCAGGACCCAGGCGGGTAGGTCCGATGGGCGTGGCGCCTCAAAGTGCCTAACCCACGCGCGCTCGCCTTGGGTCGCACACCACCCCAGCATGGCATGCCGGGCGGGCAGTGTCCGCCTTTCAATGAAGACCAAGGCCGTGGAAGGCGGCACCTCTTCCAGAATGGGTGTCAGGTCCTCCAGCCCGCGCGCACGCCCTGGCGCGGCCGGCATCTCGTTCTCAGACGAATCGTCGGTCTCGCGCGTGCGTGAGAGCAGCCAGGTGAAGTATCCCTCCACGATCACCATCCGCCGGCGGGCGATGAAGGGCGCCGTGCGGCAGGCATCGCGCAGCGCGGCGAGAGAAAGGCCGCGACCTTCGAGACGAGTGGTGTTCAGGTCGCGCATGGACGGTTCGCCCAATTGCTCGTAAAGGCGTGCGACGGTTTCGCGCATCGCGATCTCGTCGTCACCGTGCAGGAGATAGAGGGTGGGGGGAGGCTTGGGCACGCAATGATTATATCCAGCCTGTGTGCACATTGCCCCGGGGGCTCGAACGCCACGATGGATTGAAGGGTGCAGCGGAGAGCGCTCTAGAGGGACGTGCAGCGCGTGTAGAAGTCGGCCAGCCTGCCGGCCAGACGGGACCACGCCAGGCGGGTCTCGGCTAGTGCTCGTGCGCGCCGCCCCATGGCCTCCGCTTGTGGAGGATCGTCGAACAGTTGCTGCATCGCCTGCGCCATGGCGGCTCCGGTCTCTTCGGCCGTCAGCCCAATGCCTTCGTCGCGGACGAGCGCTCCCAAATCACCGGTGTCGTTGGTGACAATTGGCCGCGCGGCGGCTAGCGCGTGGCCGGCGCTGTTGGGCGAGCGGCCAAGGTTCACCGGACGGTGAGTATATGGAAGAAGCATCATGTCGGCGGCGCCCAGGAGGGCGGACAGGTGCTCGTGCGGAACCCATCCAACCTGATGCAGGTTGGCCGCAAGCCCGTACCGGCGCGCCGCGCGATCGAGCTGTGAGATGCGCGGGCCACTGGTCACCAGCAGCACTCGGGGATTGACACGTGCCATGGCGACGAAGGATTGCACGAGCAGCGCCAAGTCGTAAGTACCCAGCCCGATGTGCACAGCCACAGGCGCCTGAAGCGGAATCCCAAGCGCGCGCCGGCTGGCGGCTTTCTCAGGCGGTCGCCCGTCATCACACTCGGCGCCCACCGGCAGGAGGTGGAGTCGCTCGTGTGCCACCCCCATGGCTCGTGCCCGCTCGGCCAGATAGGTACAGATCGGCGTCAAGCCATCGGCGCTCAGGCAGACGCGCTTCTCCCATGCGCCATCGAATGCTCCCAGCGTGACCCGCGCCGGCCACGACCTTTCTCCGGCGATGCCCTGCCCGCCCCATAGGTCGGCCCAGTCCGACACATACGTGCTGCCAAAGCGTTTGCGCTGCGCCAGCGCAGGGAGCGAGACACTCGGCCGCTGATCGAAACCGTGAACGATGTCGAAGCTCTCGTGAGTGGCCAGAACCATCCGGCCGAGGATATCGAGCGGGCTGAGGCCCTTATTGCGCAGGCGGAAGGGCGCCACGTCGGCCGTTTCAACCAGGCGCACACCCTGCAATTCGCGAACGCGCGGCGTGGCACTGGCGCGCGAGGGCGCGACCGATAGCGTCACCCTATGCCCAAGACGCACAAGATGCCGCGCCAGCGCGAAGCTGCGCTCAAAGCTGCCGCCGGCTGCGGCGACATGATGGACGAGCATCAAAACGCGCATCGGGTCAAGGCCTAGCCCGGCCGGTGAGCGCACGTCCGTACGACCGCAGCTCGCCCGCCAGCCAGGCGCACGTGCCGGCCAGGATCACGGGCAGGGTCATCAGGTACTTGATGAAGAGGCCCGCCCGCGATGCGTTGGCGCCCGCCCGTGCCACGAAATTGATCAGTCGCAACGGGAGCAGCAAGACCGCGGCCAGCGTGCGCCCCGTGCTCCACGCCTCCCACCGACGGCGCTCCTCGCTAAACTCGCGGCCGCGCGCATACCGCTCACGCAACAGCTCTCGCCAGGTCGCATGGTAGTGATGAACCACCCCGGCCTGCGGATCAAACCACAGGCCGCGCCCGGCACGTTCGAGGTGCCAGCAGAACACGGCGTCCCCCAGCATGATGTCGGGTTGAAACCCACCTACTTCATCGTACCAGCGGCGCGGGACGAGCATATTCACGGTCGGTCCGAGTTTGATTGCATGCCCCCGGCCGCCGGGTAGCCAGATATCGAACTTGCAGAAGTGCGCGCCCACGTCGAGCCAACGCGATCCATCGCACGTCACCGACCCGATCACTCCCTGGCCACTGGCTTCGTGCGTTGCCACCAGGCGCGCTAGCCACGCCGGCGGAAAGACCGCATCCGGGTCGGTGAAAACGAGCAGGCGCCCTTGCGACAGCACAACGCCGCGATTGCGTGCAGCGTGCGGCAGGAGGCGCAGCGGCGAATGCTCAAAACGTACCCACGGAAACTCGCGCTTCACCAGTTCCCGAATGCCACCGTCTGGGCTGCTGTCAACCAGGATCGCCTCGTAGCCGGTGAAGGTCTGCGCCTTCAAGCTGTTCAGGCATACGGCAAGCGTATCCTGCGACTTGTAGGCGGGAATGACCACGGAGACAAGCGGGGCGCGGGCTGAAAGGCTCACGCCAGATCTCCCGGCGTGCGATATGCGCCCACCTCGTAGTCTACGAACCGCACCGGCGCTGAGCCAGGTCCCATGACCATACCCACGACCTGGCCCGCCGCGGCGGAACTTTCGGCGACGATCACGGCCGGCAGGGCTCGCACGAACCTTCCGAGCAGATCGCGACGCCGGCGCACACCGAACGCCACAAGCCGCGCAGCCCGCACCCATGGTGTAAGCGGCGCCGCAAGCAATCGCGCCGCACGGTGCCCCCACGACCAACGCAAGAGGTCGGCCCGTGCGGCTCCAAAGCAGCGGTTCCAAAGGTAGAAGCCGCGGCAAATCGTGGTCAGGCGCGTCTCATTGGTGTGGCTGAAACGCATGCGCGGCTCGAGCAGCAGGCGCTCGCCTTGGAGGGCCAGCCGCCACTGCAACAGGGGTTCGCTGAGCAACAAATGCGCAAGTTCACCCCCGAAGCGCAGCAACAGGTCGCGTTTGTAGGATGTGTTATTCCCCGGCAGGAGGGCCTGCGCACCGCGCGAGGCGGGTGCCATCCACGGAGCAAACGACAGGGCCAGGATGACGTCGCTCAACCCGCGGCCGGGGTTGCCGTTGTGGACCTCGCCGCCCACGCCGGACCAACCTTCAGCGTGTCCGGCGAGTATCGCCTCAGCCCATCCGGCATGGGCGATGCAGTGTTCCTCAATGAAGGCGACGATTGGGGCGCGCGCCTCGTGGACAGCCTGGGCGCGCAATTCGCCGAATTCCCGGCCAGGGGTCGCGCGGAGGACTCGCACGTTTCCGCGATCCGCCAACGCGATCGGCGGTGTGCCCACCGGCGCACAATCCACCATCAAGATCTCCATCGAGGAGGCTGCGTTTTGCGCCAGCAGCGAGCGCAGGCAGGCCTCAACCCGCCCGCGTTGTCTGCCCACAACCGCAATCACCGACAGCACCGGATCGCTCATAAGTTCATTTTCCGACGCCTCGCGGAGAATGGAATCGACAATGTAGCTCATCTGGCCCCGTACTCGGGGTCTACCGTCGGCCGGGCGAAGCGCCCAGCCCTCATTATGCCGGATTGGGGCTTGCGCGGCAAAATGCCGCCAGAGAGATCCTGGCGGCACACGCTTGACTATCGATCGCGGCCGGTGGGGGGGGGTGCAAGTGCAGAAGCTAGGTGGCCCGGGCGCTGGCGCGATGGGGCACCGCGTTGGGCGATTCCTGCGGCACGGTCGCCTCGATGAATCCAACGAACATGATCGCAGCCCCCAGCAATTCACTCACGTAGAGCCAGTCCGCCAGACCCAGGCGCAGGAAGGTGCCGCCCATGGCCGGTGCCAGTGCCCCGGCGGCGATAAGCACATTGCCCAGCACGCGGTGCACCAGGACCTGCTTGCGCCAGAAGAGCCATGCCGACCACAACGCCCCGCCCACGAGCAGCAGAGTCCCATAGAGGTTAAGGATGATCGTCAGCGCGACAACGGCACCCGGCCGCGCAAGAATCTCGCGGTATTGGGCGGACGCAGGAACGAGGATGTCGTAGGACCCAGCCAGGGTAGGCGCGCTGAACACCAGCCAGGCGCTCAGCAGCGACACTGCAGCCAGCACAAACAGAAAGCCGGGGGCAACACCTCGGCGCCGTACCAATAGGAACATGGTCCCCTGCCCAAGCCAAGCCGCAGTCAACATGGCGCCTGTCAGGTACCACGTCTTGAGCGCCAGCAGATGGAACGCGAGACCCAGCAGCGCTTCCATCGCCGTCCCCAACGCGTACAGAAGTAAGCCGATGGCCCAAACCAGGAGGTGCATGCCGCGACGCCGGCGGTAACGGGCAAGCACCACGGCGGCGAATAGGATCGTGACGACCGTTGAGACAAATGGCAAGAAGCGCAACATAGTGTCCCTCATTGCGGCCCGCATTCCGTGCCGGGGGCTAATCCCGCGAGTGGTTTACTTCAGCGGGAGGTCAGGCCGAACAGCGAGCCAATTGCCACGAATACCAGCGCTGCAGCAAGCAACAAAGCGGGCATAGCCCAGCGCACTCCGGGCGGGGCCTCCCCCCGTCCAGGGCGTCGACTCACGTGGCTCTATCCCTTCCGCATCCTTCGCGTGGGCGAGCGCCAGACTCGCCCTGCGCCGCCAGGGGAGGATATATCAGCCCGCGGGGACGGGAGTCAATGCCTGGCCGATTAGACTTGGATATGAGACTCTGGGCTTGCGCTGCGGCTTAAACGCAAAGCCAGCCGCGGCCAGAGGCCGGGCCGGCTTAATGGCGAACGACGCGCAGGGCACACCTGCCCAGGTGGCAGGCGCCTCGTCGCGGTTTCGCACTGCGAAACCGGGGCCAGGCTAGATCGAATCCTTGAGCGCCTTAACCGGCGCCGCCTTGACCACTCTGCGGGATGGCTTGCCCTTGATCAGTATGGGCTGCTTGGTGAAGGGGTTGACCCCCATCCGGTCCTGGGTTTCGGGGCGGACGGCGACCTTTGCCCTGAACAAGCCCGGGATCGTCACCTCTCCGCTCGATTTCAGTTCGGCCACGACCAAGAGCGAGATCGCTTCCAGGTAGTCGGCGACTTCGCGCTTGCTCAGCTTGGTCGCCTCGGAGAGTTTCCCGATGAACTCGGCTTTGCTCAGTCCTTTAGCCATTTTGGTTCCCGCTCCTTTGCTGAAGTCTGGGGCTCAAGCGCCCCAGCCCTATTGACGTGCCCTGTTGCTTAACTCTACACGATTTCCCCAATTCCCGCCACCCGCGGGGGCAAGGGGCGAGCGAATGGGTGCCGCTAGGGCTCTGCCAGGCTCATTGCGCCTTGTCGTTCGTGCATCCAACGGCTAGAATCAGCCGCATGACCTGGAATGTTGTGGGGCACGCCTGGGCGATTCGTGCCTTGCAGCGCGACTTGACGCTAGGCCGCCCCGCCCACGCCTATCTCTTCGCCGGCCCAGCCGGCATCGGCAAGCGCACACTGGCGACGGCCTTCGCCCAGGCGCTGAACTGCACCGCACCATCCGCACCGGGAGAGGCGTGCGGTGCGTGCCGGGCGTGCCGTCAGATCGCTGCGCGCACGCATCCGGACCTATTCCTTCTCCTGCCGCAGGAGCCGGGCAAGCCCATTAAGGTGGAAGCCGCACGCGAGATGATGCACATGCTCGCGCTCTCGCCGCTCGAGCTGCGTTGGCGGGTCGGGTTGCTGGCCGATTTCGATCAGGCCACCTCGAGCACCGCCAACGCGTTGCTCAAGACGCCCGAGGAGCCGCCCGCCTCAGTCATACTTCTGCTTACGGCCGAAAGCGCCGAAACACTCCCGCCCACGATCGTCTCGCGCTGCCGGGTCATTGCCCTGCGCACACTTCCGACCCCTGAGGTTGAGGCTGCGCTGATTGATCGCTGGCAGGTCCCGCCCGATCGCGCCAAGCTTCTGGCGCATCTCAGCGGAGGCCGGTTGGGCTGGGCACTGCGCGAGGCCGAGGACGAAGGCGCTTCCCAGGCGCGCCGCCACACCCTCGAAGCCTGGCGCGCCGTGTTTACGTCTAGCCGCGCCAAGCGATTCGAGCAGGTTGCCCGTTTGACGAAGGATCGCGATGAGGAACAGGCTTTGCGGCGGACACTGGAAATGTGGCAGAGCCTAACCCACGACCTATTGCTGGCCGGAATCGACTCGCAGGCGCCGCTCACTAATCTGGACTATGCCGACGAGATCCGCGCGTTGGCCACACACATCCCGGCCGCGCGCGCACGCCGCTGGCTGGCGGCGCTGCAACGGGTGGAGCGCGGTATCGAGCGCAACCTCAATTTGCGATTGGCGCTCGAGGCGGCCCTGCTCGAAGCCCCATTGCTCTAGGTGCAGCCGCGCCGCACGAATGGCCTCATCGCGGTTCGACGAGAATGCGGATGGCAGTCCGTTCTTTGCCGTCAATCGTGACCTCGGTGAAGGAGGGGATGCAAATGACGTTCAAGCCGTCTCCCTCGAGGTATCCACGCGCGATGGCACATGCCTTCACCGCTTGGTTGACCGCACCCGCCCCGATGGCTTGCACCTCAGCGTGCTTCTGTTCGCGGACGATCCCGGCGATCGCTCCGGCAACGGCTGTGGTTCGAGACTCGGCTGAGACTTTGATGATGTCGGCCATGAGAATTCTCCTTTGATGAAAGGCCTGTTGGCTGCCCAGCCATATTGGGCTAATTCTCCCCGATTCATTCTATTAGATTCCGAAGCGTGCCGCAAGATGCATTCTGTATAATCGGAAAGTCCGTAAGCCGGGCCGGCTGGCGAGAGCTCCGGGGACCGGCCGGGCGGACGGCCTATTCGTGAGACCTAGCTCATTCTGCGGCGTACAATCCATAGACTCCGTCGGTCTGCAGAAGAAGAGGATCTGCCCATGTCTCGCACAATTCTCATCCCGTCCGCCTGCGTTGTGGCGGCACTGGCGTGCACGTTGGCCGGCACACCCACGCCGCCGGCCTCCCAAGTGGAAACGGAAGTGGCCAAGCTGCTCACGCAGCATCCGACCTCCAGCCCGATGCAGGCTGCAACGCTTGCCCCGGCCACGGTGGTCCCGCCCTCGTCTGTGCCGCCGACCACTGCTCCCCCGGCGACACCCGCTCTTACTCCCACGCCGACCCTTGTCCCCACCCCAACCGTGCCGGCCACCGATCCACGCATCAACTTGGGCACGCCGGATTGGCACGACGCCTTCGACACAGGGCAGAACTGGTATCTGGAGGGCGGCAACCCGCAGGCCGAGATTCGCGACGGCAAATTGGTGTTCAGCGTGGCGGAGGCCGACAAAGGTGACTGGTGGCGGCTGGCCGCGCCTCGCTTGGCGAACTTCTACATCGAGGCCACGGCAATGACGACGGCCTGTTCGGGCGCCGACCGCTACGGGCTGGTGGTGCGGGCACCCGACCTGAATCAGGGCTATCTCTTCGGCTTCACCTGCGACGGGCGCTACTCGCTGCGCGCCTGGGATGGCAGCCAGTTCACCAAGCTCAAAGACTGGACGGCCAACCCGGCCATCCTCGCCGGCCCGAACCAGACCAACCGCCTGGGCCTGATGGCCGACGGCAGTCGGCTCTCGCTGTACGCTAACGGAGTCTTCCTCGACGAGATACACGACGACCGCTTCGGCGAGGGACGCTTCGGCTTGTTCATTGCCTCCAATGTCACCCCCAGTTACGCCATCCAATTCGATTTGCTCGACTACTGGAAGTTGCCATGAGAGGCGCAAGCGGCCGGCGACGAGGGCTGGCGAGCAGCGCAGCGCTGGCGGCGTTTGTGCTCGGCGCCTGTCAGATCGCTCCGGCTACGGCCACACCCACGCCCGCGTTCACCCCGACGGCCACGGTGATGATTCCGCTGTCCACGCTGTTGCCGCCTTTGCCCGCTCTGCCGACAGCCACGGCCACACCCGAGGCGGCCGTCTCGCCCACGCCGGCGCTCCCGCCGCAGGCCGGGGATCTCATCCTGCACGAGGATTTCACGTCCAACTCACGCGGCTGGCCGCTGCATGCCACGCGTGGCGGAACGGTGGCCATCGCCGCCGGCCAACTGACGTTCGCGTTCAAGGAGCCGCTGGCCTCCATGGCCGTCTTGCTTGCGGAGAGCGTACCGGCGGATGGGTACCTGGCGGTGACCGCGCGCAGCCTATTGTGCGATGCGCCGAAGAATGAATTCGGGGTGGTGTTGCGTGCCGAGGGCGATCGACAATATCGCATCGGCTTTGCCTGCGACGGCAGCGTACGCTTCGAGCGATACCTCGGGCCGGGTCTGGAAGGCGCGAGTGCCTGGAAGGCGACACCCTCACTGTTGCCCGGTGCGCCCGCGGAGAATCGAATCGCAGTGGTTTTTGAGGGCTCGCAGTTCACGGCCTACGCCAACGGCGTGGCGGTTCTTTCATACACCGAGCCACTGATCGAGGCCGGCCAGCTTGGCCTATTTGCGCGCACCGAACGCAGCACGCTGCTGACGGTTGCCTTCGACGATCTGGATGTGCGGTCGCTGATCGCTGCCTCGCCCTGAGGGAGATCGGACCACGGGGACTTGCGCACGGGGCTGCCCCTTTTGGGACAGCCCCGTGTTGGAGAGGCTCTCAGGCGTAGCGTGCTGCGTCGAGCAGGGCGCGCAGTTCGGCCTTGCGGTTGACGCCCATTTTGCCCAGCACGTGACGCACGTGGGTTTTGACCGTTTCGGGCGAAACTACCAGGCAATCCGCAATCTGCCGATTGGTCTGGCCGGCGACGATGAGTTGCAGGACCTCGCGCTCGCGCGGGGTCAGGATTTCGAACTCGCCGGCCACCTGCAGGCGGGCTAGGTCTGGCCCACTCGAAGGTTGTATCAAGGTTCCCGCAAGCATCGCCACCTCCTCCGGGGGCTGTCGGCGCCCCGTGATATCCTCCTATTATATAGAACATTTGTTCTATCTGTCAAGTGGATGGGCATCCACCGGCCAGGCGACGTACTTTGGCCAACAATCCAAGCCGAAAGACGTTCAAGAGGGTCAGTATGTGCGGCCCGCCTGCCTCAGAGAGTCAGGGAGTGGTGTGAACCCGGCGGCAGTGCACGCGCGGAATGGGTCTCGGAGTTGCCGGGTGAGCGCCTTTGTGCAAGTAGCCCGCGCCGGAACCGCCACCGTTATCTGGGCGGAGGATACTCAGGGGGCCGCACCGCACCCTCCCGCATGCCCGCCGCACGCTCACTGCACGACATCCCGTGAGAGAGCACAGCATGCATTGCATGTGACCACCTGCGGGTAGCATGCGCACGGGCCCCGCCAAAGCTTGGCACGCCGGACCGGCCGCGATGACAACTGCCGCATGCTTGGCGGTCCGGGACCTCTGACCTCCGGGAGCCGCCTGCCGCGTCAACTGATCGCGCCCTCGGCGGCTGGCGCAGCTGGCCCCGCGAGTCGCAACCAGGAGCGACCAGGTTGAACTTGAACCCAGCCTGCAGGAAGGGGAGGGAAACGTCCCCGGCACACGCTGGCCCACCCGACCTCTTCCAGAGTGACTATAGCGACCCAATCCAGAGAATCAAGCCGATTCCAAGCTCATCCGAATGATACTTGACAGATTGCGAAGTGGATATACAATTAGTTCAATGCTACAATTAGTTGAATCGCACAATTAGTTCAATCGGGAGTAGGCGAATGCATTTGCGTCTTGATCTTCACAGCCGGGTCCCGATCTACGCGCAGATTTTCGAACAGGTCAAAGCCCTGGTTGCCGCCGGCACGCTTGACCCGGGCAGCCAGTTGCCAACCGTGCGCGAAATGGCCTCCGAGCTGCGCATCAATTTCAACACGGTAGCTCGTGCCTATCGCCTATTGCACGAGGAAGGGGTGATCTCAACGCAGCAAGGACGAGGGACATACGTGATGGAACAGGCGCCGCCGCGCACGTCCGAACCCGAAAGGCGGGCACGCCTGGAAAGCCTGATCGAGGTGTGGTTGGAGGAAGCCGTGAAGTTCGGCTTCACCGCGGATGAAATCGAAGCCGCATTCGCCCATGGCCTGGCGCGCCGCGGAGGCGCACGCTCCACGTCGTGATCGCGCCGAGCCGCAAGTTTGGAGGAGAAATGAGCCTTACCTCGCGTGTCATCAAGCAAGCCCTGTTCGACCGCAAAGTTCCCGATCACAGCGTCAACCGGATCTCCATCTTCTTGTTCATGGTGATCATGGTGGTGCTGGTCGGCATCGCAGCGCTGCTCGACTCGCTGCACGTGGCCCAGTGGATCGGCCTGGTGGTCTCGGGCGTCCTGGTGCTGGCCGCCTTCTACATCCTGTTCGCGCTCAAGGTGGCCAACCAGTGGGACAAGGCCGTCGTCCTGCGCTTCGGAAAGTTTCACGGGTTGCGCGGGCCGGGCCTCTTTTGGATCATCCCGATCGTTGACACGGCGCCGATGTGGATCGACCACCGCGTGATGGTCACACCCTTCACCGCAGAGAAGACCCTCACCAAGGACACAGTGCCGGTGGACGTGGATGCGGTGCTGTTCTGGCTGGCCTGGGATGCGCAAAAGGCCGCGCTCGAGGTGGAGGACTACCGGGCCGCTATCGCCTGGGCCGCGCAGACCGCCTTGCGCGAGATCATCGGCCAGATGAACCTGGCCGACATCCTGGTGGGGCGGGCGCGTATGGACGCCGACCTGCAGAAGATCATCGACGAGCGCACGACGCCGTGGGGCATCACCGTGCAGTCGGTGGAGATTCGCGACGTCATCGTCCCCCAGAACCTGGAGGATGCGCTCAGCCGCCAGGCGCAGGCCGAACGCGAACGGCAGGCGCGGGTGATCCTCGGGGAATCAGAAATGCAGATTGCCGCATCGTTCGCCGAAGCCTCCCGCGCCTACGTGGACAACCCGACCGCGCTGCACCTGCGGGCGATGAACATGCTCTTCGAAGGCCTCAAGGAGAAGGGCGCGTTGGTGATTGTGCCCAGCAGCGCCGTGGAGACGATGAACCTGGGCGGCCTAGCGGGCCTGGTGTCGCTCGCCCGGTCGATCCCGCGCGAGGAGAAGTAAGCCATGCCTGATTCAACCCAGTGGGAGTATCGCGTGCTCAGCGTCGGCCGCTGGACCGGAACCAAAGATGAGGATCTTGAGGCGGCGCTCAACGAGTTAGGCGAGCAGGGGTGGGAGGCGGTCAACCTGTTCCACCATGAGGGGAGCAGCAAGGTTCGCCTGGTGGCCAAGCGGCCGCTCACCCCTGGCACCCGCCGTCGGCGCAGCTGGCCGGGCGAGCTCACACCCTGATCGGGCAGACTGAGATAGAGGATAGAAACGAATGTTGAACCGAAAACCGCTCATCGTTTTCTTGCTGATTGCCTTCGGCGTATCCTGGCCGCTGTTCGTCGTGCCTCTGGCCTTCCGCGGCGCAGCGCCCGAAACGCAGCAGGTCGTTGCGCTGGTCGCCTGGTCGCTGGCTATGTGGGGGCCGGGCCTGGGCGCGCTCATCGCCACGCGCTTTGCGGCGAAGAAGAGCCTGCGCAGCTTGAACCTCGGACGGCTGGGCCAGAAGCGCGTGTATCTGTGGGCCTGGCTGCTCCCGCCCGCTCTCGCTTTGGCGGCCGGTTTGTTCACTGTGCTCTTCGGGCTAGCACGCTTGGACCTGGGTTTCGGAGTGGTCAGGCAAAGCTTCGCCTCAGTCCCGGGCGGGTTGCCTGTTCCAGCGTGGGTGGTCGTCGCGGCCCAGATCGGCCTCAGCCTGACCCTGGCGCCGCTCCTCAACACGATCTTCGGCATGGGCGAGGAGCTAGGCTGGCGCGGGTTTCTTCTGCCGCAGCTTCTCCCGCTGGGGCAATGGAAGGCCATCCTGCTGAGCGGCACCATCTGGGGCATCTGGCATGCGCCGGCCATTCTGCAGGGGCACAACTTCCCGAGCGCACCCGTGCTCGGGACGCTCATGATGCTGGTGGCATGCGTTATGCTGGGCGCCATCTTCAGCTGGCTGTATCTGCGCACGCGCAGCCCGTGGGCGCCGGCGCTGGCGCACGGCGCGCTCAATGCCACGGCCGGCCTCTCGATCCTTTTCCTCACCCCATTCGATGCGACCTGGGGCGGAACGCCGGTCAGCCCGCTGGGGTGGATTGGCCTGCTGCTCTTCGTGGCATGGCTCATCGTCACGCGGCGCCTGCCCGTGCAGGTACCTGCGGACTCCCCCGTACCGGCATCCGAGCCAGTGGCGGCGGCCTGAAAGGCGGATAAATGGCGGTTATCGAGGCGAGCGGGCTCAGCCGCGCGTTCGGTGCCGTGCACGCCGTGCGCGATCTCTCGTTCGCACTCAGCGAGGGCGAGGTCTTCGGCGTGCTTGGCCCGAACGGCGCGGGCAAGACAACCACGGTGCGCCTGCTCAATGGGGTGCTTAAGCCCAATGCAGGCCGGATGCGCGTGCTGGGGCTTGACCCGGCGACACAAGGCAAGGAGGTGCGCCGCCAGACCGGCGTGTTGACCGAGACTCCCTCGCTCTACGAGCGCCTCTCGGCGCGCGAGAATCTGCGCTTCGCGGGCACGCTGTATGGCCTGGGTCGGTCCGACCTGGAGGCGCGGGTGGATGCGCAGCTCGACTTCTTCGAACTCGGCCCGCGCGCCGACGACAAGGTGGGGGGATTCAGCAAGGGCATGAAGCAGCGCCTGGCGCTTGCGCGCGCACTGCTGCACAACCAGAAGGTCCTCTTGGTCAAAGAGCCCATAGCGGGGCTCGACCCAGAAGCGGCTCACCAGGTGACGCAACTCATCGAACAGCTCAGCCACGAGACCGGGCGCACCGTGTTCCTCTGCACGCACAATCTGGATGAGGCTCAGCGACTGTGCGACCGGGTGGCGGTGCTGCGTCAGGGCGGCGTGCTAGCCCAGGGCAGCCTGGTCGAACTCGGGCGTACGCTGTGGCGCGGCCTGTGGGTCGAAATAGATGTTCAGATCGAATTGGGAACCAGCCTGCGCCGCGATCTCTCGCGCCAGCCGGGTGTTCAACGCGTGGAGGGAGAGGCGACTCGCCTGCTGGTGCAAGTGAGCCGCGAGGCGGACATCCCCGACCTGGTGAGCTGGATGTCCGCGCAGGGTGCGCGCCTGATGCGCGTGATGCCGCGCCGACACACGCTCGAAGAGATCTACTTCCAGTTGCAGGAGCACCCCGAAGGAAGGCCCGCATGAACTGGTCGCTAATCTGGGCTATTGCCCGCAAGGACCTCAAGGAAGTAGCGCAGAACAAGGCGGCGGTCGTGCCGGCGGTGGTGGTGCCGGTGGTTTTCATCGTCGTCTTCCCGCTCGCCATCGTGCTCCTGCCGCAAGCCTTCAGCAACGCCTTCTCGCTGCAGGAACTGGAGGGCCTGTTGCAGCGCATGCCGCCCGCCGTGACCCAGGCGCTGGCCGGGCTCAGCCCGCTTCAAGTATGGGTGGTCTTCACCACCGGTTACATCTTTGCACCGATGTTCCTGATCCTGCCGCTGATGATGGCCAGCATCGTGGCCTCCGATTCTTTCGTCGGGGAGAAGGAGCGCAAGACGTTGGAGGGCCTGCTGTATTCGCCGACCAGCGACGCCGAACTCATCCTGGGCAAGATCGTCGCCTCGGTGCTGCCGGCGCTGGGCTTGTGTTGGGCCAGCTTCGCGGTGTACAGTCTGGTGGTCAACGTGGCCGGACTGCCGCTGATGGGCCGCATTTGGTTCCCCACCGCCTTGTGGTGGCCGCTGATGTTGTGGGTGGTTCCGGCTGTGGCCACGTTGGGCATGGCCTCGGCGGTGATCATTTCCTCGCGCGTGAGCACGTTCATGGAGGCCTACCAAATGAGCGCCTCGGGCGTGGTGCTGGTGCTCGCGCTCGTGGCCGGCCAGGTGACGGGGGTTCTTTTCCTCAGCGTGCCCGTGGCGTTCCTGGTGGGCCTGGCTGTCTGGGTGGTGGATGCTGGCCTCCTGTGGGTCGGCGTGCGTACATTCTCCCGCAACCGCTTGTTCTCGCGTCTCTAGCCGGCAACGGCCCGAGGCGAGGCTGTCAGTTCATTTCTCATCGTCGAAAGGATATGTGCCGTGAAAGCTGCCTGGATCGTTTCCTGGATTGTTGTCCTTCTGGCGTTTGGTGCGGGCGTGCTGGTATACCCGCGACTTCCCGAGATGGTGGCGAGCCATTGGAATGAGTTCGGCCAGGTGGATGGGTACATGACACGCCTGTGGGGCGTCTTCCTGGTGCCGCTCATGATGTTGGGGATGGGTCTCTTGTTCTTGGCCATCCCCTCCATCGACCCGCTCAAACACAACATCGCCGCCTTCCGGCCAAAGTACGACCGTTTCGTCGCGCTGATCATGGTCTTCATGCTTGCGGTGCACGTGTTCACTCTGCTGTGGAACCTGGGCATTCAGATCAGCATTAACCGCTTCATGCCGCTGGCGATGGGACTGGTCTTCTTCTTTGTGGGCGACCTGATCCGCAACGCCAAGCGCAACTTCTTCGTCGGCATCCGCACCCCTTGGACGCTGAGCAGCGACGTGGTGTGGGCGAGCACTCACCGCCTGGGGGCGGTTCTCTTCCAGGTATCCGGCGTGGTGGCCGCGCTGGGGTCGCTGTTCGAACGGCTCTCGATCTGGTTTATCATGGCGCCGGTGGTAGCGGCCGGTCTCATCCCCGTGGTTTTCTCATACTTCGAGTTTCGCCGCCTCGAGCGGGCCACGCCGCCGGGGGGATAAGTTCCGAGGATCAAGTCCGTGCCGCAGGTTCCGCAGCCTTCCTCATTCCGCGCGGGCGGCCGACGCCGCCCGCGCTACAGGATACGCCCATGACCGACATCCTGATAGAGACCCTCGACCTGGCGAAACGCTTCGGCGACAAAGTGGCCGTGGACAGGGTGAACCTGCAAGTGCAGGCTGGCGAGATTTTTGGATTCCTCGGACCGAACGGTGCCGGCAAGACGACGACGATCAAGATGATCGTCGGCTTGCTGCAACCCACCTCTGGGGCTGTGCGCGTGGCCGGGCATGATGTGCAGACCGAGCCGCTCGCGGCTAAGGCGGCCAGCGGCTTTGTCCCGGATGAGCCGAACCTATACACCAAGCTTTCGGCGCGCGAACTGCTGCGCTTCGTGGCCGAGTTGTACGATGTCGAGCCGGGCGTGGTCGAGCGGCGCATCGAGGAGCTGTTGCGGCTTTTTGACTTGACCGCCGCGGCCGACGACCTGATCGACTCGTACAGTCACGGCATGCGCCAGAAGGCCAGCCTGGCCGCGGCTCTGGTGCACGACCCGCGCGTCCTGGTGCTCGATGAGCCGACGGTCGGACTGGACCCGAAGTCTGCACGCCTGATCAAGGACCTCCTTCGCCAGCTCGCCCAGCGCGGCGCCGCGGTGTTTCTCTCCACACACATTCTCGAGATTGCCGAGCGTATGTGCGATCGGATCGGCATCATCAATCGCGGGGGGCTGGTGGCGGTGGGCACGATGGCTGAATTGCGTGCGATGGGCCAAGGGCAGGCAAGCCTGGAAGACATCTTCCTTTCGCTCACGGGCGGGGCCGAAGACGCCGCGATTGCCGAGGTGCTGCAGTGATCGGCGCGGCTGGGCCGCGAGCCTCGGTGGCCTCCAGCACGTGGAAGCTGCTGTGGTTGCGCGTTCGGATTTGGACCAGTGTCCTTCGCCACGCAACCGTGAGGCGCAAGATCGGCACGCTCGTCGTGGCCGCGCTCGTCGTGGGGTTTCTGGTAGCTGCCTTTGCCGGAAGCTGGGCGCTTCTCAGATTCCTACGCTCCCCGGAACTGGCTCAGGTCGTCGATCTCACCCAAGTGCTCGAAGCGCTGCCCACCGTGATTCTCACCGGCGCGTTCCTCACTATCCTGGTCACTAGTTTCGGGGTTCTGCTGCAGTCGTTGTATCTGGCGCGGGATATGGACTTTCTGATGGCCGCGCCCATCCCGGTGCGGGCCGTGTTCATCAGCAAACTGATCCAGGCCATCCTGCCCAACTTCGCCCTGCTGTGTCTTTTCGCCCTGCCGGTGCTCTTCGGGCTCGGCGCCTCGGCCGGCTACCACGCGCTGTTCTATCCCTTGGTGATCCTGCTGCTGGTCTGCATGACGTTCGCGGCAGCTGGTTTATCGGCGGTGCTGGTCATGGGCGTGGTGCGCCTCGTTCCGGCGCGGCGCGTCGCGGAGGCGCTGGCCGCGGTGGGTGCTGCGGCTTCCCTCATCTGCTCTCAGTCGGGAAACTTCACCCGCAACATGACCTTCAACGCTCAACAGACGACTCAGATGATGGACTTGCTCAGCCGTGTCAACGCGCCGTGGTCGCCCTTCGCCTGGGCCGGACGCGGCTTGATCGGACTGGGCACTGGGCAGGGGGCCAGCGCCGCGCTGGGCCTGGGACTGACTCTCGTGCTGGCAGTTGCCATCTTCGCCGTGACCCTGCGCGCCTGTGAAGTGCTGTATCACACCGGCTGGTCGCAGATGCAAGCTGGCACGCCACGCCGGCCGCGCGCCCGCCCACATGCCACCCCACGCGCTGCGGCCGCCCGGCGCCCGGCCTTCCCGAGGCTCTTACCGCGGGCGGTGACCGCGCTGATTGTCAAGGATGCACGCGTCTTGAGACGCGACCTGCGCAACCTTTCGCAGCTGATGACCCCGCTCATCTTGGGCATTGTGTATGCCGCCATGCTGGCCCGCAGCGGCGGGCAGGTGGACCCGGGGCGCGGCGCAGCGCCGCAGTGGTTCATGCAGGGCGCGGGCCAGATGCTGGCGTATGGAAACATCGGTATTGCATTGTTCATCGGGTGGATCATGCTCTCGCGTTTGGGGATGATGGCCTTCTCGCACGAGGGCCGCGCCTATTGGCTGATCAAGACCGCGCCGGTGACCCCCGTGCGATTGATGCTCGCCAAGGCACTCACTGCCTACCTGCCCACGCTGGTTATCGGCGAACTCTTCCTCATGGTCGCTTCTCTGCTCCAGAGGGCAGGTTCCAGCGTAGTGCTATTCGGTATGGCGGTTGTCGCATTGGCGTTGGCCGGTGGAGTGGGGGTGAACCTGGCCTTCGGCGTGGCAGGCGCCAACCTGGAATGGGAAGACCCGCGGCACATGGTGCGCGGGTCGGTTGGGTGCATTGGATCGTTTGCGGGCATGGCTTACGTGGCGCTCGCCGCGGCGTTCTTCCTTGGCCCGGCCGTGCTCGTGCCATTGCTGGGCGGCAGCGCGGGGCTGGGCCAAGCGATCGGCGTGGTCGTGGGCAGTGTGTTCGCGCTGGTGTGCGCGCTACTGCCGCCCTACCTCATGCTCGGGCGGGTGAGGCGCATCGGCGAAATGGGCTAGCGCATTCCGTCGCCCGTGCTGTCTCGGCTGCCGGCTCAGCGTTCTCCCGTGTAGAGGCGTGGCACGCGTGCGCTCAGACCGGTCACAACCTCGTAGTTGTTCGTGTCCCACCGCACGGCGACCTCTTCGGCAGATATGACCTGGTTACCCTGGCGACCGATGAGCACCACCTCGGTGCCGAGTGGCAGCAGTGCCGGCAGGCGTACCATGCACTGGTCCATGCACACGCGCCCCACCACTGGCGCGCGGGCCCCCCTAATGAGCACCGTGTTGGGCCTCGCCCGCCGAAAGCCATCGGCATAGCCCAACGGGATTGTCCCAATGATCTCGCGACGGCGAGTGACATATTCGTGACCGTAACTCACGCCGTGACCCTTCGGCAACTCCTTGCACGAGGCCAGTTGTGCCTTCCAGGTGAGCGCCGGACGGAACCCTTCCGGGAGGGGTGCTTCCGCTGAAGGGTGAAGGCCGTACATGGCAATGCCCACGCGCACCAAACCCATACGCGATTCGGGGATGTTGAGTGCGGCCGCGGAGTTCGCTGCATGGAGTAGCGGCAGAGGCCGACCTTCCCCGCCCAGGCCATCCACAACAGACTGGAATGCAGCCAGCTGAGCACGGGTCGGGGCAAGGTCGGGCTCATCGGCCCTGGCCAAGTGGGTGAAGAAGCCCTCGAGACTCAGGCCGGTGTTGCGCTGCACCTCCTGGACTACGGTAAGCGCCTCGTTCGGAAGCACCCCCAGGCGACCCATGCCGCTGTCGACCTTGAGGTGGATGCGGGCTTGCACGCCTAGTGCCGTCGCCCGCTGCCCGTAGGCACGGGCCAGCTCAACGGATGGGACAGTCAGAGCCACGTCGGCTGCGACAGCCGCCTCGACCTCGGCCACGGAAACAACGCCCAGGATGAGGATGGGCAGCCGCAGCGCGGCGGCGCGCAGTTCGAGGGCTTCGGCGAGGCGGGCCACGCCAAGCCAGGCAGCTCCGCCAGAGGCAGCCGCGCGCGCTACTTGGCTCGCGCCGTGACCGTAGCCGTTGGCCTTGACCACGGCCATGAGCGGTGTGCGGGTCAGTGCGCACAGGCGGCGAACATTGTCCTCGATCGCCGACAGATCGATTTCCAGCCAGGTGACGAAGCGGTTTTCCATCCTCGCCCTCACTCGCCCCGCAAGATGAGCCGTTGGCAGAGAAGTGCGCGGCGCGCCGGGGTGGTCCGGAATGTGCAATACCTCCTGGAGGAGGAGCCGCCGCTTCGGGCAACTATACCCCATCGTGGCAATTGCCTTACCGAACGCGGGCAGATGGCATTTTCTCTTGCAAACGAATTTCTCCCGGCTATAATCGAAGGACGACGATCGAGCGACCATGGACACCAACCGCGGGCATCCCGCTGCGCTGCCGATCCTCTATCTTGCCGGAATGCTCGTCCTGGCAGGCGGCTTGGCGGCTGCCTTGTGGCTTTCGCCGCTGGCGGCGGCCGAAAAACAGCGTGACCTTCTGGTTCTGGCCGGCGTCGTTGCCTACAGCGCCGTTGTGGCCGCACGCCACCTCTCGCGGCGGCGCATCCCGGTCTTGCTCTCGCACACCCTCGACCTGGGAACCCTTGGGCTGATCGCGGTCACCGATTACTTCCTGCGTCCGGTCGCCTCCTCGGTGTGGTTGTTCTATCCCCTCAGCATTACCTTCATGGCATTCGCCAGCGTCCGCTGGGCCACTTGGCCGGCTGTGGGACTGGCGATTGTTCTGGATGCGGCGCTGACGGTGATGCTGGCCGGCCGCGGGACTCCGTTCACCTGGGTTGATCTGTTGCTGCGGTGCCTGACCTACACGGCCTCCGGGTTTGTCATGACCCGCGGCGCTCAGATCGCCGCCCGTTTCTGGCGCGATACGCTGGAGGCGGAACTCAAGCATTCGGGTGATCTGCTGCGCCTAGCGACACTCGGTCAGCCGCTGGCCAATGCGCTCACCTTCGACCAACTGCGCGACCGCCTGCCCTCCCTCCTCCAGCGGGCCGTCCCGCAAGCAGACGCCGGGGTCGTCTTCCTGCTCGAGAACTCGCGCAAAGAGCTCCTGCCATTTGCCTCTTTTGGCCTGGGCGAGACCTCGCTGATTCCCGGTTTCGGCACTTCGGGCTCGCTGATCGCGGCGGCAGTGCAATCTCGCGAGGCCGCGCTGCACAGCGGGGCCGAGCTGGAGGCGGCGCTGGCGGCTGAGCCCATGCGCCGCATGCTCACTCAACGCCAGGCGGCCAACGACGCCTCCCCCGCCGCTGCCATCCTGGCGGCCATCAAGGTCAGCCAGGCTGCACGCGGCGTGCTGTTGCTTCTGGCCGATGCGCCCGGGCAACTCACGGCTCGCGAGGTGGAGGTGGCGCAGACAATCGTCTCCAACCTGGGGACGGTTCTCGAGCACCTCGACTTCTCGGATCTCTTGCGCCGCGTGGCGCAGCAACGCGAGACGCTGCTGAAGATCGCCCACGGGGTGGCCTCAGCCACCGACCTGGAGCAAATCTATCAGGCGCTGCATGAGGGGACGCGCGAGCTCATGCCGTGCGACTCGTTCGTCATCGCCCTTTACGACGAAGACGGCAATCAGGCGCGGTTGGTCTATGTCATTGACAACGACAAGCGCAGCGCGCCGATTACCGTCACGGCCAAACCCGGGCTGCTGGGCAACATGCTGGCTGAGCGTCAGGGGTTCCGCGTGGACGACCTGGCCGACCTTTTGCCGTACGCGCCGCGCCACTACGGCGGTGACCAGCCCGTGCGCTCGGCGGTATGCGCCCCGCTGCGCGTGGGCGACCGGCTGATCGGTATGATCTCAGCCCAGACGCTGCGCCCCGGGGCCTATTTCGACGATGACGTGCGCCTGTTGACCGCCCTAGCCGAAAGCGCGGGCGCCAACCTCGAACACGTGCGCCACCTGGAACGCGAGCGCCATCGCGCGCACCATTTCGAAGGGTTGGCGCACAACCTGGTGCACCTGCTGACGCGCGGGCCCCTGGGAGGCGGCGAGGATCAACGCAGCTTTCTGCTTTCCCAGGTCACGCGCATGATGGGCGAATACCTCAATGCCGGCTTCTGCCTGACGTTGATGCTCGGTGAAGATGGGCAGAGCTTCCGGGTCGAAGCGGCCACCTCGCTGCAGCCGGTTGAGGACCTGGCACCGCCCGGAACGGTGGTGCCGCTCAGCTCGCTGCCGCGCATGGCGGAGATCCTGCAGCACGGCACGTATGCCGTTTGGCGCGGCGGTGCCCACGACGACCCCGCGCCAATGGCCGAGATTCAAGTGCTCACTCCGCAACCGCCTGAGAGCATCGCCCTGTTGCCGATCCACAGCCCTAGCCGGCGCTGGGGCATTCTAGTGGCCGGAAGAGACTCGCCGTGGGACGAGGCGTCCTTTGCCCCGGAGCAATTGCGCCTAGCGGACATGATCGTGCGCCAGATCGGCGTATCGCTTGAGAACCAGGCGGCCAGCGAGTCCTCCTCGCAGCGCCTCAACTCGCTCACTCGTCTATATGAACTGGAACTCTCCCTCTCCGCGGCCGACGACCCGGTGCGCGTGTTGGAGTTGACGCTGGACGTGGCCATCGAAGCGCTGTGGGCCAACGGCGGCGGCATCGCCCTATGGCAGCCCGAGGCGCAGGTGCTGCGCACGGTCATCAGCCGCAACGTGCCGGCCGCGCTCGATAATGAGCCCTTCCGGCCCGACGGATTGGGGATGACCACCTACCGTGGGGGGCAGGCGCGCTACTTCAGCAACCTACGCCTGGAGGGCAACCTGCATCCATTGGTCGGCCAATCCGGCATCCGCGCGGTGGCGCACTTGCCCCTGCGCACGGACGGTGCGCCGTTCGGCCTCTTGATCCTCGACTTCTTCCACCCGCGCGAATTCCCCGAGCAAGACCGGCGCCTGTTGGAGATGTTCGCGGCGCGTGCGGCGCTGGCCTATGACAAGGCACGCCTGCTGCGCGCGCTGCAAGAGGCCCACGAGCGCTTCGAGCGCACCGTGCAGCACGTCCCGGGCGCGATCTACCGCGGCAGCATCGACGGCCACATGACCTTCGTGTCGCAGGGCATCCGCGATTTGACCGGGTTCTCGCCCGAGGAATGGACGGCCTCGCCCAACATCTGGAATGAGCGCCTGCATCCCGACGATCGCGAGCGGGTGCACGCCTCGTTCGATACGGCCATCGCCCAGGGCAAGGAATGGATCGAGGAGTATCGCCTGCGCGACCGCCAGGATCGCTGGCGCTGGGTGCGTGACGTGGCGCGCATGGTGCGCGAGGCCGATGGTTCGATCCGCTATTATGACGGCGTGATGACCGATATCACCACACGCCGTCAGTTGGAAGAGCGCCTGTTGCGCACGGCGCGCCTGGAGTCGGCGACGGCCCTGGGGATGGGCCTGGCCCACGAAATCAACAACGCACTCAGCACGCTGTCGCTGCATTCCTACCTGCTCTCGCGGCGCATGCCGGCCGGCAACGAGGATGTGGCCCACCATCTGCAGATCATCGAACAGACGGTGCAACGCACCGCCGGCCTCATTCAGCACTTCCGCGAACTGGCTCAGCCGACGCCGACCAGCCTGGCCCCGGTCTCGGTGTCCTCGCTGCTGGAGGAGATCGTGGCCACGTTTGGCGAGCGGCTACGCGAGCAGGGTGTGGCGCTTGACCTCTCCCTGGCCGACGATCTACCGCGCATCCACGGCGATCGCACTGGGCTGTACGAAGCCTTTTCGGCCGTGGTCAAGAACGCGATCGAGGCGCTGCCGGCCGGCGGTTTGCTCAGCGTGCATACCTCACGCGCCTCGCTGCGCCACGACGGCACCGATGCCCCGGGTATCGCCATCGTCGTGCGCGATAACGGGGCGGGCATCCTCAAACAGGACTTGCCTCGAGTCTTCGAACCGGGTTTCACCCGCAAGGTGGAAGGGGGCGTCGTCCGCGGGCTTGGTTTTGGGTTGGCAATTGCCCAGCAGATTATCGGCGCGCACGGTGGAGAGATCGAGGTGCAGAGCGAGCCGGGATCTGGGACAACGGTGCGCGTCCTGTTGCCGACAGAAACCGAAAGCTAGGGCCACCGCCGGGGGAGGTGGCGGCCTCAACACCTGCCTCGATCACCAGCCACACATCCGGCACGCATCCTGCAACGGAACAAGGCGGGGACGAAGGACGTCCCCTTCCCTGGGGCGCATGGCGGGTGACGCCGCCCATCGGCCGAAGGTCCGGGAGCGATCTCGGATATATAATGGGCTAATTGGGGCGGTGGCGAAATTGGCAGACGCAGGGGACTTAAAATCCCTCGGGCTAACCCCCCGTGTGGGTTCAACTCCCACCCGCCCTACAAGGTGCAACCCGAGGGAGATCCGAATTGACCCAGCCAGGCCGACTGGCGGGCCGTATGCCCGGGGGCGTGCAACGTGCGCGCGCCGCTCTCGTCGCGCAGGCCATCCGCGGAAGGAGGAAGCCAAAGATGAAGTCGTTTACGCGCAAGCCGCTCGTAGGGCTGGTCGCCTTGTTGGTGCTTACAGTGGGGTGCACGCTGCCCCTCGCGCCAACGCCGACCCCCTTCGTGTTTCCGACGCCGAATATGACCTTGACGGCGCTGTTCATGATCCCGCCCACCTCGACCGTGCCGGCGGGGCCGACCACGCCGCCGGCATCCGCTGCGACAGCCACCTCGGTTGCCTGCACCGGCACTCATCTGGCCGACTTCGTCAGCGAGACGGTGCCAGATGGAACCTCGATCACCCCTGGTGCGGCGTTCACCAAGACCTGGACGCTGAAGAACGTCGGCACATGCACCTGGACCACTGGCTACTCGCTGGTGTTCGACAGCGGCAGCCAGATGGGCGCGCCGGCCTCAGTGCCGCTCACCGCGGCTGTGGCCCCGGCTGCGACGGTTACGCTCTCGGCGGCCATGACGGCTCCCTCCACGACCGGCAGCTACCAGGGTTTCTGGAAGCTAAAAACGCCGACTGGCACGCGCTTCGGCGTGGGCACCGGCGGCACAACCGCCTTCTGGGTGAAGATCTATGCCGGGACGCCGCCTCCGGCGGTTCCGGCCTGCGTCGTCCCCTCGCCCGTTCGCCGGCCCGACGGCAATGGCGGCATGGTCGAGGCGTACTGGACGACCAACCCGCCGGCGATCGACGGATACTTCGATAGCTTCGCCGAGGAGTGGCCCACCACGCTCAAGTACAGCGCGACGAGTGTGGTCTTCGGCAAGTCGCAATGGGACAACGACGCCGACCTCTCGGCCACCTACCACTTCAAGTGGGACGGCACTTACTTGTACCTGGCAGCCAAGGTGCGCGACAACAACTACGTCCAGGAATCGAGTGGCTCCAACCTGTACAACGGCGACAGCCTGGAGATCTTGTTCGACACCGCGCTGAAGAGTGACTACTGCAGCTCCTCACTCAGCGGCGACGACTTCCAGCTGGGCGTCTCGGGCGGCTTCCTGGTGGCCCCCGGCGGGCAGGAACCGGAAGCGTACTTGTGGTTCCCGACCGACAAAGCCGGCCTCAAGCCAGTGGCCACGATCAAGGCCGTACAGATCTCCGCCCCCGGTTTTTCGGGCTACCAGATCGAAGCCAAGATCCCGTGGACCATCTTCAGCATCACGCCCACCGGCGGCGAGGAATACGGCTTCGCTTTCTCGGTCAGCGACAACGACTCGAGCGGCACCAGCAAGCAGCAAAGCATGGTGTCGTCCGATCCGAAGCGCGTGCTGACCAACCCGATGACCTGGGGCACGATCCAGATGGAGACGGAAAAGGGGCCGTGATCCAAGCCGTCATCCGCCGCGGATGATCTGACCCTCAACCAGGCACGGTGCGCGCACACGAAGTGAATAAGGCCGCCGGCGAACGCGGAGTTCGCCGGCGGCTTGTTGTTTCACTATGCGCAGCGGGATTCTCTAGAAGAGAACCGAGGCCAATTCATCGCGGTAGGCGCGGGTCAGGGGATCTTCCTCGCCCATGAGTTCAAGCACAGCCAGGAACACCTGGCGTGCCTCATCCTGTGCAAAGTGCTTGTCGCGGCGCAGGACATCCAGCAAGCCGTCGAGCGCGGCCGCGAAATTTCCGCGCGCAATGAGCCGCGCGCATTGCAGGTACTCGGCTTTCGCCGGGTCACCGTTTGCGGGCGAGGCCTCCGCGGCGCGCAGCATGAGTTGGGCCAGCGGCCGCAGCCGCTCGACGGCAACCACCTCGTTGCCGCCGGGAAAGGCGTCCATCACCTGCAGGGCGTGGGCACCCTTGCCCTGGGTGAGCAGCGCCTTGACCAGGCACAAAGCGGCCGCGCTCGAGGCCGGGTCGTCGGTCAGCGCGCGCCGTGCAGCTTCTTCCGCCTCGGGCCAGTGGCGCGCAACGAGAAAGCCGCGGGCCTCGACCAGCGCGCGATCGGCGACGCGCGGTGCCAGCTCGCGGACGAAGCGCTGCACCATGCTCTCCGGCTGAGCGCCGACGAATTGGGCAACCTCCTGCCCGCCCTTGAAGGCCTTGACCGCCGGGATGCCCTGCACGCCGAAACGCGTTGCCAAACGCGGGTTCTCATCCACGTTGACCTTGGCCAGGCGGAAGGCCCCGTTGGCCTCGCGCGCCAGCCTCTCCAGCATCGGCCCGAGCGTGCGGCACGGGCCGCACCAAGGCGCCCAAAAATCTACGACCACCGGAACCTGGTTAGAGTGAGCAATCACCTCGTATTCGAAGGTCGCCTCGCTCACGTCGATTATGCTTGAGTCCATCTGTCCTCGCATATTCGTTCCGAAACGTGGCTCAGGGCCAATCCTGCGCGCAGTCGGCTACCCATCGCCCTCAGCCGGTGCTGAAGGCTGTTCGACCCGCACCACCTCGCCGTGGAAGTCGACAATCACCCGAAAACCCATCATGCCCATCCACAAGCGCGTTTCTTCGGGCAGGCCATGTTCCAGGACCTCTGCCAGATGGGCCTCCGGGTGTTCAAGGCGGCTCTTCATTACCGCGGCCGAGAACACGTCCGCCTGCCCGAGCAGCTTCATGGCCTGGTCGGCGATTTCCTTTTCGTGGCCGCGCATCATGCCCCAGATCGTCCGCAGCACCGACTCGTCCACGTGACGCGCAGGGATATGGCGAAGAAACCCCTGATCATTGAGGCGGTAGAACCACTCCGCTCCAACCTCGACGACCGTAAGCGCTTCGCCGGCCTCGGAGAACACCAATCCTTCAAAGAGCGGCTTGGCCACATTTCACCTTGCCGATGCGGGCACTCCACGCTGGCCGATGTCTGTTCCAACGCGGCCCGCGCACGCTGCGTTCTCGATTGGCCCCGAGTATACGCACCCCGCTCATGGGTGTCCAGGGATGGCAAAACCTTGGGCGCAGGCCGAGGCGACCGCGGTCATTCGGCGGGCCTGCCGTGAGGGGGGAGGTATGGATGCGCTGCCTGTCAGCTAACGACGACGCGCGTGCCCGGGGTGCCTTGGACGATATGTGCGCCGGAAGGCACCCCCGGCATCGTCCAACGATAAATCCAGCGCGCCGCTTCGGAGGGCAGATTGATACAGCCGTGCGAGCGTGGGCGTCCAAAGTCGTTATGCCAGTAGGTGCCGTGAAAGGCCACGCCGGTCGTGGTGAAGTACGAGCACCACGGCACGCCGGGTAGATCGTAGCCGTCGCTGGCCGAGTCGCCGGCGGCCATATGTCGGGAGGGACGCTTGTAGTAGACCTTGTGACGCCCGCGGGGCGTCATCGATTCCCCGTTGCCCATGGCGAGGCCCGTGGAGGCGCGGCTCATAAAAACCGGCGTGTCGTCCTGGTAAGCCACCACCCATTGGCGAGCCAGGTCGACCTCCAGGCGCTTTCGCTCCGGCTCCAGCTCAGGGGCAATCGGTGCCATCTCGTGCTCAGGAATGGGTCGGAAGTGCTCCGCCAGCCCCCAGTGGCTGAGGTGTGTCCGATCGTCGTCGATGCGGTACCAGACCTTGCCGTCCTCGGCCTCGGTAATCTCGCCGATCCAGAAGGTGCAGCTATAGTAGTAGCGATAGGTGCGCGCTGCACCAAACCCGGGGCGGGCGCGCATATCGGTGAAGGGCACCGACACATCCACGAGTGCTCCGTTGGGCGGGAGCGAAAGGAGCGGCATCTGAAAGCGTGTGGCCACTGGCTGCAACCCGCCCGAGTGAATGTATTCCGCCTCGCCCACGCGGTACCAGATGCGGTTGTGGGCCGGCTCTTCGGAGACAACCACCTCGTGCACGTTGCGCAGGACATCGTGGCCGAGGGTCGCCAGTTCTTCGCCCTTGAGATGCGGCTCGCGCCTCACCTTGACCCCGTAGGAGTAGGCCACGCGCGCCTGCCATGCCTCGGCCGGGGCGGCCCGCAGCCTGCCCACGGGTGCGGCCGCGGTAAGCAGGCCGAGGCTGGCCAGATGGAGGAACCCGCGCCGCGAGAGAGTGGAGGCGACCTGCGTTGCCGAGGCTAATAGCGCGTCGAGCGCCATGGAGGTTTCGTCGGCCATTTCCGGAGGCCCTAGGGGTGGACGTTGACCAGCGTGCCCACTGAGGCAAAATCGAAGAGCCAGCCGGCGTCGGAGGTACGCATGTTGACGCAGCCATGGCTCATCGGGTGGCCGAAGTTGTTGTGCCAGTAGGTGCCGTGCAGCGAATAGCCCTGATAGAAGTACATCGTGTAGGGCACATTCGGCAGGTAGTACCCCGGCCCGGCCATGTCGTCGTAGCGGTACTTGACGTATATGCGGAAGCGTCCGACCACGGTCGGATGCGCGGACGTGCCGGTCGAGACGACGAACGTCCGCACGATCGTATCGCCCTCGAAGGCGAACACGCGCTGCGATGACAGATCGACGTCGATCCAGCGCACGCCGCCGGTAGAGGGCGGCAGATCGTAGTTGATCGGCGGCAGAGGCGTGGAGGTGGGCCGCGGGGTCGACGTGGGCGAGGGCGTGAAGGTCGGTGTGGGTGACGGGGTAAATGAGGGCGTGACTGTTGGTGTGAAGGTGGCGGTAAACGTGGGCGTGGCCGTGCCGCGGTCTTTCTCGATCTCGCCGAAGACCATCGGGTTCTGGGCGGCGCTGGCCGCACGAGCAAAGGCGGTGGCCGTGGCCACCAACATGCACGAGAGCAGCACGCCCGTGGCGGCCCAACCCCAGCCGATGCGGCGGCGGGGTTTGCTCGGGCGAGTCTCCGTCGTCGAGGCCATGCGACGATCGGGCACAGTTTGCGGCGCAACACGCAGCGGCTGCGTGGCGGAGGCGGGCGGCGCGCCGGCCGTGCTCTCCTCCCTCATCTTAGGTGGTGACGGCGGGAGCGACGCCAGAGACGTCAGCGCGGATTGAATCGCCTGGCTGTGCGGATTAAGGGCTAGCGCGTGCTTGAGGTAGGCCGTGCGCTGTGCGGGAGATGCCAGCGCGGCCAGGACCATCCAGGCCAGTTCACAGGCCGGATCGCTGCGCAGCGCGGCAAACGCCAGGCGGCGGGCTGCCGAGCGATCACTGTGCGCCAAAGCTGCGCGCGCCTCGGCCGCCAACGACACGGCGTCCTTCAAGTTCGCCGAAGGAAGGCTCACGGCGTCACCGGCTCGGCCTGCAAAGGTTCGTTACGCACAAAGCACAGCACACCCTCGGCAATGCCCAAGCTCACCTGGTCGGCATGCTGGGTGAGGAAGCTCCTGTCGAGATACAGGAATCCGGTTTCGACAATCGCGGCCGGGGTGTTTCTATCGATTTCGCTGAAGCTGTGATACGAGTTCATGTCGCGGGTGATGCTGCCCGCATGAAAAGGCAGGTCGGTGCGCGCCGCGTAGCGCGAGACCAGGCAGGTGAGCAAGTGCTGCGAATCCTCCGGTGCGGTCCCGGCAGATGAGGCCGCAACCTTAAACCCGGTGGCCTGATCGTTGATGAACTCACACGAGTCAGCGTGGATTGAGACGAGCGCAAGCGCCCGATAGTCCTTGAGCTTCTCGTCGAACTCCTGCAGCAGGTCCACTTGATAACCCTGCCGCTGGAGAATCGTGAGCACTCGATCGGCGATGTCTTTGTTGACCGCCGCTTCGGTCAGGCCGTCGGCGCACACCGCGCCCGAGTCGTTTCCGAAGTGGCCAGCCACCAGGCCGATGTGGCGGTTGAGTGAAAGGCCCGCCCTGGCCGCGCCAGGGGCGCTGGTCGGGCGCACCAGCCGGGCCAGCGAGGCCCGCAACACTTCGGGCGACAAGGTGGAGGGCGCGAACGTGACAAAACCCGTGGCCAGCACGAGCGCCAATCCCATCGTCCAGGCCACATAACGACTCGCGGCCGGGGCGCGAGGTCCCGTCCCGTTCGCAGCAGCATTCGGGGATTGCATGCCCGTATGGTACCCGAAATCCGGGCTTTGACAAGGTGACCCGTATTGCTTTCGCCTTACCGAGGCAAGACTGAGTATCCGCGCTCGCCCTCTTCCCTCGAGACAGGTGGGGGTCTCGGCGCTGGTTGGCACCACCTGTGGCGTGAGTGTTTGGCGTAGATGGACGTTCGCGCGGTGTCGCCCTTCCGATTGTGACACGCTCAGCAGATCAAGAGCTGAGGACCGTCGAGGGCATAGCATGCATTGCAGTCGACCGCGAGTCCACGGCATCCACACACAATGCCGCGGAAGGGAGAGTCGCATCGCCAGCCGTGGGAGCTCCCGCGCAGCAAGTCGACGATGAAACCGCATTTCTCTCCGGCCAGTGCCGCTGGTCGTGACAGCGGAACCGCACGCCCCAGAGGCGCGCGCTTTCACGCCTGCTTAGGAGAAAGGGCTGCCCCCTACGGGTCAGCCCTGCCCTGGGTGGATGGCCAATGTTGTGTGAGCTCAGGCGGTCGCGGCGACGGTTTCCTCATCGGCTTCCGCGCCTTCCGGCTCACCGGGCTTGCGGTCGAGAATCTGCATATTGGCGGCCGCGACCTTCGTGCGGTAGTGCGTCTCGCCCTTGTCGTCCTGCCAGCGGTCGGCCTGCACTCTCCCATCAACGAAGATCAGACGCCCTTGGGCCGGGTATTTCTGGCATATTTCACCCAGACGGCCCCGGGCATCGACCGTGAACCAGTCGCTCGCTTCCTTCGACTCGCCGCCGTCCGTCTTCCAGCGGTGGTCGACCGCTAGCGACAAGGTTGCCCCGCGGCGGTTGCCTGTCGTGGTCCGGGATTCCGGGTCCCGGCCCAGACGGCCAATGAGTTGGATTCGGTTGAGTCCAGGCATGAGTCCCCCTAAGTTGAACGGCGCTCGTGAGGCGACGCGGCCTTACGGAGGGCGGGTGCCATCCCTTGATGATGATTTCAACATACCGGTGGGGCGCCCACAATCCCCCGTTGGGCGATTGCTAGAGGCGGCAGGCCTCACGGGCCGCCAGCATCGTTGGCATACGTCGCCGCGTCGCTGGGGGTCTGCCCGGAGGGGTCGGTGACGTAGACCCACGTGCCCAGGTCGGCCCACTCGTAGATCCAGCGTGCGTCGCCGATCGACATGTTGACGCAGCCGTGCGAACGCTTATAGCCGAAGCCATCGTGCCAGTAGGTGCCGTGGAGCGCGCGCGCCCGGTCGAAGTACAGCACCCAGGGCACATCTTGCAGGTAGTAGTAGTCCGAGCGATCGGCGGCAAACGAGCCGCTCATTGGCTGGCGATCGACCTTCTTGAAGACCTGGAAGGTGCCCGGGCGGGTATGCCACGGGGGTATGCCGCTGGCCACCAGCGTCGCAAACACAAGCCGTCCGCTATCATAGGCGGCCAATGTCTGTTCGAACAGGTTGATCGTGATCCAGCGCATGCCGATGGGCACCTCGGCAGGCGGGACGGCGCTGGGCTCGACCAGGCCGACCTTTCTCTGATCCACCCATTGCTCCACTCCGATCATGTACCAGTTCAGGCCGTCGACCTGGCGCGTGTCGTAGACCTGGATCACGGTGTAGCGCGGCAGCCATGTGCGCAATTCCACGCCCTTCGACCCCGGCGCGCTGCGCGGGTTGGCGCTCTCGACAATCCAGCCAAAAGGCCGGAGAGGCGTGGCATCGAAGAGCAAACCCTGGTAGCGATGAACGCTGATGGGTGCGGCGTCGTCGCGGCGCACGATCTCCGAGCCGCCGGTAATGTAGAAGCGTTCGCCCTCGCGCTCGACCACGTCCTGATAGCTGATAAAGACGAATCCGGGGAACTTGACGACCGCCCGGTTATCACTGGCGGCATCTGCCACGCTGGGGTAAAGATGGAGCTCGCTGTCCTTGGAGACGCGGGCAAAACCGAAGTCCGGCGCGGCCAGCGCCGGGTCTGGCGAGGCGGCGGGCAGCGGCCGGGCCGGAAGCAGGCCCATCTCCCAGTAGTGCACGGCGCGCGAGCCCGGCCCGTTGGCCGGACAGTCGGCCGGGCGATACATCTGATAACCTACCGTGCACACCTCGCCCGAGTCGGAGGCAGGCGGAAGCGCCTCGGCCCGCGTCACCTGCGGCGCGAGCAGGGCCAAGGCTATGACGGTCAATGTGAGCCCCATCACCCGCATATGTGTCTCGCCTCGAGACCGATGATTATATCCAACGGCCGCCGGCCCGGCCGGTGTCCTCAGTAGCGGAGGATCGCAGCGATGCGGCCCGCCTGCTCGAGGCGCGGGCTGCCGCTGATGACCTCGACCTCCACCGTGCTGCGCATCGCCTTCTGCACCGCTAGCTCCACGGCATCTTCGATGGCCGCAGCTTTCCTTCCACAGTAGGGGCACGCCGCAAGATCCTGCGCCGACATCAGGCCGCACCCCGTGCAGACATATCCCGGAGCGCGATAGCCCTCGCTAATCATCAGCGTTAGTACGCGGCCGTCGTGCAGCGCACGCAGCGTGTTCTCTAGCCCAGTAGCGCCGGCCTTGCCCTTCGCCGCCGCAGTGACTGCGCTATCTACCAGACCCGCCTCGCGTGCGGCCTCCGCCACGCGGCCGACCTCGACCGCGCGCGCCAACAAATCGGCCGGTGCAGCATCGCGATCCGGCGAAAAGCTGCCGACGACCAGCGAATGCCAGGTTTTGGGCAACACCGCCCGGAACTGGGCCAGGGTCTCCTCCGTGCCGGCGAGCAGGATCCGCCGAACCTGATGGCCCTGGAAGAAGGCCGCGCTGGCTTGGGCCGCCTCACGCAAGTTGCGCTGCTCGATTTCCTGTTCGTGGTGCGACTGTCCGGCCACGCCCCCGCGCTGTCCGGCCAGGGCTGAGGCCCCGCCGCTCTTGGTGCGCCGCACCGCCTGGCCCGTCACTTCCTGCGAGGCGACCATCTCTCCGAGATGATAGGCATACAGTTGCACGCCCTGCTTGTCGACCCGCGCCAAGCCATAGCCTCCGTAGGCATCCAGGAGGTGGGCCAGCGGCTTGACATACGGCTGAGGCAGCCAGCGGGCGCGGCTGCGCAGCGGCAGTTGGAAGAGGAAGGCCTGGAAGAATGCGGCCGGAGCGCACGAGAAGACCACCGCGCCGCGGCCACTCCCATCGTACTCGTGCTCGAAGAACCTCTCGACATTTCGGATGTCGGCGACCGCCTCATGCGGTAAGGGCCGCAGCAAAGCACGCAACCGGCGGCGCACGGATTCTCCAGCGCGCTCCGCCGGCTCGATATTCAGGTAGACGCTCAGCACGGGGTGTCCCGCGTCGAACTTCAGGAGACTCTTGAGATCCTGCTCTCCGAGCATTGCAGCCTCCTCATGAGTTGTGTGCGCCGGCCGCCCATGCCGGCCAAACCTTAGGGGCGTGCGGCCAATGTCAGGCTGACCTCCTTCGGTTGACCATCCCGCAGCAGGGTGAGCTTCACCGTATCGCCCGGTGAGGCATTGAGAACCAGGTAAGAAAGTAGACCGGCGAAGTTGCGCAAAGGTATGTCGTTGACGGCGATGATCAGGTCGCCGCCCGCCTGCAACCCGGGGAGGGTGGTCGGCCGCGACCCGGCACGCAGACCGGCCCGTTCGGCCGGGCTGCCGGCCGTCACCTCCTGCACGTAGACCCCGGTGCTCTGTGCCAGACCGAGCGCTTCTTGTTCGGCCAGGTGTAACTCGCTCATGCCGGTGATGCCGATGTAAGGGTAGTCGTAAGCGCCCTTTTCGATAAGCGAGGGCAGCACGCGCCGCACCACGTTGATCGAGATGGCAAAGCCCACGCCCGAGTTCACGACGTCGCCCGAGGTGGTGACCGACGTGCTGCGAATGGCACGATTGACTCCGACCACATACCCTCGCAGATCGAGCAGCGGGCCGCCCGAGTTGCCCGGGTTGACCGCGGCGTCGGTCTGGATGAGATCGGCCGCGGAGAAGACGCCCCCGCCGGGTGAGGCACGTTCTGAATCGAGTGTGCGCCCCAACCCGGAGACGATGCCCAGGGTCATGGTGCTCGAGAGGCCGAACGGGTTTCCGATCGCTACCACCGGTGTGCCCACCCGTAGGGTCGAGGAATCACCCAACGGGAGCGGCACGAGCTCCGCGTCGGGCACGGTCACCTGGATCACGGCCAGATCTGAATCTGGATCCTCAGCGATGACCTTGCCGTGCGCCATCTGCCCGGAGGGGAAGTCCACCTCCAAACCGGTGGCCCCCGCGACCACGTGCAGATTGGTGACGATATGTCCCTGCTTGTCGACCACGAATCCAGATCCAAGCGCGCCGCCCTCCGCGGTGAACACACGCAGCGAGACCACACCCGGATTCGCTTGTTGATAGAGATCACTCAACACGCTGCTGGTCGATTCCGATGGCAGGCCAACGGCCGGAGCCAGCGGCGGCAGGTTCGGCCGCGAGGTGGTTTCAACCTGCGGCTGCGGCGTCACGACCGTCAAGGTGGCAAGATCGGGCAGAGTCAACTGTGGCAAACTGGAACAGGCCAACGCCAGCAGGGCGCCGGCCACAGCAACCATCGTCCATCGCTTCATTCGTCTCTCCCTGGCAACGTGTCGCTGCGAGAAGGCCGCCGGCAAGGGCCGGTCAAGCTTTTCGGCGCAGGCGCGCCAATTCTTCGAACAGGCGCTTCTCCTCCGCCGCGAGGCGGGTGGGCAACTCCACGCGCACCCGCACGTACAGATCGCCCTGTTCACTTCCCGACCGCAGGCGAGGCATGCCCAACCCGGTGAGGCGGAAGGTTTGGCCGGGCTGGGTCTCGGGCGGGATGGAAAGCAAGACCTGCCGCCCGTCGAGGGTGGACACCGACACCTCGCCCCCGAGCACCAGGGTGTAAAGGTCAACGGCCATTTCGGTGTGCAAGTCGTCGCCCTGGCGTTCGAAGCGAGGATGAGGCTTGACCTGAACGACGAGATAAATGTCGCCCGCCGCTGCGTTGCGCACCCGCGGACCCTCACCCGCCAGACGAATGCGCGTCCCCGTCTGGGCGCCGGGCGGAATGCGCACCTCGAGGCGGCGGCTATCCTGTTGCAGCAGGCGCGAGGTGCCACGATAGGCGTCCTCCAAACTGATCTCGACCGTGGCTTGGGCGTCGCGCCCCTGCGCCGCGAACGACCCGCCGCCGCGCTGGAAGCCGCCCTGGGTGAACGTGCCGCGCGGCATGTCGCCGAAGATGGCACGGAAGAAATCCGAAAAGTCGCCGAACGCTTCGCCTAAGTCGCTGAATTCCACCCGCGTGCCGCCGGGAGCGGCGCCCGCCCATTGGCCCCAGTCGAATCCGCCCGGCGCGCCGCCGGCATGCTGCCATTCGTTGTAGGCGTGGCCCAACTGGTCGTACTTGGCGCGCTTCTGGGGGTCGCCGAGGACCTCGTACGCCTCGTTGATCTCCTTAAAGCGCTCTTCGGCCTCGCGCTGGCCCTGGTTGCGATCGGGGTGGTACTTGAGGGCCAGCTTGCGATAGGCTTTCTTGATTTCGCCGGCACTCGATTCGCGCGAGACGCCGAGGACTTGATAGTAGTCGCGGTAGTCCATGGTCACATGAAGGATGGCGTATGAGGATTCTAGTCACGAGACCGGCGGCAAGTCAATACGGCTCATCGGGTTCTTACAATCCTCTAACGCCTCACGCGTGGCGTCAAGAAGAGGCGCGTTTCACGGGCTGGCCGCATCGAATTGTGCTATAGTATGACGCGGTCGCTGGCAGGCACTGTGCGTGCCGGCGGTGACGCACCAGACCCCGGCCCCCCGCCGCGCCAAACGCGGGCATGGCTCATGCACGGCTCACCGAGGGGAGTGGGCTACCCACCATGGGAACCTCATTGAACAGCGGCGCGGAGAAGATCCTGATTGCCGACGAGGATCCGGACGTTCTGGACAGCCTCGCTCGGCAGACGCTCTTGCCCATGGGCTATCAGGTCGCGACCGCCGCCGACGGCCCCACCGCCATCCAGCGCATCGTCACCTTCCATCCGGATGTGGTCATCGCCAGCCTGACCCTGCCGCGCCTGACGGCCAAGGACGTGCTGGTGACGTTGCGCGCCCAGGGGCTGGAGGCGCCGGTCATTGTCACCGCGCCGGTGGGCATGGAGAGCATGGCCTTGCGCGCCTTCCGCCTGGGCGCGCGCGATTACTTGAGCAAACCCTTGCGCGAGGCGGAAGTGGTCTCATCGGTTGAGCGCGCGCTGGTCGAGGCTCGACTGCGCCGCGAACGCGAGGCGCTGGCCTCGCGTCTGGCCGAGACCAACCAGGAACTCGAGCAGCGCGTCAAGCAATTGACTTTGCTGCACGGCATTGGACGAGCGATCACTTCGCTCGATCAGATGGACCAGGTGGCTGGGCGTCTGCTGGAGGGCGCGCGCTTCGCCACCGAAGCCGACATGGGCTGGCTCATGCTGCGCGAGGATGACAGCGGCCAGTTGGTTCTGCGCGCGCAACACGGCCTGCCCACGCCGATTGTGGCGCGGCTGGGCCAGGCCTGGGATGACGGGCTCTCGCCTTCGGTTCTCGTTTCGGGCGAGGGCATGCGTCTGTCAGGCGACGGGCTGCGCCGCCTGGCGATCGGCCAGGCGTGCCAGACCGCGCTGCTTACACCCATTCGCACCCGCGGCGAGGGGCTGGGGGTCATCGCCGTAGCCAACCGGCGCCCGCGCGATTTCACTCAGCACGATCAGGCCTTGCTCGAGGCGGTAGCGGATTACGCATCGATCGCTCTGATCAATGCGCGCCTCTTCCGCTCGCTGGAAGCGCGCCTGGCCGGTGACGGCATGCCGTCCTCTTAACGCGCGATGCCCAGCGAGACGATACTCCTCCTCGACCCACAGCATACGCTGACGCCTCAGTTTGAAGAAGCGGCCTTTCGTCCGCGCGGCCACCGCGTGCTGGCATGCGATTCGCTGGCAGAGGCCATTGGCCTGGTGAAACAGTTCCCCACCTCACTCGGTGTGGTGGCCATGCCAGCCTCGCCCGAATTCACGCAAGAAGCCATTGCCACGCTGCGCGCCGCGCAGCCGCGGCTGCCGGTGCTGGTGCTGCTCGACAGCGACAGCCCGGAGCTGGTGCAAGCGGCCCGACAGGCCAAGGCCAATGACCTCTTGGTGAGCCCGCGCCCCGCCGAAGTGGACGCGGCGCTCGAGCGGCTGGCCGCGGAGTATGCCCACCGGCCCAAGCCCGGCACCGGCGAATTGCGGCCGCGTTTGGCTTCGCTGCCGCTCACTCGTCTGAGCCAGCACGTCTCTCGCTTGATGGCCCAAGAGGCGGCCCTGACGACACTCGTCCGCGATGCGCAAACGGCGCTGACCACGCCGCCCGGCCCCAGTGCACCGCCGGCGGAAGTGCCGGCTGCGGATGCCTCGCCGCGCGTGCGCGAGCTCGAAACGCTGGCTGGCCTGGCCCAGGGAATTCTACGCCACCTCAACCTCGACGCGGTGCTCACCGCCATCGTCGAAGCCGCCGTGGCTCTCACCGGAGCCGACGAGGGCAGCCTGATGCTCCTGGATGAGGTCAGCGGCGACCTGTATATGCGTGCGGCCAAGAACTTCGACGAGCAATTCGTGCGCACTTTCCGCGCGCGGGTGCAGGATTCGTTGGCCGGCGAGGCGCTGCGCTCCGGCGAGCCGGTGCTCATTGACGAGCACAGCCCGCAGAAGATTACCACCACCTTCCTCGTGCATTCTCTGATCTTCGTTCCGCTCAAGGGCGAGACCGGCTCGGTGGGTCTCCTGGGCGTCGATAACCGTCAGGCCGGACGGCCGCTCAACGCGCATCACGTGGTGCTGATGCAAGCCCTTGGCGAGTATGCCGCGGTGGCCCTCGAGAACGCGCGACTCTACAGCCAGGTGCAGTCTGAGCGCCGCCAACTGGAAACCATCCTGCAGCAAACCGAAGACGGGGTGCTGATCACCGACCCGCAGGACCGCCTGCTGCTCATCAACCGCACGGCGCAAGAAGCCTTCGGCCTCAACCAGGACGCGGCTCTGCTGCATCCGCTGACCGAGGCCGTGCCCCACCCCGAGCTGCTCGCGCTCTACTCGCGCCGTGACACGCCCAGCCCGCAATTGCGCCGGGCGGAGATCACCCTGGCCGATGGGCGCGTGTTCCACACTCACCTCACGCCGATCGAGGGCGTGGGCCACGTGGTGGTAATGCGCGATATCACCCACCTCAAAGAGCTCGACCGCATCAAGTCGGAATTCGTCACCACCGTCTCGCACGACCTGCGCTCGCCGCTCACGACGATTCTCGGCTATGTGGACCTCATCGAGCGCGGCGGCCCACTCACGCCACAGCAGCACGAGTTCCTGCGACGCGTGCAAGACAGCACGCAATCCATCACGGCTCTCATCACCGATCTGGTGCACTTGGGGCGCATCGAGGCCGGCCTCGATACGCAGCAAGACCTGGTCGACCTTTCGGCGCTGGCCGGCTATGCGGCCGACAGCCTGCGCGTGCGCAGCGAGAACAAGGGTATCCATCTTGAAGTGGACTTGCCGCCAGACCTGCCCGCCGTGGCGGGTAACCCGGTTCGCCTGCGCCAAATGATCAACAACCTGATCGACAACGCGATCAAGTTCACACCCGAGAACGGGCGGGTGACGGTGTCCACGCATCTGGAGGAGAACCAGGTGCTGCTGCTTGTTTCCGATACTGGTGTGGGGATCCCCACGCCCGAGCAGCCCTACATCTTCAACAAGTTCTACCGTGCCTCCAATGTCGAGGATGGAACAGGCAGCGGCTTGGGTCTCTCGATTGTCAAGTCGATCGTGGAAGTGCACGGCGGCCGCATTTGGGTCGAGTCGACCGTGGGCGAAGGGTCCACCTTCACTGTGGTGCTGCCGACCGCGCAGGCCAACCAGGACGAGACACCTGAAGCGAGTGCGTCTGGGGGTTAAATGGCGCCTCCACCAGGGCAGTGAGGGGGGAGCCTGGTGGAGGCCTTCGCCAAAGGAGGAGACAGCGATGAGCGATGGAGTTACCCCCATCTCTCTCTCGTCTCTGCCCTCACTATAACCCGGCACGCACACCGCGCCCAGGCCACCCGTCACCTCTCCCCGATGACTTTCGTCGCTCCGCATCCAACGCCACACTCGATTTCGAATCCCCCGGTCGCCGTACCTGCCCACGGTATACTATTGCCCGTATCGCGATAGGATAAGCGCACATTATGAGTGACATGGCCTCGCTCCGCGCGCGATTGAAGCGCGCGGGCAGCACAAAGCGCGCGCGTCCGCCGCAACCCGCGGCGCCGCGCCGCATCCCTGCACATTGGGCCGGGCACATCGCCTCCTCGTCGCGCGGAGACTACTACTACCTCGAAACGAGCTACGCGCCCGATCATCAGCATGGGCGCATCCAGCTTGGCGCGCTTGCCCGGCAAGCCATGCCCGAA
Source organism: uncultured Anaerolineales bacterium (assembly GCA_964353865.1). Taxonomy (GTDB): domain Bacteria; phylum Chloroflexota; class Anaerolineae; order Anaerolineales; family RBG-16-64-43; genus RBG-16-64-43. The sequence goes on along the minus strand of CAYGXJ010000002.1, from coordinate 51,619 downwards.
AGCACTCTCTTGGGCTTCCAACCGCGAGGCACACTCGAGTCGCTCGTTTTTCTCGATACCGAGACTACGGGCCTATCGGGCGGGGCGGGGACCTTCGCATTCCTGGTGGGGCTGGGCCGCATGCAGGGCGGTCGCTACGTACTGCGTCAGTACTTCTTGCGCGATCCATCTGAAGAAGCGGCAATGTTGGAGGCCGTGCTGGGTGAGTTTGCTTCCGCAGCCGGCCTGGTCACGTTCAACGGCCGCGGATTCGATGTGCCGATCCTCGAAGCCCGTGGAACGATCCGACTGCGCAAACGCGTTTCGCTGGCGGATCTGCCGCATCTGGATCTCTTGCCCCACGCGCGCCGCTTCTGGCGTGGGCGGCTCGAGTCGTGCTCGCTGGGCTCGCTCGAAGAGCGGGCTCTCGGCATCGTGCGCGAGGCGCGCGATGTCGAGAGCTACCTGATCCCGGCCATGTATCGAAGCTACTTGGAGGCGGGTGATGCCGCGCCGCTTGAGGACGTGATCTACCATAACGCGTGCGATATTCTCTCGCTGGTGGCGCTGACCGCGGACCTCTTCGAGCGCTACCGTCGTCCGCCGGAGGATCCGCTCGAGCCGCCGGATGGGATCGCGCTGGGGCGGCTGTATGCGGCGCGCGGCGAGGCGGCGCACGCCGAGAGCGCCTTGCGCGCGGCGCTGGGTGCGGTGCTGGATGAGGCGGGGCAGTTGCGCGCGCACGGCATGCTGGCCGCGTTGCTCAAGCACGGCCGGCGCGCGGCCGAATCTGTCGAGCACTGGCAGGCCTGGCACGGCCTGGCCCCTGGTGACCCGCTGCCATGTATTGAGTTGGCCAAGTACTACGAGTGGCAAGCGCGCGACATGGCGGCCGCGGTGAGCTGGGCGCGAGCGGCCGCTCGCGCCGCGCGCCGCTCCCGCGATATGTGGCAGCGCGCCGATATGCTGAAGCAGATCGAGCATCGCCTGGCGCGGTTGGAACTCAAGCAGAAGGCGCGGGCTTCGGCCAAGATCGTTGGGTGATACGGGAAGGACGTGGACGAGCAGTCGCCCCTCCCCGCTTCGCGGGGAGGGGCGTTTGTTCCTTCTTGGGGGCTGCCCGTCGTGAACTTTTCGGACAGCCCCAGTGCTTGTTTCGCGCGCGAATCTAGGTGGCGCGTGGTCCTTAGCCTGCCCTCGCAAGGAATTTGTCGACCAGGGCGAGCGCCTCATCCGCCGAGGTGTAGGCCACCACACGCAACGTGCGTGAATCGTTGCCGGTGATCATCTTCGAGACGCGCGTATCGCGGCGGTAGAGGCACAACACCGGCTTGCCCCGTTCGAGCGCGTAGGCGATCTCGTAGCCCACGCCGTGTGACGGCGTGCTCACCTCCGCCACCAGCACGCGACATTCCTCGATCCAGGCGATATCGCGGTGATAGACTTCGCCCGGGTCGACCACCCGCTCGGCGCGCATGACCTCCGGCCGCGCCAGGTGGGCGGTGAGCACCTCATGGCCGGCCGCCTGCAAATGGTCGACCAGCGCGCCGTAGATGGCCTCGTCGTTGCGCCCGCCGGTGAGCGAGCACGAGAAGTAAACCTTCATCCATCACCTCGCCTGCCAGAATGCCACGCGCTGCCGCACGATTCGCGCCCTCGCCGCCACGCTCTATTTCCCCCTCCCCACGGCCGCGACAAGTCGGTAGAATGGAGGGGCGCATCCACTTCATCCCGCAACCAGAGCGATACCACACGATTATGTCGGCCAATCAAATCGTCATCCGAGGCGCGCGCGAGCACAACCTCAAGAACATCGACCTCACGCTTCCGCGCTACAAGTTTATCGTCTTCACCGGCGTCTCCGGCTCGGGCAAGTCGTCGCTCGCCTTCGACACGCTCTTCGCCGAGGGTCAGCGCCGCTACGTCGAGAGCCTTTCGGCCTACGCGCGCCAGTTCCTGGGCCAAATGGAAAAGCCGCACGTCGACTACATCGGCGGCCTCTCCCCGGCCATCGCCATCGAGCAGAAAGCGGTCTCCAAGAACCCGCGCTCGACGGTGGGCACGGTGACCGAGATCAACGACTACCTGCGCGTCCTTTTTGCACGCAGCGGCACGCCCTACTGCCCCAATTGCGGGCGGGCGGTGGCACGCCAGACCTCGACCCAGATCGTCGATCAGATTCTATCGCTTCGGCCCGAGACGCGGCTGATGTTGCTCGCCCCGGTCGTGCGCAAGCGCAAGGGGACGCACGAGGACGTGCTGGCCGAGGCGCGCGCCTCGGGCTTTGTGCGCGCGCGGGTCAATGGCGTGGTGGTTGACCTCGACCAGAAGATCAGCCTGGCCAAGACACGCAAGCACGACATCGACGTGGTGGTCGACCGGCTGGTGCTGCCCGCCACGCCGGAGGAGGACTTCCGCTCGCGGCTGGCGGATTCGGTCGAGACGGCGCTGCGCGTGGGCGGCGGGGCGGTAGTGGTGGACGTGGCCGGCGGCAAGACGCTCGAGATGAGCGAACACAACGCCTGCCCGCACTGTGGGCTCTCGTTCCCGGATCTGGCCCCGCCGATGTTCTCCTTCAACTCGCCCCTCGGTATGTGCCCGGACTGCAACGGCCTGGGCCACAAGTACAGCTTCGACCCGGCCAAGTTCGTCGATGGCGAGAAGTCTATCGCCGAGGGCGCGGTGCTCAGTTGGGGGTCGACCAAGACCTCCAAGACCGCGCGCATGGTGGCCAAGTCCTTCGCCGGCCACTATAAGTTCTCGCTCGACACGCCGTGGAAGAGATTGCCTGAGAAGGTGCGCCAGGGCATACTGAACGGCGACCCGAAGGTGAAGATTCGCTGGGAATGGGGCAACGAGGACGGCGGGCAGGGGTCATGGACCTCTTCGTACGCCGGCACGATTGCCAATACCGAGCGCCGCTATCACCAGACGCAATCGGAGAGCATGCGCGAATGGTACTCGCGCTTCATGTCGTACCAGCCGTGCCCCTCGTGTCACGGCGCCCGCTTGCGCCCGGAGGCGGCCGCGGTGCGCTTTGCGGGAAAGACCATTATTGAAATATCGGCCATGTCGATCGCGCAGGCCATGGACTTCTTCTCCGCACTGCACCTGACCGCCGATCAGGAGACGGTCGCGGGCGAATTGATCAAGGAGATCCGCGCGCGGCTCGAGTTCCTGCTCAACGTCGGGCTGCACTACCTGACGCTCGAGCGCGTTGCGCCGTCGCTCTCGGGCGGCGAGGGCCAGCGCATCCGCCTGGCCTCGCAGATCGGCTCGGGGCTGGTGGGCGTGATGTACATCCTCGACGAGCCCTCGATCGGGTTGCACGCGCGCGACAACCGACGCCTGCTCGACTCGCTCCTGCGGTTGCGCGACCTGGGCAACACGGTCATCACCGTCGAGCACGACCGCGAGACGATTCAATCCGCCGACTGGGTTGTGGATATCGGCCCAGGCGCGGGCGTGGAGGGCGGGCGCATCGTGGCCGCCGGCACGCCGGCCGCGATCGCGCGCAATCCGGCCTCACTCACCGGGCGCTACCTGCGCGGGGAGCTCAAGGTGGCGGCGGGCACGGCCCAGGCCGGCGCGTGCAACGGGAGGCGCTGCCCGAACGATCACTGGCTGGTGCTGCACGGCGCCCGCCACAACAACCTGAAGAACATAGACGCGCGCTTCCCGGTGGGGCTGTTCACCTGCGTCACCGGCGTCTCGGGGTCAGGCAAATCGTCACTGATTGCGGAGACGCTCTACCCGGCGCTCGCCGCGCGGCTGCACGGCGCAATCGACCGGCCGGGCCCGTTCCGCCGCATCGAGGGGCTCGATTTCTTCGACAAGGCGGTCAACATCACGCAGGACCCGATCGGGCGCACGCCGCGCTCGAACCCGGCCACCTACATCGGCGTGTACGACGACATCCGCATGATCCTGGCGCAGGTGCCGGAGGCCAAGGCGCGCGGCTACGCGGCCGGGCGCTTCTCCTTCAACGTGAAGGGTGGGCGCTGCGAGGCCTGCCAGGGTCACGGCCAGAAGCGGGTCGAGATGCACTTCCTGCCGGATGTATGGATCACCTGCGACGCGTGCAAGGGGACGCGCTTCAACCGCGAAACGCTGCAGATCAAGTTCAAAGGGCGCTCGATCGCTGAGGTGCTCGACATGGATGTGCAGCAGGCGTTCGAGTTCTTTGGCGCATTCCCGACCGTGAAGCGCCTGCTTGGTACGCTGCACGACGTGGGGCTGGATTACGTCAAGCTTGGCCAATCGGCGACGACGCTTTCGGGCGGGGAGGCGCAGCGCGTCAAGTTGGCCAAAGAGCTCGCCCGCGTCGCGACGGGACGCACACTCTACATCCTGGATGAGCCGACCACCGGTCTGCACTTTGCGGATATTCAGAAGCTGCTCGACGTGCTGCACCGGCTCACGGACGCGGGCAACACGGTGATCGTCATCGAGCACAACCTGGACGTGGTCAAGACAGCGGATTGGATCGTGGATCTCGGGCCGGAGGGCGGCGAGGGCGGCGGGCGGATCGTAGCGGAAGGCGCGCCCGAGGACGTGGCACTGGCGGAGGGTTCGTTCACCGCTCGCTATGTGCGCGAGGCGCTGGCGGAAATGGCCGCGTGAGAGGGCGAGCGAGAATGGCACCAAACCAGCCGCAGGCGTTCCTGGACGCTGTGCGCGCCGGAGATTTGGAGGCGCTGCGCCCCGCTGCGCGTGAGACACCCGCGCTACCGAACACGCATGACGCGAACGGTGTGAGCGCGGTCATGCTGGCGATGTACCACGGGCACGCGGCTGGGGCGCGGCTCCTGGCCGTAATGGGTGCCGAGATTGGCCCGTTCGAGGCGTGCGTGCTGGGGCAGGCGGATCGATTGAAGGCGATCCTCGCAGCGGAGCGCGACCTGATTGGGCACTACTAAGCGGACGGGCTCACGTTGGTGCATCGCGCGGCGTTCTTTGGCCAGCCCGAGGTTGCCGAGATGCTCCTGGCGGCGGGCGCCGACGGGAATGCCGAGGCGCGCAACAAGATGCGCGTGCGACCGTTGCACTCGGCCGCGGCCGCCGACCAGACACGGATTGCGCTCGCGCTCATCGCGCATGGTGCAGATGTCAATGCCCTCCAGGAAGGCGGCTTCACATCTCTCCACGCCGCGGCGCAGAACAGCAACCTTGATCTCGTGCGCGCGCTGCTCGGCCACGCGGCTGAGGTTTCGCCGCTCGCCGATGATGGCAAGACGCCGGTGGAGTTGGCGAGGGAGGCTGGGCACGAGCAGGTGGCGCAACTTCTCAACGCGAAGGGCGGAGACGCATAGCCCCACCAGGCGGGCCCCTGTTGCCCCGGCGGCCCGGCCTCGCTATGACGACCTACCGAATAGGTCATATGACCTACTTAGTAGGTCGGCCCAGTCTACCCCAGGAGACCGCCATGCTGGAGCCCATCCTTGGTTCCAAGAGCCGAGAGAGAGTCCTCGTCTTCCTCCGCGCCCGGAACGAAGGCTATGCCCGCGAGATCGCGCGGTTTCATGAAACCGATCTGGTCCAGATCCAGAAGCAGCTCGACCGCCTGGAATTCGCCGGGGTCCTGGCAGGCCGCGCCGCGGGCCGGACAAGGTTGTATGTTTTCAATCCGCGATACCCATTCCTGCGCGAACTGGTCGCTCTGCTCGACAAGACCCTGCAGTTCTATCCCCAGCGCGAGAGAGACAGGCTGCTCCTGAATCGACGCAGGCCAAGACGCCGAGGCAAGCCGCTTTGAAGCCAATCCGCGAGATGTCACAAGCCGAGGTTGGAGCCTTCGTTCAAACCCACATGCGGCAACGAGGGATAGAGGTCGCTCTCTCTGGGGGCGCCTCGGGCGCCATCTACAGCGCCAATGCGTTCGTTTCGAATGATGTCGATCTGGTGAACATCCATTCCGCTTCAGACCGGGAAATCAAAGCGGCGATGCATGAGGCTGGTTTTCGCGAGAAGGGAAGGTACTTCACGCACCCGCAATCTACTGTCCTGGTTGAGTTCCCACCTGGCCCACTCGCGGTCGGTACGGAACCGGTTGCTTCAATTGCCGAAATAGCCCTTGCCACCGGGGTTCTGCGCATCATATCCCCAACCGACTGTGTCAAGGATAAACTGCCATCCTACTATCACTGGGGGACCAAGAAGCTCTTCAGCAAGTCGTCCTCGTCGCTCAGGCGCAAACGATCGACTTGGTTGAAGTAGCCCGATGGTTGAAGGCCGAAGGCAAGCTGGCGAAATCTCGAAAGATTCGCTCCTCCCTTCACCCTGCGGGTCAAGGATAGGCCCGTGCGGCTCCACGCTACGGCGCAGAACGGCAGCTCCGCCCTCGGTTGACCGACCCCGGTCGAGATGGCCGACGCCGTTGCACGCGGCAAGGCACTGCCCGGGCCCATCGCCTCGCCGGCCTCGGTCTACGACGGACACAAGCGGGCCCGCGCCCCTGTTAGAATCTGTCCATGCCCGCCCCCATTCGCCTCGTGCATTTCGCCGACTTGCACGTCGGCATGGAAAACTACGGCAAGCTCGACCCCGCCACCGGCACCTCCAGCCGCGTGCGTGATTTTCTCGATCGGCTGGATGAGGTGGTCCAGTACGCACTGGCCCATGACGCGGACCTCGCCGTCTTCGCCGGCGACGCCTTCAAGACACGCGACCCCGAACCCACCCAGCAGCGCGAGTTCGCCCGGCGTATCAAACGCCTGGCCGACCGCGTGCCCACCTTGCTCCTGGTCGGCAACCACGATTTGCCCGGTTCGACCCAGAAGGCCACCAGCGTCGACATTTTCCGCGCGCTCGAGGTGCCCAACATCATCGTCGGTTACAAGCCCGAGAGCCGGGTGGTCGAGACCGCGCGCGGGCCGGTCTTCCTCGCCTGGGTTCCATATCCCACGCGCAACCGCCTCCTGAGCGACGAGGAGCACCGCGGCAAGTCGGTCGAGGAGCTCGACCAGGCTTTGCGCGCGGCGGTGATCGAGACGCTCGACGAGTTGGCCCAGGCTGCCGGCGCGGCCGACATGCCGCGCGTCCTGGCCGGCCACTTCTCGGTGGGCGAGGCGCACTACGGCTCGGAGCGCAGCGTGATGCTCGGCCGCGATGTCAGCGTCCCGCGCTCGACGCTGGCCGCGCCGGCGTGGGATTACATCGCGCTCGGCCACATCCACCGCCACCAGGTTCTGGCGGGCAATGTGCCTGGCGAACCGATTCAGGCCTATTCCGGCTCGCTCGAGCGCATCGACTTCGGCGAGGAGAAGGAAGCCAAGGGTTTCTGCTGGACCGAGCTCGCGCGCGGCGCGACACGTATGACCTTCGTGCCCGCGCACGCCCGGCCGTTCATCACACTGCGAGTGGATCTGCAGGCCGCGGACGATCCGACCGCGCACGCCGTAGCCGCGCTCGCCGCGCGCGCAGAAGAGGTGGCGGGCGCCGTCGTGCGCGCGATCATCACGCTTCGCCACGGCCAGCTCGCCCAGTTCGATGCACGCGAGGTCGAGCGGCTGCTGGCAGCCGCCTCGCAACTCTCGATCGAAAAGGACATGACCTCGCCGGTGCGCGCACGGCTGGGGAGTGACGCCGCCGAAAGCCTGATCCCGCGCGAGCTGCTCGAGCGCTACTTCGCGCTGCGCAACACGCCACCTGAGCGCCTGGCGCGCCTCTTGGCGGCGGCCGAGCCGCTGATCGAGGCGGAGCCTGACGGCAGTCGTTGAGGCGCCCACGGAACAGACAGAATGACCTCAACAGTTCGTTCTTTGGTGGAAATGGGCCACTCCCTCGACCCCTCCCCGGCCACCAGGGAGGGGAGGAAGTTTTATGTAGATGTGGGGACGCTTCGCGTCCCCACATCTACAGCGGGACTTCGAAACCGCTTGGGGCATGCAATACGCGTGAGGGCAACACTATTGAGGCATCGGCGCGGAATGGTTACGAGATTCGGTATTCTTACGGACATCCACCGTACGGCTCATCCGTGCGAGGCATTGATGCGATTGCCGACCGCACGCGGTCAAGCGTAATGCATGCGATGCCCTCCCTTCACTCATCTATGAACGTCGTGGTTGAAGCATGATCCCGCTGCGCCTCGAGCTGCACAACTTTCTCGCCTACAAAGATCCCGATCCGCTCAACCTGGAGGGCGTGCACATTGCGTGCATCTCGGGCGAGAACGGCGCAGGCAAGTCGTCGCTGCTGGATGCGATGACCTGGGCGCTGTGGGGCAAGGCGCGCAGCTCATCGCCCGACGATCTCATCCATCAGGGCGAACGCGAGATGCGGGTGGAGTTCACGTTCGAGCTCGCCGGCCAGCGCTACCGGGCTATCCGCCAGCGGCGGGCCGAGGGCAAGGTGGGCACATCACTCCTCGAGCTGCAAGCTCTGGATGCTTCGTCCGGCGATTGGCGCAGCCTCTCCGAGCACACGCTGAGGCAGACACAGGACCGTCTCACCAGCCTCCTGCACCTGGACTACGACACGTTCGTCAACTCGGCCTACCTTGCGCAGGGCCGCGCGGACGAGTTCACCGCCAAGCCGCCGGTGCAACGCATCCAAATCCTGGCGACGATTCTCGGATTGGAGCGCTGGCAGGAATTCGAGGAGCGCACCAAGGACCGCCTGCGCGAGATCAAAGAGGCCGCTTCGCGAATCGACTCGCGCCTCGAGGAAATTCGGCGCGAGGTCGAGCGCCGCGCCGAATTCCTAGGCGAGCTGAACGCGGCGCAGCACGAGGCTGAGGCCAAGGCCCTGCAACTGGCGAACCTCGAGCAAGCCTGGGCCGCCGTCGAGCAAGTGGGGCTCATGCGCGCCAATCTCGAGAAGCAGCAGGCTGAGTTGACTCGCAGGCTGGAGGCGGATCGGCACGAGTTGCAGGAAGCAACGCGCGAAACAGAAGCGCTGCTCGGGAAGGCCAACCGCCGCGCGATAGAGAATCAAGGCAACGAGCTTGAACGCCAACGTAAGGCGGCGCAGGCGGCCCGCACGCAATGGGAAGAGGCGAACGAGAAGTCCAAGGAGCTTGGCGAGCTGGCGGGCACATTGCGCGGCGAGAACGCGAGCCTGGCGCCGGAGACCGAGCCGATCAAGGCGCGCATCGAGACCCTGCAGGCAGCGCGCGAACCGCAATGCCCTACTTGCGGGCAGCCACTCGACGAGAAGCACCGGGGCGCAATCGTGCGAGAGTTGCATGCGGAGGTTGAGGCGCGGCGCGAGCGCTTCAAGGTCAACAAGGTGCGCCTGCAAGAGGTGACCAACGCACTCGCTGGGCTGCAGACCGAGATGGCTACGTTTCGACGGCAGATGGACGGGCTGCCCGCGATCGAGCGGCGCATCGCAGAAGCGGAGGCGGCAGCGCGCGCGGCGCAGGAGGCGGTCGAGAAGCTGCCTGCCGCGCAGGCGCGCGTCGCCAAATGGCAGAAGGCGGTTGCCGAGGCCGAGGCGCAGCAGCAGACGCGCGAACGCGAAGCGGGCGACCTGAGCAAGCGCCTGGCCGAGGCCGACCAGTTGCGCGGGACACTCGATCAAGTGCGTTTCGCCAAACGCATGGCGGATGAACGGGTGGGCGGCGCGCGCCAGAGGCTCGCCGCAGTGGACGCGCTCGAAGCGCAGAGCCGAACGCTCGAAGCTGAAGTGCACGGGCAGCGCGACGAGATGGCGCTGCTCGAGGAATTGCGCGAGGCGTTCGGCCGGCGCGGCGTCCCCAACATGATCATCGAGACAGTCGTGCCCGAGGTGGAAGAGGTGGCCAACGCGCTCCTGGCGAAGATGACCGAGGGCCAGATGATGCTGCGCCTCGAGTCGCAGCGTGAGACCAAAGCCGGCGAGACGCGCGAGACGCTTGAGATCATCATTTCCGACGGGCTGGGCACGCGCGCCTACGAGATGTATTCCGGCGGCGAGGCATTCCGCATCAACTTCGCGTTGCGCGTGGCGCTCTCCAAGCTCCTGGCGCGGCGCGCCGGCGCGCAGTTGCGCGCACTCTTCATTGACGAGGGCTTCGGCTCGCAGGATGCGCTCGGCCGTGAGCGGCTGGTGGCGGCGATCAATTCGGTCCAGGATGATTTCGACCGCATCCTGGTCATCACCCATCTCGACGAGCTGCGCGACACGTTCCCCGCCCGCATCGAAGTGACCAAGACGCCCGAGGGCTCGCAGCTGAGGCTGGTCTAGATGGCGCCCCGTGATCCATCGCGTGCCACCGTGGCGCGCCTCATGCGCTGGTACGCGCGTGCCGCGCGCGACCTGCCATGGCGGCGCACGCGCGACCCGTACGCCATCTGGGTCAGCGAGGTCATGCTGCAGCAGACCCAGGTGGCGAAGGTCATCCCCTTCTACATGCGATTTCTCAAGCGCTTCCCGACCCGCGCGGTGCTGGGGCGGGCCTCACTGCGCCAGGCCTTGCGCGCGTGGGAGGGCATGGGATACTACGCGCGGGCGCGCAACCTGCATCGCGCGGCGCGCGCGATGGCGCCGTTGCCCGTGGGCGATTGGCCCACAACGGCCGAGGCCTGGCAGCGCCTGCCCGGCGTCGGGCGGTACACCGCCAGCGCGATCGCCTCGGTCGCGTTCGGCGAGGTTGTGCCGGTGTTGGATGGCAATACGCGCCGCGTGCTCGCGCGGCTCGATGATTACGCCGGCGATGCGCGATCGACGCGGGGCGAGACGCACCTGCTAGGGATTGCGGCGCGTATGATGCCTGCACGCAATCCCGGCGGCTTCAACCAGGCGCTGATGGAATTGGGCGCCACGGTGTGCACGCCGCGCGCGCCGCAATGCGCGCACTGCCCGCTGCGCGATGCCTGCCAGGCAAACGCGCGAGGCACGCAGGCGTTACGGCCGCGGGCGCGAGTCTCACGGCGTGTGCCGCACTTGGATGTGACCTGCGGCATCGTGCGCCGCGCGGACCGGGTGTTGATTGCCCAGCGGCCAGCCAAGGCGCTGCTCGGTGGCCTGTGGGAGTTCCCGGGCGGCAAGCGCGAACGCGGCGAGACGCTCACGGCGTGCCTGCGGCGCGAGCTGCGCGAGGAGTTGGGGATTCGCGTACGCGTCGGGCGGGAGCGTGCGGCCCTCGAGCATGCGTACAGCCACTACAGCGTGACGCTGCACGCATTTGAGTGCACACGTGTGAGCGGCACGCCGCGCGCGATCCAGGCGGCGGATGTACGCTGGGCGCGCGTGCGCGACCTCGGGCGCTACCCGATGGGCAAGCTCGACCGGCAGGTGGCGCGCTCGCTTCAGGAGCAGGATACGAGGTAGAGGGCATAGCATGCCTTACGCGTGACCACCCACGTCGGGCATGCGCATGAATCCCCGACTCGGTCAACCGCAATTGTGTGACGACGCTGACCATCTAAGCACGGTCCTGCTAGTTGAAGCCGAGATAACCAGGCGGCTATGCCCCTCAGAATGAGGGAGTAAGTCCCCTTGTTGGGGCACGCCATGGCGTGCCCCTCGTTCTATGCTCGAAAGACGCGCGTGCTCGAGGACTAGCCCGCGGGGGGACTCTCAGCGGATGACCCCTCCCCTTTGTGCCCCTCCCCGCGAGGCGGGGAGGGGAGGTTCTCATTCTTGGGAGCATGGGGCCAGAGACCTGCCGCATGCCCTCATTGACTCTGTTGCATATTCGCTCCGTCGTTCAAAGGTGCACGCCACATTGCGCCCCTCCCATGGCCCAAGAACGAAAAGCGCACACCTCACGGTGTGCGCTTTGTGATTCCATTCGGCCAGCTCATCCTGCCGCGCTCGCCGCCGCGGGCGTCTCCCACAGCTTGCGATGCACGGCCGAGAGCGCGCGCACCTGCGCTTCGGCATGATACGAGGAGCGCACCAGCGGCGCGGATTCGACCCAGCGGAAGCCAAGCTCTTCCAGCCCGATCCGGCGCAGTTCGGCGAACTCATCCAGCGTGCAATAACGCTCGACCGGCAAATGGCGCTTGGAGGGCTGGAGATACTGGCCAAGAGTGATGATCTCGACGCCCCACGTGCGCAGGTCGCGCATCACCGCCACCACCTCGTCGAAGGTCTCACCCAGCCCGAGCATGATACCGGATTTGGTCAGCACCTCCGGGTCGATGCGCTTGGCGTTCAAGAGCGTCGCCTGGGCCCATTCGTAACGGTCCTGCGGCTGCACCTTGCGGAACAGACGCGGCACGGTCTCGACATTGTGATTGAGGATCTCCGGGCGCGCCTCGACGACGATACGCAGCGCATCCCGGCTGCCCTTGAAATCCGGGATGAGCACCTCGATCGAGCAGCCGGGGTGGATCTCGCGGATGCGGCGGATGACGGCGGCGAAGATCGGTGCCCCGCCGTCATTGCGTTCATCGCGGTTGACGCTGGTGATGACCGCATGGCGCAGGTTCATCGCTTTGACGGCCTGGGCCACGCGTTCCGGCTCGAGCATATCCAGCGGCCCGGGGCGGCCGTGTTTGATGTCGCAGAAGCCGCACGAGCGGGTGCAGACGTCGCCCATCATGAGGAAGGTGGCTGTGCCCGAGCCCCAGCATTCGCCCATGTTGGGGCACATCGCCTCTTCGCACACGGTGTGCAGGGTCTTCGAACGCATCAGCCCGCGCAGCCAGTCGACGGTTTCGCCGCTGGGCGCGCGCACTTTGATCCATTCCGGCCGGCGCAGCGGGCGCGCGGGGGCGTCTGGGCTGCCTCCGACCGGTGGATGAATTCGATCGCGGGTGGGATCCTTCATTGCGCCTCAGGCCCGGGGCTTGGCGCCGGGGTGCGGGCATTCTATCGCCCGCGAGGGGATTTGTATAGGATGGGCCGAGGCGGCCGTCAGCAGTATGCGGCGGCGGATGGTTGCCGCAAGCGGTCGCAGTTCAAGATCGTCGTCCCCGCCAAGGCGGGGAGGCAGGCGTGACTTGTCTCGTTTCCGTGAACGAAGGAATGCGAATGGCCTAGCGCATTATCGGTCCTTCACTCCAGAACCATTCGATCACCTGGATTCCCACTACGAGCACGTGGGAATGACGAGCGAGAGACTTTGGGCGCGTGGCGCATCAGTGCAAAGCAAGTGCGGCGGGGGAAGGCAAACCCTAGATTCCCGCTGCGAACACGCGGGAATGACGACAAGAGGATTAGGCCGCACGGCGTATCCATGTGGGACGGGCACCGAAGGCGTGGGTGAGCTTAGTCGTCGAAGCCCGGTACCTGGTAAGTGGTCGAGACGCCACCCACCTCAATCGTCCACTTTCCCGCCGTGAGTGGCTGCTCGAGCATCACCAGCAGGTCGAGCGGTTCGATGACCGCGATGCAGGCCATGCCCGCATCCTGCCAGGCGCGCACATCCAGCGAGACATGATGGTCGGAGTACTCCATACGGATGGGGAAGAGCCGAGTGCACGGGTCGCCCAGCGAGCCGTGCAGGCGCACACCCACACGGGTCGGGTTCCCGCCCATCATCTCGGCGGTGATCCCCTCGATCGCGACGTAGCCCTCGGCCCACGTGCCCGTGGGCTCGCCGATAAGCTCGGGCGTCTGCGGCACCGGGGTAATCTCGGGCGGCATGGCATATGGCTCGGTAAACGTCAGCCCGCCCGGCACGGCGCAGCGCCGCGGGAAACTCTCCATCACCGGGTAGCCTGCCTGCACGCATTCCTCGAAGGTGCGCGGAACTGGCTTTGTCAGCGTGCATCCTGCCACAAGCGCCAGTGCCGCGATCCCACTAGCAGCAGTCCATCGGTCAATTGGCATGACCCCTCCCCGCGCGAGGTGTTTGTGGCCCTGTGCCTCAGACGCCGAAGGCGTCTGCCAGGTTCCATCGTCTTGGCCAAGCGCAGGGGCAGGCCGGCCCCTCGTATAATCTCGTTGCCACCGCCTGATGCAGCAACCGGCTCTGACATGCGCCCTGCGCGAGAAGACCATGCCTATCGCGGACTCCTTGACGCGCTCGCCAATCAACAGTGGGATTTCGTACCGGCCTTCCAATGCACTGGATGCCGGCGATGCGGCGCGGCTCATCTACGCCGCATGGGGCAGCTTCGCCAACTACATGTTTTGCCAGCCGGATGAGCAACGGACCGAGGCGTTGCTTTCGGCACTTTTCGCAGGCCGGGGTCATCAGCTCAGCCACGTATATGGAACGGTCGCCCAGAGCGGCAAGGAGGTGGCGGGGCTCTTGCTCACCATCCCCGGGCATCGCCTGCTTCGTCTCACGTGGGGTCTCGTGCCCGCCGTGACCCGCTATGCGGGCCTCGCGAATGGGCTGCGCTGCGTCTCACGCTGGCTGCCCTTCCTGCTACGCCCAGAAGCCGCGAGCGATGAGTTGTATATCGACACATTGAGCGTTGCGCCTGCCTGGCGGCATCGCGGGTTGGGCACGGGCCTCCTGGCAGAGGCTGAAGGCCAGGCGCGCGTGCTCGGCCTGCACGCATGCTCACTATCGGTCGATCTCTCCAACCCGGACGCGCAGCACTTGTACGAGCGCCTGGGCTACCACGTGGCTGCCACATTCACATCGGCGCGCTACGCACGCATGGCGGGTTACCCCGGCTTCCACCACATGGTCAAGCCGCTGGCGGGGCGGCATGTATAATCACCGCATTCCCCCCGCCGGCGGCCGCGCCTTCCATGTGAGGTACGGCCCGCCGCCACTCCTGAGGAGTCACAGTATGAATTACCGTCGCCTGGGCAGCTCCGGGCTCAAGGTGAGCGAACTCTCGCTGGGCGCCTGGGTCACCTACGGCGGTCAGGTGGATCAAGAGGTGACCACGCGCTGCGTGCAGGCCGCCTTCGAGCGCGGGGTGACCTTCTTCGACAATGCCGACATGTACGCCAACGGCAATGCCGAAGTGGTGGTGGGCAAAGCGGTCAAGGGTCTACCGCGCACCGACCTCGTACTCTCGACCAAAGTCTTCTTCGCGGGCAGCAAGAACCCAAACGCGCGCGGGCTTTCGCGAAAGCACATTTTCGAATCGATCCATGCCTCACTCAAGCGGCTGGGCACCGATTACGTCGACCTGTACTTCTGCCATCGCTTCGACCCCGAGACGCCGGTGGAGGAGACGGTGCGCGTCATGAGCGACCTGGTGCGCCAGGGCAAGGTGCTGTACTGGGGCACCAGCGAATGGACCGGGGCACAGATCGCCGCCGCCCACGGGCTGGGGCGCGAGATCGGCGGGGTTCCGCCCACGATGGAACAGCCGCAATACAACCTGTACCGCCGCGCGCGGGTCGAGCGCGACCTGCAGTGGGTGTGCGAGACGCTGGGCATCGGGCTCACCACATGGAGCCCGCTGGCCTTCGGCCTGCTCACGGGCAAGTACAACGACGGCATCCCGCAGGGCTCGCGCGCCACGCTGCAGGGTTACGAATGGCTGCGCGAGGAAACGTTGACCGAGGAGCGCCTGACCAAGGCGCGCGCGTTTGCGGCTCTGGCGCGTGAACTGGGCTTCTCGCCGGCACAACTCGCGATTGCCTGGTGCCTGCGCACGCCGACCGTGAGCAGCGTCATCACCGGTGCCTCGCGCGTCGAACAGGTGCACGAGAACCTGGCCGCGGCCGAGCTCGTGCCGCAGCTCACGCCGGAGGTGCTGGCGCGCCTGGAAGGCATCTTCGGCACGGTGACATCGGATTGATGCGAGGCGCGTGAGGCGGGAGGGGCCATGACTCACATCCTGGTGACCAACGACGACGGCATTACCTCGCCCGGGCTGCTGGCACTGGCGCAGGCGCTGCGCCCCCTGGGCGCGATTTCGGTGCTCGCGCCCGATCACAACTGGTCCGCCAGCGGTCACGTCAAGACGCTGCACAAACCGCTGCGCGTGAAGCATGTGCATCTGGCGGATGGTACGCCCGCGCTATCCTCCGACGGCGCGCCCTCCGACTGTGTTGCGCTGGCGATGCTTGGCATCATTCCGGAGAAGATCGACCTGCTGGTCTCGGGCATCAACGCCGGCATCAATGTCGGCCACGACCTGACCTACTCGGGCACCGTCACCGCCGCCATGGAAGCCGTGATCAGCGGCGTGCCGGCGCTGGCTGTCTCGCTCGACCTCCCTGAAGACCAGACCGAACCGTGTGACTACACACCGGCGGCGCGCATGGCGGAGCGCGTGGCGCGCCAGGTGCTGGCCCACGGGCTGCCTAAGGACACGCTGCTCAACCTCAACCTCCCCTGCCTGCCTTACGAAAAGCTGCGTGGTGTGCGCATCACACGCCAGGGGTTGCGCGTCTATCGCGATGAACTGGTGCGGCGCCTCGATCCGCGCGGCAAACCCTATTACTGGATCGGCGGCCCGCCGCCTACCGGCATTTCGGAGGAGGGCTCCGACTTCTGGGCCCTCTCTCAGGGCTTCGCCTCGGTGACGCCGGTTCATCTGGATCTCACCGCGCACGAATTCATGGACGCCCTCGCGTTGTGGAAGTGGGAGGAGTGAGATGCTGAACTTCAGCCGGGTGTGCTTCATCGGCTCGGGCACGATGGCCGAGGCGATGATCAAAGGCATGCTTGCCCAGCGTCTGGTCGCGCCGGGTGCGGTGATCGCCTGCGGCCCGCGCGCCGAGCGGGGCGCCGAATTGGCCTCGACCTACGGGGTGCAGATCACGAGCGACAACCTGGCGGCACTGCAGGGCGCGGACCTGGTTGTGATCTCGGTCAAGCCGCAGGTGCTTCCGGGCGTGCTGACCCAACTCGCCGGACGCATCCCCGAGAAGGCGTTGGTGCTCTCGATCGTCGCCGGCACGCGCCTGGCGGCCCTGGCCCAGGGCCTCAAACACACCAGCCTGGTGCGCTCGATGCCCAACACGCCGGCCCAGATCGGGCAAGGCATGACGGTGTGGACCGCTTCGGCCGCCGTGAGCGAGGCCCAGCGCGAGCAGGCACGCGCCGTGTTGGGCGCCCTGGGCGAGGAAGTCTTCGTCGAGGATGAGGATTACCTAGATATGGCCACGGCGCTCTCGGGCACCGGCCCGGCCTACGTCTTCCTCCTGATGGAAGGGCTGGTCGACGCCGGCGTCCATCTTGGCTTCCCGC
The DNA here is from genome assembly GCA_964353865.1 of uncultured Anaerolineales bacterium. GTDB lineage: Bacteria > Chloroflexota > Anaerolineae > Anaerolineales > RBG-16-64-43 > RBG-16-64-43. Next base: position 34,653 of record CAYGXJ010000002.1, on the reverse strand, counting down.
GCTACCTGGCGGAGAAACTCGTGCTGCAAACGGTCAAAGGCTCAGTCGAGTACGCGCTGCATACGCCTCAGCATTTGGCACGGCTGCGCAACCAGGTCACCTCGCCGGGCGGCACCTCGGCCGAGGCGATCTACTATTTGGAGAAGGCCGGCGTGCGCACCGCGCTCTCGCGCGCGGTGTGGGCCGCCTTCCAGCGATCGGTCCAACTCGGCAAGGGCAAGAAGCGCAGTGAGATCGCGGACGAGTAGCGGGCGATCTCGACCGGCCCAGCTCTCGTCCCGGCCCACGCGCGCGGCGCGGGTACCAACCGCGCGCTCCTCTCCAAAGGGGGGCACACCTCCACCCCAGTAAACCATGGCCCTCGCCCTCTGCCGCGGCTCAGGCGCCGACGCGCCTGGCGTGTCCACCTTGGAGGGACACATGCCCATCTCACAACCGGCCCCGACCTCTTTTGCCGACAAGTCCTTCTGGCTTTCCAGCACTCCTTACACACCCAACCCGCCGCTCGCGGGCGACCTGACCGTTGATGTGGCTGTGCTAGGCGGCGGCTACACGGGCCTAGCGACGGCCTACTTCCTCAAGCAGGCCGAACCCTCGCTGAGGGTGGCCCTGCTTGAGAGCGAGGTGATCGGTTTCGGTGCCTCCGGCCGCAACGGAGGCTTCTCCATGACCCTCTTCGGGCTGACCCTTTCGGTGACGGCTTCTTTGTTCGGCAAGGAGAAGGCGCGCCAGGCACACCATTACATGGAGCAGGCGGTGGAACTGGTGGAGAGCCTGGTGCGCGAACACAAGTTGGAATGCGACTATGAACGCCCGGGCTTCTTGCGCGTCGCCACCGCGCCACTTTACGCCAAGCGTATCCGCGATGAAGTGGAGCTTGCGCAGCGCCTCGGGTTGGAGGGCATCGAGTGGATCGATGCGGAGGCGACGCGCCGTGAGGTGAACAGCCCACTGTACCTCGGGGCATGGCGTGAGCCGCGCTGCGGCCTGGTGAACCCGGCCAAGCTGGCCTGGGAACTCAAGCGTCTCATCCTCTCGAGGGGCGTGCAGGTGTTCGAGCACACGCCGGGCACCGCCATCGAACGCCGCGCGGGCGGGCTGTTCATTCACACCCCGCAGGGCAAGGTCACGGCCGGCAAGCTCGCCCTGGCCACCAATGCGTACTCGCATCTCATTCCCATGCTGCGCCGCAAGCAGGTTCCCGCGTTCACCCACATCATGCTCACTGAGCCGCTGCGCCCCGAGCATCTCGCTGAGATTGGCTGGCGCACTCGCCAGGGGGAGAAGACGCACGCAATTTGGTACACTACTACCGCCTCACCCGGGATAATCGCCTGCTGATGGGCGGGCGCGATGTGAGCCTGGCCGTCGGCGGCGATATGGATCGTGACGAGAACCCGGATACCTTCGCCAAGCTCGAGGCCGATGTGCGTCAGTTGTTCCCCGTCTTGCGCGACATTCGCTTCACCCACCGCTGGGGCGGGCCGGTCTCGGTGCCGTTGCAGATGATCCCCGCTTTGGGCTTCCTGGGTGACGAGCGCGTTGCCTACAGCCTGGGCGCCATGGGGCATGGCGTCTCCCTCACCCACCTCAACGGCTGGACACTGGCCGACCTGCTGCTTGAAAAGAAAAGCGAGCGCACACAAGCGTTTTTCGTCAACCGGCGCGTCATCCCCTGGCCGCCCGAACCGTTGCGCCTCTTGGCCAGCCTCGGCATTCTCGGATACATGCATGCCGAAGACGCGGTCTACGACCGCGGCATGCCCGTGCCCGACGGAGCGTGAATGGCGCCCAGCCTGGGCTATCGCGACGCGGTGCATGCCTTGCGCGACCTCGGCCTCGAGCCGGGCGTGCCGGTGCTGGCCGTAGGCGCGCCCGAGTGGCTGGATGAGGTGCGCGGCGATATCTCCTCGCTCGCCGGGGCGCTTCTGGCCTCGAGCGCAGCCGTGCTGGCACCCGCCTTTACCTTGCAGACGATGGTCACGCCACCCTTCGGGCCGGAGGGCAACGGCATGGCCTACCGCAGTACCTCCGAGGCCAATGCCGAAGCCGAGTTCTTCCGCGCCGACCTGCCGGCCCATCCCTCGCTCGGCCCGCTGCCCGATGCACTGCGCCGCGTGAACGGCGCGCACCGCTCCAACCACCCGATTCTGTCGTTTGTCGGCGTCGAAGCCGACGAGCTGCTTGTCAAGCAGTCGCTGACCGATCCGTGGGGTCCGATCGCCGAGCTGGCCGTGCGCGGCGGCGAGGCAGTGCTGCTGGGTGCCGACCATACGGCCAATGTGGCGCTGCACCTGGCGGCGCAGCGCGCCGGGCGCAAGCAGTTCGTGCGCTGGGCCCTCACCGCCGAGGGCGTGGTCGAGTGCCCGGCCTTCCCCGGATGTTCGCGCGGGTTTGCGGCCATCGCCCCGCGCTTGCGCGGCATCGCACGCGAGGCCTGGCTGGGCTCGGCCCATCTGCAAGCCATCCCCTTGCGTGATCTGCTTCACACCGCGGCGGCATGGATGCGCCAGGATCCCGCCGCGCTTTTGTGCGATGATCCGACATGCGCCTTGTGCCACGCCGTGCGCAGCACCCATTCGTAGCCGCCCTCGTCCCCGCCGCCCAATACCGCTTCGCACTCACCGCGCGCCGGTCTTGCCCTGTGGTGGCACACAGCAACCCCTGATCGGGATCGTCTCGAGGAGGGACCGCCATGCGCACGATCTACTTCGACAAGAATATCCCCAAGGTGCTCGCGGTCAAGGCGTTGCGCCCGATGTGGCCGGGTGTTGTATTCAGCCCGCTCTCGCCGGCGCGCATGGCCGATCTCTCCGAACCACCGCTCCCGGGGCCGAACGGCGTGCGCGTGCGCAACCGCGTGTGCGGCATTTGCGCAACCGACCTTTCGCTATTTCACGTGCATGCGGACCCGGCCATCGGACCGGCCGCGCTGCCGGGCAACTCGCGCTTCTATCTCGGTCATGAGGTAGTGAGCGAGGTGGAGGAGGTGGGGCCGCAAGTGAAGAAGCTTCGCGCCGGGCAACGCGTGATCATGGAGCATCGCGAGACCGGCGCCACCTGCCGCGAGCTAGGGCTCGACCTGTGGTGTCGATTCTGTCAGGCCGGGCTCTCCAACGTGTGCGAGAAAGCCGCAGGCACGGTCGGCATCGGGGGCGGGTGGAGCGACGGATACACCGCGCATGTCAGCAACGTTTACCCGGTGCCCGAGGACCTCAGCGACGATCAGGCGGCGATGATTGAGCCAATGTCGGTGGCCATCCACGGCGTGCTGCGCCGCCCGCCGGGCGCGCAGGAGCAGGTGCTCGTCCTGGGCGCCGGCATCATCGGCCTGTTCACGATGCAAGCCGTGCGTGCCTTCCGCCCGCGCGCCCGGCTCACCGCTCTCGCGCGCCATCCGCACCAAGCCCAGGCCGCGCGCCACTCGGGCGCCGACGAGGTGGTGACCGGCGGCGAGGTGTATGCCCAGATGGCGCGCCTTACCGGTGGGCGCGCCTACACCGCGCCGCTCAACCGTGGCATGCTGATGGGCGGATTCGACGTGGTCTACGACTGCGTGGGCAGCGCCGCCTCGATCACCGATGCATTGCGCTGGACGCGCGCGCGCGGCACGGTGGTGTTGGTGGGCATCGACCTCTCGGTGTTGCGGGTGGACCTCAACCCGATCTGGTATCAGGAGGTGGATCTGATCGGCTCCAAAACGCATGCCACCAGCGGGTGGCAGGGCAAGCGCCAGCACGATTTCGAGTGGGCCATCCAGTTCCAGCGCAGTGGGCACATGCGCATTGAGGACCTGATCACCCATCGCTTCCCGCTGGCGGAGTACCGCCAGGCCATTCGCACCGCGACTGACAAGCGCCGCACATATGCGATCAAAGTGGTATTCGATTTGTAGCTCTTCATTCTCGCCTGTTCGTAACCGGAATCCAGGGGGGCTTCACCCATGTTGCCAGATCCGTGTAGCCGCGAGATTCTTCGCAGGCCTCGATCGTCATTCGCGCGAGTTCCCGGCTGGACTCCAGGTGATCCTGCGATTGGAGAATGCCGGATCGACCATGCGCGTGGCCATTCGGTTTCCTTCGTTCCTCGGTGAGCAACATACCACATCTTCGTCCTGGGTCCCCGCCTTCGCGGGGACGACGATCATGCCTGATGCGCCAAACAGCCTCACCAATTCGAGTACACCAAGTGCGCCGTCTGCCTTGGTGCTCCTCATTCCCGCGTGGTCGTAGCGGGAATCCTCGAACCCCACTCGCTCGCGTTGACCGCAGCGCGTGGGCGCGCCAAGGCTAGCATTGTCTTGGTCGTCATTCCCGCGCGTTCGTAGCGGGAATCCAGGTGCTCCACCGATGGGATGAATGCAGAATCGCCTCTTCGCCCCGCAGTTTGGTTCCCTGCGTTCACGATATCTTGACAGGCCCAATGTTCATCCTGCGTCCCCGCCTTCGCGTGGACGACGTTCGTGACTGTTGCGATCCACACCACCCACAATTCGCATGATTGCCGACGGCCGATGGCTGAGTGCCAAGTGCTCCTCCCCTCAAGCGCTGTGGTAAGATTCTCTCATCATGAAGAGCGAACCCTCGGGCGCATCCGAAGCCGAGAAGATCACCATCATCGAAGGCCCGCCGCCGACCTTTGAGGAGCGCGCGGACGATTGGGTCCAGAGCCTGGCTGAGGCAGCACAGCCCTCACGCACAGCGCTCACCCGGCTGCGCACCTTCAACGGGCCGGCCCTCGTCGAGCGCTGCTATCGCGCGTGGAAGGGCCAGCGGCCGATGCAGCTTGAGTACCGCAGCGATGACGGACGCATCGAGCATGCACCCATCGTGGCCGCGCGCTCGGCCGAAGTGGCCGAGGGCCAGATGCTCATGTTGTGGGTGCGCCTGCCCCTGGAGGTGGAGGCCGAGGTGGATTGGGGCGAGGATCCTTCGGAGGCCGAGGGGCCAAACCCTCCCAGCGCGACACCCTAGTTTCTGCATGGCGAGCGACGGCGTTCGCCTTCTTGTTGTGCACGGCCGGGCAGGGCCCGATGCCCGGCGCGGAGGCCGCATGTCCTCGTACAACACGCTGCTCACCGAGTTCCATGAGGGCATCTTCACCCTCACCTTCAACCGCCCGCGCGCCAACCCGCTCAACCGCGAGATGGCCCTCGAGACATTGGCGGCTTTGGAGTCCGCCGGCGCCGACCCCGCCGTGCGCGTGGTTGTCATCACCGGCAGCGGACGATTCTTCTGCGCCGGCCAGGACATGGGCGATTTTAAAAGCTCCGCCGGCAAGGTCTCATACCGCGAACATCTCGAAGAGACCTACAACCCTCTGGTGCTCAAAATGCAGGCGACGCCCAAACCGATTGTGGCGGGTATCAACGGCCCGGCGGTCGGCGCAGGCCTAGGTCTTGCGTTGGCATGCGACGTGCGCGTGGCGACGGACTCGGCCCAGTTCCGCTACGGTTTCACCCGCCTGGGCCTCGCGCCCGACAGCGGGGTGGCCTACTGGCTGCCGCGCCTGATGGGCTTTGCGCCCGCGCTCGCCATGGCCATGCTCGATGAACCGCTGGACGCCGCTCAGGCGTACCGCATGGGTCTCGTCTCGCGCATCTTCACTGAAGCCGAGTTCCCCTTCGGCCTCTTGGAGGTCGCCCATCGCCTGGCCCACGGCCCGACCCGCGCGCTGGCCCTCACCAAGCGCGCCTTTCTCGCGGCGCAGCACGCCTCGTTCGCCTCGGCGCTCGAGGTGGAAGGCGAGCTGCAGCAGCAAGCCTCCCTCACCCGCGATCATCTCGAGGGCGTGAGCGCTTTTCTCGAGAAGCGGACACCCGACTTCAAAGGCGAGTAGCTCTCCGAACCGATCTGGAAGAGGGCATAGCATGCCTTACGCATCCCCGGAGGCATACGGCATGCGCATCGAGTCCCGCGCACGGACGAACGTTCGCGGCCGCCTCAAGCAATCCGCACGCTATATGCCGGCATCGAATCCGATGACGTGCGCACCTTCTTTCCAGAACACAAAGGGACTGCCCCTTTTGGGACAGCCCCAATCGCGCTCACACACTCCACGGCTCCCGGCCGTCGTTAGAACTTCGCCGGCAGGATGAGCTGCGCAACTAGCCCCAGCACGAACAGGGCTCCGGCCAGCTTGTTATGCCAGAAGGCCGCCGAGACGTACCACAATGGCCAAACCGGGTAATTCGGCGGCGGCTGCGCGGGCTTGGGCTCGCGGTAGATGCGCATGACCCGCACCAGCCGCCCCAGTGCGAGGAACGCGAGCAGGATCCACGGGCTGGCCCAGCGCAGGAGCACCAGCCCCACCACCAGCGCATAGAACAAGACCATCAGCGCCACGTTCAACCCGCGCGAGACCTCGCCCCCGAGCAGCACCGGCAGCGTGCGGATGCCGCGCGCTTTGTCCTGATCGAGCTTGTCGACGTGCTTGCCGATCAGCACGGTGGTCGTGAGCAGTGCAAAAGGCAACGCCGCGCCCCACACCCACGAAGGCACCTCGCCCGCCGCGACGAAATACACGCCGCCGATCATCAGCGGCCCCCACACCAGGAGCACGCCCAACTCGCCCAGGCCGATGTGCTTGAGGCGAATCGGCGGGGCGACGTAGAACACGCTGATGAACAACCCGGCCAGGGCAAACAGCAGCACCAGCCAGCCGCGCATCCAGATCAGGTACACCATCAGAGCAGCGTCCACCGCATTGACCAGGAAGATGGCGCGGCGCAGCCCAGCCTTGGAGATCAACCCGCTGAGAATCGGGTGCGGGGCATACAGCGCGCGCGCATACTCGCTCGTGTCGACGCCGCCCTCCAGATCGAAGTAGTCGTTGATCATGTTGTTGGCGGCGTGCGCCAGCACCAGTCCGGCCACCGCCAGAAGCAGCAGGTCCCAGCGTACGGCCGGAGCATAGGCGGCCGCCAACAAGCCGCCGATCAACCCAGAGGTCAGGGTCATCGTGAATACCGCGGCGCGGGTAATGATCAGCCAGCGCGAGACGGTGTCCATATGTTTGTCGGGCGAAAGGTTGGCCGTGCGCAGGATCTCGCCCCAGTTCGAGAGCACCGACATTTCTATCCTCCCGGAACATGGCGCGCCCTTGTGTGAGGACGCGTAGCGTTTCTACTCGACTCGCCCGGTGGCCAGGGCGCGCTTCACCTCGCCGATGGCTTGGGTGATGTTGATCCCGCGCGGGCAGGCCAGAGTGCAGTTGAAAGCGGTGTGGCAGCGCCACACACCCATCGTCTCACCAGCCACCTGCAGCCGCTCACCCGCGCCTTCGTCACGCGAGTCGAAGATGAAGCGGTGGGCCTGGACGATGCTGGCCGGCCCGATGTATTCGTTGCTGGCCCAGAACGAAGGGCAGGAGGCGGTGCAGCACGCACACAGGATGCACTTGGTCGTATCGTCGAAGCGCAGGCGCTGAGCCGGCGTCTGTAGCTGCTCGCGCCCATCCGGCGGCAGCGGGGCATCGCTGATGAAGTACGGCTTTACCGTGCGGTAAGCCGCGAAGAAGGGTTCCAGGTCGACGATCAGGTCCTTCTGCACGCGCATGCCGAGCAGCGGTTCGATGCTGATGGTAGAGCCCAGCTCCGAGACAAGCGTCTTGCAGGCCAGCCGGTTGGCGCCGTCGATGCGAATCGAGTCGCTGCCGCAAATGCCGTGCCCGCACGAGCGCCGGAAGCTGAGCGTGCCATCCTGCTCCCATTTGACCCGGTTCAAGAGGTCGAGCACCCTTTCCGTCGGCTCGGCCTGCAGGGCGTGCTCCGACCACCAGGAGGCAGGCTCGCGCTCGGGGTTGTAGCGCTTGATCTTGAGCGTGACCTTCGCCATTCGCTCTCTCTCCACCGCTGCCGATCAGTACGTACGCGGCTTGGGCTCGAAGCGCGTGACCACCACCGGCTTGGCCTCGAAGCGCACCTCGCCTCGCGTGGGGCGCACACTGGCCCCCTCGCTGCAGGAAGCCAGCGTGTGCTTCAGCCAGTGGGTGTCATCGCGTTCGGGAAAATCGTCGCGGTAGTGCGCGCCGCGGCTTTCGGTGCGCTGGAGAGCCGAGGCGGTCGTGACCTCCGCCAGGTCAAGCAGCGCGCCGAGTTCAAACGCCTCCAGCAGGTCTGTGTTAAACGTCGCGCCGCGGTCGTCAAGGCCGATCTGTGTGTAGCGCTCCTTCAACGCGCGGACTGTAGACAACGCCTCGCGCATGCCGGCGGCCTTGCGGAATACGCCCACGTTGTCCATCATCACGCGCTGCAACTCGCTGCGCACCGTTCCCACCCGCTCTCGGCCGCGGCTGGCCCGCAGTTCCGCGAGCGCGTCGTGGGCCTCGGCTTCCGCCTGTGGCGGCAGCGGGGCGTAATCGGCGCGCCGGCAGAACTCGCCCAGTGCCTTGCCGCCGCGCCGGCCGAAGACCACCAGGTCGACCAGGGAGTTGGTGCCCAGGCGGTTGGCGCCGTGCACCGAGACGCAGGCGCACTCGCCGGCCGCATACAGCCCGCTCACTGTGCGCGCTGGGCCGGCGAGAACCCGCCCGTCGTTGTCGGTGGGAATGCCGCCCATGGCATAGTGCGCGGTGGGCTGGACGGGCACCGGCTCGCGCATCGGCTCGACCCCCATGTAGACGCGCATCATCTCGATGATGTCGGGCAGTTTCTCCTCGAGCTCGGCCGCCGTCACCGTCCGCCCGCCGGGCGCGCTCCCGCAGCGGTTGATCGTCTCCGGGCGGATGTCGAGGTAAACGTAATCTTTACCGTCCACCCCACGCCCGGCCGCCACTTCTTGATAGATGAAGCGCGAGAGCATATCGCGCGGGGCCAGGTCCATGAGCGTAGGTACGTAGTTCTCGAGGAAGCGCTCGCCGCGCCCATTGAGCAGTACGCCGCCTTCGCCGCGAGCCGCCTCCGACAGCAGGATGCCCATCTTGTAGATGCCGGTCGGGTGGAACTGGAAAAATTCCATATCCTCCAGCGGCAGCCCGCGCCGATAGAGCGCGGCCACCGGCTCGCCGGTCAGCGAATGGGCGTTGGAGGTGACGGCGAACATGCGTCCGAACCCGCCGCTCGCCAGGAGTACGGCCTTGGCATGGAAGAGATGCAGCTCGCCGGTGGCGATCTCCACCGCTACCACGCCGCGCGCCACGCCATCGTGCACCAGCACGTCGGCTACGAAGAATTCATCGAAGAAACGCACGTTGTGCTTGATGCAGTTCTGGTAGAGCGTCTGGAGAATCATATGGCCGGTGCGGTCGGCGCTCTTGCACGAGCGCATCACCGGGCCTTTGCCGTATTCGCGCGTGTGCCCGCCGAACCGGCGCTGCTCGATGCGTCCTTCCTCGGTGCGGTCGAAGGGCAGCCCCATGTGTTCGAGTTCGTAGATGGCCTCGACCGATTCGCGCGCCAGGATCTCGGCCGCATCTTGATCCACCAGGTAGTCGCCGCCCTTGACCGTGTCGTACATGTACCATTCCCAGTGGTCTTCTTCCATGTTGCCGAGCGGCGCGGCGATGCCGCCCTGGGCGGTGCCGGTGTGCGAGCGGGTGGGGTACATCTTGGAGATGACGGCGACGTTGGTCAGGCGTGCGGCCTGCAGCGCCGCCATCAGCCCCGCACCGCCGGCGCCCACGACGACCGCGTCGAATTGGTGGTGGTGTGTCATGAACCGCCCGCCTCTCCGGCCCCGCGCCCGACGCCGCCGACGATGGCGGCTGCACCGATGGCCGTGATGACCAGCCACGCGGCGAAGAGCCCCCAGCGCACGAGCCGTCGCGGCCGGTCGCGGGTGATGTAGTCCTCAAGCACCTGGCGCAGACCATTCATGCCGTGCGCGAAAGCGAAGGCCAGCAGCGCCATATCGTAGACGCGCCAGCCGAGGGTGGCCCAGCGCAGGGCGACATAATCAATGTCGATCCGGTGCACGCCCACCAGCACGTCCTGAATCAGGATGTGGATCCATACCAGCGGGATGAGTGCGATGCCGCTGTAGCGCATCAGCAGCCAGATGCGCCCATCGAGCGAGCGCGGCGGCGGGGACACGACCCGCGAGGTTGTATTGAGCGTGATCATCGCCGTCTCCTACTTCCACCCCAGGAAGGTGTGGACGATCAAGCTACGCCCCATGATGAAGGCCGCAGGCAACCACAAGATCACGGTCACCGCCAGGGTGGTGTAGACCGAGGGCTTCTCGCGCTCTGCGCGCCATAACCGAGGGAACAAGTCGAAGAGGGCAATCCGCAAACCATTGGCGCCGTGATAGATCACAGCCGCCACCAGGAAGATTTCCCCCAGCATGAAGAGCGGGTGGCGGTAAAGCGCCAGCGCTTCTTTGTAGAGGTTGGGGAAGAAGTAAACGGTCGAGGTGTCGAGGATGTGCAGGGCGAGGAAGAGCAGCGTGCCCAGCCCGCCGAGGCGGTGAAGGATGAAGGCTAACTGCCCCTCCCGGCCGCGATAGCGCACGCTGCCGGTGATGACCGTGCGCAAAGGACTCATGCCCGCCTCCAGTTTGGTGCCGACCCAGCCAGGTGAGGTCGCGCTGGTAGGGCGGGGAATGAGCCATACTGCGGGCGCCCGTGAAACGCGACGGATCGCATTCTAGCACTCCGAATTTGGGGCGTCAACGGAGGGCCCAGCGTAGACGGGATGCCGCCGGCGTTAGACCCGGACCGACAGAGCACGATCAGGTTGGATGAAGGGCCTTTGTGGCGCCGACAAATCGCCCATGGCGTCATTGCAGGGATCCCCGATCCCCCAACTTGCGTTGCGTCGAGGCTCGTGGCGGTTGACCGCTCGGCGCGGCGGCTGGTATAATCAGCCTCCAACTCTGATCGGGTCAGAAGGATTCTCGGATGCCCAAGCGTACTTATCAGCCCAAGATTCGGCGACGCGCGCGCGTGCACGGCTTTCGCGCGCGCATGGCCACGCGCGGCGGGCGCAAGGTCCTCGCCTCGCGGCGTGCCAAGGGCCGCCTGCGCCTGACCGTCCGGCGCACACACGTCAAGAAGGTCAACTGGAACTCGTAGTTGGCAGCGCCCTGGGCCGCACGATTGCGGCCACGGCGCCACCCCCACAGCACGCCACGGCGGATGGACGAGGAATCAGACGGGGCGACCTTCGGCGCAACCCGCTATCGGCACCCCGGCTGGAATGGATGCAGCGAAGGTTTCGCCTGCGACGCGCGAGCGAATTCCAGCGGGTGAGGCGACATGGTATTTCCCACGCCCACCCGCTTATGGTTGTTGTCGTCGCCCCCAGCGCTGAGCTCTCGTTCCGTATCGGTGTCACAGCCAGCCGCGCAGTGGGCACGGCCGTCAGCCGCAATCGTGCGCGGCGGCGTTTGCGTGCCGCATTGCAGCCCTTGCTGCCCGCACTGCGGCCGGGGATCGACCTGGTGATCACCGCACGTCGTCCGTTGCTTGAGGCGCCGTGGGCTGAGGTGCGCGCTGCGCTGCGGGTGCTGCTGCATCGGGCGGGATGCCTGAACGCTGAAAATGGACAAAGTGGAACATCCGATCGCGCCTGATCCGCCGCTGCGCTCGATTCCATTGAGTGCACCCAACCTGCCGCGGCTCGGCGCGCTTGCGCTCATGCGGGTCTATCAGATGACTCTCTCACGCCTCATCCCGGTGAACACGTGCCGCTTCTATCCCACCTGTTCGCACTACGGCTATCAGGCGGTGGCGAAGTACGGCCTGCTCAAAGGTGGCACGATGGCGGCTTGGCGTGTCTTGCGTTGCCAACCGTTCAACCCGGGCGGGTACGACCCGGTTCCCTGACAAGGGGAGAAGGATTCACGGAGACGACTAGCGTGCTTCGCATCGCCCATCTCACTCATGCATTCGAGCATTACTTCCCGCGAACTGGCACGAAGCGCGCTGGGCTGGTACTGGCCAGCTTGGCGCTGGCCGTGCTTCTCGGCGCATGTTCCGGCACGCTGCCGAGCACCTCGTGGCCCGGCCTGTCGGCCTCCGCCGCCACCGCCTATCTGGCCGATGGGCAGTACCTGTATGCACTCGACCTGCAGAACGGGACGCTGCGCTGGCGCTATCCGGACAAGGCAGCGGCCGGCACGACCTTTTACAGCAACCCGGCGCTCACCTCCGACGGCCGGCTGGCGCTGACGAGCTCCGACAAGTCCGTCCATCTCGTGGACGCTACGAGCGGCACCGTTGTGTGGAAGATGCCGCTGGGCCGCGAGCCGTTCGTGGCCCCGGCGCTCGCGCTGGGCGAGAGCCTTTACGCTCCGGCTGGCAATGGAGCGCTCTACGCGCTCAATGCGGCCGACGGCGCAACGCGCTGGATCTTTAGCGCCACGCACGCCATCTGGAGTGCGCCCGTCCCGCTGGGCGAGCTGCTCTACGTAGCCTCGCTCGACCACAACCTGTACGCCGTTCGTGCGGCCGATGGTCAACTTGTCTGGTCGCGCGACCTGGGCGCCGCGTTAGCCGGCGGGCCGGCCGTGGCCAACAACCTCGTTCTGATCGGGACGTTTGACGGGCGGGTCGTGGCCCTCGACGCCGCGCACGGGCGCGAAGTGTGGACCACCCAGGCCAAGGGCTGGGTGTGGGGCGCGCCCGTCGTCGTGGGCGAGAGCGCGATCTTCGGCGATTTGAGCGGCGGGCTGCAGGCAGTGGAACTTGCCAGCGGCCGCACGCTATGGCAGGTGCGGCTCGACAGCCCGGTGCGCGCCACGCCCTTCGCGGAGGCAGGCCTCATCTATATCGGCACCGAGGCCGGCACCGCCTACGCGCTCGACGCGGCCGATGGCACCATCCGTTGGCAGCAGTCCCTGGGCGGCAAGCTGTATGGCGACCCGCTGTTGGCCGGCGGCAGGCTGCTCTTTACCGTGCTGGAGAGCGAGTCGCCGCTGGTAGCCCTCGATCCGCAGAACGGTGCCAAGTTGTGGGGCTTCATCCCGCCCAAGTAAGCAGAGCCAGGTGACCTCCCATGTGGAACACATTCATTCTCGACCCCATGATCAATGCCCTGCTGTTCCTGTATCAATTGCTGGGGCACAACTTCGCGCTGGCGATCATCATGTTCACTGTGCTGATTCGCCTGCTGACTTTTCCGTTGACCTATCAACAGCAGAAGAGCACGCAGAAGCAGCAGAAGTTGATGCAGTCGAAAGAGTGGCAGGAGGTTCAGAAGAAGTACGCCAAGGATCGTGAGAAGCTGGCCAGCGAGCAGATGCGCATGTACCGCGAGGCGGGCGCCAACCCGCTGGGTGGATGCCTGCCGACGCTCGTCCAGCTGCCGATCCTGATCGGCCTGTATCAGGCCATCATGCGCACCCTGGGTGCCTCACCGTTGCAGCTTATCGACCTGACCCGGCACATCTACGAATTCTTCCCGAACGCCACCAGCTTGATTCCGATCGACAATCATTTCTTGTGGATGAACCTGGCTCAACCGGAACGGCTGTTCCTGCCTTTCCTGCCCACCTTCGGCATTCCCGTGCTGGCCATCTTGGTGTTGGTGACCACCTGGTTCTCGCAAAAGCTGATCACGCCGCCCACCGCCGACCCGCAAAGTTCTCAGATGACGCGCATGATGAATCTCTACATGCCCGTTCTGCTGGGTTACTTCGCGCTCACCTTCTCCTCGGGGCTGTCGGTGTACTTCGTCGTCTCCAACCTGCTGGCCATCGCTCAGTACGCCCTGATGGGCAAGGTCGATGTGCGCCGCGCGCTGGGGCTCAAGCCGGCAGTCAAGGCCATAAAGTAGGCGGCCAAGGATGGGGTTCATGCGACAAGCCAACCTGGAAGTCATTGCTCCCACCGTCGAGGAGGCCGTCGAGCGCGGGGTGACCGAGCTTGGCGTACCCCGCGAGCAGGTGGAGGTGACGGTGCTTGACCAGGGCGGCGCCGACGACGGCGAAGCCCCGCGTCAGGCGCGCGTGCGGCTGACTCTGCGCACGACCGAGGGTGCCTCGGGCGATGCGGAACTGGAGATGGTGCACACCGTGGTCGAGGAACTGCTCACGCGCATGGGCCTGCACGGGCGCATAAGCATGCGTTGGGTGGAGCCGGAAAGACCCGACGAGCCGCGCCACGCCTGGGTGGACTTGCACGGCGAGCACCTGGGTGCTCTCACTGCCCAGCGCGGCGACGGCCTGGCCGCCCTGCAATACATCACCCGCCTGATCGTGGCCCGCGAACTGGGCCACCCGCTGCCGGTGGTGGTCGACGCCGAGGGCTTCCGCGAACGTCGCGAGCAGCAACTGCGCCGCATGGCCCGCCGCGCCGCACTGCAGGTGATGGAACACGGGCGCACCGTGGCCCTCGAACCGATGACCGCCGCCGACCGGCGCATCGTCCATCTCGAACTCCGCGGCCACGACCAGGTGCATACCGAGAGCGTCGGAACTGGCAATCACCGCAAGGTGACCATCATTCCACGCACCGGCTCTGAGGCCCAGCCCGCCGCCGAATAGGCGTTTTGGTTGACGCCCGGTTCTCATTCATGGTAAACTGCGCCCGCGCTCGACCCGACCCGTTCGGGGGCGCGGCTCAGGAGGAGGAACACCCATCAGCGCATCGGAATTCCGTATCAACGAAGCCATCCGGGTTCGCCAGGTTCGCCTGATCGGGCCGGACGGGTCCAACGTAGGCGTGGTCACGACTCAAGAGGCGCTGCGTATCGCCCGCGAGGCCAACTTGGACCTGGTTGAAGTCTCGCCCAACGCCGACCCGCCCGTTTGCCGTGTGCTGAATTTTGGCAAGTTCCTCTACGAGAAAGCCAAGAAAGAACGCGAGGCGCGGCGCGCCCAGACCAAGATCGAGGTCAAAGAGATCCGCCTGCGCCCCAAGACGACCGATCACCACCGCGCATTCAAGCTGCGCGACGCGCGCCGCTGGCTGCTCGATGGGATGAAGGTCAAGGTGCGCATCCGCTTCCGCGGGCGCGAGATTACTTACCCGGAGATTGCGCGCGAAGATCTGGCACAGATCGCCCAAGAACTCTCCGACGTGGGCGTGGTGGAACAGAACCCGGATATGGAAGGCCGGACGATGCTGATGGTCATCGGCCCGGCAAAGAAGAAGTAGGCTGCACCGCATGCTGCACGGTTCAAAACCAGGCGGCGCCCAGCGCGCCGCCTGTGATTGAGAGACAGGCTCAGCAGGGAGAACAGGATGCCTCGCAAAGTGAAAGCCGGCAAGACCAAGCTCAAGACGCACAAGGCGAGCGCCAAGCGCTTCCGCCTGACCGGCTCGGGCAAACTGGTGCGCACCAAGGGCGGCAAGAGCCACTTGCGCCGCCGCACGCCACGCCGCACCAAGGCCCTCTTGGCCGAGATGGTGGTGGTCAAAGGTAAGCGCACAACCAAGCGCGTCAAGAGCCTGGCTCCGTACATGAGCAAGTACAAAGCCAACCCGCCGCGTTAGGCGGGTCGTTTGCCGCTGTTGCGCGCACTCAACTGGGAACCCACCTCCCGGCGCGCAGGGGTCGGCAGGAGAATGAAGCATGGCACGCGTCAAGGGAGGCCCTCGGCCTCATCTGCGTCACCGCAAGATCATCCACATGGGCAAGGGCCAATTTGGCTCGCGGCATCGCCTGTTCCGCCGCGCCAACGAGGCCATGCTCAAGAGCCTGTGGTACGCCTATCGCGACCGGCGCAACCGCAAGCGCGACCTGCGCCGGCTGTGGATCGCCCGCATCAACGCCGCCGCACGTCTCAGTGGCAGTACCTACAGTCGCTTGATTGCCGGGTTGCACCGCGCCAATATCAACCTCAACCGCAAGATGCTGGCCGATCTCGCGGTGCGCGACCCGCAGGCCTTCGAGCGCATCGTCGAATCAACTCGCAGCTGATCTCCCAGGCTCGTTCTTCACAGGCCCGGCCGCGCGCCGGGCCTTTCTTTTTGCCCAGCAGCTCTCGCGCCCCACGCCAATTCGCGATACGATACGCGCAACATCACCCCGGGTGGCCCCATGTCGCGTGTGATTCGAACTGAGACTCTCGCCGGCGGCTGCCAGTTGCGCCTCGCGCACGGCGACCTGACCGAAGAACCGCTGGATGCCATCGTCAACGCCGCCAACGGGGAGTTGCAGCACGGCGGGGGCGTGGCCGGCGCGATCCTCCGCCGCGGAGGGCCTATCATCCAGGAGGAAAGCGACAGGTGGGTGCAGGCGCACGGGCCTGCGAGCCCCACGCATCCAGGCCTTACCGGCGCCGGAAAGCTCCCCTGCCGTGCCGTCATCCATGCCGTCGGCCCGGTGTGGGGCGAGGGAGATGAAGACCGCAAACTTGCCGCGGCCGTCGCCAGTTCCCTTGCGCTGGCCGCAGCCCAGGGGTTTCACAGCCTCGCCATGCCCGCCATCAGCACCGGTATCTTCGGATTCCCCAAAGCGCGTGGCGCGCACGTTATCCTGCAGGCCGTGCTCGACTTCATGGGCAGCGCATCCGCGATCTCGCTTGCAGAAATTCGCATCACCGTCATCGATGAACCCACGCTGGGAGTCTTCCGCAGCGAGTTTGACCGGCGTTGGCCGCCCACCTGAGTCGCACCCAGGCCACCAAGGGAATCACCCATGATCACTTCCGTGAGTAACGAGCGCGTCAAGCTCATTCGCACGCTGCAGGCGCAAGCCAAAGCCCGCGCTCGAGCGAAGTTGTTTGTCATTGAGGGTGAACGGCTGCTGGTGGAGGCGGTGAATGCCCATGCTCCGCTGCGCGTGGTCTTCCACAGTGGCGGGCTCAAGCCGCCGCAGCGCTCGCTGCTCAACCAGGCAGCGCGCCTGGGCGCCACCGTGGAAGAGGTCAGCCCGGAGATTCTCAAGGCCTGCTCTGATACGACGACGCCGTCGGGCATGTTGGCCGTCGTGGCGTGGGTCGAGGCCCCGCTCGCCGCGCCGCTCGAGTTCGTGCTGCTGGCCGACGGACTGGCCAACCCCGGCAACCTGGGCACGGTGCTGCGCACGGCGGAGGCCTTTGGCGTGCAGGCGGTGTTCCTGATGCCCGGGTGCGTTGATGCTTATAACCCCAAGGTGGTGCGCGGCGCGATGGGCGCGCATTTCCGTCTGCCCCTCATCGAAGCTACCTGGCCCGAAGCTCAGGCGCGCCTGAACGGGTTCCGTCTGTATCTGGCCGAGGCCGAAGAGGGTACACCCTGCGACCAAGTATCCTGGCGCGGGCGCATCGGCCTCATCCTTGGTTCGGAAGCCGAGGGTGCGGGGGCACTTGCCCAGGCGGCCGCCACGGCGCGCGTCCTCATCCCCATGCCGGGTAAGGCAGAATCCTTGAATGCGGTCGTTGCCGCGGGCATCCTGCTCTACCAGGCCGCGCGACAACGGCGGAGCCGGTCGTGAAGGTCCGTTCGATCACCTTTTTCTGTGAACTGGGCTGGCCGCCGGAGGCGCGGCGGCTTGACGAGGCGGCACGCATTCTCGAGCACGCGCGCCAGGCCGTTGAGTGTGCCGGCTTCGAAGTCCAAACCACACGCTTGGCCACGCAGCCTTTCGCGGAGTATCTGCCGTTGGCCTCACCCGAGGCCGCCGCAGACGGCGCGCGCGCACTGGCTGCCCTGCTCGACTCGAAACCGATCAGCTATCTCTCGCTCGGCCCGGCCCTTCCCGTTCAGCCGCAGGCGTGTGCGCTCGTGCCGGATATTCTGGCCGCCGACGAGAAGCTGTTCGCATCGATTCTTCTGACCGACTCGCGGCGCGGTATATCCACGGCCGCCGTGCAAGCCGCCGCGGAGGCCATCGGGCGCGTTGCACAACTTCGCCCGGACGGGTTTGCCAACCTGCGGCTGGCCGCGCTGGCAGGCGTCGGCCCGCATTCGCCCTTCTTCCCGGCGGCGTATCACGCAGGCGGGGCGCCCGCCTTCGCCATAGCCACCGAGTCGGCGGACCTAGCCGTCGAAGCATTCAACCATGCACCGGATCTTGACACTGGGAGCCGCCGCTTGACCGAAGGCATCGAACACGCGGCGGGCATGTTGACCGAGGCCGTGACGAAATCAGACGAGTTGCGAGGGGCGCGCTTCGCGGGTATCGATTTCTCTCTCGCACCCTTCCCGGTGGAAGCTGCTTCCATCGGGGCCGCTTTCGAGCGCTTGGGCGTCGCACGCGTGGGCCTGGCAGGCAGCGCACTCGCGGCCGCATTGCTTACCCAGGCAATTGACCGCGCGGTCTTCCAGCGCGCCGGCTTCTGCGGGTTGTTTCTGCCGATTCTCGAGGACGCAATCCTTGCGCGCCGCGCGGGCGAGGGAGCCCTCGCCTTGAGCGACCTGTTGCTCTGCTGCACGATGTGCGGCACCGGGCTCGACACCATCCCGCTGCCAGGCGAGACCCGCGCGCCGCAGTTGGCTTCGCTGCTCTTCGACGTTGCCGCCGTGGCGCTGCGCCTCGCCAAGCCGCTCACCGCGCGGCTCATGCCGCTGCCCGGCAAACGCACCGGCGACCCGGTTGAATTCGACTTTGCCTACTTTGCGCCCTCGCGCGTGATGGAACTCCGGGCTGAGGCGCCGGGCCGCTTGCTCACCCAGGCGGAATGGATTGCCGTTGAGCCTCACCACCGCGGGTAAGAGTCCCAAAATCATCCCGGCAGCAGCGCCTGCCGCAAATCCTCAACCAGGTCCTCGACATTCTCCAGGCCGACCGACAGGCGAATGAGCCCCGGCTCGACTGCGATCGGCGAGCCGGCGGTCGAGGCATGCGTCATCACCGCCGGGATCTCAATCAGCGATTCGACACCGCCCAGCGACTCGGCCAGGGCGAAGACACGTGTGCGCTCCACGGCGCGCACCGCAACCGCCGCTCCTCCACGCAAGGTGAACGACACCATTCCGCCGCCATTGCGCATCCGCCGCCGCGCCATATCGTGCTGAGGATGCGATAAGTGAAATGCGTAGATCACGCGCTCGACCTGCGGCTGCGCCGCAAGATACTCGGCGACCGCCGCCGCGTTTTGTGCGTGGCGGTTCATGCGCACGGCGAGTGTCTTGATTCCGCGCAGCACAAGGAAGCAATCCAGCGGGCCGGGCACCGCACCCACCGCGTTTTGCAGGAAGGCCAGTCGCTCGTGCAGCTCACTCGACCGCACCAGGTCCGCGCCCAGCTCGAGCGGCCGCTGCAAGTACGGCGTGGCGAAGGTATTATCGACCGCCGGCCACGCGCCGGGACGCGCGCGATGGACGAGATCCGCCACCGCCCGCAGGTCACCAATACGCAGGAGCGGATTGGAGGGCGTCTCCAGCCACACCAGCCGCGTGTTTGGCCTCAGCGCGGATTCGATTTCCGCGAGTCGCGCGGTGTCGGCGTAGGAGAACTAGAGTCCGTATGTCTTTAGCACGCGCTCAAATAGGCGGTATGTGCCGCCATACACATCGCGTCCGGCCACCACATGGTCACCCGGCGCGAGCAGGCGCAGCACCGTGTCGGTGGCGGCCATCCCCGAGGCAAACGCCAGCCCCTGGGTACCGCCCTCCAGCGCCGCCAGGCACGCCTCGAGCGCGGTACGAGTGGGGTTGCCGGTGCGCGCATACTCGTAACCGCGGTGACGGCCAATACCTTGTTGGGCGAAGGTCGAGGTCTGATAGATCGGCGTCATCACCGCGCCGGTCGCGGGATCTGGATCTTGCCCGGCGTGTATGGCCTGCGTCTCAAATCTCATCCGCATCCATCCTTGATATCCTAGGAGCGTGTCCGAGCACCCCCTGCATCTGTTGCCCCGCAGCCGCTCGCACGTGTGTTGCGCTGATAATCGGATAGCGCGTGTCAGAATATATCACACGCCCGATGCAGAACCCGCCGCGCCGATTGATGCTCCTTGCCATTCCCTACTTCTGTACGCGGCGGGAGTGCTAGTTGCCGTCTGGCGATCCTCTCGGCTCGTGTCCCTTTCCTCGCACATCTCATGATCGCAACCCGGGCACAATCAGCAGCGGCGCAGCCCGTCCGCATTCCGCGCCTCGACCGGGCCTACCCCAGCGCCCGGCGCTGGAGCGACGAAGACCACTTCGAGGTCGGCGAAATTGCCGGCTGGGTGTTCAACAACGAAGAACGCGGCCGGCGCGGCAAGCGGTGACCGGAGCGACGGAATCACACGAGGCCTCGCAGCGAGGCCTCGTGTCTGTTTTCCAGCTCAGCGCCGCGTGCGCTTCTTTGGGCGAACGCTCTTGGAACGTGTCGACTTCGTGGTGGCAGCGCGAGACGCACGCAGCGCCGGCGCCCGTCGAGGCCCAGCGGCCTTCTTCGCGCCGGACATGTGGCGGATGATTTCATCGCCAAACTGAGAGCACTTGACCTCCTGCGCACCGCGCATCAGGCGCGCGAAGTCGTATGTCACCGTGCGCGCGGCGATGGCTCGCTCCATGCCGGCGATCCCCAGGTCGGCCGCCTCGTCCCATCCTAGGTGGCGCAGCATCATTTCCCCGGAAAGAAGGACGGATCCTGGGTTGACAACGTCCTTGTCGGCATACTTGGGCGCGGTGCCGTGGGTGGCCTCGAACACTGCATGCCCTGTCTCGTAGTTGATGTTGCCCCCCGGCGCGATACCGATACCTCCCACTTGAGCTGCCACCGCATCGGAGATGTAATCGCCATTGAGGTTGGGAGCTGCAATCACATCGAATTCCTTTGGGCGGGTGAGCAACTGCTGGAAGGCGATGTCGGCGATGACATCTTTGACCAACAGTCGCCCTTGCGCGAGCGCCGCTGCCTGTTCGGCGTTGGCTGCCGCCTCGCCGCGAGCCTCCTTGGTGCGGTTCCATTCCGCCCAGGTGTAAGTCTGCTGCCCGAATTCGCGTTGGGCCAATGCATACCCCCAGTTGCGGAAGGCGCCCTCGGTGTATTTCATGATGTTGCCTTTGTGCACCAGGGTCACCGATCGACGACGGCGAGCCAAGGCGTATTCAATGGCCGCGCGAACGAGTCGCTCACTGCCCTCGCGGGAAATCGGCTTGATGCCTATGCCTGCGCTGGCGGGAAAACGAATCCGGGCGTAGTCCTTGGGGAAATGCCGGCGCAACAGACCACGGAAACGTTCGACCTCGCGCGTTCCCTCCCCGAACTCGATGCCGGTGTAGATATCCTCTGTATTCTCCCTAAAGATGACGACGTCAATCTTCTCAGGCTCGCGCACTGGCGAGGGCACGCCCCGGAAGTAGCGCACCGGACGCAGGCACACATACAAATCGAGCACTATGCGCAATTCAACATTGAGCGAGCGAAATCCTTCCCCGATGGGTGTGGTCAGCGGTCCCTTTATTCCCACCAGGCATTCCCGGAAGGCGTTCACCGTTTCGTCGGGCAGCCAAGTGCCTATCGCGCGAAAGGCTTTCTCGCCGGCCAGCACTTCCATCCAGGCGATGCGCCGGCGCCCGCCGTAGGCCTTGGCTACGGCGGCATCCAGCACGCGGACCGAGGCGCGCCAGATGTCGGGGCCCGTGCCGTCCCCTTCGATGAAGGGAATGATCGGATGGTCGGGAACGATGAGCGTGCCATCCCGCCGCGAGATACGTTCACCGTCGGCAGGAGGGCGATAGGGAATGGGTAGCATGCGAGTGCTCTCCAAGGTGGGGTGATGCGCGCTGTGAGGAAACAAACCGGATTATAGCACGCGGCTTGGTCGCTATTATCCCTCACGCATCGCATTCGACAACAAATGCGCGCGGTCGAGGACGACAGCGCACGAGACACAATCTATTCCCAAGGCCACTACGCCGATGCTCGCGCGGCCTTTTCCTTGGCCACCAACTCCAGGATTTCCTCGGCCGACTCTTTTGTCCGCTCACTGAGTGTGCCCAACATGGCGGCCAGCTCGGCCACGCGTTCCTTGGCAGAGAGCGAGCGCACCTCGGTGACCGTTCGCTCGCCCTGGCTGCGCTTCTCGACTCGCAGATGCTGATCGCCAAAGCCGGCGAGTTGCGGCAAGTGGGTGACACACAGCACTTGATGGGGCGGGGTGAGGTTCCACAACTTGCGCCCGACGACGGCGCCCACGCGTCCGCCGATGCCTTGGTCGATCTCATCAAAGATAAGCGTCGGTGTGCGATCGGCGCGCGCCAGCACGCTCTTGAGGGCCAGCATCAGGCGCGAGGTTTCGCCGCCGGAAGCTACCTTGACCAGCGGCTTGAGTCCTTCGCCGGGGTTGGGCGCGACGAGGAATTCCACCCGGTCGAGGCCGGCGGCCTCATAGGCCACACGCCGCTCTCCGGCGTACGCACCCAGTGGATCATCCTTCCACTGGATATCGACCGCAAAGTGTGCGCCGGCCATGCGCAGATCGCCCAGCTCGGCCTCGATGCCGCGTGCGAGCTCGGCCCCTGCGGCCCGCCGCTTCTCGGAGAGCGCGGTGCCCAGCGTGCCTACGCTGAGCAGCCTCTGTTCTTCCTGCGCCGCGAGTTCGGCCATGCGTTCATCGGCATGGGTGATGCCGTCCATCTCGCGCTGAGCTTTCAGCGCGTACTCGCCGATGGCCGCCGGCGATTCGCCGTACTTGCGCTTGAGGTTGGCAATGAGTTCGAGGCGTTCCTCAACCTGCTCCAGACGCCGTGGGTTGAACTCGATCGATTCGCGGTAAGCACGCAGCTCGCGGGCCAATTCGGCCAGCTGCTCCGCCGCGCCTTGCAGCGAGTCGCGCGCCGTGTTGCGTGTCGCATCAATGCGCGCCAGCGCGCTCAGGGCGCGTTCCGCCTCGCCGACGAGATCTGTGGCGGCCACCCTCTCTTGGCTGCCCTCATCCAAGGCCAGGATGGCCGCATCGGCCAGTGCCGCCAGTTGTTCGGCGTTCGCGAGCCGCGTGCGCTCTTCGAGCAGCGCCTCATCCTCGCCCAGTTTGAGCTTGGCCGCGCCGATCTCGTTGATCTGAAACGTCAGCATGTCGGCCCGCCGAGCCGCGTCGCGTTCGCCGTCGCGCAGCCGTTGTAGTTCTTCGCGCACCGCGCGCAAAGCCAGCACGTCCGCCGCCAACGCGTCGCGCTCCGCCTCGACTCCCGCGAAACGATCCAAGAGACCCAGATGCTCGCGCACGCGCAGCAGCGAAAGATGTTCCGATTGGCCGTGCACGTCGACCAGATACTGGCCGATCTCGCGCAGCACGCCGAGGTTGACCACGCGCCCGTTGACGCGTGCGATGTTGCGGCCCTCGCGGCGCACTTCGCGCCCCAGGGTGAGCGTGCCGTCTTCTTCCCACAGACCTTCCGCCTCCAAGATGGACTGCACCTCGCCGCGCAACTCGGACGGCAATTGGAAAGCGCCTTCTACCGTCGCCACCTCCGCAGAGGTGCGGATGACCGCGCTCTCCGCGCGCCCGCCCAGGAGGAGCTCGATCGCATCGACAATGATCGATTTTCCTGCACCGGTCTCGCCCGTAAAGACAATCAGCCCGGGCTTGAGCGTCAGGTGCAGCTCATCGATGATCGCGAAGTTGTGGATCCACAGTTCAGTCAGCACGTTGAGTTCTCACGTCCGTTGTGGAGAATCCTTCACCGCCGAGAGCGCAGCCTGCCCCGAGCTGCAGGCCGGGGACAGCGCCGAGACATCAATGAGGAACCGAGGACTGGATCTGCAGACGCCTCGGCATGGCTGCTCTCGCGGTGTCGGCAGCTCGCTCAGATTCGGATGCCGCGCAGGCTAGCCACGAGCCCACCGATCATCAAGAAGGCGTAAGCCGCGGGGTAGACAATGGCCACCAACCCGCCGGCCAGCGCCTGCAGCGCACCGCCGCTGAGCAATCCAATGCCGACGAGCACCAATGGTCCGAGCACCTGCGGTGTGATTCCCACAGCGGCTCCGATGCCGGCCACCAGCGGCAGGTAGCGGCTGCGCCGATGGCGAACCGCACGCCGCACGATTTCCGCCGTGCCGACTCCGATCGAGGGGGCAATGAAGAAGACGAAGAAACCCACAAACGAGACGACCAACGACCCCAGGGCCGCAGCCACCGCCGAAACCACGAAGGCAATGGCAAAGTCGTACCACCGGGCGGTTTCGAAGATCTTCTGTTGCCCGCGCACGCACTCTTTGCAGCGATAGCCTACCGGTGTGAGCACCGCGCATTTGGCGCAGATCGGCCTGTCGCAGCGGTTGCAGCGCAGGGTGGCCGGCCGCCCGGGGTGGTAGGCGCAGGTCGCGGAGGCAGCGTCGGAGGCGGTCATGGAACGGCTCTCAGGAGCTGCGCTGCATGCGCGACATCATGTTGCGGAAGAAATAGCCGCGGCCCTGCACGCGGACGAACCAAGCCTCGTCGGCGGAGGTCGAAACGTGCAGTTCGTCGCCATCGGCCATGTCGTCCGACGGCTGCCCGTCGCACGAGAGCAGGGCATCGTGCTCGTAGTGAACGATGATCGTTGCACGTGAACCCTCGGGCAGGACGATTCCACGATCCATCGACAAATGTGCGGCAATTGGCACGAGCAGGATGTTGCGCATCTCGGGCGGCAGGATCGGCCCGCCCGCGGCCAGTGCATAAGCCGTCGAGCCGGTGGCCGTGGCCGCGACCAATCCGTCGGCGGCATATGTGGCCAGCGGGTCTCCATCAATGCGCGCCTCCAGACGCAGCAGGCGCATCATGCGCCCGCGGGCCACAACGCACTCGTTGAGCACTTCCCACTCCCCCAGGCGCGTCTCGCCGCGGCGGTGTTCGGCGTGCAGCATCATGCGCCGTTCGACCCAATAGTGCCCCTGCAGGACCTGGGTCAAGCCCTCGCGCCATTCCTCGCGCCGAAATTCGGCTAGGAAGCCGAAGCGACCGAGGTTGACGCCCAGGATGGGCACGTGCGAGGGGGCGCACGCGTGCACTGAGCGCAGCATGGTCCCGTCGCCGCCCAGCGCAACCAGCAGGTCGAAGGCCCGCTCCCGCAGTCCGCGAGTAATTTCCTCATCGGTCAGCAGACCACGCGTGGCCTCGACCCCCTTCTCGCGCAGGAAGGCGGCGATGTCGGGACTCAACTTGGCGGCTTCGGGCAATCGAGGGTGATGAGTCAGCGCGATGCGCTGCGGAGGCGGGAGAGGCGCGGTCACGGAGGTCATGGCCCGGCTATTATAGCGCCTCGCTCGAGCCCCGGCGCGCGATGAACACCTCGACCGACTCGCCGGGGCGCGCGTCCAGGCGTCGTGCTGCGTTGCCGTTCACCTCGGCCAGGCACAAGTGCTCGTCGCTGCTCCACAGTGCCACCAGCGAGCCGGAGGTGCCTTCAGCGAAGGTGCGCACCATTCCGGCGATCTCGAACTGGCCGAAGCGCACGCGCTCAACCTGCCCCCCGGCACAATGCGACGGCTCAATATTCGTCAGCACATTGCCGAAGCGGTCGATCGAGATCACCTCACCGCGCAGCCCGCTCGTCGTCTGCTGCGGTTCGGCGAAGGGCAAAGACACCGGATCCGCCAGCGGCGAGCCAAGCTGGGTGAGAGCCACGCCGCACGCTAAATGGGCCGCCACCGGAGCAAAGATATCGCGTCCGTGAAAGACGGGGCTCACCTCGCGCAACCAGTACTCGCGACGGTCGAGCACAACGAGCTCACAAGCCAACTCGGCACGCCGTGCACCCCTCATCAGCAGCGTGGCCAACCCGTTGTCCGGCCCAACAAACCACTGCGGCCCGATGCGCGCCGCCATTGGGCGGCGGGCCGTGCCCACGCCCGGGTCGACCACCGCCAGATGAATCGTCCCCGGCGGGAAGTAGGGCGCCGCGCGCGCCAGCGCGCGTGCGCCCTGGCGCACATCCTGCGGCGGGATGAGATGCGTCAGGTCGACGATCTGCACGTCAGGCGCGATCGACAGGATCACGCCGCGCAGGATGCCAACGAAGACATCCTGCTCGCCGAAATCCGTCAGCAGGGTAATACAGGTCATGGGAAGGAATGACCGGGCGAACTACAGCGGCTTGAACCGCGCCTGGAAGAACCGCAGGTGTTCCGGTTCATACACCATGCGCAGCCCGCGGATCTTGGAGCGCGTCTCGTAGAGCGCCAAGCAGCTCTCAGCCACCACGTCCATGTGCAAGTTGGTGTACACGCGCCGCGGAATGGTCAGTCGCACCAACTCGAGCTTGGGGTACTTGTGCTTGCCGGTGGCCTTGTCGCGCCCGGCTGAGACCACCCCGCGTTCCATTGCACGGACGCCGGAGTCGACATACAGTGCGGCGCACAGGGCTTGAGCCGGGAATACATCCTGCTGGAGGTGCGGCAGAAAGCGCCGCGTATCCAGGAACACGCCGTGCCCGCCGATCGGCAACACGATCGGCACGCCGCCGGTGCGCAAGCGGTTGCCCAAGTAGTGGACCTGGCGCACGCGCGAGGCCACATATTCGTCTTCGCACATTTCGTACGTGCCCAGGGCGATGGCTTCCATGTCGCGCCCGGCCAGCCCGCCGTAGGTGTGCAGGCCCTCGAACACGACCA
This sequence comes from uncultured Anaerolineales bacterium, assembly GCA_964353865.1. GTDB lineage: Bacteria > Chloroflexota > Anaerolineae > Anaerolineales > RBG-16-64-43 > RBG-16-64-43. The sequence goes on along the minus strand of CAYGXJ010000002.1, from coordinate 8,312 downwards.
CCATCTCGCGCGCCTTTTGAAAGAACTCCTCATTGCGCGTGGCCAGGAAACCCCCGATGTTGACCAGGTTGTCTTTCTTGGCTGAGACCGTGCAGCCCTCGCCGTACGACATCATCTCTTTGATGATCTCCCGCACGGCGTGGTCGGCGTAGCCTTTCTCGCGCTGCTGGATGAAGTAGGCATTCTCCACCACGCGCGTCGCGTCGAAAATGATGGGCCGCTTGTTGCGCTTGGCCCAGGCCGAAACCGCGCGCAGATTGGCCATCGACATCGGCTGGCCGCCGGCCATATTGACGCACGTAGCCAGCGAGAGATAGGCGATCGAACCCGCCCCATGCTCCTTGACCAGTTTTTCGAGTTTGGCCAGGTCGACATTGCCTTTGAAGGGGTGCTCGCTCGTGGGGTCGTGGGCCTCATCAATGATCACATCCACGAAGACGCCGCCCGCGCGTTCGACGTGCTCGCGGGTGGTGGTGAAGTACATGTTCATCGGCACGAATTGGCCTGGGCGGATGCGAATCTGCGAGGTGATGTGCTCGGCGCCGCGACCCTGGTGGGTGGGCACGACGAAGGGGAAGCCGTACACGTCCTGCACGGCCGTCTCTAGCTTGTAGAAATTTCGGCTGCCGGCGTAGGCCTCATCCCCCAGCATCATGCCGGCCCACTGCCGGTCGCTCATCGCATTGGTGCCGGAATCGGTGAGCAGATCGATGTACACGTCTTCGCTGCGCAAGAGAAACGTGTTGAAACCGGCCTCCGCCATGGCGCGCGCTCGCGCCCGCCGCGGGATCTGGCGAATCGGCTCAACCATTTTGATCTTGTAGGGCTCAGCGATCGTGCGCTCGGGCATCATCTGCCTCCTCATGGGTGGGGTTCGCGCGGGTAAAGCAAGAGGTCGAGCCGTCTGCAGGGGTGGCGCACGGAGCGGGGCTCATGCCAGCCAGCCAGCCAATGCCCCCGCCAGCGCAGCGCCTACCGCTGTGCAGGCGAAGTTTACCACTTCGTTTGAGACCACAGCCCAGCCGCCGGTGAGCGTGGTCGAACCGCCGCAACGATGTTGGGGATGCTGTTCGGTGACTTTGCCGCAGACGAGGCAACGGTAACGTGCTTGCAGAGTCGCTCCGAGCAGGCTATCGGCCAGCGCCCCCAGGCTTCCCGCAATGGCCGTGAGCCCGGCCAGCAGCAGCGCTGCCCGGGCGCCGGGCGCACCCAAGAGCGACAACAGTGCGATGAGACCCGCTCCGCCAAATGAGGCGGCCAGGCCGGCACCGGATACCGCGCCCGAGGTTCCCGGAGTTGCAGGCGCAAGCGTGGTAATGAGCACGGGCCGGTGTCCAAAGCGCACGCCGATTTCGGTGGCCCAGGTATCGGCGTTGGCCGCCGCCAGCGCGCCCGCGAATGCGGCCCACACCACCGGGGAGAGTTCCCCGGCCGCGGGAAGAATCGCCCCAGCCAGAAGGGCCGCCAATCCTCCATTGGCCAGCACCTGCGCGGCATCGCGCCGCCCACTTTTCGAAAACTTTTCCGCCGCCTCGGCGGCGCGCGGGTTAGCCGCTCGTGTGAGAAGCGACGAACTCATGAAGAAAGCGAGCAGCAGCGCCGCACCAGGCAAGCCGGCACCGCTAAAGACCATCGTGCCGACAAGCACCGCGGCCGCTGCACCGCCCGGCGAAAGCAGCCCCATGCGGAAGGCCGCCAGGCTCACGATCAGCGCCAGGCCGAGGGCCAGTAACCAGCGAGAGAGAAGAGTGTTGATCACGTGTGGATAAGTGCCCCGGGCCTGTTGATAACTCTGCCTGGGAAGTGCAGAAAAGGCGCAGAGCCTGCCGGGTCGGTGTGGAGAAATGGCTCCCCACTGTGGAGTGGCAAGAGCGGGCTCGCGCTCACCGTATCACCGGGGCCGGCTGCTTCACGCGAAGCGCAACAACATAAGGACTCCGATCCACAACCCGACGGTCGTCATCAACCCCACGCCCATCACCATATACGCCGCCACATAGTCGCGCCGGCGCACAGCCACCCAACCCAGCCCAAGGTCCAATAGCCAGGCCATCATTCCAAAGACCGGCAGCAAGAGCATCCGAGCCGGCGAACCCAAACCCGTGGGCACGCCGGCGGCATCGAAGGTGAAGGGATGCTCGCGCACCAAGGCGGGCTGCACGGCCAGCAGCAGCATCATGAGTAGTAACAAACCGATGGAGGATGTGGCGACGGTGGCTTGCGCGAAACGGCTGCCCAGCAACTCGCGTGCGAAGGTGGGACGGCGATACGAGAGGCCTTCGGCTTTCTCCGCCGAGATGACAGCGCTGAAGCGGGAGAAGGCATCCACAAACCCGGATAGATCGGCCGGAGAAAGTGCCCAGGTGCTATGGGATGTGGCGACCAGCACCAGGTTCGCTCCGCTGGAGGAGGCGAAGGCCTCCACGCGCTGCCCGTCCTCCTGGGTGAAACGCGCGCGCGACCATCCGCTGCGGGCAGCGACTCGCCGACGTACGCCGGGCGCAATCCCCCCGCCAGTGCGCAACTCCAGGATGTGATCGAGCGGCACCACTTCCAGGTCGCCACCCCAGCGCAGGGTCAGTGCCTGCGAGTCGAGTCCATAGCCGGCACGCGCGAGCGCGATCAGGCGCGTGGCGATGACGGGCAGCCCGGCGATGGCTGCCGCCACGCCCAGCAGCGCCACCGCCGACTGCCAATTGAGGGTCGCCCCCCGCAAGCGCCAGAGTCCAAACCCCAGGACGGCGCAGAGCCCGAGGCTGGCGGAGAGGTGGATGGCCAGCGCGCGTGCACGCACAGGCGTGAAATGCATCAGGATAAAGTCCGTGCGGCGCGCAGCATGCGCTCAGGCCCTCGCCGCAATCCGTTCCACGTCGTACACCGGGGTCAGCCACGAAGAGTACTTGGCCTCTCCGCCGCGTACGACCTGGAAGTACAGGTCGCGCAGGCGCGTCACCACCGGGCCCATACGGCCCTCGCCCAGCGGCCGGTGGTCGATGCGCGTGATGGCGGCTATCTGCACGCCCGTGCCGCAGAAGAAAGCCTCCTCGGCCAAATAGACTTCGGTGCGATCGATCGGGCGCTCCACCACGGTCAGGCCGAGGTCGTCACGCGCCAGGGTCATCAGCGTACGGCGTGTGATGCCCTCCAGGATGTTATCGGTGATCGGCGGCGTGATGAGCTCACCGTGGCGCACCATGAAGAAGTTCTCGGCGCTGCCTTCCGCCACGTGCCCATCCGAGTTGAGCACGATGGCCTCGTCGTACCCCGAACGCAGGGCATCCGTCTTGATCAGCGCGGAGTTGACGTACGACCCGGTGATCTTGCCGCGCGCGGGGATGCTGTTATCGTCCACCCGGCGCCAGGAGGAAATGGTGGCGTGAGCTCCCTCCTCGTGCTCCAAGTAGCGCCCAAAGGGCACTGCCACAATCGCCACCCGCGACTGCAGGTCGTGCAGCCGCACGCCGATCATCTCCTCAGCAAAGTATGCCAGCGGACGGATGTACATGTCCGCCTTATGCTCCTCGGCGCGAAGCAAATCTACAGTGTGTCTGAGCAAGTCCGCGCCGTCGTACGGGAGCTGCATGTTCAGTAAGCGCGACGACTCGATGAAGCGGCGGAAATGGTCGAGCGGGCGGAACAGGTACAGTTGAGCCCGGGTTTCATTCCAGTAGGCGCGCAGACCGCCGAAGACACCTGTGCCGTAGTTCAGGGTGTGGTTGAGCATCCCCACGTGTGCCTGCGCGTAGGGTACGATGCGGCCCTCGAAAAACGCAAATATGGGACCCGCCATTCTCCCTCCTATGCCAAGCGGTCCATGCCCTCCGCAACCGCGAGGCGATTATATCCCCACCCTCCGGCCCATCGTCCATGAGCTGTGGTTGCCTTGACGAGGCAGATGATCTGCCCTACACTAGGCACAACAGGCGCCCCCGTCAGCCGGGCAAGCCCGCTTGCTCAGCGCGACGGGGTTTTATTTCCCGGGAGACGCCACGCGTGGGAATCACTCCCCTCTCGCCTCGGTTGATCCCTCCCTGCGATAGGCTGCGCGGGCGGGGCCGCCGCACGTTCCTGGCCACGATCTTGCTGATCGCGGCATTCGCCACCGGCGCCTGCCTGCCTCGTCTGCCGGCCTCCAAGCGGGCCGTGCTCGCCACGCACGCGCCCCCCCTCACCCCCAGCCCGTTCATCCCACCCGACCAATTGGCTGCGCCGGGTGAGGCCACGCTCATCCCGGTATCGCTTTCGACCCAAGCCGCTGGCGGCGATTGCCGCGAAGCTCCCGGGCGCACGGTGAACGATTCGGCGCCAAACTCGCTGGGCGGCCCCACGCTCACATGGATCGCGTATCTCCCGCCCTGTTACGAGGCCGAGCCCGGCGTGCGCTACCCGCTGCTGATTCTGTTGCATGCCGCTGAGCGCAATGCGCAGCAGTGGCGCTCGCTCGGTATCGCCGAAACCGCCGACCGCATGATTGCCTCGGGCGCGCTGCCGCCGTTGATCATCGTTATGCCCAACTCGCCGCTGGACAACGCCTCGGACGCGTTCATCCTGGCGGATCTCCTGCCGGCTCTCGATATACACTACGCCGTGAACGAAAGCCGTACGCAACGCGCGATCGGCGGCCTATCGTTGGGGGCAGCCCAGGCCCTGCGCGTCGAGATGCAGCGCCCCGATCTCTTCGGCGCGATGGGGCTGCACAGCTTGACCCCGGTGGAAGTGGATCAGGCCCACTTGCCCGGCTGGCTCACGGCGATGCCGGCCGGCCTGAAGCCGCAGGTGTACGTCGATATCGGGGACAAGGATGTCCAACGGGATGCGGTGCAAGCCATTGCCGATCAGCTGAGCGCGAGCGGATTGGAGGTCACCTGGCAGCTCAATTCCGGGGCGCATGCGGATTCTTATTGGCGGGCCCATCTGGCGGAATATATGAGTTGGTATGCAAGCGAGTGGCGTTAAATCGCACCGCACCCGAAGGCGTACACCGGGCGCGGTTGCGTTTGGAGGAGAATGCACGGTGAAGAATAGCCACGTCAAGTGAGACTCACCTGAAATCCGGCTAAGCGCCGGATGAGAAAGCTCGCGGCCTGGACATCGATCCGGGCCCCGGCAATCCGCACTCAACGACAGCAGAAAACCACAGGCCCCCGTTACCCGCGGGGGCCTGTGACATTGGGCACGAGGCGAGGGTTGAGCTCGCGATCAGGGTTTCTTTTCGGCGCGCGGTTCGGAGGGCGGGCGCCCGGCACGCATTCCGAAGAACAGCACGCTCGCTCCAGCGCCCAGGGCGTAGGCACCCACGCTGCCTGCTCCACTGTAGATGCTCAACGTCACCACCGAGCCCAGCAATCCGAGCAAGGCGGCGATTTCCAATTGCCACCACTTGGCTTCCGTAGTGAACGGCAAAGAGGCAAGCCATCCGGCAGCCACGCCGAAGACCAGGAAACCCAGCGGGCGGAAGATGAGGCCCAAGATCTGCAGAACTGCCGTGATCGAGTTCATATCCATCGCGGTTCCTCCTCCTTAGACGCGGGGTCGGGCAGCCCAGCGCCGGGCCTGCCTCGCCCCATCCGGGACGGTGGAAGCATACAACAACCACACGCATGTGGCAAGGCGCGGCCGCGAATGGTCCTCCGGCGCACCCTAGGCCAGTTTGGCTTCCAGGCTGATCGCCGTGGCGGCCAGCAGGCGCGAGATCGGACAGCCGAGCTTGGCCTGTTCCGCCTTGGCCTGGAAAGTGGCCTTATCGATTCCGGGAACCTTGGCTTCGGTGACCAGGTGGATGCGCGTCACCGTCCACTTGTCGGCCACCTTCTCCACATGCACATGCGCCTGGGTGGTAATGCGATCCGCCGTGAACCCGGCGCCCTCCAATTCCCCCGAGAGCGCCATCGAGTAACAACCCGCATGGGCGGCGGCGATCAACTCCTCTGGATTGGTCCCCGCGGCCTCCTCGAAGCGCGAACCGAACGAATATGGGCCTTCGTAGGCTCCCCCGCCAAGTTTCATGCGTCCACGTCCGCTGCGCAGCCCGCCTTCCCACACGGCCTCGGCGATTCGCTCTGCCATCGTTCCTCCCTCACTTGAATTCATCGCTCGCCAGCATTCGCGCCGCGAGCCTGTAAGAGCCGAGGCGATTATAGCCAGGTGGGCCATGGAATGGCGAGAGGTTCTTCAAGGAACAGACTCGCGGGGCTCGCGGCGGGGTCAAGGGCACACAATGGGCCAGTTTTCTGCGCGGCCTGCCTCGAGCGGCAATCCCAGGTAGGGCGAGGGGTCGAGGGTGTTGCCGAACTCAAGCTCATTGCGGAAATGGCCGAGGCTGTCGTCGCGCACAATTGAGAAGTGCAAGTGGATCCCCACCGGGTTGTCCGGGTCGCCCGAGTAATCACCCTGGTGCCCGAGCACGGTGCCCTCCGCCACCGGAACTTCGACGCTGCCCGGAGGGAAGGCGGGGTCGATGAACGAAACGCCGTTTGCATCCGCCATGTGGGTGTAGTAAAGCCAGATTTGCCGGCCGGGCTGCAGCGGATCCTCAGGCACGCGCACGATGACCGTGCTCTTCCATTCGGCGAGGCGCGTCAGGTAGCCGGCGTAGGCGGAGAGAACGGGCGTCTCGCCCAGCGGCAGCGGGCCGAACACATCGATGCCCTGGTGCCGCTGCAGCTGGCGGAACGAATCGCCGCGCACGAACCCAATGTAGCCGTCAGTCGGGAAGAGCAAGGGTGCTGCGCCGCAGCGCTGCCCGGCCCGCAGCATCCAGTCGGCGTGGGCTGTTGGCTGCCCCAGATACTGGCGCAGCCTCACCAGGCGCGAGGCTGCGCCGCCCCAGGTGCGCCACGCAAAATAGGCGCCCACCAGTAGCACGATGATGAGCAGCGAGAGAAGTGCGGTTGGTCGTCGCATGTCGGCCTGTCGCGCCAAGAGACGCGCGGCGCGTCGAATTATACGCGCCCTGCTTGACAAATCCATTTGGTATAATGCGGACACATTGACTAGGCCCCTCGGCGGCATTCCGGCTGCCGGACGGGCGACCTGCACAGAAGGAGGCAGTGTCATGCCGCTCACCACAGATCAGAAGAAACAGTTGATGGACTCGTACCACCGGCACGACGGTGACACCGGTTCCCCAGAAGTTCAGATCGCGCTGCTCACCGCACGCATCCACCAGCTCACCGAACATCTCAAGGCGCACAAGCACGACGAATCCTCGCGCCGCGGCCTGCTGATGCTCGTCGGCCAGCGCCGGCGCCACCTGCTGTATCTCAGCCATGCCAACCCCAATGCCTACAACGCGCTTACCGAGAGGCTTGGCCTGCGCCGCAAGTAGGTGAGGGTGCATCCTGTCGTTTGATGAGAACCGCCGGCGGATTCGCCGGCGGTTGCGCTTTCCTCCCCCCGCCAGCCGGCGGACCCGGTCCGCGCGGCCCGGGGTTCATCCGGGCGTGGGGCCCTCGGTCACACGATCGCACCTAGCAGCCCACCCGAAGGCAGTCCGCCCCCGTAGAAATCAAGAGGCCGGGCTAGGCCCGGCCTCTGGGAGAGTGCCCGTGCGATCAAGTGGGAGCCGGTGCCTAGAACAACCCTACCACGCGCCCGGTTTTCAGGTCCAGGTCCACATCGTAGAAGACGGGACGCGTCGGCAGGCCGGGCATGGTGCGCATCTCGCCCAGCAGCGGGTACAGGAATCCGGCACCCACCGAGGCGCGGATGTCACGGATCGGGATGCGATAGCCCTTGGGCACGCCCTTGAGCGCCGGGTCGTGCGAGAGGCTAAGGTGCGTCTTCGCCATGTTGAGCGGCAGCTTGTCAAACCCCAGCCGCGTGTAGAGGGCGATCTTCTTCTCGGCTTCCGGCGAATAGTCCACGCCGTCGGCGCCGTAGATCTCTTTGCACAGGCACTCGATCTTCTGCTTGATCGACCACTCCAGGGGATACAGGAACTTGAAGTTGTTGGGCTTGTTGGCCGCCTTGACGACCATCTCAGCCAGCCGTATTGCACCATTGCCGCCGTCCATCCAGTGCGTGCAGACCGCCGCGTCTTCGGCGCCCGCCTCGATGGCCGCCTTGCGCACCAACTCAACTTCGGCCGGCGTATCCGCGGCAAACGAGTTGACCGCCACGACCACCCGCACGCCGAACTTGAGCGCATTCTTGATGTGATGCTGCAGGTTGGGCAGGCCCTTCTTGAGCAGTTCAAGGTTCTCGTCGGTGTAGGCCGAATCGAGCGGCTTTCCGGCTACAACCCGCGGCCCACCGCCGTGCATCTTGAGCGCGCGCACCGTGGCCACCAGCACCACCACATGGGGGGTCAG
>CAYGXJ010000001.1:0-11482 GCA_964353865.1 uncultured Anaerolineales bacterium | reverse complement strand
CTGGAGGGGGCACGCCCCAGGTAAGACACATCCCATCGCACTCCAACCCAAAATCCCAACCACCGCACGATCTGAGCCGATCGAGGGGAGGCTCTTGTGAATCGCTGGAAAGACTGGGCCGCGTTCTGGTTGCTGGGTTTGATCTGGGGTTCGTCGTTCTTGTGGATCCGCATCGCCGTCCAGGAGATCGGCCCGTTCATGCTGGTGGCGTTGCGCGTACTTATCGGTGTGCTCGGCCTCGCATTGGTGGCCGCGGTGGCGCGGCCCGCACTTCCCCGGGCGCCGCGCACCTACCTGGCCATGGCGGTACTCGGCCTGATCAACACGGCCGTGCCGTTCGTGTTGATTTCATGGGGCGAGACGCGCATCCCTTCTTCGCTGGCATCGATTCTGAACGGCACGGTGCCGCTGTTCACCATTCTCATCGCCCACGTTGCGCTGCGCGATGACCGCATCACGCTGCCGCGCGTGCTGGGGCTGGCCGTCGGCTTTGCCGGGGTGGTGGTCCTGCTCAGCAAGGACCTGGATCCAGGCACGATACATGCCAGCCTGCTCGGCCAGGGCGCGGTCATTCTTGCAGCCATCGCTTACGCCGGCGCATCGGTGTTTGCGCGGACTCAAGTGCGCAACCTGGCGCCGGTCGCCAACGCCATCCTGCCGCTCATCGCCGCCGATGTCTTTATGTGGCTCGCGTTGCCCGTCTTCGAATCACCCGTGCGCTTTCCCGTGCTACCCATCACCTGGGTGGCCCTCATCTGGCTTGGGCTGCTCGGCTCGTGCATCGCGTACCTTCTGTATTTCCATCTCATTCGTCAGTGGGGCCCCACGCGTTCGACCATGGTGACCTATGTCTTCCCGGTGGTGGGCCTCATTCTGGGCATCTTGTTCCTTGACGAGCACGCGGATTGGCGCCTCATCGTGGGGTCCGCTCTCATCGTCGCAGGCATTGGAGTGGTCAACTGGCGCCAAGCCCAGCCGGCCGTGCAATCGGCTGCCAAGTAGCCCGTCCGCGCCCGGCCCACGTTGGTTGTATGTCGGAATGAAACCCCCGAGGCGGCCTCGATCGAGGCCGCCTCGGGTTGCTACATGGATTCCGGTTAGGACCGCACAGGAATGATGATGAGCGGAGCCAGTCTCGTCGTCCCCGCGAGCACGAGGCGGGGACCCAGGACGTGGCTCGCATGAGAATCCCGACTCGCGTGCAGACGAAGGCCTGGATTCCCGCCAGGATCACGCGAAAATGACGAGCAAATTGATACGGGCCACACACGAACAGCGTAACGCGCGTCGCTCAATGTGCGGAAGGCGGGTCAGAGCGAACGAAGCAGAATTGTGCAGCCCCGCTTCTCCACGTGTCAATGGTCCGAGAGCCGCCTATCGTTTCTCGCCGAGGGTGAAGCGCAGGTACGCCTCGATGAGTGGGTCGATCTCGCCGTTGAGCACGGCTGCCGTATTCCCGGTTTCGTATTCGGTGCGGTGATCCTTAACCATTTGATACGGGTGCAGCACGTAGGAGCGGATCTGATTGCCCCATTCGGCTTTGATGTGCGCGCCTTTGATCTCGGCCAGTTGCCGCTCTTGCGCCTCGCGCTGCACGTCTAGGAGTTTCGCGCGCAGCACGCGCATAGCGTTCTCGCGATTCTGGGTCTGCGAGCGCTCGTTCTGGCAGGTGACGACGATGCCCGTCGGCAGGTGAGTGATGCGAATGGCTGTTTCGTTCTTCTGCACGTTCTGCCCGCCGGCGCTCGAGGCACGGTAGGTCTCGATCCGGATGTCGCCCGGCGGAATCTCAATCTCCCCGGGATCCTCCACCTGCGGGTAGACCTCCACCAACGCAAAGGAGGTGTGGCGGCGGTTGGCCGAGTCGTACGGTGAAATGCGGACCAGGCGGTGCACGCCCTTTTCGGCGCGCAAGTAGCCGTACACGTTTTCGCCATTGATGGCCAGGGTGGTACTCTTGATGCCGGCTTCTTCACCTTCGGTCAGGTCGAGCACTTCCACTTCGCAGCCGTGGTTTTCGGCCCAGCGCAAGTACATGCGCTGCAGCATGGCCGTCCAATCCTGCGCATCGGTCCCGCCCGCCCCAGCGTGGATCGCCAGCATGGCGTTGCTCGCGTCGGACGGGCCTGCCAGCATGGCCTCCAACTCGCGCCGGTCGATTTCCGCTTCGATGGCCAGGACCTCGCGCTCGAGTTCGGCCTGCAGACCCTCATCGCCCAGCCCGGCCAGCTCGTCGGCCTCGGCCACGCGCCGCTCAAGCCCGCGCCAGGCCTGCACCGTGGCACGCACCCGCGCTAGGTCCTGCATCACCGCGCGGGCTTGCTTGGAGTCCTGCCACAGGCTAGGGTCGGCCGCGCGCACTTCGAGCGCAGCCATGGTTTTCTCTTTGTTGGGCAGGTCAAAGACTCACCAGAAGGTTCTGGAGTCTGCTGCGCGTCACACTCAAGCGTCCGGCAAGGTCGTCCATGGCATCCTCTCTCATCACGCGAGCGGACCGAGCGGCGCGCCTTCGACCGCCAGCAGTCCGTCCACAAAACGCTCTCGATCGAAGAGGGCCAGGTCGGTGCTACTTTCTCCCAGCCCGACATAACGCACCGGCAGAGCGAGGTCTTCCTGGATCGCGAAGACCATCCCGCCCTTGGCCGAGCCATCCAGTTTCGCCAGTATGACGCCCGTCACATCCACCGCCGCCTTGAAGGCACGCGCCTGAGACAGTGCATTCTGACCACCCGTCGCGTCGAGCACCAGCCAGGTCTCATGGGGCGCACCTGCCACTACCTTGCCCAGAACGCGGTGCACCTTCTTGAGTTCCTCCATCAGGTTGAAGCGCGTGTGCAGGCGTCCGGCCGTATCGACGAGCAGAATGTCGATCGCCCGCGCCAGCGCGGCTTGGGCGGCATCGTGGGCCACGGCGCCCGGGTCGCCCTGAGCCTTGCCATGCACCACCTCCACACCCGTGCGCGCCGCCCATTCCCCGAGCTGTTCCGAGGCCGCGGCTCGATACGTGTCGGCAGCCGCCAGCAACACCGAATGGCCATGCGTGCGGAAGCGCTGGGCCAGTTTGGCGATAGTGGTCGTCTTGCCTGAGCCGTTCACCCCAACCACGAGGATGACCGACGGGCGCTGGGAGGGGACAAACTCCTCCGCTGACGAAAGCAGGCCGATAAGCTGGGCCCGCAAAGCTCGCTGCAGCTCCTCTTTGCGCGCCAGACCGAAGTGCCCGCTCTCGGATTGGAGATCGCGGCGGATCCTGGAGGCCAGAGTCGGGCCCAGGTCTGCCTGGATGAGCAGCGCCTCCACTTCCTCCCAAACGGCCGGGGTGATCTCGCCTGCACCCAGAAGTGCCGCGAGCCGCCCGAATGCGGCTCGACGCGTGCGCTGCAGCGCATCCAACCAACCTGATGATGCGGCCATTGTGCGGATTATACCATCTGCATTCTTAAACCTTAACGAACCTGAGAGGCATGATACAATCGCGGTCATGACTTCTGACGTGTCCCCGTCCTCAGCCCCAGCGACCCGCGGCCTGCGCCTGATCTTGGGCGGCCTGTTGCTCGCGGTCATTGCCTTCAGCGCGGGTTACGTCGTGCGCGGCAAAACCTCCCCACCCGCTGCGAACCAGGCCGCCGCCGGCGATGGTTCCTCACGGGTCCAGGTCAGCGTCGATGACGACCCGGTCCTGGGTGCCAAGGATGCGCCGGTAACGATTATCGAGTTCAGCGACTACCAATGCCCGTACTGCAGAGTGTGGCACGCGCAGGTCTTCGGCGAACTCATTGCCACCTACGGCGCCAAAGTGCGCTTCGTGTATCGCGACTTCCCGCTCGACGAGATCCATCCCGAAGCGCGCCCGGCAGCCATCGCGGCCACATGCGCCGGCGAGCAAGGTAGGTACTGGGAATACCACAACCTGCTCTTCACCAGCGACGTTGGACTGGGCGCCGAGGCGCGCGCCGCATTCGCCCAGCGTCTGGGGCTCGACCTCGAACGCTTCGCCACATGCGTTGCGAGCGGTGCGACTAACGACGAAGTCGATGGCGACCTGCAAGACGCCTTCGAACTCGGCGTTCGCGGAACGCCTACCTTCTTCATCAACGGCCGCCCGCTAGTGGGTGCCCAACCCCTGGAAGCCTTCGCCTCAATCATCGACGACGAACTCAAATAGAAGGCGGGCCGTGTCAGGGCGCTCCACACGCGCTGGCCTGGCCTGCTGGCTGTTCCAGGCCTCCCCGGTCTCCTGAAGGAGCGAGGCCAGGGATTCGCGCCTCGCTCCAGCCCGCCGTCCTCACATTGACCGGCGCGCAACACGCTTGAGGTCGTGGCCGAATGCTACGGGCCACGCGCTCCACGTTTCCAGGGAATCTACCACTGGATCATGGCGATGCCGTGCTCCGGTTCTTATCTCTGTTCGGGCACGGCATGCCGTGCCCGAACAGATTCGATCGTCGATTCGATGCGATTGGCCGCACGGCAAGAAGCCGCGACTACCGAGGAATGGAGGCCGATGAACCTGGGCCCTTCGCCTCGCGCCCGACCTCCGCCTGCACCGAGGCCCACGAGAGGCTCTCCCGCGTCATGTACCACGCGCCGACCAGGGTGATCGGCAGCCACAGCGCGGCGTGCAGGACCAGGGTGTAGCCCGCGGCCAGCGCCTGCGGCACCCCGTACGCCGAAAGCAGCGCAATCCCCGGCGCGTCGAAGGTGCCTACGTAGCCCGGCGCCGAAGGAATGGTCGTGGCCAGGTTGACGATGCCGTTCATCAGCATGAGGGCGAAAAAGCTGACCTCGAACGGGAAGGCGTGCATGACCAACCAGTACTTGCCCGTCTCGAGTAACCACACCACCACTGAGGTGACAAACACCATCAGCGCGTCGCGCGGCGAGCGTAGCGAGGTCAATCCATCTAGGAAGCGGGCCGCGATCGGCTCCACGCGCGAGCGCCATGCCTGCGGCACGAATCGCGCAATGCTCCACGCCGCGACGGCCATCGTGCGGCGCGGGAACATCGCCGCCAGCAGGAAGACCAGCAGCACGCCCACAAAGGCTGCCGCCCCAACCAGCGCTAATTGCTGAATGCTGCCGACGAAGCCGGAGGCGGATGTGAGCTGGGCCAGCTCGGGCAGGTTGACGAAGACGAATAACAGCATCACCACGCCGTCGAATACACGCTCGACCAGGATCGTCGCAAAGGACGCGGTGAACGGGATGCCGTCCTTGCGGCGCAAGATGTAGGCGCGCAGCACCTCGCCGGCTCTCGCCGGATAGATGTTGTTGCCCATGTAGCCGATGGCCACGATCGGAAACAGGCGTCGCAACGGCACCTTCTGGAGCGGGCGCAAGAGGTAGTGCCAGCGCCAGGTGCGGGCCCACACGGCAAGGAAATAGACCGCCACGCCGGGGATCAGCCACCAGTAGTTGGCTGCTCGCACGACCTGCCACATGTCGTCCAGGCGCAAGCCACGCAATGCGAGGTACAGAAACCCCGCGCTGACAAGCACCCCGATCCAGAACTGCCAGCGACGCATCTTCGTTTCACCCGTCACAAGATGGCGGAAGTATAACCTCGCCGCATGCGAACTCCAATTGGCTGGCTCCATTCGTCGCCCGGAGTATCATGAAGGCAGACAGGATAGGTGAGATCAACCCCTCATGACCAAGCGACCTCAGACACGTCTCCTGGTGGCTTCGACCAATCCTGGCAAGATGCAGGAATACCGCGCATTGCTCGCCTCTCTGCCAGCACGCCTGGTCTTCCCTACCGACCTTGGCCTGCGTCTCACTGTTCCAGAGGACGCGCCAACCTATCGCGACAACGCGCGCGCCAAAGCGTTGGCCTACTCGGAGGCCTCCGGCCTGCTCACCCTTTCAGACGACTCGGGGCTGGAAGTGGATGCGCTGGGCGGCGAACCGGGGGTTCGCTCATCGCGCTACGCCGGCGAGGGTGCGGACGATGCCCGCCGACGCGCATACTTGCGTGAGAAGATGATCAGGATGGCCTCCCCTCGCCCGGCGCGCTTTCGCTGTTGGGTGGCGCTATCTCAACCGGGTGGCTCCATACAGTACGCCGAAGGTGTTTGCGAGGGTGAGATACTTCTTGAGGAGCGCGGAGTCAATGGCTTCGGCTACGACCCGCTCTTCCAGGTGCGAGGACGCGGGTTGACCCTGGCTGAGCTAGCGCCCGAGGAAAAGAATCGCCTAAGCCACCGGGCCCACGCGGTCCAGGCCATTTGGCCCTACCTGCTCGCGGCGCTCGAGGCGCTGGGGATCGCCGAACGGTAGCCTGCCTCACCGGGTTGCCGGCACCCCAAAACGTTCCTGCAGGAAAGCGCGCACCGCATCTGCCGAGGCCTGCGGCCGCTCGAGCATGGCCATATGCCCCGCGCCGGGGAGCATCACCAGGCGGGCATCGGGGAGATGGGTTGCCAGGTAGCGTGAGTACTTCTCTGGTGTAAGCCGGTCTTCGCTTCCGCACACGATGAGCACCGGCAGAAGCAGCTCCCCCAACCGGGCCATCACATCGAACCCATCGCATGCGACGAAGTCGTTGTGCAAGACCGTCGCGCGCATCTCCCGCAGGCTGCGCGCCGACAGTTCGCGCAGGGAGCGCGCCGCGCCGGCGGAGTACGACCACTCCACGATGACCCGAATCGCCTGGGCCATCGTTTCCTCGCTCATCGTGCTTTGCAGGAAGGCTTCGGCAACCCTCAGGCGCGCACCACTGCCGATCAGCACCAGGCCCGAGATCGCCGAGGGCGCGTCGAGCGCCCCCTGCAGGGCGATGGCCCCGCCCATCGAGTGCCCCACAAGCACCGGCCGCTGCACCCATGCATCCTTCATCCACTCTAGCAAGCGCTCGGCGTAGGCCGGGATGCTCTGGCGCCCTACGCCCTCCGATTTGCCGTGCCCCGGCAGATCGAGGGTGTACACATCGGTCATGCTCATACGGCGCAGTTCGCGCGGCCAGTGCAGGTGCGAGCCGCCCGCCCCGTGAATGAGAACCAGCGGGGGCGTGCCCTCGGTGCCGGAGGCCCGGGGCGATTGAGCGTAGTAGATGTCTTGTGCGAAGGGCATGCGTGCCCGTCCTGCCGGCGTTTTGATCCGCCGGCCTCGAAGAAGCTAGCCGCGCGGTGCGTGAGGCGCATCAACCGGCTGACCGTGCCTCACCCGCCACAGTGCAAAGCCTAAGGGCGCGGCCAGGCGAGCCATCACGTTAAGCCAAAGGTTGTGCGCCACACCAAACATGGCGGCTGAGGTCAGCGAGCGCACAAGCCATGGCCCGTCGTCTCCAACCAGACGCAGCGTACCGGTCTCGCTAGCGCGCATGAACCCTCGCTCAACCAGGGATACCCCAAACCCCGCCAGCAGGCCGACGACGAGCGACCCGCTCCAGCTCCAGGCGAGGGCACGATAGAGCGCCCAGCGCACCTCGTCGAGCGCAGCCTGTATGGTCTCCGGCCAGGCCTGGGCCTGGCGAACCCTCCAACCGAGGGCCGCCGCGCCACCCGCCAGCAGCAAACCGAATACCCATTCGAGCAGGCTGTGCCCGCGCAGGCCCATATCTCGCGCGGCGACGACGCCAAGCATGAGCGCCAGGTACGGCAACCCGAGGTTGCGCAACCCCGGGCTCACGCGAGCTACCCAATCGGCGCGCCTGGCGAGGCTCGCCGGTGTCAACCGCTCCGCAGCCAGTTCAAAGACCGGCCAACTGAGCGCGAGTGCACAAATGAGAAGTGCGGGTCCAAACACCGACATGGGGTAAGCGTACCAGAAAACAGCATGCACGTGCTGGCATTCGTGGATCACCACCTCTCCGTCTCAACGAGGATCCTGCAGCGCAGCGATCCTGGAGTTGCCTGTACAGAAAGCGCGGCTCCGTGGCCGCTGTGGCTCCCGGATTGCTTCGCCCGGCAGCGCCGGGCTCGCAATGACAACGTCTGCGATCGTCATTGCGAGGAGCAAAGCGACGAAGCAATCTTGGAGTTGCATGCGCTAAGGGAGCGGCTTTGTGGCCGGCGAGGCTCCTGGATTACCACGGACGCCATCTGTCAAACGGCGTCAGCACCTCGCCAATGCCGGCGGGCCGTTCGGCTTCCTTCAGAAACGGGATCAGCCCACTCAATCGCTCGGCACGCAGAATCGGGTCCACGATCTCGCGAGCCGCAAGCCCGGCCTCGCCCACAACCTCGCTCACTCTTCCCTCGGGGAGGAACTCGATCAGGTCGGCCAGCAGCGCGGCCCGAACCGCCGGGTCGCTGACGGCTCGCGCCGCGGCAAGCGCCTCGCTCGCGGGCTGGGCGCGCAATTCCTCCGGCATGCCCGCCAATAACCCGCTCAGCGTTTCCGCTCGTTCGGACGGCTGGGCCAGGCTGCGCGCTTCGGCCAATGCGTCCTCGCGCAGCGCCGGTTCCCAATCGGGCAGCGCGTGCCCGAGCTCGGCGAGGGAGGCCAGTAACGATTGGCGCAGCCACTCTTCGGGAATCGACGCCGCCTGTGCCAACAGCCACTCCAACTCGTCGGGGGGTAAATCCCCGGCGAAGGCGGACAGCGCGGAGGCGCGCTCTTGCGGAGCCTTCAGCGCAAGCGCTGCCTCAAGCGCCCGTCTGCGCAACTCGGCGGTGGGGATGCGTCGGAGCATCGAGAGCGCGCGTCCGCGCAGCCAATCGCCTTGAATATTCATTGCCGCATCGAATGCCTCGCGGGCCAGCGCCTCGCGCGCCGGCTCTGGCATGCGCGACGCCGCCGGCAAAAGGGCACGCACCCTGCGCCATGGATCGCCAATGCTGCGTGCGGCGGCCAGTGCCTCCTCTAGAAGGGCCGGCCGCTCCTTTTCGGGCACGGCGCGAGAGAGGACTGCCAGCGCCCGGGCTCGCGCGCCGAAGTCGCGCACAGCCCGTGCCACCCGCAGTGCACGGGAAGCGATGGCAGCATCCATGTGGGCGACCATCGGATCGAGCGCCCGTGCGAAGGCGAACTCGTCAGCCGGTTGCGATGAAGCTGGCATACGGTCTTGTCTCCCGCCTGCAATTCACCGAGGCGAGGCTCCGCCTCGCCCGATGTACCTCGCGACCTGTTGGCTGTAGCGGCGGTAGGCCTCTCCGAACATGCGCTGCAGATGTTCTTCCTCGGTCAACACCATCGGATGAAACATCACCGGCCACAGCATGGTCCAACCCAGCGCATACCACGACGGCCACAGCCATGCGACACCCGCGACCATCAACGTTCCGCCCACGATTTGCGGGTTGCGCGAGAGCGAGTATGGCCCCGATGCCGACAGGTCACCCACCTTTCGGCCAAACGAACGCCGCAACCCGAGCCAGGCCATCGAGCCGAAGCCGATGAGCGCGCCGATCGCCGTGAGCCCGTAGCCGATGCCCGCCACGGCCGCAGGCACCCACGGCCGGCAGCTCCACACGTAAGGCCAGCACGGCGGGTTGTAGAGGTAGGGTATCGCTGCGTACGCCAGCCACACGACGAGTTCGAGGACGCTCGACAGGGATGATAACTTGCCCTTGTCCATATACTCACGCCGCGTCCGAACGCGAAAGAGCGCAAAGGATGTCACCCCGAGCGCTCCCGTGGAGAGCAGGTAGAGCCAGGGCGCCGACATGCGAGCCTCCATGAGAAGTGCGTCTTTCCACCGGTTCACCCGCCGATTGTAGCCGCGCACGTCTTCGCGGCAAGTCCGGCTGCGCCGCCACTCCCGACCCCAAGTGCGCCAGCAACCCCCACCGGTGGGGGCCGTGCTATAATGAAGAGCACACCCCGCCACGCTGGCGGGGCGTTGCGTGCCCCGCGGCGCACATCCTATGCCCCGACTTAAGTCTCTCGAACTCCACGGCTACAAGACCTTCGCCTCGAAGACGCACTTCGAGTTCGCCGAAGGCATTACCACCATCGTCGGCCCCAACGGCAGCGGCAAATCCAACATCGCGGATGCCATCCGCTGGGTGTTGGGCGAGCAATCGTACGGCCTGCTGCGCGGCAAGAAGACCGAGGACATGATTTTCGCCGGCTCCGAGCAACGGCCGCGGGCCGGCATGGCCTCCGCGACGATCACCTTCGACAACGGTGATGGCGGGCTGCCGATCGATTACACCGAAGTGGCTATTGCGCGCCACGCCTACCGCGACGGCGGCAACGAGTACCTGCTCAACGACCAGCATGTGCGCCTGAAGGATATCGAAGAGCTGCTGGCGCAAACAGGCCTGGCGGAGCGCACCTACACCGTCATCGGCCAAGGGCTGGTGGATGTGGCCCTCGCGCTCAAGCCTGAGGAGCGGCGGCGCCTGTTCGAGGAGGCCGCGGGCATCGGTCTGTATCGCGCGCGCCGCGAAGACGCACTGCGGCGGCTGGAGGCGACCCAACACAACCTGGAACGCGTGCAGGATATTCTGGCCGAGCTTCAGCCGCGCGTCCGCTCGCTCGAACGCCAAGCCAAGCGCGCATCGGAATTCGACACCATCCGCCAGGAACTCAAGGACGTGCTGCGTCTTTGGTACGGATTCCACTGGCACCGCAGCCAGGCGGAGATGGCCCAGGCCCACATGCAGGCTCAGGCGGCGGCGAAGACACTCGACGATCTGCGTTCGCAGCAAGAAGCCAGCGATACCAGCCTGATCGACCTGCGCGCCAAGCTCTCGACACTGCGCGCGCAGCTCAACGCCTGGCACCGCCAGGCGGCCCAATTGCACCAGGAGCGCGAAACGCGCGGGCGGAGCCTGGCCGCGAGCGAGGAGCACGTGCGCTCTCTCACGCGCTCACGCGAAGAAACGCAGGCGCTGCTCATCGCAGCCGAGGCGGACGTGGCGGCCCTCGAAGAGCGCGCACGCCTTGGGCAGGCAGACATGGTGCGCTTCCAGGCAGAGGCCGCCGACATGCAACACCAACTGAGCGCCGCAGAGGCCACGCGCGCCGCGCGCGAGAACGAGCGCCGCGAGCGTGCCGCCAAGGCCGAAGCCCAGCGCCAGCATCTGCTCGACCTGGAGGCCGACAGCGCGCGCCAGTCCGCCGCCCTGGCCGAGATGAACGGCCGCCTGCAACGTTTGGCTGCCACGGCCGAGGCGGCTCTGAGCGAACATGGCCAGGCGGAGAAGAATATCGAGAACGCCGCGGCGCAGCGCGAGGTTGTGCAGGCTGCGCACCAGCAGGCGAGCGAGCGGCTGACCGAGGCGCGGGGGGCCTTGCAGGCGCTGGTAAGCGAACTCGACGCGCAGCGCGTGGCGCTGGCCGCCGCGCGTGAGAAGACCGCGGCGCGCGTTTCGGCCGAAGAGCAGCTTGCGGCGCGAGCCGCGGGGCTCGCGCACGACGAACGCGAAGGCCTAGGCTATTCGAGCGGCGTGCGCACCGTGATGGCCGCTGGTCAGCGCGGCTTGGTGCAGGGGCGGTTGCAGGCACTGGGTGCCGTGCTCGAGATCCCGGGCGAATACGAGGCCGCCGTGACGGCCGCCCTCGGTGACCTGTTCGATGCGATGCTGGTCGA